>CAUJDF010000059.1 GCA_963169045.1 Myxococcota bacterium
AATCTTCTGAAAATCCACGTGTCGGTGGTTCGACTCCGCCCCTGGGCACAAAAAAAGGCCGCTGGTTTCCGACCAGCGGCCTTTTTCGTCTCCGGCGCCCGACTCACAGCGGCGGGCGTTCAAGTTGACGAAGGATCGCGCCGGACGGTGAGGCGAGGCCAAGGCGCGAACCCGCAGCCACAGCCGAGCCGATGGCGAGGGGGGCGGCGCAGCGCGTAGCCCGCGTCCGCCCCGCGGGCGGCGCCGGGCAGGAGCCCGGCGAGCCGCAAGACGCCGGCATCGCCTCGCCGGACAAGCGAGGCGTCGCCCACTTGGACGCCCGCCGCTGTCAGCGACCGCGCCGCTCCGACACCCGCTTGCGCACCGCCTCAAAGACGTCCGGCAGACTGCCCGTCTGCGCCCGGCGGATGATCGCGTCCGGCACCATCACCTTCGGATCGACGTCGAGCCAGTACACGAGCAGCGTCTTCTTGCCGTCGGCCCCCCAGGGCGTGACCTCCCAGGCGCCGTTGTTGCGGTTGTAGTCGCCCTCGACGAGCGACCAGCGCCGCTCGAAGCCCCCGCCCGGCAGCTCCTTGTTCGTGGAGCGCGTCGTGGCCACCAGGTTCGAGATGGGGAACGGCATCGAGATCTCGACCTCGCAGATGGCCACGGGACCCTCCTGCGAGACGAGCTTGCTGTTCTTCGTGCGCGGCATGAACTCGTGGAAGTACGCGCAGTCGCGCACGACCGGGAAGACCTCCGCCGGCGGCGCGTCGACGACGCCGTAGGCGCGCGCCGAGACGCCCGAGTCGTCGGTGGGGGTGAGGCGCTTGACCACCACCTCGCCCTGCTCCACCTGGGCCCGGTCCTCGCCATTGAGCGGCGGCGCCCCGAGCACCACCCCCGCGAGCAATGTGAACGTCGTCAGCATCGAGCTCCCCCTTCGCGATTCCTCGGGAGCATACGCAAGACGCCCCCAGGGTTGAAGGCGCGCCGAGCCTCGCCCATGATGGGCGCCGAACCGAGGGAGGTCTGCCGTGGGGATTCCGCCGAAGGGCACGCCGCGCGACGAGGTGCTCGCCCGCCTCGAGTCGTTCCGCGCCGCCGACGTCGATTGGCGTAGCGGGCGCGTGTGGGCCTACGTCTACGACGCCGGTCGCGAGGCCGAGGAGGTCTGCAAGCAGGCTTACGCCTCGTTCCTGACCGAGAACGGCCTCGATCCGACGGCATTCCCCAGCCTCCTGCGGCTCGAGAACGAGGTCGTGGGCCGCGTCGCCGACCACCTGAACGCCCCCCCCGGCGCCGTGGGCACGTTCACGAGCGGCGGCACCGAGAGCTGTATGCTGGCGGTGAAGGCCGCCCGCGACGCCTGGCGCGCCGCGCACCCGGACGGCGGCCGCCCGCAGGTGGTCCTGCCGCACACCGCGCACGCCGCCTTCCAGAAGGCAGCCCACTACCTCGACGTCGAGGCGGTCCTCGTCCCCGTCGGCGCCGATTTCCGCGCCGATCCCGAGGCCATCGCCTCCGCGATCGGCCCGCGCACCTGCCTGATCGTCGCCTCCGCGCCGTCCTACGCCCACGGCGTCGTCGACCCGATCGCGGCCATCGGCGCGCTGACTCAGACGCGCGGACTGCCGTTCCACGTCGATGCCTGTATCGGCGGTTTCCTGCTCCCCTACTTCGAGCGCCTCGGCGCGCCGGTGCCGCCCTTCGACTTCCGCGTGCCCGGCGTCACCTCGATGTCGTGCGATCTGCACAAGTACGCGTTCGCCGCGAAGGGCGCCTCGGTCGTCCTCCATCGCGACCCGGCGATGCGGCGGCGTCAGGTCTACGCGTGCGCCACGTGGAGCGGCTATACGATCGTCAATCCGACGATCCAGAGCAGCAAGTCGGGCGGCCCGTTGGCCGGCGCGTGGGCGGTGCTCGAGCTCCTCGGCGACGAGGGCTACCTGGCCCTGGCCCGCGAGATGCTCGACGCGACGCGCAGGATCGTGGCGGGCATCGACGCCATCGAGGGGCTGCGCGTGCTCGGCCGGCCCGACATGAACCTCGTCGCGTTCACCGCCGACGGCCTCGGCATCTTCCACGTCGCCGACGAGATGAAGGCGCGCGGTTGGTACGTCCAGCCCCAGCTCTCCTTCGCGGGCTCGCCCGCGAACATCCATCTCTCGGTGAACCCGAAGGGCGGGCCGTGGGTCGACGCCATGCTGGCCGACCTGCGGGACAGCGTCGCCGCGGCGCGCGCGCTCCCCTACGGCCACCTCGGCGCGGCCGTCCGCCAGATCCTGGCCGACGCAGCGACGGCGCCCGACGGCGGCGGGTTCGGCCCCCTCCTCGCCATGGCCGGGGTCCGCGACGGCGCGCTGCCCGAACGAATGGCCGGGATCAACGAAATGCTCGACGCGCTCGATCCCGCCCTAAGGGCGCAGATCATTTCGGATTTCGTCGACGACCTGTTCCGACCCCGCCGCGGGACGTGACATCGGGGTCTCCCCGAAGGCTTCGCCGCCGCCAACCCGAGTGTGCTATGAAGTCCTCAGTCGCCCGGGGAAGGATGGTGAGGCCGTGAGGGCTCGATCCGGCGCGCCGGATACACCAGTGGCCGCCGACGAACGAGGCGAGGCGACGGCATCGCTCATCGAGCGTGCGCTGGCGCGCGATCCGTGGGCCTTGCGGACGCTCGTGGAACGCCTGCGCGGCAGCGTCCAGTGGGAAGCGAAGGGGGTGCTCGAGCGCTACGCGCCGGCGCGCCGGCCCCGCGCCCAACGCCAGGACCTCGAAGACCTCGTCCAGGAGATCTTCTACGGCCTGCTGAACGACGACGCCCGCGCGCTGCGCGCCTGGAAACACGACGGCGGGCGCTCCCTCGAGAACTTCGTCCGGTGGTACGCGCGCCGCCAGGCGATCTCCATCCTGCGGACGGGCAAGCGCCGTCCATGGCTCGGCGAGCCGGCCCTCGAGCAGGCCGACGACCCGGCCGGCCCGAGCGCCGACCTGCTGCCGATGATCGAAGCGCGCAACCTGCTCGCCACCCTGCTCGAACAGTTGCCCCTTGTCCTCGGCCCAGAGCAGATGCACCTGTTCGAGCTCGCCTTCATCGAAGACCTGCCCCCAGAGAAGATCTGCGAGCAGCTCAAGCTCTCCTCCGACGTCGTCTACCAACGCCTGTCGCGCCTGCGCCGCCAGGTCCGTGCCATCGCCGAGCAGCTGACGAGCGGCACCGGCCGCTGACGAACGTCGGTCAGATCGCCGCCGCCGCGCGCGTATAGGTTCGGCAGAGGGCATACCACATGGGTGACGACGATCTCTTGAAGGCGCTGGGCCGTCTCGAGCGCGAGCGGCGCGACGCGGAGCAGCACGACCCCTGGCGGGCGTTGACCGAGGGCGCGCTCTCGGCCGAGGAGCGCCGCGAGCTCGAGGGCCGGGCCGAACGGACCGACGAGGGACGCCGCCTGCGGGCGCTGGCGGCCCCCGTCGGCCAGGACCTCGCTGACCGCCTCCTGGCGCGCATGGCCGCCGAGCAGGCGCCCCGCACGGCGCTGCCACAGTGGTGGCGCGGCGTCGGGCTGGCGATCGGCCTGTCGACCGCGGCGGCGTCGATCATCGCCTATGTGGCGACGCGACCGGACGCGCCGGGCCTGCCAGCGTACGCCGCCGAGATCGAGGGGGGGGACGCGCCGATGCGCGGCGCCGACTCGGTGCTCGCCGAGCGGGCGTTGACCTCGGACTCGGTGCTGGCGGTGACGCTACGCCCCGACGTCCCCGTCCAGGGCGTCGTCGACGTGCGCGTCTTCCTCGCGGAGGGCGCAGCGCTGCGGCCGATCGGCATCCACGCCGAGGTCTCGGCCCAGGGCGCCGTCCGCATCGGCGGCCGCGTGGGGCAGTTGCTCGGCGTCGACCGCCCGGGCGCCTACGAGATCGTGGCGGTCGTCGGCCGACCCGAGCACCTGCCCGACAGCCCCGACGCGCTGGCCCGCGCCGTGCTGGACTCCGGCGCCGCGAGCCGGGCCGGCCTGCAGGTCTTCCGCGTCCCCTTCCGCCTGACGCCGTCCCGCTGACGGCGCTCCGCATCGTGCTACGCTCGCCGCCGCATGCGCGGTGGGCGGCTCCTCCAGTAGTTCGCGACGGTCGGGCTCGTGGCCTGCGCAGGCCCGTCCGACCAGGCCCCGGCGCCGCTCCGCGTCGAGTTCTGGGGCTGCGCCGTCGTGCGGTCCGGCCCGATCTGCGCCCTCGGCGGCGAGCGTCGCCTGCGCCTGTGGATCGCCGGCGGCGCAGAGGCACGGATCACCACCGACGGCGTTCCCGCGCCCGCGACCGCCACCCCGACGCCCGGCGGCCGCCGGTACGAGGTCGAGGTACCCCCCGGCGCGCGCCGCCTCGTGGTCGCGTCGTCCGACGGCCAATGGACGCTGCCGCTCGAGGAGGATTGGGCCGGCGCCGTCCTCGCGCCGGCCCGGGCCGCCCGCGGCGCCGGTGACGCCGAGGGCGCCGCCGCCCGACTGGACGCGCTCCTCGCCTGTCCCCTGCCGCCCGCCCTCGAGGCCCGCGCGCTGGGCCTGCGGGCGCGCGTGGCCACCGATCTCGGCGACGACGCCGACGGTGTCGCCTTGCTGCTGGCCGCCATCGGCGAAGCGGACGCCGCAGGACTGCTCTCGGAGGTCTCGGGCAACGCCTTCGCCCTGAGCCACGCGCTGCTCGTCGACCAGGGCCGGCGCCTGGCGGACGCGCGCGCCGTCCTCGACGCCTTCGCCGAGCGCATCGAGGCCGTCGCCGACGATCGCGCCCGGCTGCCCTACTACCGGGGCATCCTGGCCGAGCAGTCGGCGGATCACCGCGGCGCGCTGCGCGGCTTCGAGGCTGCCGTGCGCGACGCCGAGCGGCTCGGACTCGACCGCGTCGCGCGCATGGCCGGCCGACGCCGGGCCTTCGTCCTGCGGGCGCTGGGCCGCGACGCCGAAGCCGCGCGCCTGCTGGACGCGCATCTCGCCGATCCGCCGCCGGATCTGGGGGAGTGCGAGCGCGGCAACCTGCTGAACGCCGCCGCGTCGCTGGCGCTGCTTCCCTTCGTCGACGACGCGGACCACGCCGACACCGAGTCGCTGGCGCGCGCCGAGTCGTGGTTCCGGCAGGCCCAGGCCATCTTCCGGTCTTCCTGCCCCCGCCCGCCGGCGGCCGTCGGCGCCGCGACCGGCATCGCGGAGGTCGCCCTCGCCCGCGGCGCGCCAGACGAGGCGCGACGGCTGTTGCGCCAGCTGCGCGCCCCCGATCCCACCTCGCGGGACCGCGACGCCCTCTGGCACCTCGACTGGCGCGATCTACAGGGCCGGATCGCGCTCGCCGCCGGTGATCCGCTTGCCGCCGCCGCCGACTTCGAGGCGCTCGACCGCCTCGCGGCGGAGGCCTCGATGCCGGAAGCGCGCTGGCGCGCCGCCGTCGGGCGCGCGAGGGCGGCGGAGCTCGCCGGCGACCCCGAGGCCGCCCTCGCCGCCTACGCGCTCGCCGAAGCGTGGCTCGACCGTCTGAGCCTCCGCGTGCCGCTCGGCGACGGCCGCGCCGACTTCCTCCACCGGCACGACGGCTCCACACGCCGCGCCGTCGAGCTGCTGCTGCAGCTCGGCCGCGACGCGGAGGCGTTCGCCGTCGCCCGCCACGCGCGCGCCCGCCTCCTCCTCGGTCTGCAATGGACGTCGCGCATCGAGGTGCTGCCACCGGAGCGGCGTCGTCGCTGGGACGACGTCATCGAGCGCTACCGCGACGGCCGCAATGGCCTCGAGGCATCGCTGGCCGAGGCGTGGCGGCTCTCCGCCGATGAGGCCCGGAGGGCCCGCGACGCGCGCGAGCACCTGCGCGAGGATCTCGACCACGCTCTCGACGAGGCCCTCGCCGTCCTCGCCGAGGCGGTCCCGGCGCCGCAGCCGACCGCCACCGAGTCACCCGGACAGCTCTCGCTCCACTACTTTCCCTTGCCCGACGGCTCGTGGGCGGGCTTCGTCCGCCATGGCGGCCGGGTCGCAGCCCGCCGTCTCGGGGTCATCGATGTCGCCGCGCCACGCGAGGTGCTTGCGGCGCGCCTGCTCGAGCCGTTCCGCGAGGAGATCACCGCCGCGAGGTCGCTGCGGGTCGTTCCCTACGGCTCGCTGCGGGAGGTCGACTTCCACGCGCTGCCGTGGGACGGGGACATCCTGCTGGCCGCCCGCGACGTCGTCTACGGCCTCGACCTGACGAGCGCCACGCCGCCCGGTGGCGCGGGGACGCGGGCCCTCGTCGTCGCCGATCCCCGCGGCGATCTCCCAGGCGCGCGCGCCGACAGCCGCGCCGTCGCGGAGGCGCTGCGCGACCGCGGCGTGACGACCGAGCTGCTGGACGGCCCTGCGCTCGCCGGCGACGCCGCCGCCACGGCGGAGCGCGTCCGCGCCGCGCTCGGTCGCGCCTCGTTCTTCTACTACGCCGGCCACGGCGAGGCGGACGCCGCCGATGGCTGGGCGAGCGTGCTGCGCACCGCCGACGGCGGCGTGACCGCCGGGGATGTGCTCACCCTGCCCGTGGTGCCGCCGCTCGTCGCTCTCTCCGGCTGCGACACGGCCCGCTCGCCCGGCGAGGCCGACGTCGAGACGCTCGGGCTCGCCCAGGCGTTCGTCATGCGCGGCAGCCGCACCGTGCTCGCCACCGCGCGCGTCCTCCCCGACGACGTCCGCCTCGGCGCCGCGCTGATCGGCGACAGTCCGCCGACCACACCCGAGGCGCTGGCGGATCGGTCGCGGGAGGTCTTGCTCCGCTTGCGGCGAGACACGCCGGGCACGGACTGGGCCGCGTTCCGCGTCATCGTTCCGTGAGACGCGGTTAGAAAAAATAGTTGGGCCCGGTCAGGACCGCGATCACCGTCGCGTATACCAAATAGCGATCCGGTCGCGTGCCGCCGTGCGTCGGGCACCGGCGCGGGCCGGATCGCAACGCTTCAATTCACGCAGTGCGTGATCGATCGAGTGACCTCGGCCTGCTGGCTGCAGGTCGTGTTGGTGCAGTACTTGAAGCGCAGGTAGTTGTAGGTGACGCTCGGAGTCTGCCAGAGGTTCACGTCACGGCTCTGGCCGCCGAGCATCGGCAGGTGGAGATCCTGAGTGACGTTCTGCGTGGAGCAGCCGAGGGTGAAACACTGGACGAGCGTTGCGCCGATCACCTGGTACATGAAGTTCGACTTGAGCTTCACGTAGAGGTTGTTGCCGCAGAGGTCGCACCTGTCACACTCGGGCTCGGCGATCTGGGCCTGCGCCGAGCCGGCGCCGACGATGACGAAGAGGGCGAAGCACACCGAAGCGATGAAATTGCGCACGTCTCTTTTCCTTCTCTGTGAACACACGGGTGCGGCACGCCGTGGCCGACCCGACGTCGATTGGAAGCTGCGAGCGCAACAGAGCGGATGACATGACAGACCCGCCGCCCCCGGGTAGGCGACGGGTCCGACAGAGCCCGGTTCGGATGCGCGGGTCGCAACCGACCGGACATGGCTCCTGCTGACGCTCGGGATCTCTTCGCCGGCGGACCGGCGACCGCGTATACATACGCGTGCGACCGCGCGGTCCTGACGTCCGCGTCGCACACCCCCTCGATTTTCTTCCACTTACGAAAAGTCTTGACGTTCGGGCGATCTCCAGCCTCGCGACCCTTCCGCCGATCGACGCATCGAGGGGAGTAAGGACCAGCCGCGCGAGGACGTTCGCATGCCCTTCGTCATGCCCCCGCAGGTGCGCACGCACGACGGCGGGATGCGCCACGTCGGCGTGGAGCTCGAGTACCAGGGCGTCCCGCCCGAGGTCGTCGCCCGGGCCCTCGTGGCGCGCTTCGGCGGCCGCGAGGAGGTGGTCAATCGCTTCCATCGCTTCGTGCGCGAGACGAGCCTCGGGGACTTCGCCATCGAGCTCGACTACTCGACGCTGCGCGACGCGCCCTACGTCGAGTTCCTCGAGTCTTTCGGCATCCGGCGCGACGAGGTGCCGCTCCTCGACAAGCTCGAGGCGCTCGCCGAGCAGGTGGCCTCCACCGTCGCGCCCTATGAGGTGGTCTCGCCGCCGGTGCCGTTCGACCGCCTCGACGAGCTCGAAGAGGTGCGGGCGCTGCTCCACGCGCACCGCGCGGAAGGCACGCGCGCCTCGATTCGCTACGCGTTCGGCCTGCACTTCAACGTCGAGGCGCCCGCCCTCGATGGTCCGACGCTCCTGGCCTTCCTCCGGGCTTTCCTCGTGCTCTACGACTGGCTCGTCACCACCTCGCGCGTCGACCTCACGCGCCGCTTCTTCCCCTTCATCGAGCCGTTCCCCGAGGCCTACCGCCGTCACGTGCTCGCGCCCGACTACCGGCCCGCCCTCGACGAGCTGATCGGCGACTACCTCGCCGCGAACCCGACGCGGAACCGCCCGCTCGACATGGTCCCGCTGTTCACCGAGATCCGGGGCGAGGCCGTCAGCAGCGCCATCAAGGAGTCCGACCTCGTCCGTCCGCGGCCGGCCTTCCACTACCGGCTGCCCAACTGCCTGATCGACGAGCCCGAATGGACTCTCGCCACCGAGTGGAGCCGCTGGATCGAGGTGGAGCGCCTCGCCGCGGATCCCGCGCGCCTCGACGACATGGCCGAGGCCTGGCTGAGGCTCGACGTGCCGCTTCACCGCCGCGTGGCCGCCGTCTGGGCCGAGGAGTGCGCGGCCCGGCTGGCTCGCGTCCCGCGATGAAGCGACCGCTGATCGGGGTCAGCGGCCCCGATCGCGGCGGCCTGGCGGCGTGGTATGCGCTGCGCGTCGCCATCCGCCGCGCCGGCGGCGTCCCCCGGCGCATCACCCCCGGCCGGCCCTGCGATCCCGCCCTCCTCGACGGGCTCGTCCTCGCCGGCGGGGCCGACCTCGATCCCGAGCTCTACGGCGTGCCCCGGCAGCGCCTGCGCGAGCTGCTGCGCGAAGCCGAGGACGAGGCGAGACGCGGCCAGACCTCGCGCTGGACGATCCTCGTCGCCCCGGCGCTGTACCTCGCGCGGCGCCTGCTCAGCACCAGGCATCCGGCGGGCATCGACACCGCCCGCGACACGCTGGAGATGGGGCTGCTCGAGGGCGCCCTGCGGCGCCGCTTGCCGGTGCTCGGCATCTGCCGCGGCGCCCAGCTCCTGAACGTCTTCTTCGGGGGCACGCTCCTGCCCGATCTCGCCGAGCTGTACGGCGAGGTGCCCGGCGGCCGCACCGTCCTCCCGCGCAAGGAGGTGCGCCTCGAGCCGGGCAGCCGTCTCGCCGCCGTGCTCGGACGCGACAGCTGTCGCGTCAACGCGCTCCACCACCAAGCGGTCGACGCGCCCGGCCACGGCATCGCGATCGTCGCCCGCGAGCCGACGGGCATCGTCCAGGGCATCGAGCACGAGCACCTGCCGCTCGCCATCGGCGTGCAGTGGCACCCCGAGTACCTGCCGCAGCACCCCTCGCAGCGGCGGCTCTTCAGCGCGTTGGTACAAGCGGCGGCGAGTCGCTGAGCGCCGCGAGGTGGGCCGGATCGGACGCCGCCAGCACGCGGCTCAGCGTGCGCAGCGCGGACAGGGCCTCGTGCCCCGGCAGCGCGAAGTGGTCGTAACCGACGCCGACGCGCATCACCGTCCGGCCGTCCGGCTCGTCCGTCACCGAGATGGCGATGGCGGTGAACGCCGTCGGGCCATAGGACATCGCCCACCCGCGAAAGCCCGGCTCCGCCAGCGACAGCAGCGAGCTCACCGACAGGCCGCCGCCGCCCTTGCGGACGTACAGGTGCGGCAGGTTGTAGACCGCGAAGTGCACGAGGCGCAGGCGCAGGCGGTTGAGCAGCGTGTTGCGGTTGGCGACGAACAGGCGCCCGATGGGCAGGTCCGCCGGCCGCCGCGCGCGCGCCGCCCGAAGCGCCTCGCGGACGTCCGCCACCGGCCGCTCGTCGGCGCGCTCGACCACCGTCGCGCTGAGGTGCGCGCGGCCCGCGTCGTCGGTGACGAGCACCGGCAGGTTGACGCGCACCTCGTCGAACTCGACGACGCGGGTGCCCCAGAACGTGCGGAAGACCGCGCGGTTGATCGCTGGGTGGACGCGCGCCGTCAACGCCAGCGCCTTCACGAGGACCGCCGTCCAGGGCGGCGCGCTGCCGAAGGCCTTTGCGACGGCCGACACGTCCGCCTCCACGAACAGCGGCAGGTGGAAGTGGTGGCGCGCGGCGTGCCGCAGCTGATGGACCAGGAACCATTCCTCGAGCGTCTGGCGGCGGATCGGCATCAATCAATGCCCTTCCGCGACCAGACGGAGACCGGCAGGCGGTCGATCAGGCTGATGAGACGCGCCGCCGAACGGTCCGGCTCGATCAGATGGCGCGGATCGAAGCGCATGTTCGGGAAGGCCTTCGCGTCGTCGTCGCGCAGCGCCGCGAGCAGGGCCGCGGCGACGGCGAGCAGACCCAGGTTGGCGAGGCGTCCGAAGAGGCCCCGCCGACGCGGCAGCACGACGAACACGAAGACGCGGCTGACGTCGTCCGGCAGCGGCACGCAGCCCCAGAACAGGTGCACGGCGGGCAACCTGCGGCCCCGGCCGCGGAAGCGCTGCTCCGGGCCATACGTGACCGAGGCCACCGACCCGCCGGCGAAGCGCGCCCGATAGCCGATCCGCGAACCGAGCAGCCAGCGCGCCAGCCGCAGCTTCCAGGTCGTGGGCGCGGGCAGCTCGCCTTCGAGGTCCCAGTCCCACACCTGCGCGCTGCGCTCGTCGACGCGCCAGGCGAAACGCACGTCGAGGCCGTGCACGGCGGCGAAGTGTTGAAGGTCGATCCCGCCGACCATCATCACGTGATGATGGGCGTACAGCGTCGGCGATCCGACGAGAAACCCAACGGTTTCGCGATCTTCCAGTCCGGGTGGATCTGGGACGGGGTATGGCGCCTCAGGCGCGGAGTACACCCAGACGAACCCGTATTTCTCCTCGACGGGCCACGACGCGAGGCGCGCGCCCTTCGGCAACGGCCCGCACGGCAGCGCCGGGACGCGCGTCAGGGCGCCGCCGCCGTCGAACTGCCACTGGTGGAAGTAGCAGCGGAGCTCGTCCCCGACGACGGCGCCGTTGCCGAGGTCCGCGCCCATGTGCGGGCAGAACGCGTCGAGCGCCCGGACGCGGCCGTCGCCGGCGCCGCGCCAGAGCACGAGACGCTGGCGGTCGATCAGGAAGGAGCGGCACTGCCCGCGCTTCAGGGCCCGCGCGCGGCAGACCGGGTACCAACCCTCGCAGAGCACCTCGAAGTTGTTGAAGACGCGGTGTCGCGCGAGCGGCTGGGTGCCCAGGTTCTCGCGGCGCGCGTGGCCGGTGCGCGGTGCCTTCAGGGCGTCGTCCCGATGCCGGCGATGGTCTCCGGCGTCATCGTGAACTTCGCGCAGACGCTCAGCGCGTTGCAGTCGGCGTCGCAATCGGCGGCCACGCCGCCGTCGATGCGCACGTCGTAGCCGCCGACCAGGCCGACCAGCGTCCGCTCGGGGTCGTTGCCGTTCAGGATGTTGTTGAGCGGCGGGCACGTGGCCGGCGGCTCCGGCGAGGCGCAGATCGTCCGCATGTCGTCGATGAGCTGCTGGACGGCGTCGCTCGTCAGGTAGCCGGCGAGCACGCCGTTGTCGATACGGAACCCGCCGCCCTCGGCGGTGATCACGCCGCGGACGCGCGTCTGCTCGAGCCGCATCGTCACGATGTTGGGGCCGATGGGCATGGTGTAGTCGAACGGCGCCGGACCGCCCTCGAGGCGGCCGTCGCTGCCGACGGTCGCGCCGTCGAAGCGGAGCTGCGGTCCGCGGTTCGGGTCGCCGTCGACGAAAGCCCGCGGATCGATGAGGAAGTCGCCGTCGATCAGGTCGCCGACGAACAGCTGCAGGTCGACGGCGTCGCCGGGGAAGCCCACCGCGCGGCTCAGCAGCACGAGCGTGATGTTGCCCATGTCGTCGGGCCGCACGAGCGTGTCGAGGCCGCCCTGGTACAGGCTCGTGAGGCCGCCGAGGCCGGTGCCCTGGTTGGTGCCTTCGATCGGGCAGTCGGCCGCGGCGTCGAGCATGTCGGGGATGTGGAGCGCGGTCACGCGGGCCGACGGGCTCCACTCGTCCTGCGGCGCGCCGCCCGCGCCGCCGGCGCCGCCCGCGCCGCCGGCACCGCCCGCGCCGCCCTGACCGCCAGCGCCCCCCGCGCCGCCCTGACCGCCAGCGCCCCCCGCGCCGCCGCCCCCGCCCCCGTCGTCACCGCCGCACGCGCTCAGCGCGCCGGCCACCGCGAGAACGGCGACGCCCCGTCCGATCAGACCCATGGTCCTGTCTCCCCCTTCAAGAGTGCGCCGAGTGTATGCGTCCGCCGCCGCGCCGGAAACCCCGTCGCACCGCGCGCCACGCGAGCTTGGACAGGTACGAGACGGCCAGCGGCAGGTGCACGCGGCCGAGGCAGCACAGCTCATCGCCGCGGGCGTGCCCCGGGTTGCGCTCGGCGAAGAAGCGGATGTCGGCGTGACGCAACAGATCGGGCGTGATCGGCGCGACCTCCTCGCGCAGGCGGCCGGGGCAGTCGGCGAACTCGAGGATGCCGCGCTCCGGCCGCCACGCCTCCGGGTACATCGCGCTCGCCAGGCGGTCGAGCACGGCCGCGGGCCAGGGCGCGGTGGGACGGTCGTGCCGCGGCCAGTGCTCGGGGAAGTTGCGGCTGAGCAGCAGGTACGTGCGCCAGCCCTTCGTGATCAGGAACCAGTACACGGGCGTGAGCGGGTGGCGCGCCCACGTGCGCATCACGTAGCCGAGGAAGGCGCGCTGTAGCGCCGTCTGGCCCCAGTAGGCCGCGTCGAGCACGGTGTCGCCGGAGAACACGGCCACGAACCGCCGGCCGAGCGCCTCGCCCCGCGTCACCGTCAGCGTCGAGAAGCCGCGCAGCTCGCCGGCGTCCTCGAGCAGGATGACATGCCGCTTCTTCGCGAGATCCGCGTCGAAGGTCGCTCGCGTGACCTGGTCGTAGTAGCGCGAGAAGAGCGCCCACATGGCCTCGCGCGCCGCGCCGCCGAGCGCGTCGACGGCGACGACGCGGCCGCGCAGCCGCCGCGCGAGGTCGGACGGCCGGGGAGCGGCGGCGTCTTGGGGGGCGGGTCGCATTCGCAGGCGCAGTTTCGCCGAACCGGGGGCGCGCATACAATTGGGCGCTCGTTCCAGGGAGGGGGTCCATGCACGCCGTGCTCGAGCCGCAAGCGGAGCGCTCGATCCTCGAGGACGCCACCACCGTCCGGAAGATCGCGCTCAACTACCGGCGCAACAAGCAGCAGGACCACACGGCGAAGATCGACCAGGCCGCCGCACAGTTCGATTACGCCGCCCGTCGCGACCAGTGGTGGAATCCGCAAGCGTATTCGCTGCTCTGGGGCACGCCTCTGTGGGCCGAGGCCACGGAACGGCAGCGCATCCTGCTGAACCAGCTCTACTGGGTGGCCTACTACTCCCAGATCGTCTCCGCCGAGATCGCCACCATCTACTTCAACCAGACTTGCGCCGCCGGCCTGTACGCCCTCGAGGACTTTCGCGAGGTGTGCGACATGCTCGACCTCGAGTCGGCGCAGGAGCGCGCGCACATCAACGCGTTCAAGACGATCTCGGAGGCGGTCGAGGCGGCGCTGTTCGGGGAGCGGCTCTTCACGTACCGCATGCGGACGCCGTTCACCGAGACGATGGTGCACTTCGACACCAACGCGCTGAAAGCGAAGTGGAAGGCGCTGCAACTGCGCGCCTTCGGCCTGATATCGAGCAGCAACGCCTTCCTCGCCTGCCAGTACTTCACGGTGCGCGGCCTGCGCACGCTCAACGGCAAGCTGGTGCAGCACGAGCTGTCTCGGTACTGCGCCGAGATGCCGGCGCCCGACGACGCCCCGATCCCGTCGCGCGTCTCGCTGTATCACTTCCACGACGAGTCGTATCACTTCAACAGTTCGACGATCCTGTCGCGCGACGTGCTGCGTTCGGTGCCGTCGCCGACGAAGTACGAGAGCTTCGTCGCGAACCTGGGCATTCGCGGATGCCAGCGTGACCACTTCTATTTCTCTGCCGCGATCAACGGCATCTTCTGGTACGACCCCGCCCTGTACGGCCGGATCTTCAAGCTCCTGCGCTCGCCGCACTTCGGCCTGGACGACCGCGCTGCGCTCGAGATGATGCGCCGCTGCTTCACCGAGGAGAGCGAGGGCCTGCACGAGAGCTTTCGCACGCACCGGACGGCGCTCGAGTCCTACAAGCGCTACCTCGACCCGCTGGAATACGTCGCCGCCGACAACAAGGCCATGAAGCACATGGCGAAGAGCACCGTCGCCGGCTGGGTCGAGAGAAACCGCAAGGAATTCATGCGGTTCGAGCGCGAGATCGAGGCGCGGGCCTGATGCCCGTCGTGCACTTCCCGGGCACGCGGTACGCGCCGATCGCGCTGCCGCCGCACGCCCTGCTCTCGCGCAGCCTCACCGCCGTGAACTCCCCCGTGCTCTTCGGCTGCCGCACCGGACTGTGCGGGACGTGCGTCGTCGCCGTCGAAGGAGAGGTGCCGCCGCCGGGCGAGGACGAGCGCGAGGTCCTGGCCATCGTGGCCCCCGACGAGCCGCGGGCGCGCCTCGCATGCCAGATCGACCTCGTCGCCGACGTCCGCATTTCCGAAATCGGTTAGATGACGCCGCACGACTTCTGGTACGTCGTCGCCGAGTCCCGCACGCTGCGCCGTGGCCGGGTGCTGGCGAGGCGCATCCTCGACGAGTGGCTGGCCGTCTTCCGGGACGACGCCGGACGACCCGTGGCGCTCCGAGACGTGTGCCTGCACCGCAACGCACAGCTGTCCCGTGGCGAGGTGCGCGACGGCAGGCTCGTGTGCCCCTACCACGGCTGGACCTACGACGGTGAGGGCCGAGTGGTCGCCGTCCCGTCGCTCGGCGACGACGTGCGCAAGATCGGGCGCCGATGCGCGATGCGCTATGCCACGTGCGAGGTCGACGGCTTCGTGTACGTCCGCCTGCAGGACGCGGACACCGCCCCCTGGCGCATTCCGCACTACGGTGAGCGGGGCTGGACGAGCCTCCGCTTATTGAACAAGTTCAAGAACGACGTCACGAACTGCGCCGAGAACTTCGTCGACATCCCGCACACGGCGTTCGTCCACCGCGGCATCTTCCGCTCGAGCCGCCGCGAGCGCCTGACGGCGACGGTGACCCGCAGCGGCGGCTCCGTGCGCGTCGAGTATCACGGCGAGCGCGCCAACCTCGGCCTGTTCCGCTGGTTCCTGAACCCGAAGGGCGCCGAGATCGTCCACGTCGACAGCTTCCACATGCCCAACGTCACGTCCGTCGAGTACCAGATGGGCCGGCGTCGCCACTTCTTCATCAACTCGCAGTCCGTCCCGGTCGGCGACGACGAGACCTGGGTCTACACGGATCTCACCTACGACTACGGTGTCTGGAACACCCTCGCCGCGCCCTTCGTACGCTGGTACGGGCAGAAGATCATCGATCAGGACCTGGTGATCCTCGAGAACCAGATGCAGACGATCCGCAAGTACGGCCGGGACTTCACGAACACGCCTGCCGATGTCGTCCACGTCCTCATCGAGTCCATCCGCGACGCGCTGGCGGAGGGCCGCGATCCGCGCGCGCTGCCCGATCGCTCGCAGGCGATCGAGTTCTGGGTCTGATGCTGGTCTTCGCCGCGTTCTGGGGGCTCGTCGCCGGCACGTGGGCGCTGCGCGGCGGGCTCGACGCGTGGCGCGGCCGCCGTGGCGAGGACTGGGCGCTCGACCTCATCGGCCTGCTCGTCCAGGGCGCCGCGATCCCTGCGCTCGAGGTGACCCTCGTGCTGTCGGCGCTCCGCTGGGTCGCGCCGGCGTGGGAAGGCGCCCTGGCGCTGCCGGCCTGGGCCGCGTTCCTGCTCAACTTCGTGCTCGTCGACTACCTGTACTACTGGAACCACCGCGCCCTGCACACGCGGGCGCTCTGGCCCGTCCACGCGGTGCACCACGGCGCCGACCGGATGGACGTGCTCGTCACGGCGCGCAACACGCTGTGGTCGCCGCTCCTGATCGTGTACCTGTGGGTGAACGGCCTCTGTCTGTACGTGTTGGCCGATGTCACGGCGTTCGCGCTCGGCGCCGCCGTCACCGCGGCGCTCGACTTGTGGCGCCACTCGACGCTGGGGCCGTGCCCGGGCACCGCCGCGTACCGCGTGGTGGGCGCGCTGCTCGTCACGCCGCACGACCACGCCTGGCACCATGCCAGCGATGACACGCGGCACAACTTCGGCGCGAACCTCAAGCTCTGGGACGTCTTGCACGGCACGTGGCGCAGTCCGACCCGCGCGCCGGTCCTCGGCGTCGCCGACGGGCTCCCCTTCTGGCGGCGTCTCTTGCTGCCGCTCCCGGAGAAGCGATGAGCCGCCTCGGTCTGCTCGTCAGCCTCTTCCCGGCGCTGGCGCTGGCGGTCGACGTCGCCGCGTCGTGGTGGTTCGTCGCGCGGCCGGGTCCCTGGACGGCCGCCGCCCTCCTCGTGGCCACGTACGGCCTGCCGCTGGTCGTCTACCGCGCGCTCACGGCGCTGAGGCCGGTGCGTGAAGGACGCTCGCGGCTCACGGGGCCGCGGTACAGCCCTTGGTGGGGCGCGCACCAGGTACAGCTCATCTACGACGCGTTCCCGGTCCTCGAGGTGCCGCTGCGGCTGGTGCCGGGCCTGTATAGCGCGTGGCTGCGCGCCTGGGGGAGCCGCGTCGGGCGCGGCGTGTACTGGACGCCGCGCGTGGAGATCACCGACCGCGGCCTGCTGGACGTCGGCGACGGTGCGGTCTTCGGGCACCGCGCGAAGTTCTTCGGCCACCTCATCGCGCCGGGCCGCGCCGGCGTGATGCTCTACGTCAAGCGCGGCAAGGTGGGCGACGGCGCGTTCATCGGCGCCTACGCCGTGCTCGGCCCGGGGGCCGACGTGCCGCCCGGCGCCGTCCTCAAGGTCGGCCAGCACGTGAACGCGCGGGATCGCTACGACGCCGGGACCACGCGGCATCCGGTCGAGATCGCCAGCGCGGGCGAAGAGTGAACCGCGCGTTCGTCGGCGCGGTCGCCGCCCTCCTCCGCGGCGCCACGGCCCCGGCCGCCGCCGCCTTCCGTCGCCGGCTCGAAGACCCGCGGGCCGCCCAGCGCGCCCTCGCCCGGGATCTCGTCGCCGATCTCGCCGCCGCCGACTACGGCCGCCACCACGGCGTCCGGGCCGACGACGACCTCGATGACCTCCGCAGCCGCCTGCCGATCGCCACCTGGGACGACCTCGCCCCCTGGCTCGACCGGCAGCGGGCCACTGGCGGCGCGGTCCTGACGGCGCGCCCGGTGCGGCACCACGAGCCCACCTCCGGCAGCGGCGGGCCGCGCAAGCTCGTCCCCTACACCGACGCGCTCCTCGCCGGCTTCGCGCGGATGTTCGCGCTGTGGGCCCACGACCTCGTCGCGCGCGGACCGGGCTTCACGACGGGTCGCATGTACTTCAGCGTCTCCCCCGGCGAGGGCGGGTTCGAGGACGACGGCGAGTACCTCCCGGGACCGCTGCGCCTCCTCTTCCGCCCCACCTTCGTGGCCCCGCCGTCGCTGAAGCGGCTCGCCGATCCGCAGGCCTTCCGGGACGCGCTCGCCTTCCACCTGCTGGCGGCCGCGGACCTCGAGGTCGTCTCCGTCTGGAGCCCCTCGTTCCTCGCGATCGCGCTCGACCACGCGGCCGCGCGCCTCGACCGCCTCGCGCCGGCGCTGCGTGCGGGCCGCATGTGCGCGAACGGATTCACCTTTTCTGTGCCCCCCGTCGCGCCGGAGCGCCTCGCCGCCGCCGCCCGCGGCGACTGGTCCGCGGTCTGGCCGGCGCTGAAGCTCGTCTCCTGCTGGGCCAGCGGCCCCTCGGCGCCGGGCGCCGCCGACCTCGCGCGCCGCCTCCCGCTGCCGTTCCACCAGGGCAAGGGTCTGCTCGCCACCGAGGCGCCGGTCACGGTGCCGCTGCTCGACGCCGGCGGCCCCGCGCCGCTCGTGGACCAGGTGCTCATCGAGCTCGAGGACGCCGCCGGGCGCCTGCACCTGCTCGACGAGGTCACGGACGGCGCCGAGTACGCGCTCGTGGTCACGACGCGCGGCGGCCTGTGGCGCTATCGAATCGGCGACCGCGTCCGCGTCGTCGGACGCTTCCGGGGCACGCCGCTGCTCGAGTTCGCGGGCCGCGCCGACGCCGTCAGCGACCTCGTCGGGGAGAAGCTGGCGGAGCCGTTCGTGGCCGCCTGCCTCGTCGCCGCCGCGCCCCCCGGCCAGCACACGCTGGTGCCCGCGGGCGACCGCTACGTGCTGCTCTCGGACCGCGCCGGCGCCGATCCCGAGGCGCTCGATCGCGCGCTCGCCGGCGCCTTCCACTATGCGATCGCGCGCCGCAACGGCCAGCTGCGCCCGGTCGACCTGCGCGTCGACCCCGAGTGGCCGGCCCGCCTCGTCGCGCTGCGGGCCGCGCGCGGACAGCGCCTCGGCGACGTCAAGCCGCCGGCGCTCGTCACGCGGCCCGAGGAGGCGGCGGCGCTGCTCGGGCCGCCCGCTCCGGGGTGAACGCCCGCGGCGGTCACTCGCCCGGGGGTCCCGCCTCCGCGAGCGCGGCGCAGTCCGCCGCCGAGAGCGGCGCGAACGCGCCCCCGTCGGCGAGCCCGGCCACCAGGTCGTCGAGGCCGTGCCCGGTCATCAGGTCGCGCAGCAGCGCGAGGCGCTCGCCGGCGTGCCGCTCCGCGTCGAGCTCGACGAACGCGCGCGCGCGCTCCGCCCGCGTGAGGCCGCCGAGGCCGCGCTCGAGCGCGCCGACGACGGCCTGCGGGCCCGCGCGCACCATCCCCAGGAACCGGCGCAGATAGTCGCGCACGAACGCCGCCTCGCCGGGGCCGACGGCGCCCGCCTCGAACAGCACCTTCCCGCCGCCGTGGTGCGCCGCCTCGTCGCGCAGGATGTGCCGCAGCCTCGCCGCGAGCGCCGGCGCGGCGCACCCCTCGGCCAGGCGCCGGAAGTGCGTCAGCCCCCAGCCCTCGAGCACCACCTGCATCAGAAAGACGAGCGCGTTGCGCTCCCCCGCCTCCACCGCGCCGGCCACGAGCGCCACGAACGGACCGCACGCCGCCGCCGACGGATCGCGCAGGTACGGCGTCACCCAGCCGAGGTGCGTCGCCTCGTCCGCGCCCACGTGCGCGTAATACATGCGCTCTTCGGCGCTGCGGGCCAGGAGCCCCAGCCGCGCGCAGTACGCCAGGCCCATCTTCTCGACGGCGTACGCCTCGCCGACGAGCCCCTGCGCGCACTCGGCCAGGACCGCCGCCTGCCGCTCCGGGCGCGCCGCCGCGAAGGCCGCCACGCGGTCGAGCCCGAAGAACGACGCCGGCCAGAAGACGCCGCCGAGCGGCGCGTCGAGCGCGACGTCCGGCACCGTCGCGCGGCGGCGCGCGTAGGCGCCGACGAGCGGCTGCAGCCGGTGCGCCGCGTCGAGGTGCGGCAGGCGCAGGCCGGCGTCGCTCAAACGGCGCGCAGCCCGTCGGCGGGCGCCGGCAGCGCGGGCGCCTCGGCGGTCTCCGTCCACGGCACCGTCGGCTGCGCCTCGAGGTGGCGGATGAACTCGAGGATGGGGCGGTCGATCTTCAGCGGCGTCTTGAAGTCGAACTTGATGGTCTCGAAGACCTTCGTGTCGCCCTTCGCGAAGTAGTCGCCGACGAGGCGCGTGAGGAGGAGCACGACGCGGTTGAACAGCCACCCGAAGGGACCGCCGCGCTTCTTCGTGATCAGCACCGTCTGGCCCTCGGTGACGCCGCCGGGGCCCGTGCGCAGCGCGAACATGATGTGGAAGTGGAAGAAGTCGGGTCCCAGCGTGACGGTGCCGGTGCTTCCGTTCCAGTAGCACATCGAATAGGTGAGCTGACTCGCGTAGAAACGCGAGATGAAGCGCCACAGCCGGCTCGTGCGCGGGACGGGGTTCGCGTTGCGCACGATCAGGCGCTGGCGATCCACCGGCTCGGCGACCATGTCCAGCACGTTCGGCAGGTTGTGGACCGAGTGGAAGTGCTGGGAGTCGATCGCGTTGATGAGCACCACGTTCGGGTGGCACTTCTTCGTGAAGCGGTTGCCCAGGAGGGCGTCGACGGCGAGCCCCTCGAGCTCGGGCACGGCAGGGACGGGCGCGCGCGGCTCCGGCGTGGTGTGGATCCAGACGAGGCCATAGGCCTCGCTCACCGGCCAGGAGCGCACGCCCACCCGCGGCGGCCGCGGCTGGCAGGGCACGTCGGTCACCGCGCCGTCGGCGCCGAACCGCCAGTGATGGAAGAAGCAGCGCAGGCCGTCGCCGTCCACGCGGCCACAGGCGAGGTGGGCCCCCATGTGCGGGCAGTAGGCGTCGAGCGCGACGACGCGCCCGTCGCGCCCGCGGAACACCGCCAGCTCGCGGCCCATCAGGTTCACCGCCCGCACCTGCCCGCGCTTCAGCTCGCGGGAGCGGAGCGCCCAGTACCAGCCCTCGACGACGCGGTCGGGCCGGTTGAACACCTGGCAGTCGGCGGTGGCGGACATGCCGCGGATGATAGATCAGTCGACGACGGAGGGCACGCGCAGCTGCAGGCCGGGGCGCAGGCGGTTGGGGTCGATGCCCGGGTTGGCCTTCACGATGCGGATCCAGGCGTCGCTGCGGCCGTAGTACTTCCTGGCCACGTCGCTCAGCAGCTCGCCCGGCTTGATCGTGTGCAGACGGCTCTCGATGCGCAGCGCGCGCGTGTCGACGGCGGCGACGCCCGGCACGGCGCCGGCGGCCCGGGCCACAAGATCGATGGTCTCGCGCGTATCCACGCGGCCGGTAAGGAGCACCGCCGGCCCATCGACCCGTACATCGACGTCGATGACGGCCGCCAGCGGTAGCGTGGCCCTCAGATCGGCCATCGCCTGCTGCACGTCGAGGGCTCGACGCTGCGCTGGCGTGAGCTCTGGCCCCACCGGCGCCGCGGGCGCAGCCACAGGCTCTACGAGATCGACGTCGTCGAGGGGGCGCGGCGCCGCCTTGGGGGTCGTCACCATCCGGTCGTACAGGACGGTCGCCAGCATGCCGCCGGCGAACGCCAGCACCGTGGCCGCGGCAAAGACGAGCAGCCCCCAGCGACGCCTCCGCCCGGGAGCAGGCGTGTCCTCGGGCGCCACCGGCGTCGTCCGCTTCTCGTCGCGCGCCGTCGGGACCGCCTTGCGAATGACGGCCTCGACCTGGACCAACGCTTCCTTGAGCGCCGCGGGCACCGTGACCTCCTCCTCCTCGACCGGGGGTGGGACGCCTTCAGTGTGGGGAGGTGCCGCCGCACTCTGCAATGCCGGTCGCGGAGAGCTACGGCCGACGCGGGTTCGCGGCGCCTTCGCCGGGACGCCGCGCCGACGCTGCGGCCCGTGAGGGCCGAAAATCACCCTGTTTGCCAAAAAGCTCGGGAAGTTAGTACCGTTGATACGGCGTCGCAACCAATTTCCACCTTTGTCGAATTCTTCTAGTGATCTTCAGCAGATAAGGCGCGGTGCCGCTGCGAAGATATAGAAGATGCACGACCGGCGCCGGCGAATCCAGCCATGTCCGATCCGCCGCCAGTCGATCCCGTGTCCACCCTTCGCGCGGGCGTGCCGCGCCGTCGCCGCCCCTGGCTCCGCTCGACGTTCTGGGCCGCCGCAGTGCTCCTCTCCGGGGGCGCGGGCGGCTTCGTCGCGCGCGAGCTCAGCCAGGCGCGGCTCCAGGCGCGCTTCTTCTCGTGGGTCGCCGCCGACTCGCGATTCGAGCCCGCGCCCGGACCGAGCCCGTCGGTACGGTTCCCGAGCTTCGGGCCGCAGGACGAGCGCCTCGGCTACGCGCGGCTGCCCTGGTTCCTGGCGCGGCTCGCCGCCGACGGCGCCGAGGTCGAGGCCCAGGCCCGCTGGACGCCGCGCCTGCAGCAGCTGCAGCAGTACGGCATCTTCCCCGCCTACCACGAGAAGACGAGCGCCGGCCTGCGCGTGCTCGACCGCACGGGCGCCCCCCTCTACGCGTCGATCTGGCCGGGGCACACGTGGCCGGACTTCGAGGCGCTGCCGACCGCGCTCGTGCGCTCGCTCCTGTTCATCGAGAACCGCGACCTGCTCGAGCCGGGCTCGCCGCTGCGCAACCCCGCCGTCGAGTGGCCGCGCCTGTTCTTCGCCGTGGGCCAGGCGGCGATGAAGTTCGTCGAGCCGGACCGCAAGGTCCCCGGCGCCAGCACGCTGGCCACCCAGCTCGAGAAGTACCGCCACTCCGACGGCGGGGCGACGAAGTCGGCGCGCGAGAAGCTGCTCCAGATGTTCTCCGCTTCGGTACGCGCCTACCTCGACGGGCCCGACACCTCGAACGCGCGGCGCCGCATCGTGCTCGACTACGTCAACACGCTGCCGTTGGGCGCCGCCCCCGGCCACGGCGAGGTCCACGGCGTCGGCGACGGTCTGTGGGCGTGGTTCGCGCTCCCGCGCGACGAGGCCGACGAGCTGTTGAAGGATGCGCCGACCATCAAGCGTACCGATCCGAGGCTGGAAGAGCGCGGCCAGGCCTACAAGCGCATGGTCGCGATGCTGGTCGGTCAGCGCCGGCCCTTCTGGTACTTCATCGAGAACCGAGAGGCGCTGCGCGCGCACGTGGACGCCTACCTCCGTCTCATGCCCGCGGAGATCGTCTCCCCGGCGCTGCGCGAGGCGGCGCTGCGCGCCCCGCTGGCGTTCGCCGACGAGGAGCGCCGCAAGCCCGAGGCGATGGTCGCCGATCGCAAGGGCGCCGATGCCGTCCGCGTCCACCTGCTCGAGCCGCTGGGCGTGCCCGACCTGTACACGCTCGACCGCCTCGACCTGACGGTGCACTCCACGCTCGATACCGAGGCGCAGGTCTCGGCGTCGAGCGCCCTCCGGGCGCTGAACGATCCCGAAGTGGCGAAGGCCGCCGGCCTGGTTGGCCCGTTCCTGCTGTCGCAGGGCGATCCGGCCCAGGTCCGCTACAGCTTCACGCTGTTCGAGCGCGTCGAGGGCGCCAATCTGCTGCGCGTCCACACGGACACGGGCGAGGGCCCCTTCAGCCTCAACGACGGGATGAAGCTCGAGCTCGGCTCCACCGCGAAGCTGCGCACGCTGGTCACCTACCTCGAGGTGGTCGCGGAGATCCACGAGGCGCTGCAGGACCTGCCGAAGGACGCGCTGAAGAGGCTGAAGGTCGACCCGCGGGACGACCTGACGCGCTTCGTCGTCGGCCGCCTGACGGCGAGGCCGGGCGAGCCGCTGCGCGACCTGCTCGAGGCGGCGATGGACCGCCGCTACTCGGCGAGCCCCAAGGAGAAGTTCGTCACCGGCGGCGGCGTCCACACGTTCAACAACTTCTCGAGCAAGGACGACGACGAGGCGCCGACGGTGCGCGACGCGTTCGCGCGCTCGGTGAACCTGCCGTTCGTGCGCATGATGCGCGACATCGTCGACCACACCGTCGCGCAGCAGCCCAGGCTCGACGCGCTCTTCGACGACGTGAAGGACCCGCGGCGGCGCGTCTACCTCGAGCGGTTCGCGGACATCGAGGGGCGCGTCTACCAGGAGCGCTTCTACCTGCACTACCGCGATCTCGAGCCCGACGCGGCCCTCGAGCGCCTCGCCGGGCGCGTGCGCCCCACGCCGGAGCGGCTGACGGTCGTCTTCCGCACGGTGCGCCCCGAGGCGTCGGTCGGCGAGCTCTCGGCCTTCCTGCGCGGCCAGGCCAGGGTGACCGGAAAGCCCTTGACGGACGCGAAGATCGCCGATCTGTACGCGCGCCATGCGCCAGGGCGCTTCGACCTGCAGGACCGCGGCTACCTGGCCGGCATCCACCCGCTCGAGCTGTGGACCGTGGCCTTCCTGCGCGCGCACGCCGGGGCGGGCTGGACGCAGGTCGCCGACGCCAGCCGCGCCGAGCGCGTCGCGGTGTACCGCTGGCTGATGGGCCCGGCGCGCAAGGTCCAGCAGGACCGCCGCATCCGGATGCTCGTCGAGGTCGACGCGTTCGGCGCCATCCACCAGCGGTGGCAGCGGCTCGGTTATCCGTTCCAGCGCCTCGTGCCCTCGCTGGCGACGGCGCTCGGCAGCTCGGGCGACCGCCCCACCGCGCTGGCGGAGCTCGTGGGCATCCTGCTGTCGGACGGCGTGCGCCAGCCGACGAAGCGCGTCGAGCGACTGCACTTCGCCGAGAACACGCCCTACGAGACGCTCGTGCGCCCGTTCCCCGGCAGACCGGAGCGCGTGCTGCCCCACGAGGTGGCCGCGGTGGCGCGCGAGGCCATGCGCGGGGTCGTCGAGGACGGCACCGCCTCGCGCATCAAGGGCTCCTTCCTGCACTGGGGCCTGATGGCCGGCGGCAAGACGGGCACCGGCGACAACCGTCGGGAGCGGTTCGACAAGCAGGGCCGCCTCGTCGGCGAGGAGGTCCGGAACCGCACGGGCACGTTCGTCTTCTACCTCGGCGACCGCTGGTTCGGCGTGCTGACCGCGCACGTGCCGGGCCCCGCCGCGGCGGAGTACCGCTTCACGAGCGCGCTGCCTTCGCAGGCCCTCAAGTACCTGGCGCCGCACCTGGCGCCGGTGTTCTCCGACAAACCGCCGCCGAAGATCCGCACGCTGGCCCGCCGCGGCGTGCGCCAGCGCAGTTGACCTTTTCGTCGTTCTACCGCCCGCGCACGAATGCTACGTCCGAGTGAGCCACAATTTTTCCCTTGGCGTTCTGGGGGGGGGGCGCGTGGCGCGCATTCAGGCGGACACGCCGCGGACAATCGTCAGTGGTCGCGCGCCGGTGTGTCAGACGGGCCGGGCAAGCCTGTTATTGTGTGGGCGGATGGCACCGTGCACGGGGGGCGTGATGGTGCCCCGAACGGCAGCGCACATGGTGCCGCAGATGGAGCCCCCGATGGTGTCGAACATGGCGGAGCCAGCGACCGACACGGGTTTCGAGGTCGACGACATCGCCGACGGTGAGGACGACCTCGACGACTTGGACGCCGTCGACGACGCATTCGCTGGCGAGCCCGACCAGGGCGACGAGCCCGAGCACGACGAGGACCTCGACGAGGGCGACGAGCCCGAGGCCGGCGACTCCGGCCCGGTCGTCGCGCCCGCGCCGGCGGCCCCCTCGCCGCAGATCCGGCGGGCAGCGGCGCGCTCCAACCGCGCGCCGGAGCTGCCGGGGCTCTTCGATCCCGCCGGCGCGGGCGACGACGAGGACGACGCCGAGCCGGGCGTCTGGCCGGTGCCGCTGCTCGAGGGGCAGGAGGTCACCGGGCCGTTCTTCCGGCCCGCCCCCGACGGGTCGCCGATGCTCGAGGTCTACGGCATGCGGCGGGAGGGCCGCCGCATGGTGCGCGGCGCCCACCTCGGTCGCGTGCCCTACGACGCGGGCGAGGACGACGTCGCCGAGGTGGGCGGTCCCGGCCCGCGCTGGATCGCCATCCGGGACGTGTCCGGGCGATTCATCGCCGGCAACAGCCTGCTCATCGAGCGGACCAGCGAGCCCGCCCCGGCGCCCCCGGTGTCCCAGGCGCCGCCGGCGCCGACGTCGGGCCTCGAGGCCGCCATCGCGCGGATGATGGCGGCGCAGGAGAAGCGCGCCGCCGCGCTGGAGGCCCGCCTGGTCGAGATGGCGCAGCAGCGGGACGCCGAGGAGCTCCGGCTGCTCCGGGCGCAGATGCGCCGGGGCGGCGCCGGCGGCGCGGCACCGCCGGCGGTCGAGGATCCGCTCGAGGTCATCGAGCGGGCGGAGCGGCTCAAGGCGCGCTTCCGCGAGGCCCTGGGCGTGGACAAGAAGTCGGAGGGCGGCGGCGGCCTGCTCGACGAGCTCGACGATCTGCTCGGCGACCTCGGCGCCGGTGCCGAGGGCCTGGCGAAGCTGGCCGGCAGCGCCGCGCAGGTCGCCGACTTCGCCAACAAGGGCAAGAGGGGTGGCTGACGGCACCTTCCGCTTCTGGCGACTGCCGGGCCGCAACGCCGAGGCCACGCGCCGGCTCGTGCGGCAGGTGGCGCGCCTGTACGGCCGCCATCCACGCATGCGCCAGCTCGTCGTCGAGCGTGTCCTGCGCCCCGCCGGCGTCGAGCCGCGGGACGAGCTGGGCGCGGCGCGCGCCATCTGGGCGTGGGTCCGCGACCGCGTCGACTTCTGGAACGAGGCCGGGGAGTCGGTGCTGACGCCGGGCCGCGTCCTGCTCGTGCGCTACGGCGACTGCGACGACCGCTCCGGCCTCGTCGCGGCGATGCTCGAGTCCATCCGGATCCGGTGGGACCTGCCGCTGCTCGCGCGCCGCCGGCCGGACGGCACGCTCGTGCCCTTCCACATCTGGCCGCGGGCCCTGGTCGGTGGCCGGCCGTACCACCTCGAGACCTGCGACCGGCGGGCCGAGTTCGACGAGCACCCGGCGGCCCTCATGGCCCGCCTGCGCGGCCTCCAGCTCTGAGGCGCCCGCCCTTCCGACGAAATCTCTTGACGACGTCTTAAGACGCAGTGCGACCACTGAGCGCATGGCGCTCTGCGGCATCCACGACGACGACGGGCTCGGCGGCTTCTGGGGCAAGGTCGGCGGCGCCATCAAGGGCGCCGCCAAGGGCGCGCTCAAGGCGGTGCCCGGCGGCGCCATCGCTGCCGCCGCCGGCGAGGGCGCCGCGAAGGCGCTCGGCGTCGGCGGCAAGAAGAAGAAGAAGGCCGCCGGCAAGGGCGGCCCGATCTCGCCCGAGCGTCAGCGCGAGAACGCCGAGAAGTACCGGAGGATGGCCGAGGAGGACCGCCAGCGGCGCGCGGCCAAGGCGGCCGAGCTCACGGCGCGAGCCCGAGCAGCGAAGCGCAAGCGGCAGCTCCTCATCGGCGGCGGCGTCGCGGCTGTGGCCGTCGCCGGCTACGTGGCCTACCGGGCCAGCAAGCGTCGGAGGGCGATCTGATGCTCTGCGGATTGTCCGAGGACGTCGGCGGCCCGTTCGAGGACGCCTTCAACGCGATGCGCGCGGTGGCTGGTGGAGGTGCCCAGGCGCCCGCGCCACGCGCCGGCCTGGATGCTGCCGGTCTGCGACAGCGCGCCCTCGCGCGGCTCGCCGCGGGCGGACGCGTGCGCTTCGTCCAGTTCGGCCGCGCGCGCGGCGAGGACTGGCAGGCCATCGTGCAGCTGCCCGAGGGGCAGGCCCGCATCGCCCTCGCCGACCTCGTGCGCTATCGCGCGCTCGTCGACGAGGCGCCGACGATGGCCGCCATCGACAAGATGGCCGGCCGAAAGCTGACGCCCAAGCAGCGCGACGCCGAGCGGGCGCAGATGGCCGTGCAGCAGAAGCTGCAGGCCGAATCCAACGCCAAGGCGGACGCGCAGGCGGCGGCGATCCGCGACAAGAGCTTCTTCCACGACCTGTGGGACCAGGTGAGCGGCCCGTTCAAGGCCGCCGCCGGGGGCGCAGGGACCGCCGCCAAGGCCGGCCTGCTCGTCGGCACCGGCGTCGGCGGCTACTTCCTCTGGCGCGCGATGAAGGGCCGTGGATGACCACGCCTTCGACCTCCACGCGGCGCGCCGCATGTTCTGGGAGTTCCACTGGGGGCTCCCGCCGGGGCGCGAGCTGCGCATGGCCGGCCCGCGAGGCGTGCCCCGCGCGACCGCGCAGCTCGGCACCCTCGTCGCGATCGAGACGGTCCGCGGGATGGTGTGGCCGGCCGCCGGCCGCGTCCACCTCGCGACCGACCGGTACGGACGGCGCCTGTTCCTGCTGGCCCGTGACGGGATCGTCGTCGACCGTCACGCGCCGGCGGGACGCGTCGTCGCCATCCGGTACCGGACGAACAAGGGCGATGGCTCCGCGGTGTGGCGCCACGCCTTCGAGGGCAAGCGGCCGGTCTTCGGGCCGAACCGCGACGGCTGGCCGGTCATCCGCCGCGCCGGCTCGGAATTTCGCGTCACGTGGCGCGGCATCGTGGGGTGAGTGATGGCCGGCGACGTCTTCGTCAAGCGCAAGAAGACCGACACGATGACGGAGGCGAAGGCGAAGACCTTCGTCCTGAACCGCTACGGCATCGCGGCCAGTGACCTCGAGGCTGCGCACACCGGCGTGAACTGGCGCTGGCGTGTGAAGACGGACGCAGCGCGCCGCAAGGTCAAGGCCAAGAACCGCGAGACCGCCGCCCACGGAGGCCTGATCGGTGGCGCCTCGGCTGGCGGGAGCAAGGGCCGCGGGAAGCCCGCCGGCAAGGGGCGCAGCAACCCTTCGGCGGAGGAGCGCGGCAAGAAGGCCGGCGAGGTCGCCCGCAAGGCCGCGAAGGCGGCCGGCGCGGTCGGCCGCGGCGTGCGCGCCGCCGCGCAGGCGGCGGTGTGCGGCGGCGATCACGGCGGCACGCGCGAGAACGGCAATCGCCGACCGGGCATCGCCGGGCCGGCGGCCGCCGCGGGCCAGTACATCGTGCTCCGCCGCCAGAAGGGCCGGGTCACGAGCTACGAGGTCTGCCGGACGCTCCGCGAGGCGGAGGCCATCGCGCGCCGGTCCCTCGGGGCCACCATCGCGCGCGTGGAGAGCAACTGGGAGTGACCCGTGTGGGGCACGACGCTCGTCAACGGTCGCCGCGGGCCCAAGCCCGCGCGACTGACAGGTGAGGGACCGAAGATGGCCGAGAAGGTCGCAGAGAAGAAGAAGCCGGCCGGCCGGGGGCGCCGGAACCCGGCGGGGAACCTGGTGGCCACCTACGGCGCGCCGTTCGGCGTGGGCTTCATCGAGGCCGCCATCGCCGCGAAGGTCGGCTTCTACGAGAAGCTGGCGCCCGAGGCGAAGGCCCTCTTCCTCGGCGCCCTCGGCGTCGCCGCGATGCGCAAGGGCAAGCAGGCCCTCGGCGGCGCGCTGCTGGGCCTCGCCGGCCAGTACGCCGGCCGGCGCGTGATGGGCGGCAGCTCCATGCAGGGCCTCGCCGACGCCAGCGACGCCGAGATGAATGAGGTGGCCGATCGCTACTCGCTGGGAGATGTGGACGACGACGTCGACCTCGACGTCGGCGCCCTGCCCGGCGACGAGGCCCTCGGCGCCCTGCCCGGTGACGAGTCGCTCGAGGGCCTCGAGGACTACGACTACGACTACCAGGCCGCCTGAGGCGGCCGCGCCCGCCCGAGCCCCCGCGAGGGGGTAGGGCGGGGACTTTCGTGCGCCGCACGGACGGCGTGAGGAGGCCTCGTGTACGAGGACATCGACGACATCGGCGATCTGCTCGACGCCGAGACGGCCATCGACATCGAGCTCGGCGACCTCGGCGCGCCGCGTTCGCCGGCGGCGCGGAAGCGCCAGGCGCAGCTCCAGGTCAGGAAGGGTCGCGTGCTGACGCAGCTGCGCACGTTGCAGGGCCGCATCGGCGGCATCAACCCGCAGCGCCTGCGCAGGCTCGTGCCGACGGCGCGCATGCTCTACTGCCACCGCCGCATCGCGGCGGCGGATGTGCTGACGGCGGGCGCCGAGTTCGAGTTCTTCGGCAAGGGCATCGGCGACTCGGCCACCTCGCTCGGCTGGGATGCCGGCTCGATCACCGCGCGCCACACCAACCTCGGCTCGGAGGGCCGCCTCCCGAACGGCGAGTTCTTCTTCCTGCACGGGGTGGGCGTCGACGTGGTCATGCTCCCCGGAGGAGCGGCGGGCCTCACGCCGCGCCAGGTGTCCCCGAAGGACCTGTTCTCGTTCGGCAACATGACCGTGCGCTACGAGGAGGGCCAGGGCACCCGCTCGATCGCCCTCGGCGCGGTCGCGGAGATGCCGCCCCAGCACTGGCTCGCGACCGAGCTCGCGGGCGGGGTCACCACGGCCAACGGCATCCGCGATGCGACGCGCCAGGCCGGGCCGACCTATCGGCGCAAGTCGCCGATCGCGGTGCTCCAGGGTGGCGACCGCATCGAGCAGAACCGGGTGATCCTCCGCAACCACGAGACGGTGGCGGCGCTGACCTCCATCAGCGTCAACGACAAGGCCCAGCTGTCGGTCTACCTCTACGGCATCTGGTGGCAGCACCCGTCGAAGGCCACGCAGACCTGAGACGTGACGGCGGCGCCCGCGCCGCCCTCGAGGAGCCCCCCCGATGAGCGAGCAGCTCCCCACGCTCGACCCCCGCTCGCTGGCGACGCGCTTCGGCGCCGCGATGCTCCGCGCGACGGGCGCGGGCCGCGAGCTGGTCGTCGGCAAGCAGCGCTTCCGCGTGCACCACGAGCGGGTGTTCTCGGTGGTGCAGATCGCCGTCGCAGCGCAGGACCCCGACATCGACTACACCGGGCGCATCGTCGCGCCGTTCGACCTGCTCATCGAGCGGGTGACGGCGCGCTCGTCCGACGTCGACGGGCTCGACGGCGTGCGCATCGGCTGGACCGACGACGCCGACCAGTCGGTCAACTTCATCAAGCCCAACGAGCAGGCGCAGCTCGTGTATCCCGTCGCCTCGACGATCCTCACCGGCGCCGAGACCGGTGTGGAGCTGCCGGCGTGGGACATCCCGCTGCTGAAGGACCAGAAGCGCACGTTCATCGCGCGCTGGCTCTCCGGCGCGGTGCCCCTGACCATCGACCTGACGCTGCACATGCGGCGTCTCGTCCGTGTCGGGTGAGGCGCCCGTGCCCACCCCGAGCCCGGACACGGACGGCTACGGCGTCGGTTTCGTCGTCGCCTCCGATCGCACCTGGCGGCGCGCCTTCGCGCTGAAGCGCGCCTACAACGCGCGCCTGCTGACCCTGCGCCTCAAGGGGTTGGGCCTCGACTACCGCGTTGTCGTCGACGGCGCGGCCGGGCAGGAGGTCGTCACGTCGGGCGCGACGGGCGTCAACCAGCTGACCCGCATCACGCTCGCGGAGTGCCTCGCCGGCCGCACCCTCGAGGTCCTCGTGCGGCTGACCTCGGCCGTCGCCGCGCCCGTCGACGTGTTCGTCGAGGCGTCGTGGGTACAGATCGGCCAGGGCGCCGAGATGGAGGGACGCTGATGCGCGCGCTCGTCGACACCTGGAAACGCCTGCCGACGTGGGCGAAGTGGGCCGTGGGGCTCGGCGCCGTCGGCGGCGGCGCCCTGCTCCTGAAGGGGAAGAAGGCCGTGAACCTCCCGCCGCCCGCGGACCTGGCGAAGCAGGTCGGCGTCACGCCGGCCAAGGCCCGCATCATCGCCTGGATGGTCGACGAGTGGCGCCGCGACGGCCGCCTCACCGCCGACGAGCAGGCGGCGCTGTTGGCGGTCGCGCTGAAGGAGGGCGCCTTCAACCTCAACGCGATCTCGCCGGCGGGCGCGCCCGACGACAAGGGCGGCAAGGCCTGGGGCACGTTCCAGTTCCT
>CAUJDF010000060.1 GCA_963169045.1 Myxococcota bacterium
GCCTGACACCGTCTGAACGCAGTCACCTCACCGACCCGGACAACGACGTGGCCGTGAGCGCATCTCACCGTGGACGGCGTCCCCATCCTCAGCGGCTGAGGTCCCCGCCCGGCGGGCGCCGGCGCCGCGCCGCCGCCGCCGGCGTGTATACTCGCGACATGGACGACGCGGCCGCCCGGCGCCTCCTGCTCGCGTTCGACATGTTCGACGCCGGGGTCGCGCTCATGCGTCAGAACCTGCGCCGCCGGCACCCCGACCTCGACGACGAGGCGATCGAGCGCCTCGTCGCGGCCTGGCTCCGGGAGCGCCCCGGCGCCGAGTTCGGCGATTCGGCGGGTCGTCCCTGCGCACTCCGCCGCCCGCCCCGGTGAACACGCTCCTCGACGCCATCCGGCGCGCCGGCGGGCATCTGGACGCCCTCGGACGCTCCTGGGCCCTCGTCGGCGGCCTGGCCGTGTCGGTGCGGACCGAGCCCCGTTTCACGCGGGACGTCGACCTCGCCGTCGCGGTCAGCGACGACACGGACGCCGAACATCTCGTCGCCGAGCTGCTGGGACGCGGATACCGACTCCTCTTCACGGTCGAACAGGACGCGGTGGGGCGCCTCGCCACCGTCCGACTCGCGCCGCCGGGTGGCGATGGGCGCGGCGCGGTGCTCGATCTGCTGTTCGCGTCGTCCGGGATCGAGCCCGAGCTGGTCGCGGCCGCCGAGCGGCTGGAGGTCCTGCCCGGGCTCTCGGTCCCGGTGCCGCGCACCGGCCACCTGCTGGCTCTCAAGGTGCTGGCCCGGGACGACGTCACGAGGCCGCAGGACGTCGCCGACATCCGCGCCCTGCTGGCGGTCGCCGACGACGCCGAGCGGGCGCGGGCGCGCGAGGCGCTCGCGCTCATCTCCGCGCGGGGATATCACCGGCAGAAGGACCTGCTGGCCGAGTGGGCCGTCTTGGCGGGTGGAGCGGACCGTCGGTAGCACGCTGTCCGGCGGCCTGGCGGCGCCGGCTCGCGGCATGGGCGGCGTGGAGACCACCGAGCCGGAGCGGGTGGTTTCGATCGGAGCGGGGCGCGGGTGGGTCAGTCCTGGGGGGCGGGCTCGGCGGCGGGCGGCGACGCGGGCTGCGCGCCGGCGGCGGGCTGCGACGCGGGCTGCGCGCCGGCGGCGGGCTGCGTCGGGGGCTGCGCGCCGGCGGCGGGCTGCGACGCGGGCTGCGTCGCGCCCTTCGCCGGGCGCGCGCGCCGCGTGCGGGCCGCGATGGCGACCCGGCGCTGTGTCCGCTCGCTGCGCGACCCGCGGGCGATGGCCGGGTGCTGGCGGAACACATAGTCGGCGGCCTTCACGATGCGCCGCATCCGCACCTGCAGCAGGCGCATGAGCGCGTCGCGGCGCGCGACGATGGCCGCGGACCGGTCGTCGCCGGGCTCGGAGAATGCCGCGACGAGCCGGCGCCCCTCGTCGAGGAGCGCCATGTCGAACGCCGGCAGATCGGCCAGCGCCTCCTGCTCGTCCGCGGCGACGCGCAGCCACTGGTCGAGGGCGACGATCTGGTCGCTCTCGCCCTTGTGGCGGGCCTGCTCGGCGCGGAGCTTCCCGGCCAGCTCGGCGAGCTGCGGGTCGTCCACGGCGATCCACTCGATCGCCAGCCGCACCTCGCGGCCGATCACGCGGGCACGCTGGTGCGGGAAGGCCTGGCCGACCTTCGACACGGCCACGTGGGCGTCCTGGATCTGGCCGGCGAGGTAGCGCATCTCCTGCCCCAGGCCCGCGGGCAGCTTCGCATCCTTCAGGCCGGGGACGCGCGACTTCCCCTTGCCGCTCGGCTCGTAGTAGCGGTCGAACCAGGCCGCCAGTTCGAGCGCGTCGGCCACGGTCGCTGGCGGGTTCGCGTTCGGCTGCCGATCGCCGCGCTGGACCATCAGGACCTCGTTCTCGATGCGATCGCGGATCTCGTCGCTCATCGTCTCTCTCCTCTGGTTGGGGCCCCTCTCGGAGCCTCGTGTGTGTCGCGGCGAGACGTATGAGCAACGGGTGTGCCACGCCCGGATTTCGTGGGTTCCGAGGGGGAGAGCGGCCGGGCGCGTGCCCAAACAACTAGAAATCTCGCGAGTCGACTAGCGCGATTTCTAGCCAGATCACGAACGCTGCTCGACCGAGCTTGAACGCTGCCCGACCGAGCTTGAACGCTGCTCGACCGAGCTTGAACGCAGCTCGCCCGAGCACGAACCCGGCGCGCCCGAAGACGATCCTCTTCGCGCATGTGCCGATGGCGCCCCGACGATGGTACGAATGGGAGCTTCGAGTCCGAGAGTGGAGCGATGTGGAACGACGAGCTGAAGGCGGGCGAGCGCATCGCGGACCGCTACCGCGTCGAGGGCGTGCTCGGCAGCGGCGGCATGTCGCGCGTGTACCGCGCCCACGACGAGCGGCTCGATCGCGTCGTCGCGATCAAGGTGCTGCAGGGGGCGCTCGCGGGCCACGCGGCGCGCTTCGAGCGCGAGGCGCGGGCCGCGGCCGGGCTGCGGCACCCCAGCGTGGTGCGCGTCTACGACTTCGGCGGCCTCGAGGACGGGCGGCACTTCCTCGTCCTCGAGCTGGTCGAGGGACGCACGCTGCGCGAGGTGCTCGTCGAGCAGGGGCGGATGGGCGCGCGCCGCGCGGTGCACCTGCTGCTGCCCATCGCCGGCGCGCTCGCCGAGGCGCACGCCGCGGGCATCATCCACCGCGACCTGAAGCCGGAGAACCTGATGTGGCAGCGCTCGCCGGGCCTGCCCGAGTGGCTGCGGCTGCTCGACTTCGGCATCGCGTCCATGGCGCCGGCGGAGGGCGAGGCCCGGCTGACGCACACCGGCGAGGTCTTCGGCACGCCGGAGTTCATGGCCCCCGAGCAGGCGCTCGGGCGGGCGGTGTCGCCCGCCACCGACGTGTGGGCGCTCGGTTGCGTCCTGCACACGGTGCTCGCCGGCACGGCGCCGTTCCGCGGGACCAGCGCGCCGGAGATCCTGCTGAAGATCGTGAAGGACGCGCCGCCGCCGCTCCCCGAGGACGTGCCCGCGCCGTATCGCGAGCTCGTCGCCGCGTGCCTCGCCAAGGAGGCGGCCTCGCGGCCCGCCGACGGGGCGGCGCTCGTGCGCGTCATGGAGTCGCTCGTCGCGCCGGTGGCGGAGGTGGTCGGAGGCACGCCGCCGACGGCTCCCCGGCGCACGCTCTTCCCGTCGCTGCGCACGCTGGGGACGCTGCTGCCCGGCGATCCGAAGGCGCGGCGTCCGGCGCTCACCGGCTTCGGCGCAGGCGCGGCGCTCGCCGCGGGCATCGTCGTGCTCGCGGCGGGGCGCGGCGGTCCGGAGGAGGTGCAGGAGGCGCCCCCCATCGAGTCGCCGCCCGCCGCCGAGGCGCCCCCGTCGGTCGCGTCGGGGGGCGCGCTCGCACCCGCCGAGAAGCTGCTCGCCGACGGCCAGGCGAAGGCCGCGCTGGCCTGGCTCGAGGCGAACGAGGGCGAGGGCGCGCCCGCCGATCGCCTGCTGGTCCGCGGGCTCGCGCGCCTCGGCGCCGGCGAGGTGAAGAACGGCGTCGCCGACGTGGCCGCGGCGCTCGCGAGCGAGGCGGGGCTGGCCGGCGATCCGCGGCTCGTGCCGGCGCTGCTGGCCCAGCTCGACCACCGCGACGCCGAGGGCGCCGTCGCGCTGCTCGCCGGACCGCTCGCGCCCCACGCCGGCGCGGCCCTGCTCGAGCGGGCGGGCGGCGGCGGCTACCGGGCGCGCTGGCGCGCCGTCGAGGCGATCGAGAAGGGCGGCGGCGACGCGCGCGCCGCGAAGCTGGCGGCGCTGCGGCGCGACCTGCGGCTCGACGACTGCGACGCCCGCCGCGCCACCATCCGCAAGCTGGCCCAGCTCGGCGATCCGGCGGCCATCCCCGACATCCAGCGCGCCGACCAGCGCCCCTTCCTCGACAACCTCTGCATGGGCGACACCATCCCGGACGCCCTGCGCACGCTCCGCGCCGCGGCCAAGGGCGGCTGACAGCTCCGACCGGCGCCCCCCGGGCCAGCAGGCCCGGCCGCCGAAGCGAGAGCACTCGGCCAGGAGGCCGAGTGCGTGTGCCAACCGATCCGACCCGATCGCTCGTCCGTATCCACCACGAGCGCACGCTCGGGCGGTCGTTGACGACGCGGCGACCCCTTGTTAGCGTCGCGCGTCCAGCGGGCCGGCGCCGCCACAGTGGCGGTCGCAGGAAGCTGGGCACCGGGCGCCGGGACGAAGGCGGATGAGTCGCGTGGGCGAAGATGTCCTCACCGAGTACGTGCTCGGGACGCTCCCCGAGGCCGAGCGGGTGCGGATCGAGGCGGCGCTGGGGCACGATCGGGCGCTGGCGGCCGAGGTCGCCGCGATCGCCGAGGCGCTCGGCGCGCTGACCGACGCGCTGCCGCCGGCGGCGCCCGCCCCCGACCGCCGCGCGCTGCTCCTCGGGGCCGCGACGCGGCGCCCGCGCTTCGAGCGCCTGCTCGACCGCGTCGCGAAGCTCTTCGACCTCGGCCTCGAGGGCGCGCGGCGGCTCCTCGACAGCGTCGACGACCCCGCCGTGTGGTCGCCCAGCGGCCTGCCGCGCGTGCACTTCCTGCACCTGCAGGGCGGTCCGGCCATCGCCGGGGCCGACGCCGGCATCGTGCGCATCGAGGCGGGGGCGGCCTTCCCGTACCACGGCCACACCGGCCGCGAGCGCGTGCTCTTCCTGCAGGGCGCCTGCCGCGTCCCCGAGCTCGGCGGCCGCGTCTTGCGCGCGGGCGACGACGACTTCGTCGACGACACGAGCTTCGCGCACGAGCTGGTGGCCCTGCCGGGGCCCGACGTCCTCTACGCCGCCGTGCTCTTCGGTCAGGTGACGTTCCCCGAGCGGGCGTAGCGACTACTTCTTCTCCAGCACGAGGAAGAGCGTGTGGTTGCCGCGCCACACGAGCAGCAGCACGCGGCGCTTCGCGCGCTCGATCTGCGCGGCGAGCGCCTCGGGCGAGGCGACCGGCTCGCGGTTCGCCTCGGCGATGACGTCGCCCGCCCGCAGGCCGGCGCCGGCGGCGGCGCTGCCCGGGGCGACGGCGGTGACGACCACCCCCTGCTTCACGTCGCGAGAGAGCCGCAGGCGCTGACGGACCTCGGGCGTGAGCGGCGCCACCTCGGCGCCGGCGAAAGGCGCGGCCCGCTCGCCGCCGTCGGGGGACGCGTGCTCCTCGCCCTGGCCGGGCACGCGCCGGATCTCCACCGTCTTCTGCTGCCGGCGGCCGTCGCGCATGATGGTGATCTTCACCGGCGTGCCCGGATCGGTGAGCGCGACCGCGTTGCGCAGCGCCCCGGCGGAGCGCACCGGCTGCTCCACGTACTCGACGACGACGTCGCCGCGCCGCAGATCCGCGTGCGCCGCCGGGCTGCCGTCCAGGATGTCGGCGATGACGACGCCCTCGGTCTCGCCGAGCTCGAGCTCGTCGGCGAGCTCCGGGGTCAGGTCCTGGATGACCACCCCGAGCCAGCCGCGGCGCACCTCGCCGTACGCGAGCAGGTCGTCGACGACCGCGCGCGCCATCTCCACCGGGATGGCGAAGCCGATGCCCTGGAATCCGCCGCTGCGGCTGAGGATGGCGGTGTTGATGCCCACGAGCTCGCCGCGCGTGTTGATGAGCGCGCCGCCCGAGTTGCCGGGGTTGATGGCGGCGTCGGTCTGGATGAAGTCCTCGTACTCGACGATGCCGACCTCGGCGCGGCCCTTGGCCGAGACGATGCCCTGGGTGACGGTGAAGCCGAGCCCGAACGGGTTGCCGAGCGCGAGCACCGACTCGCCGAGGCGCAGCGCGTCCGAGTCGCCGAGCGGCATCGGCCGCAGCTTCTCCACCTTCTCGGTGATGCGGATGACGGCGAGGTCGCTCGCCGGATCGGCGCCGACCACCTCGGCCTCGTAGCTGCGGCCGCTGCGCGTCGTGACGATGATGCCTTCCGCCGACTCGACGACGTGGCTGTTGGTCAGGATGAGGCCGTCGGCGCGATAGACGACACCGGACCCGAGGCTCAGCTCCTCGCGGTCCGGCCCCGCCCCCCCGCCGCGCGGCCCGAAGAAGTAGCGGAAGAGCGGGTCGCGCCGCATGCCCTGCCGCAGCCGCGTGGACGAGATGTTGACCACGCTGTCCATCGCGCGCTCGACGACGTCGGGGATCGAGGCGGCCTCGGCGGCGGCCGCGGCGGCGCTCTGCGACGGGGGCGCCGTGGCCACGCCGGCGAAGAGCGCGAGCAGCGAAACGGCGATCGGCGGGAGCGCGCGCATGGTCGGGGTTCCTCCTGGGCCTCTCCCTCAGGGATGCCCTGGGGTGGCCCGCCGTTCCGGCGCCCCCGGTCCGACGGGGGGTGGATTCGTGCCCCGCGGGTTTCGTGGTAGCCTCGCGGTCGTGCAGGACACCTCTCCGGTACGCACGCTCGAGTCGGTCTCCCTTCCCGACCGGGACGAATGGGCCCGGCTCGCGCGCCAGCTCGAGCGCCGCGCGCAGGCCCTGCGCGATCCCGCCGCGATCGCGCGCCAGCAGTTCCAGCGCGCCGAGATCTTGCAGCTCGAGCTCGGCGATCCGGCCGGCGCCCGTGCGGCATACGAGGCGGCGCTCGACGCCTGGCCCGGCCACCTGCCGGCGTTCCTCGCGCTGCGCGACCTGGCGATCCAGCTCGACGACGAGCGGCTCGGCGAGTCGCTCTTCGAGCGCGCGCTGACGCACTACGCGCGGCCCGGCGTCGACGCGCGCGACGCCGGCGAGATCTTCGGCACGTTCGCCCTGCTGTGGCTCTTCCGCTGGCGGCACCCCGACCGCGCCGAGGCCGCGCTGGCGGCGGCGGGGGCCGGGCTCGGCGTGGCGCGGGAGCTCGAGCCGCTGCTGCTCGACCGCGTGCGGCACGTGGGGCGCCTGCGCGAGCGGCTCGAGCGCGCCGACACGCCGGAGCGCCGCGCCGGCATCGCCGCCGACCTCGGCCGCCTGCTCCTCGACGAGCTGGACCAGCCCGAGCCCGGCAAGCGCTTCCTCGAGGAGGCCGCGCTTCACGAGCCGTCGGCCCGCTGGCGGCTCGCCGAGGCCGCCGCCCGCGCCGGCCGCGCCCCGGACCTCGCGCGGCACCTCGAGCTGCTCTCCGAGGCGCTCACGGGGCCGCTCTCGACGGCGCTGCGCTTTCTCGCCGCCGAGCAGTACGAGTTCGTGCTGAACGCGCCGGCCCGCGCCGCCGCCCTCTACGAGGAGGCCCGCGGCGGCAGTCTGCTGGCGGTCGTGGGCCTCAAGCGCGTGCTCGCCGCCGTCGTCGACCCGGCGACCGCCCCCGGCGCCCTCGCCGCCCGCCTCGTCGACGAGGCCGACCGCCTCGCCGAGCTCGGCCTCGACCGCGCCCTCGGCACGCGCGCCGTCGAGCTCTTCGCCACCGCCGGCGAGGTGGCCGCCGCCGAGGCCGCCGCCCGCCAGCTGCTCGAGCGCCACCCCGACGCCCACGGCGCGCGCGAGGCCCTCGTCCGTCTGCTCTGGCGCGACCGTCGTTGGCCGGAGCTCTCCGCGGCCCTGCGCGAGCCGGCCCCGATCGACCGCGGCCGACGCCTGGCGATCGCCGCCGTCCAGGAGCACGGCCTCCACGACGTCGAGGGGGCGCGCCAGGCGCTCGGCGATCCCGGCGCCCTCGCCCGCGGCGGCGGCGCGGAGGGCCTGCTCGTCCTGCGCACGCTGCAGCGCCTCTACGCGCGCACGCGGCCGACCGACGTCGTCCGCGCCTGGCAGTACGAGGCCGACACGCACGACGGCACCGAGCGCCGCGCGCACCTCTACCTGCGCATCGGCCGCCACTTCCTCAAGCACACCGTGGAGCAGGAGAAGGGCCTCACCTACCTGTTCTGGGTGCTCGACCACGACCCCGAGAACCTGACGGCGCTGCGCCTCATCGAGTTCGTCAGCCGCGCCCGCAACAGCCACCGGCCGCTCATGGAGATCCTGGCGCGCGAGCTGCCGCTGCTCGACCGCCCGCTCGAGCGTTTCCCGCTCGAGCGCGAGCTGGCGCGGCTGCTCGAGGGGCCGGGCGGCGATCCGCAGCGCGCCGTCGAGCTGTACGAGGCGGCGCTCGCCGACCAGCCCGGCGATCCGGACACGGTGGCCGACCTCGCGCGCATGTACCAGCAGCTCGGCCGGCCGCAGGACCTCGCCGCCCTGCTCGACGGCCTGCTGCGGCGGCCGGTCACCGCGGCGGAGCGCGTGCGCCTGCTCGTGCGGCTCGGGGAGCTGTACGAGGGCGAGAAGGTCCGCGAGCCGCGACGGGCGCGCCGGCGGTATGCCGAGGCGCTGAACGTGGTGCGCGAGGCGCGCGAGCCGCTGTCCGGCGACATCGCGACGTGGATCGCGCGGGCGGAGGCCGGGCTCGACCGCCTCGGCGGCCCGCCGCCGGCGACCGAGCGCGCGTTCACCGCACCGCCAGCCCCGCTCGAGGAAGACGGGCCGACGATGGTCGTCGACACGTCCGCCTTCGACGAGGGCGCGGCGCGCCTGCGCGCGGGCCCCGGCTCGTTCGAGGCGCTGATCGGCGTGCTCGCCGGCCAGGACGACGACGAGGCGCCGTCGCCGCGCCTCGAGATGGAGCGTACGCCGCCCGGCCGCGTCGAGCGCGGGCGCCTGCCGCCGTTGCCCCGGCCGCCGACGGGCGAGACGGCGCCCCCCGCGGTCATGCGCGGCGCCAGCGTGCGCGGCGAGGGCCGCCGCACGATGCAGGGCGGATGGAGCCGCGGCGAGCCCGCGCCCCGCCAGCCGCGCAGCGCGCAGGCCGCTGAAGACGCCGAGGACGAAGAGCCCGCCCCCTCCTCCCCACCGGATCGCGCGCCGTCGGCGCCGTTGCCGGGCGTTTCGCCGGCCGGAAGCGTGGCGCCGACGTCTCGTCACGCCGTTTCGCCGGACCGGAACGCGCCGACGAGGTCGCGCGACGCCGACGCCCGGAGCCCGGCCCCGGCGGCGCGCGACCGGATCGACGCGGACGCGCCGGCGCTCGCGGCGGATGGCGGTGAGGAGAGCGTCCCGTTCGCGCCCTGGACGGACGACGACGAGCCCACGCTGCAGACCGAGCCCGGCCCCGCGACGCCCGACGAAGAGATCGACGTCGTCTTCGACGAGGAGCCCACCCCGGCCGCGCCCGGCTTCCCTCCGCCGGTCGCCCCGGCGCACGACGCGCCCGGCTTCCCGGCGGCGGCCCCGGCGGGCGACGTGCTCGGCGCCGAGCGCCAGCGCGCCCGCGACGAGGACCCCGCCCGCGCCGTCGTCGCCCGCAAGCTGCGCCGCGCCCGCGCCGGCAGCGACTGGCCGGACCTCGGCGACGACGCCGTCGCCGCCGCCGTCCGCGACCTCGAGCAGGCCGCCGACGAGTCCTCGCGGGCCGAGGCCGCCGCCGCGCTCGCCGAGCGTTACGAGGCCGCCGGCGCCCTCGAGCAGGCCGCCGCCGCCTGGCGCGCCGTCCTCTCGTGGCACGCCGGCGAGGCCCGCGCCGTCGCGCGCCTCGCCGACCTCTGCCGCCGCCTCGGCGACTGGCGCGGCCTCGCCGACGTGCTCGCCCGCGAGGCCGAGGCCACCGGCGACCGCGACCGCCGCCGCGCCCTGCTGCTCGAGGTCGCCGGCCTCCACTTCGGACCGCTCGGCGATCCCGGCGCCTCCGTCCCCTTCTACCGCGAGGCCCTGAAATCGGGTCCGCCCTCGCCCGACGTGCTCGCCGCCCTCGCCGCCGCCCTGCGCACCGCCGGCCGCTGGGAGGACTACGCCGCCCTCCTCACGATCGGCACCCTCGGCGAGGCGCTCGACGCCGAGCGGGCGCTCGAGCTCGGCCGCGTCTATCTGCGCCGGCTCGGCGCGCCGGAGAAGGCCGCCACCTTCGTCCGCAGGGCCGCCGAGGCCTTCCCCGACCGCGTCGACATCTCGATCGACCTCGCCGCGGTCGAAGCCGCGCTCGGCGATCTCGACGCAGCCGTCGCCCGGATCGAAGGCGCCATCGAGCGCGCGCCCGCCGAGGACGTCCCTGCCCTGCGCGTGCGCCTCGCCCGCCTCCTCGAGGACCGCGGCGCCGAGCCCGACCGCGTGCGCGCCGCCTACCGCGTCGCCGTCCAGGCCGGCCTCGACGACCCGGCGGTCCTCGAGCGCGTCGAGCACCTCGCCGTCGACGCCCGCGACTGGGAGACCGTCGCCGAGGTCCTCGAGCGCCGCCTCGCCGTGCTCCGCGAGGTCGACGATCCCGAGGCGCGCCGCGAGCTCGCCGTCCGGCTGGGCCACCTGTACTACAAGCGCCTCGACCAGCCCGCCCGCGCCGCGGCGTGCTTCGTCGAGGCCTTCGAGCTGCGCCCCGACGACGGCAGCCTCTACCGCGTCGTCGAGGGGCTGCTCGCCCGCAACCCCGCGCCCGCCCTTCAGATTCGCCTGTACGAGGCGCACCTGCGGCACGGCGAGCCGCGCGATCCGGTGGCCGTCGGCCTGCGCCTCGCGGCGGCCTACGAGGCCGACGGCCGCGTGGACGACGCCGCGCGCCAGCTCGTCGCCCTGCACCAGCGCGCGCCGAACGACGTCGAGGTCGTCGCCGGCATGGAGCGCGTCTTCCGCCGGGCCGAGCGGTGGGCGGAGCTCGTGGCGCTCTACCAGGCGCAGCTCGCCGCCGCCCCAGACGACCAGCAGATCGCGCTGCTGCGCCGCCTCGCGCACGCGCTCGAGGTCGGCCTGCGCGACCTGCCCGGCGCCACCGAAGTCTACGCGCGGATCCACGCGCTCGATCCCGCCGACGCCGGCGCGCTGCGGGCGCAGACGCGCCTGCTCGAGGCGCAGAAGCGCTGGCAGGAGCTGCTGGCGCTCTCCGCCGAGGAGCTGGGGACGACGCAGGACCGCCGCCAGCGCGCGCACATCCACTTCCGCATGGGCGGCCTGCGCGAGACCCAGCTGCGCGACCACGCCGGCGCCCGGACGGAGTACCGTCGCGCGCTCGAGCTCGATCCGCGCTGCTTCCCGGCGCTGCACGGCCTGCGCGAGCTCGCCACCGCCGCCGGCGACTGGCCCGAGGTCGTCCGCTGGCTCGAGCAGGAGGCCCGCCTCTGGGACGAGCCCCGCGAGCGCGCCGCGGTCCTCGCGCGCATCGCCGAGGTCTACGACCAGCGCCTCGGCGACCGCGAGACGGCCGTCGCCTTCTTTCGCCGCGCGGTGGCGACCTCGCCGGCGTGCCTGCCCGCCGCCCGCTTCCTCGCCGAGGATGCCTTCGGCCGCGGCGCCTGGGCCGACGCGGCGCCGTTCTTCCAGATCATCACCCACCAGAACCTCGAGAAGTGGCCGCGCGCCGAGCGCGCCGACGTCTTCTACAAGCGGGGCGTCGTCGCGCTGCACCTCGGCCGCCTCATCGAGGCCGGCGAGTGCCTGAAGATCGCGCTCGAGGTGAACCCGGGCCACACCGAGGCGCTGCACGCGCTCGTGCGGGCGTGGGCCGGCGAGCGCCGCGACGCCGCCTTCGACGAGCTCATGAAGCGCCTCGACGAGCAGTACGAGCGCGCCGGCGAGCCCGCCGAGAAGGCGCGCATCGACATCCTGCGCGGGTATGCGGCCGAGCGCGCGCTCGACCTGCCCGGCGCCGCGCGCTTCTACGAGCGCGCCGCGGCGCTCGTGCCCGGCGATCTCGACGCGCTGCGCCCGCTCGTCGACCTGCACCTGGCCGCCCGCCGCTGGGACGCCGCCACCGCCGCCCTGCGCGCCTTCGCCGACCGCCAGCCCGGCACCCCGACCGCCCTCGCCGCGCTCACGCTCGAGGCGGGCGTCCACGCCGACTACGCCGTCGACCCCGGCCGCGCCCTGACGTGCTGGCGCCAGGTGCTCGCGCTCGACCCGTGGGGTCGCGACGCCCGCTTCCGCATGGCGCAGTGCCACTACCTGCAGGCCGACTACGAGCGCGCCCGCACGGTGATGCTCGACCTGCTCGGCATGGCCGGGGACGCGCCCGCCGCGGAGCAGGCGCTGTACCGCTTCTACCTCGGGCGCATCGAGCAGACGGGCTTCCAGCGGCCCGCCGAGGCCCTCGCGCACTACGCGTCGGCGCTCGAGGCCGATCCGCGGTGCGCGCCGGCGATGCTGGCGCTCCTGCGTCTGCTCTCGGAGCGCGGCGACGAGGTCCAGGTCGACGCCCTGCTGCGCCGTCACCTCGAATTCGTGCGCGGCGCCGACGGCGCCGACCCCGCCGCCGCCGCCCTGAAGACGTTCGCCGCGCGCCTGTTGCTGACCCGCGGCGACGACGAGGGCGCGCGCCGCCTGCTCGGCGACCTCACCGACCGCCCCGGACCCGGCCGCCGCGACGCCCGCTTCGCCCTCGCCCGCATGCACCGCCAGCGCGGCGAGCCCGACGCCGCCGCCGCCCAGCTCTACCGACTGCTCGACGACAACGTCTGCGATCTCACGGCGCTGCGCTCGCTGCTCGAGCTGTTCGACGCCCACGGCGACGAGGAGCGCGCCTACCACGCGCTCTCGGTGCTCGAGCTGTTCGGCGCCCTCACCCCCGACGAGCAGGCGCGCCACGCGAAGCTCGAGGAGCGCGCCCGCCGTGCGCTCGAGCGCGCCGGACGCGCGCTGCCCGAGGAGCTGATCGAGGAGCACCTCGTCCACCCCTCGTTCCACAGCCCGGTCGTCCCGCTGCTGCGGCTGTGCGACGCGGAGCTGGCGCGCCGCTTCCCGCTGCGCCCGCGCCCCGATCCGCGCCTGCTCGAGGCGGTCGACGGCCGCAAGCACCCGTTCTGGAACGAGCTCAAGGCGCTGCAGGGCCTGCTCGGCTTCCGCGCCGTCGACCTGTACCTGGCCCCCGACGAGCCCGCCGCGCTCGCGCTGTGGCCCGGGGAGCCGGCGCTGCTGGTGATCGGCGGCGAGGCGGCGACCGAGGCCTGGACGACGGCGGAGCGGCGCTTCCTCGTGGCGCGCGCCCTCGGCTGCGCCCGCACCGGCCTCGCCCGCCTGCACGACCTCGAGCCGGAACGCGCGCTCGACCTGCTCACGTTGCTCGAGGGCCTCTTCGCGCCGCGCCCGGAGGGCGACGACGAGCCCGACGCCTTCTTCGACGCGCTCCCCAAGAAGGTAGCCGAGGCCGTCCGGGGCGTGATAGAGGCAGCCTTTCAGGGGACGCTCCCCGCGCTGTATACGGGAGAGTCGGTGCTCGTCGGGCTCACGCACACGTTCGATCGTGTCGGGCTGCTGGCCGGCGGCGTCCTGCGCCCCGCGGTCGAGTCGCTCGCACGCCTCGAGAGCGGCGTGGGCGCCGCGTTCTCGGGCGGCGCCGACCTCGGCTGGGCGGTCCGCAGCCGCTCCCGCCTCCAGGACGTCGTGAAGTTCGCGCTCTCCGAGCCCTACCACCGCCTGCGCCGCGCGGCCGGGCTGGCGATCTGACGCATGGCCCGCAAGTTCTACCTCGGCACGAACACCGTCGAAGACGTCACGTTCCTGAAGCTTTCGGGCGTCATCGACGAGGACAACACCCTCGCCGGCAGCGTGAAGAAGATCGACGGGCGCACGGTCATCATCGATCTGAGCGGCGTCGAGCGCATCAACAGCTGCGGCGTGCGCGACTGGGTCAACTGGCTCAACGACCTGCACCACAAGGGCAAGCAGACGATCCTCGTCCGGTGCAGCCCGTGCATCGTCAACCAGATCAACCTGGTCAACAACTTCGTGGGCGGCGGGATGGTGAAGAGCTTCTTCGCCCCCTACTACTGCGGCCGCTGCGACAAGGAACAGCTCGAGCTGGTGCAGGTCGAGAACTTCACCGAGCAGCAGGCGCCGCGCGCGCCGGTGATGCGCGGCGACGGCTGCAACCAGGTGAGCTGCGAGATGGCATTCGACGACATCGAGGACTCGTACTTCGCCTTCCTGCCGCGCAACACCGGCAAGGTGGTCGACGAGCGCCTGCGCAAACACATCGAGAGCCTGAGCCCCACGATCCAGGACCGCATCAAGCGCCTCGACACCGTCGAGAAGCAGAGCACGACCAAGGCGCCGGCCTCGTTGAGCCAGTACTCGCCGCTGACGGTGACGACGAGCGGCGTGAGCATGAACCGCGACTCGATCCACCGGCAGACGGCGGCCGAGGCGCCCGCCGAGCCGCCGCGCAAGCGCACCGCCTCGGCGACGGCGCTGCTGCTCGGGGCCGCGCTGGCGCTCGCCGCGGTGATCGTGAGCTACGTCGTGTTCTTCGCGGGGGGCCGGTGAAGCCGCTGCTCGACCTGCTCGCGCGCATCGGCGCCGGCTTCCTCGACCCGTACGTCGTGGTCGACGCGGAGCGCAAGGTCGTCGCCTTCAACCGCCACTACCACGCGCTGTTCCCGCGGGCGGTCGCGCGCAAGCTCGAGGGCTCGACGTGCTGCCAGTTCCTCGCGCTCGGCGTGTGCGAGAAGGCGCAGAAGTGCCTGGCGCAGCGTTGCCGCAGCGAGGGCGCGCCGCTGCGCTTCGACGAAATCGACGCGCGCGTCGAAGGCGACGAGGCCGACCGCCGTCTCATCGTCAGCGCCGTCGCGGTCGACGACGCGGCGCTGATCTTCCTCCGCGACGTCTCCGACGCGGCGGACGTCCAGCGCAAGTACAAGAACGTGCAGGACCAGGAAGCGCGCGAGAAAGAACGTCTGCGCGAGGAGATCCTCCGCAAGACGAAGGAGCTCATGGACACGAACCAGGAGCTCAACCGGGTGCAGAAGGAGCTCATGGGCTTCAAGAAGGGGCTTTTCGGGTAGACGGGATGCTCAAGTCGCTCAAGAGCCTCCCGATCAGCACGAAGCTGATCGGGACGACCACGCTCCTGCTCGTCTTCACGGTCGGTCTGTACGGCCTGATGAACGTGCGCGACCTGATCACCGCCTACGACGAGTCGCGGGCCGACCAGCAGGCGATCATCCTGCAGTCGGTCACCGGCGACGCCCGCGACGTGACGCGGTTCCTCGCCGACTCGAGCGCCATCCACATCACCGCCTCGGCCTACGGCGACCTGCGCCTGCTCGTCGAGCGCCTCGCCAAGACGCAGGAGCGCCTCGTCTGGGTCACCGTGAGCGAGGACGGCAAGCAGGTGCACAGCTTCGGCGAGCGCGACAAGACGCTCGCCGGCCTCACCGGCAAACCCGCGCCCGGCTTCGACGACGGGCCGGCGAAGGTCGAGGTCTTCACGAAGGAGGGCGAGCCGCAGGTCATCGCGGTGAGCACCGACTTCGCGGTGGGCGAGGCGCGCGGCCACGTCGACGTCGGCTGGTCGATCGCCGAGGTCATCCGCGACCGCAACGCGGTGGTCTCGCGGCGGGTCGAGGAGCGCAAGGCGGTCAGCCTGAAGAACACCGTGTTCGTCGGCGGGTTGATCGTGCTGCTCGGCGTGATCCTCGCCGTGCTCCAGAGCCTGCGCATCAGCCGCCCCATCCGCGAGCTGACCGAGAGCGTGGAGCGCATCGCCCACGGCGAGCTCGCCGAGCGCGCCCAGGTCGAGAGCACCGACGAGATCGGCGTGCTCGGCCGCAACATCAACTACATGGCCGAGCGCCTCGGCGTCCTGCTCACCGAGACGAAGGAGAAGGCGACCCTCGAGAAGGAGATGGAGGTCGCCCGCATCATCCAGGAGTCGCTGCTGCCGCCCTCGCGCCTCATCGACCGCGGGTGGATGCAGTTCCAGGGCTTCTTCAAGAGCGCCAGCATCTGCGGCGGCGACTGGTGGAGCTTCTACGAGCTCTCGGGCGGCCGCCTGCTCATCGTCATCGGCGACGTGACGGGCCACGGCGTGTCGAGCGCGATGATCACCGCCGCCGCCAAGTCGTGCTGCGACACGCTGCGCCACGTCACCGAGGGCGAGCTGACCGTCAGCTTCCTGCTCGAAGAGCTCAACAAGACGATCTACGAGGCCGCGAACCGCAAGTTCGTGATGACCTTCTTCGCCACGATCATCGACCCGGCGAAGCGCGAGATCGTCTTCGGCAACGCCGGCCACAACTTCCCGCTGCTCTTCCGCGCGAAGGCGAAGGACGGCGAGCCCGACGTGGTGCCGCTCGTCACCCGCGGCAACCGCCTCGGCGACGTGATGGAGTCGCGCTTCCTCGAGCGCACCGTCACCTACGACCCGGGCGACGTCCTCGTCTGGTACACCGACGGCATCACCGAGGGCGTGGGCAAGAGCGGCGAGGAGTACGGCGAGCGCCGCTTCCGCCGCAGCATCGCCGCCATGCGCGACAAGCCCGCCGACGCCATCCTCGACCGCGTGCTGCGCGACGCCGAGTCCTGGTTCGCCAACTTCACGCAGCCCGAAGACGACATCACGCTCATCGTCGGCAAGTTCGGCGAGCCGCCCGCGGCGCGCCCCGCCGCCAACCGCAGCGCCGCGAGCGCCGACGCCTGAAGCGCCGTCCCGGAGCGCCATCACTTCCCGCGGCGGACTCGAACGCCCGTCGCCGCGACGTCGGTCTGTGGACGCGATCCATCCTGCGCCGAATGGCGCGCGCTCTGTGCGCCGATCGCATGCGCCCGCCAGTCGTGACGAACTGTCGGTTCACGATGGCGATCGACTTCGCAATGGCTTCGCAGCGGTCGGCTGGAGAATCAGGCGCCGGACGGCCAGGCCATCCGCTGAAGACGCTCGACGAGCTCGTCACGAAACTGCCGGAGTTCGTCTGCGCCGACGGGACGCAACAGATGCAGGCGATGGGCGTCCGTCGGCGCCTGCGCCAGCACCCACGCGAGCGTGGCCGGATCGAGCCCGGCGTCCTTGTGCGCCGCGCCCTCGAGATGCGCCAGGAGATCGATCCCCTCGCGCGACAGCTGGTACAGGTCGACCAGGTCTTTGACCTCGGACCGGCCGAGGGCCGCACACAGCTTGTTCGCGACGAGGTCCGGCAGGGCGTCGTAACGGATGCCGCTCGCCTCCGGCTTCTCATGGATTGGTACGACCTGTGGGACGGGCTCGTGCACCACGTCGACGATCGTAGACTCGCCTTCCACGCGCGCTTCGTATCGGCGGAATCCGGGGGCCCGGCGCCGCTCCACGAGCGCGATGCCCGCGGTCTGCGCCACCGAGCCGAGCGCAGCGCTGACGACGTCGAGGTCGTCCGCCGTGGGGCAGAAAAGGTCGAGGTCCTCGGACAGACGGTGATGCAGGTAACCGGCGCTGAGCGCGGCGCCGCCGGACAGGTAGAAGCCGCCGACGCCGGCGAGCGCGTCGAGGATCCTACGTTGCGCTGCCGTCAGGCTCGTCTCGGAGAAGCCCAAGCCGCCTCCAACCGTCGAACAGCCAGGTCCAGAACGCAGCGCGACGGCCGACGAAGCGCGCGACGGCCGGCAGCTCGCGCGCGACGGACGCCGGGTCGACGTACGCCCACACTTCGTCCGGGCGCGCTTCGCGCAGCAAAAGGCCGAGCGTGGGGAGATGTTCCGGGTGCGCGGGATCGCGGACGATGCGCCGCAACTCACCGCGCGTGAGGCGGCGGTCCCAGCAGAAGGAGGGCACTTCGTCGTCCGCGGACATGCCGACCACCTTAGCCCGCATTCGGCTGCAGAGGAAGGCGCGCGCCGTGTCATGCTGGGGCGATGCGCGTCGCTCTCTTCGCTCTCGTCGCGCTCTGCGCGTGCTCGTCGCAGCGCAAGGACGCCTGGCGCGGCTGCTCCGCGGCGCTCGCCGCGGGCACCGGCGACTGCGACTTCCTGCGGATGTGCGCGAACGAGGCGCCGCTCGACGCCGACCAGCGCGCGCGGCTGGCGCAGCGAGTCGCCGAGAAGGGCTGCGCGCCGCCCTGATCAGCGCAGACCGGGCTTCGCGGCCGGAAAGACGCCGGGCGGCACGCGCAGGAAGCAGGCGCTGCCGCCGTACACCGCGCCGTGCGCCTCGGTCTCGAACGGAATCTCGAGGAAGTGCGGCACCTTGGCGGCTTTCGCCGCAGCGCACGCCCGCGCGATGTCGTCGGCGGTGCGCGCGCGCCGGAAGCCGTCGGCCAGCAGCAGCGCCGAGCCCTCGAGCGGCAGCAGCATCTGGACCTGGGAGCCCTCCGCGCGGACCGGCCACAGGTCGTACACGGCGCCGCCGCGCATGTACGACTGAATCGTGCGGCGGAGGAACGCGACCATCACCGTGCCGCGGTCCCGGTGCTGGCGCAGCGCGACGCTGTCCGGCGCGCGCACCGAGAGGTGGACCGCCCCGGGCGCGCCCTTCGCCACCACCTCCGGCTGCAGCGTCATGCTGACGAGGTCCCGGTTCTTGCCGAGGTCCTCGCCCTGGGGCGGACCGACGACCTCGGTGAGGCGGCCGACGACGACCACGTCGGCGCTGGCGCACAACCACTCGACGCTGTCGGCGATGGCGATCTCGGCCCGCGCCGGCGCCGCCGTCGTCAGGACCGCCCACCACATCACGTGCGTTCCGTATCGCATGTACCGATCAACGCGCCGGCGGCGGGGAAGATCCGCGGATCACTCCGCGGGGCGCGGGTACACGTTGAGGACGACGGGGCCGGCGTCCTCTTTGTCGTAGGCGGAGACGACGATGACCACGGACTGGCCGGCGCCGATCGTGAGGTGGATCTGCGAGGTGGGCACGCCGCCGACGTCGTCGGAGCAGCCGAGCTCGCGGGCCCGGTCGCAGTCGTCGGGGAAGAGGGTCAGCACCGTGTCGCCGGCGGAGCCCAGCGTCGAGACGACGTAGACGCCGTCGGCGGGCGCCGTCCAGCGCAGGGCGAGGTCCGGCGCGTCCTTGCCCGAGCCGAGCGGGCTGCAGTCGCCCGGATCCCAGGTGTCGGGGCGGCCCTCGAGCGTGCCCTGGTAGACGGCCACCCCGACCGCCTGGCCGAGGTCGCCGGCGGCGCAGGTGCCCCCGCGGCAGGCCTCGAACGCGGCGCAGTCGGGGTCGGCGCAGTCGGCCGCGCCGTCGCCCTCGTCGTCGGCGCCGTCGTCGCAGGCGGTCTCGGCGGGCGCCGGGCAGGCGTCCGTGCCGGTGCAGCGGGGGTCGGCGCAGTCGGCGAGGCCGTTGCCGTCCTCGTCGCCGCCGTCGTCGCAGGCCGGCTCGGGGCAGGCGAGCGAGCGCAGGCACTCGTCGTCGGCGCAGTCGAGCAGGCCGTCGCCGTCGTCGTCGACCTCGTTGTCGCAACCGACCTCCCGGCACGCGTCGAGGTTCGCGCAATCGGTGTCGGCGCAGTCGATCGCGCCGTCGGCGTCGCCGTCGAGGCCGTCGCGGCAGGCGACCTCCATGCACGGCTCGCGGCCGTTGCAACCGGAATCGGCGCAATCGGTCGCGCCATCGCCGTCCTCGTCCTGGCCGTCGCCGCAGCTCGGCTCCTGGCAGGGTCCCCGCTCAAAGCAATCGGGATCGGCGCAGTCGATGGCGCCGTCGCGGTCGCCGTCGCCGCCGTCGTCGCACACCACCTCGTTGCAGGGCTCGCGGCCGGCGCACTCCGGATCGGCGCAGTCGGCCATGCCGTCGCCGTCGTCGTCGCCGCCGTCGTCGCACATGAGCTCGCGCGCCGGCTGCAGCGTCGGCACGCCGTCGGCGAGCGCCGTCTGCCAGAAGCGCACGGTCATCTGCCGCAGCGTGGCGTTGCGGTAGATCGTGAAGTGCCCCTCGGCCGGGTCGAGGTAGGTGGCCAGCGTCAGCGGCGCGCCCGACGCGGACTGCGCGTTGCCGCGCACCGGGAGCGGCGCGGGCTCCGGCGCGCCGACGCCGAACGGATCGACGTCCCAGCCCGGCGGGTCGAACGTCGGCAGCCCCGCCGACAACGTCAGCTGGTCCATGCCGCGCGGCGTCGTCGTGTCGTCGGTGAAGCCGTTGATCACGAAGACGTGGTTGCCCGCCGGCCGCGCCGGCGTGCCGCGCCACAGCCGCGCGAAGTTGTGCGGGTCGACCACCTCGCTGCCGAGCTGCATCAGCTGCAGCGCCGGCGAGAACAGGTCGAGCGGGCCGTCGTTGCCGAGCATCGTGCGCACGACGCGCTCGAAGTCGAGCAGGTCCTTGCGCTCGAGGATCGTCAGCGTGAGATACGAGCTGAGCCCGTTGAACACGTACGCCGCATACTCGGACGAGACCGCCGCCGTCAGCGCACCGGCGAGCGAGCCCTGCGAGTGGCCGCCGTAGACGATGCGCGAGGCGTCGATGGGCGGCAGGCCCTCGAGGCCGACGAGCCGCTCGCGAATGATGCGCGTGAAGAACGCGTTCTCGACCGCCTGCTGGCGGAAGTTCGTCCGGCCCGCCTCCGGGTTGAGGAAGTTGAACGTGGGCAGCTCCGGCCCGCCCATCACCCCGGCACGCTCGCCGTGGAACTGCGGCATGAACGAGAACACGACGAAGCCGGCGTCGAGGATCTCGCGGAGCCAGCCGCTGCGCAGGTGTTCCCACGGGCCCCAGCCGGTGCCGTCGATGAAGACGAGCGCCGGGCGCGGTCCTGCGGGCGGCGTCTCGAAGTCACGCATCGCCACCGCGAACGGCACCGGCTCCCAGCGCTGGATCGCGGGCGTGCCGTCCTCGGCGAGGACGAGACCGCCGCCGTTCTGGGTGTACGGCGTGGTGCCGGACTGGAAGACGGGCATCTCGACGAGGCCGCTGTAGGTCGTGATGCGCAGCCGTTTGCGGCTCCAGGCGGCGTCGCGCCGGAACGCGGTCGGCGCGCGCGTCTCGACGCGCCCCGGATCCATGACGAGGTCGCGCATGGCCTGGAGCTCAGCGACCGGGTCCTGCGGCGTGAACACCGTCGCCATCGCCACCGACGCCGGGTCGAGGCCCGCGGCGGGGACGCAGGCGCGCAGCGGGCCGAAGGACTCGCCCCAGCGTGAGCCGTCGCCGGCCCACGCCGCCTCGAAGGCCGGCGGCGGGGTCGCGGGGCGGCCCTGGACCGCGCCGAAGCTCCGCAGCACCACGAGGCCGTAGGGCGTGCCCGGCCGGAGCACCGTGCCGGCGGTGTTCTTCACCTGCAGCGTCTGCGCGGCGATGTACGTGCCGTCCGCCGCCCGCACCGAGACCTCGACCGGCACGCGACGCCCGCAGCCCTCGCCGAGCTCGAGCAGCTGGATGGGCGACGCCGGTGCGATGGACTCGGCCGGCGTCGGCAGCGGCAGGTCGGCGATCGGGTCCTGGAAGGCGACGTAGACGATGGGCATGTTCGCGAAGCCGCGGACGCGCCCCTCGATCTCGCGGAGGATGCGCGGCAGCGAGGCGCCGCGGACCGGGAAGGTCGACAGGTCGGGCGTGCCGGCCTCGGTCAGGCGCGCGTCCGAGGGCCAGGGCGTGTCGTAGAAGCCGGCGCCCGTCGGGTCGAAGCGCGGGCGGGCGGCGGGCGGGCCCGCGTCCGGCGCGGCATCCCGAGCGGCCGCGTCGGCGGGCGCGGCGTCCGGCGTCACCGCGTCGGGCGTGGCGGCGTCCGGCGGCGTGGCGTCGGGCGGCGCGGCGTCCCCGGCGGAGGCGTCTCCGAGCGGCGCGTCGTCGCTCTTCGGCGTGTCGTCGCAGCCGGCGAACAGCCCCACCAGCAGCAGGAGGGGAGCGGATCGAGTCATGGCGCCTCCAGACGCGCGATCGGACGCCGGGCCGACACGTCCGGTCAAGTCCGTCTCGCGACCGGCCTTGACAGCGCGACGGCGCCAGCCTCCCCGCCGCGCCCCCTCCGATGGCGCCCTCGCGGCTGCGCACGCACCTGGACATGGGACGCCGCGAGCGCGGCGCGCCCGGCCTCGACGGCGTCACGCCCCGCGAGAGCCGGCTCGTCGAGGGGGCGCCCGCTCCCGACGTTCGAGGCGTGACGCCGGGCGCGGCCGTCCGGTATCGTCCGCGCATCCAACGGGGAGGCACCATGAAGCTCGTACGCGTATCGATGGCGGTGGGGTTGCTGTGGGCGGCGCAGGCCGGCGCGCAGGCGCCCGGCGTGCAGATCGGGCCCGGCGGCGTGAAGGTGACCGGCGCCGACGGGCAGACCGTCGACATCAAGAAGGGCGGCGTGACCGTCGACAACGGCGCCGCCGGCAAGGTGAAGGTCGACAAGGGCGCGGCAACCGGCGGCGCGACGCCTCCGGCCAAGGTCGCGGCGCCGGGCGGCGCACAGGGCCCGGTCAACTGCCACGGCAACCAGAAGCTCGAGTTCGACGGCATCACGATCCGCAACGGGAGCGGCCCGGCCATCCGCTCCAGCGGCAACTGCAGCATCACCGCGAAGAACTGCAGTCTCGAGGGCTCGTCCTTCGCCGTCGAGGCGTCGGGCAACTCGAGCGTGACGCTCCACGCCTGCAAGCTGACCGGCAAGGAGAACGCCATCAAGGCGAGCGGCAACTCGAGCGTCACCCTCAAGGACACGGCGCTCACCGGCGGCGTGTCGAAGTCGGGCCTCGCGGTGATCGAGAACGCCGGCGGCAGCACCGGGCTCTGACTCGAGTTTCGCCACTTCGGCGTCGACGAGGCCGAGCAACGAACGAGTCGCCGCAAGGAGCGAGGGCCGCAGGCAGCCGAAGGTGGTGAAACTCGAGTCTGATCAGCGGAGGTCGCTGAAGCCGCGCACGCGCAGGTCGAGGCCGACGCCGCGCGCGATCTCGCCCCGGGGCGCCACCGCCCACGTCCACTCCCGACCGCCCGCCGGCAGCGCGGCGCCCGCCAGCGCGTCCTCCACCTCGCCCGTCGAGTACACGCGCTGCCAGTCGGTGACGAGGCACGCCCGCGGAAACGACCGCAGCCACGCCAGGTGGCCCTCGACGAGCGTCCGGGCGAAGGCGCCGTCCGGCTCGACGCCGAGCCACGCGCAGGGCAGCAGCGGCAGCTGTGAGAGCAGGTTGGCCGAGACGACGAGGTCGATACGCGGGTCGTCGAGGAACGGCCCGGCGGGCGCGGCAGGTCCGCGGGTGCGGTGCACGGCTTCGAGGCAGCCGGTCACGTCCGCCTCGACGTGGAACACGTTCGAGAGCGCGCGCGTGCGGCGCCGCGCCGTCCGCAGGTGCACCACGTCGGCGAGCAGCACGCGCGCGAACCGGGCGGCGAGCGCGTCGATCGGGACGTCCAGCAGCAGGCCGGACCCGGCGACGAGCACCGTGTCGTGGCGCGCGCAGCCGTCGGCCGCCTCGAGGACGGTCGCGCACGTCGCCTCGAGGTGCGGCGCCCACGCGGCCCGGTGCCGGCGGTGCCGCGCCTGGATCGCAATGATCTCACGGAGATGACCCATCTCGCGCCACGCCCGGGCGCAGGGCGTCGTCGCGTGCTCGAGCCACTCCGCGATCAGGACGTCAGCTCGCGCAGCAGCTCGGCCTGGGCATAGATCTCGGGCAGCGGCACCTCGATCCCGAGCGAGGCGAACGGGACCACCTCGTCGCCGGTGTACGCGCGATAGGACCAGGCGCCGTCGTCCATGCGCGTGAACACCTCGACGCGGCGCTCGCCCGGCGTGACGAGGACGTACTCGCGCAGGGAGGCGCGCCGCTGGTAGTGCGCGAACTTCGCGCCGCGATCGTCGGCCTCGGTCGAGGGCGAGAGCACCTCGACGATGAGGAGCGGGTTCAGGAGCGTCGGCGGCCTGGTCGGCGCGAGCTCGGGGCGGCCGCACGTCGCGACGAGGTCCGGGTAGGCGTACGCGCCCGTCTCCTCGACGCGCACCCGTTGGCTGTGCGTCCAGAACAGGCAGAGTCGCTCGCTCGCCCCACCCCGAAGCACGCAGGCGAGCTGGCCGACGACGGCGCCGTGGACGGGGTCGCTCCCGGCCATCGCCACCACGTCGCCGTCGAAGTACTCGTGCCGCTCGGCGCTGTTCGCGTCGAGCTCCAGGTACTCCGCTTCGGACATCGCCCGTCCCATGCGCCACCTCGGGTCCATTGTCGCGGCGAGCCGGTGGGACGCAAGTTGCCGCGGGCCTCGCGGGCGTTCTAGAGTCGGCGCGATGCGGCTCATCTCACGCCTGTTGCTGGCGGCGGCGCTGCTCGGCGCGCCGGACGCGGCGTTCGCGCAGGGGCGGTACGCGCCGCAGGGGGCGGCGCAGCGCCACTTCTCCGAGGGCGAGGCGCTCGTCGAGGCCGGCGACGCGCTGCGCGACAAGGGTGACGCCGACGCCGCCAAGGCGAAGTACCAGGCCGCGGCGGAGTCCTTCCGCGAGGCGGTCGACGCCGACCCCGCCTACAGCGACGCCTACGCCAAGCTCGGGCTCGTCTACTACACGCTCGGGCGCTCCGCCGACGCGATTCCCCTGCTCGAGCGCGCGCTTCAGAGCGACCGTGGCAACGTCGAGCTGATGTATTGGCTCGGCAATCACATGATGCGCGCGGGGCGCGCCGCCGAGGCGCTGCGCCTGCTCGAGCGCGTCGCCGCCCAGCCCGACGCCTTCCCCGAGGTCTATCTCGTCCTCGGGACGCACTATTACAAAGAGGCGAAGGACTATCCCAAGGCGCGCCTGTCGCTCGAGCAGTACGTCCGCCTGCGTCCCGACGACGTGAACGCGCGCGGCATGCTCGGCAACACCTACTTCAAGCTCGAGCTGTTCCGCGAGGCGCTCGCCGAGTTCGAGGCGATACAGCGCCTCGCGCCGGGCAACCTCAGCGTCCAGGTCAACATCGGCAACGCGCACTTCCAGCTCGGCCACTACGAGAAGGCGGTGGAGCTGCTGCAGGGCGCGCTGCAGAAGGACCCGAAGCGCGAGAGCGTGCTGTTCAACCTCGCGCAGAGCTACTTCCAGCTGCAGCGCTTCGACGACGCGGTGACCTACTACCGCCGCTTCCTCGCCGACAACCCGAAGAGCTTCAACGGCCACTACTTCGCCGGCAGCGCGCTGCTCGAGCTCGGGCGGCTCGACGAGGCCGAGAAGTCGCTGCGCGCGGCGAGCGCGCTGAAGAAGGACGTGGCGCAGCCCTGGTACAAGCTGGGGCTGATCCAGCTGCGGCGCGGGCAGGCGGCGGCCGCCGAGAAGGAGTTCCGCGAGGCGCTCGCCCGCAAGAAGGACGACGCCTGGATCCTCTCGGCCATCGGCACGGCGAAGCGCGCCGCCGGCGACCTCGAGGCGGCGGCGCAGCTCCACGGGCAGGCGGCGGCGAAGGCGCCGGACCAAGCGCGGCTGCACGGCAACGTGGCGCTGACGGCGCTGAAGGCAGGGCGCGTCGACGACGCGGCGCAGGCCGCCGAGAAGGCGCTCGCGCTCGACGCGAAGGACGCGTGGCTGCGGCAGCTCGGCGCGTCGGTGTTCGCGGCCCGCGCGGGCGCGCGCCTCGCCGCCGGCGACGCGGCCGAGGCCGAGGGGCTCGCGCGGCGGGCGCTCGACCTTGCGCCGGGCGACGCGGCGCTGAAGTCGACGCTGGCGGTCGCCCTGGCGGTCCGCGGCGACGCGGCGGGCGCGCAACAGCAGGCCGCCGAGGCGCTCGCGGCGCAGCCCGACCTCGGGGCCGCGCGCTACGCCGCCGGGCGCGCGCTCCTCGCCGCGAAGAAGTTCGCCGAGGCGCGCACGCAGTTCGCGGCCGCCTTCGAGAAGCTCCCGACGCCCGAGGTCGCCGCCGCCGAGGGCGCCGCCGCGCTGCTCGCCGGCGACGTCGACGGCGCGATCGAGCGTCTCGACGCCGCCGAGGCGCAGCGCGGCGCCGGCGACGCCGAACGGGCGCTGCGGACGATCCGCGCGCTGGCGCACGCCGTCCGCCTCGTCGCCCAGCTCAACGCCCAGCCGAAGCTGACCGACCTGCGCGTCGCGCTCGAGGCCGAGGACGCGCTCCCGAAGGCCATCGCCGCGCGCGTCCGTTACGCCGGCGTCGTGATGGGCCTGCGCGCCGGCGATCCGAACTCGTCGCGGGTACACCTCGGCCAGCTGCTCGCGCTGCTGAACGAGACGAAGACCCAGGAGGCGCGGGCCATCGCGGCCAACGCGACGCCCCGGCACCTCGACTACCTCGGCGCGTACGTCAACGTGCTCGCGAAGCGGCACGACCTGGCGAAGCCGGTGCTCGACCAGCTGCGCGCCGGCCGCAAGAAGGGCGCGCCGGAGCTGCGGCTGCTCCAGCTCGTGTACGCGCAGCTCGCCGAGAAGCGCTGGGAGGCCGGCGATCCGAACGGCGCCGCCGCCCTCTGGAAGGACGCCGCCGAGCTCGACCGCGACCCGGCCGCCGAGCACAACCTCGCCGTCGTCGACTGGACGCAGGGCCGCAAGAAGAAGGCCGAGACGAAGTGGCGCGCGCTGCTCGGCCAGGTGCCCGAGGCCGCGTTCAACCTCGGCGTCGCGCTCGAAGCCGCCGGCAAGCACGCCGAGGCCTACGAGCAGTTCGCGCGCTACGGGAAGTCCGGCGGCACGTTCGCGGCGAAGGCGCGCGAGATCGCCGAGGCCAAGCGCCGCATCTTCGGGTACGAGCCGTGAGGCGGCTGCTCGCGCTCCTGCTGTTGCTCGCGGCGCCGGCCCGCGCGCAGGACGCGCCGCCCATCACGGTCGGCGTGTACGCGCCGCGCCTCGTCTTCACCGACTCGCTCGCGCGCACGAAGATGGCGGAGCAGATCGCCGGCGCGCTGCAGTCGGCCACCGGCCGCCCGATGCGCGGCCGCGGCTTCGCCACCGGCGAGGAGTTCTTTCACCAGGTGGCCGGCGGCGAGGTGCAGTTCGCCGTCGTCGACGCGCAGGTGCTCGCCGAGCGCGGCGACCTCGACCCGCTCGCGCAGGGCCTCTCCGGCGGGCAGGCGGCGAAGCCGATGGTGCTCGTCGTGCGCGCGTCGCTCGGCGCCGCCCGCATCGCCGACCTGCAGGGCCGCGAGCTCGCCAGCGTCAACGCCGGGGGCCGCGACGCGCAGTTCCTCGGCAACTTCCTGCTGCAGGGGCAGATCGACGCCGGCTTCTTCAAGCAGGCGCGCGAGGTGCGCGACGCGCAATCGGCGCTCAGCCTCGTGCGGCTCGGCAAGGCGGACGGGACGTTCACCTACGCGGGCACCGAGGGCGACCTGCCCGCCGCGTTCACGAGCCGGCCGGTGCCGCTGCCGGTCTTCGTGCGCACGCGCGACGACGTCGACCCGGCGGTCCTCGCCGCGGTGAAGGGCGCCATCGCCGGCGTCCGCGTCGAGCACCCGTCGCTCGACGGCTTCGGCCGCTACGACGGCGGCGCCCACGGCGCCCTGCGCGGCGCGCTGAAGGCCGAGCTGGCGCGGCCCGGGACCGCCCCCGTCATCGCCTCCTCCGGGGCGACGCTGCCGCCGGTGCCCGCGTTCCCCGAGCCGATCGCGGACGTGCCCGTCGTGCTGCCCGCGCCGGCGCTGCCGCTCCCCGCGCCCCCCCCCGACGAGTTCTGATCCCATGGCCACCCGGGTGCTCGTCTTCGGCGAGGAGCTGCCGCTGCGGCCGGCCATCCGGGTGGCGGTCTGCGCGGGGGCCCGCGTCGAGCTCGTGGCCGATCCCGCGCGCCTCGTGGAGCGCGCCGAAGCCTTCGCGCCCGATCGCATCCTCTTCCACCACGACCACGCCGGCCCCGCGGCGATGCTCCTCGCGCGCCGCCTGGCGACGGTGGTGCCCGAGGCATCGCTCGTGCTGCTGTGCCACGCGTCGCCGCCGCCGGACCTGCACGATCTGTTGCTCGAGCCCTGGTTCGGCCACCTGCTCGGCCTCGACAGCCCGTGGTTCATGGAGGCCCTGGCGGCGACGCTGGCGAAGCTCGGCGGGCAGGAGATCTTCGGCCTCGGCAGCCATCTGCCCTGGGGCACGCGTCTGTCGTCCTACGAGGTGGCGGGCAGCGACGACAAGCGCCACGTCTTCGATGGCATCGAGGCGTTCATGGGCGAGATGGGCGTGCGCGGGCGCATCGTCGCGCGGCTCCAGGCCGTCGCCGACGAGATGCTGATGAACGCCGTCTACGACGCGCCGCTCGACGAGGCGCGCACACCCAAGTACGCCTCCCTGCCGCGCACCGTCCCGGTGGCGCTGCTCCCGCACGAGCGGCCGACGCTGCGCTTCGGGAGCGACGGCCGCACGTTCGGCATCAGCATCACCGATCCCTTCGGCGCCCTGACGCCCGAGACGCTCAAGCGCTACGTGGCCAAGGGCATGCGCCGCGGCGCCGACCAGATCGATCGCAAGCAGGGCGGCGCCGGCCTGGGTCTGTATCTCTTGTACGATTCGCTTCACACGATGTGTCTCAATCGCGCGCCCGGCCGCTGCACCGAGATGGTGGGTCTCATCGACATCCGCGGGAGCTTCCGCGACGTGGTCGAGGCCCCCAAGTCGTTCGGCTGCTTCGTGCGCACCTGAAGGGGGCAGCCATGCGGAGGACGCTGGCATTTCTGGGGGCGCTGCTCGTCGCCGGGGCGGCCGTCGCGGTGCCGCGCCAGCGCAGCGCGGAGAACCGCGACGACGACGCCACGATCACGCTCACCATCCTCGAGCAGTCGATCCGGGGGGACGTGCGCAGCTTCTGCCGCGTGCGCCTCGTGGTCGTCAGCGAGGAGGAGCCGTTCTCGAACGGCGACACGATCTCGATCCGCGTCTACGAGGACGACGTCGTCGGCGACGACGAGATCTGGTCCACGTCGTTCGACGTCAGCGGCGACGAGGTCCGCGCCGGTCGCGTGGACCGCACGTTCGACTGCGCCGCCAACATGGGCGACGACGTCGGCGACGCGCTCGAGTTCTACGCCGAGGCCACCGTCGAGAAGGACGAGTGCGGCATCGGCTGCGCCTACGACCGCCCCGAGACCGACAACATCCCCGTCGACGAGGTCGACGACGACGGCGCCGAGCAGGACGACGGCGCCGACGCCGCCCGCCCGACGCCGCTCGGCGCGACGCCGAACCGCATCGGCCGCGATCCCGACTGGTTCGCGGTGACCCTGCTCGACCGCTCGATCATCGAGTTCGACGCCCTGCACGACGCGAACGTGGGCCGCCTCGACGTCACCCTCTTCGACCCGAACGGCGTGCCGGTCGCGCAGGGCGCGGGCCACGACGACGCCACGCGCGTCGCGAGCCAGCCGCTGTCGCGCGGCGACTACAAGGTGCGGGTCGCCCCGCGCAACGGCAACGACTTCAACTTCTACGACGCGCAGCTGCGCGTGCTCACCGCCGGCTGCGAGCCCGGCTCCGTCGAGGAGGAGGCCTGCGGCCACTGCGGCCGACGGCGCCGCACCTGCACGCCCGACGCGCAGTGGGAGGCCTTCGGGCCGTGCATGGACGAGGGCATGTGCGCGCCCGGCGACGAGCGCATGGCCGCCTGCGGGCGCTGCGGCACGTCGCTCGAGCGCTGCAACGACCGCTGTGGCTGGGAGGGCGGCGCGTGCATGGGCGAGGGCGCCTGCGCGCCGGGCGACGTCGACGTGCAGGTGTGTGTCGGCGGGCAACAGACGCGTCAGTGCGGCGAGACATGCCAGTGGGGCGAGCTCGGCGAGTGCGTGGGCCAGGAGTGCGGCCCCGCCGACACGCGGGAGTGTTACGACGGCCCCGAGGGCACCCAGGGGCGCGGCATCTGCCGCTCGGGCCGCCAGGGCTGCGAGGACGGCCGCTGGGGCGCCTGCGAGGGCGAGGTCGGGCCGACGGCGGAGCGCTGCGGCGACGAGATCGACAACGACTGCGACGGCCAGGTCGACGACGAGGACGACGAGTGCGGCGACGGGCCGGCGGTGGGCGACGACTGCCGCGCCGATCCCGACTGCGGCGACGGCCTCGTCTGCCTGCGGCCGCCGGCGGACCGCGGCTTCACCGACGGCTACTGCGGCCGCGGCGGCTGCACGCCCGACTGCCCCGAGGGCGCGGTCTGCGGCAAGGTCTTCGGGCGCAGCTACTGCCTGAAGCCGTGCGAGCGCGACCCGGACTGCCGGCAGGGCTACCGCTGCGCCGACGCCGACACGCCCGACAACTCGTTCGCGTGCATCCCGCGCTGCGTCGACGACAGCGACTGCGCGGATCCCATGTTCCCGACCTGCGACGTGCCGATCGGGCTGTGCGTGCCCGCGGGCGGCGGCCCCGGCGGCGATCCGGACGCGGGCGCCGGCCCGGGCGGCGGTCCGGGCGCGGGCCCCGGCGGCGGTCCGGGCGCGGGTCCCGGCGCGGGCCCGGGCGCCGGTCCGGGCGCCGGTCCGGGCGGCGGCGGCTCGCCCGACGGCGGCGTCGCCCCCGAAGACGAGCAGCCGACGGCCGAGGGCTGCTCCGGCTGCGACGCCACCGGCGCCACCCCCGCCCTCCCCTGGTTGCTGCTCGTCGCCTCGCCCCTCCTGCGGCGACGCCGCCGCTGATCCACGCCGGCCGTGACATTCCACGATGCGCAAGCTCGGCATCGACTGGTCGCGCTTCCGCGACGGGTCGCCGCCGGACGACAACCGCATCAAGGGGTGAGCGGCGCGGCCCTCGCGGCGCACAGGCCGGACTCGAGGATGAAGCGGATGTCGCGGTCCTTCGCGAGGAGCAGGACGTCATGCTCCTCGGCGAGACGGGCGACGACGCAGTCGATGGTCGAGCGGATCGTGACGCCCTGCCTTCGGAGCCCTCGGAAGAGCGCGGCGGCCTCGAGCCAGGTGTCCGGGTCGCGCGTCGCGAGGTACGGCATCTCGCGGAAGTAGACTTCGAGCGCAGAGCGGCTGGCGTCCGCGCGCAATCCCTGAAACACCTCCGCGACCACCACTCCGCACGTGAGGACCTCGTCCTCGTCTGCGATGAGTCGCGCCAGGGTCCGCGCCTCCGCCGAGTCGTGGCCGTTGAAGAAGTCGGCCCAGACGGACGTGTCGACGAGCACCCTCACGTGCGGCGCCGCAGCGCGTCCAGGTCACCGTCCCAGGGGGCCTTGCCGCGCCAGTCGAGGAGCTCCTTCCGGCGCTTGCGGCGGGCGAACGTGCGCAGGGCCTCGTTGATGACCTCCGTCTTCGTACGCCCCGCAGCGAACTTCATTGCCTCGGCGAGTGCCTCGTCGTCGATGTCGAGCGTCGTGCGCATCTTCTGCCTCCGGACGCAGATCGTAGCGTGGTCGGATCTGCGCAGCAACGCACACCGACCCGGCACCAACCACCCCGATGGGGCAGGTGGTCACGCCGTGTGCGATGGAGCGAAGTCATGTCGGCAGGTCTGTCGTCCGATCCCCATCACTGGGATCTGCGTCTCGTCCTCGAACACTTCCCGCTGCTGATGGATCGCCGCCGCGAGGTCGCCGAGCGGGCCTCGTGGCGCGACATCCAGGTGTACGGCTGCCACGCGTCGGTCGCGTTCCTCGGCGGCGGCCGGTTCGCGCTCGGCCCGCTGCTGCAGGCGTGGAGCGACTACCGGCTCACGACGCCCCGCGACGGGCGCCCGGTCTACGTGTACGAGGTCGCAGGCACGGTGGGCGGGCGCGGCGGCGCCTTCGCGCTCGACCCCGCGCGCGACGAGGTCGTCCGCGTCGGCCACGTCGTCGACTGGATGGACCGCGCGTCCACGAAGGTGCTCGAAGCCAAAGGCAAGACCGCGTGGAGCCTCGGACAGCTCCTCGCGACCTGGGGCGTCGCCGTCCCCGACATCGCGCTGCGCGACGGCGAGGCCGTGCTCGGCCGCTACGTCCACGCCGACGCCACGCTCTTCGACGCCGGGGACCGGCCCGTCGCGCGCTTCGACTTCCCGCTTCCGGCGGACGCCCCGCCGCTCGAGACGTCGTGGCCGCCGGTGCCGGGCTCGGCCCTGGTGACGGTGGAGCGCGTCGGCATCACCCGCGACGGCCCGGCGCCGCGCGAGATCGCGTTCGACGGGCCGCTGCCGCCGACGGTCGCCGGCGCCGCGGCCGCGTGGCTATACCGCGCCGGCCTGCTGTGACTCGAGCCGACCTCGGCGCGGCGCGCCTCGGAGTCGGGGCCGAGCGACGGCTGCTGTCTCGCCCCGAGCGACGCGACCTGCAGGTACCAGTCCTCGCGCCCCTTCACGCGCCTGCGCACGAATGAGAGCGCCTGACAAATCCGCCTGAGCGGGGCGCGACTGCGACGCCGTCGTGGACGTGGAGGTGGACGTGGCCGTGAACGTGACCGCGCTCGGTGACGCGCCACGCGCCACGCGCTCGGCCGGTCAGCGGCACATCCTGGTCCGCATGGCGACGATGCGTTCCGACAGCTCTTCCGCCTTCGTCGCGTCGTGCGCGCTCATGGCGCCAAGGAGGGCGCAGCTGTCGACGATGGCGCTGCACTCCATCCCTCGGACAG
>CAUJDF010000061.1 GCA_963169045.1 Myxococcota bacterium
GCGCCGTCGGCCTGCGCCTCGCCGTTCCACGCGCCGTCGGCCTGCGCCTCGCCGCTCCACGCGCCCTCGGGTGCGGCCTGCTCGTTCCACGCGCCGTCGGCCTGCGCCTCGCCGTTCCACGCGCCGTCGGCCTGCGCCTCGTCGTTCCGCGCGCCGTCGGCCTGCGCCTCGCCGTTCCACGCGCCGTCGGCCTGCGCCTCGTCGTGCCGCGCGCCGTCGGCCTGCGCCTCGTCGTTCCACGCGCCTTCGGCCTGCGCCTCGCCGTCCCCGACGCCGTCGACGCGCGCCTGCTCCGACTCGGCGCTCTCCGGTGCGGCCCCGGACGTCGGCGCGCCCTCGGCGCCGTCGGGAGTCACACCGGGAGGAAGAGCGTCCGCGGGGAGCGCGTCGTGCGGCGCGGCATGGAGGAGCTCATCGCCATTCGCCGCAGAGGCGTCTCCGCTCTCGGCGGGCTCGCCGGCACCGACCGGCGCCTCCCGCCCGAATGCTTCGTCCGGCGCGCCGTCACCCGGCATCACCGCGTGCGCGACTTCCACCGAGGGGCTCGCGTCGGCTGCGGCCGCCGCCCAGGCGTCGGCACCGGTGCCTGCGTCGCCCAGCGCACTCGCGCCTCCGGCGTCCGGCTCGACCACGTGCGCCTCAACCGCCGGTGCCGCTCCCTCCGCCGGGAAGTCGCCGTCCGCGAACATCGCCCCCAGGGACGCGGTCGCCGCCGGGGGCGCATCAGGCTGGCCAGCCGGCGCCGCGTCGGCCACCGGGCTCACCCGATCGAGCGGAACGAAGAGCGAGCCGAGGTCGACCTCGTACTCCTCGTCCTCTTCGAGCACGGCGACCAGCGACGACAGCTCCTCCAAGTCCTCGCCTTCGTCGACCGCGGCCCCCTCCGCCGAGTCGTCGTCTCGCCGGACGTCCGACGCCGCCTCGTCCCGCAGACGCTCGCCGAACGCCTCGTCGCCCTCGAGCGCCGACGCCAGCGACGGCAACTCCTCGTCGCCCTCGAGCGCCGACGCCAGCGACGGCAACTCCATCGCGTGCTGTTCGTCGGCGATCCGCACAGGAGACGATCCCGCGGCGACCGACGCAGGCGCCGCCTCGCTCGCCTCGACGAGATCCCCCTCGAACCGGGCGGCGGCCGCAACCGCGCTCGAGACGTCCGTCGCGGCCGCCGCCGCGAGCATCGGATCCATCGTCGGCGACGCCTCGCCGAAGAGCGGCGCCGGCAACGAGGCGTCGTCGAACCAGCCCGCCGTGTCCGCCGCCGCGCGCACCGCTTCGACGGACGCCTCGCGCTCGTCGAGTGACTCGAAACCCTCGGAATCGCTCGAACTTTCGTCCTCGACCGCAACGCGCTGGAACGCGGCGTCGACGGCCTCGACCAGCGCCGCGGCTTCGTCGGGGGCGGGAGCGACCTCGCCGCCGGCGAGGGCCTCGTCGACCTCGGCCGCCAGCTCCGCCGCCAACAGGTCCGAGTCCCACGGGAGGGCGCCCGCCGGCTCGGCTGCGCTCGCGAGACCTGCGACGAGCGGTGGCCCTGCCACGAGCGCCTTCGCCGGAAGCGGCGTCACGCCGTCGACGGGCGCGGCCGCGACCCCACTCATCGAGGCCGGAGCGATGTCGGCGCCGTCCGCGGCGGCCAGCGAAGCGTCGAGCGCCAGCTCCGCCGCCATCGCGTCCGACGCCCACGCCGCGGCTGGCTCCTCTGCGACCGGCGTCGCCGCCGGCGCGTTGCCAGCGTCCGCCGCCGGGGGCTCGTCACGCCAGGAAGCGTCCGCGGCGGCCAGCGAAGCGTCGCGCGCCAGCTCCGCCGCCAGCGCGTCCGACTCCCACGTCGCCGCCGGCGCGTCCGCAGCGGCCAACGCCTCGTCGCGCGCCAGCTCCGCCGCCAGCGCGTCCGACTCCCACGTCGCCGCCGGCGCGTCCGCAGCGGCCAACGCCTCGTCGAGCACCGTGGCCGCCGCCGGCGCGTCCGCAGCGACCAACGCCTCGTCGAGCACCGTGGCCGCCGCCGGCGCGTCCGCAGCGGCCAGCGCCTCGTCGCGCGCCAGCTCCGCCGCCAGCGCGTCCGACTCCCACGCCGCCGCCGGCGCGTCCGCAGCGGCCAGCGCCTCGTCGCGCGCCAGCTCCGCCGCCGGCGCGTCCGCCGCGGCCACTGCCTCGTCGCGCGCCAGCTCCGCCGCCAGCGCGTCCGACGCCCACGCCGTCGCGGCTGCCGCCGACCCGACGCTCGACGCCGGCGCCTCCGGAACGGCGGCGGCGTCGACCCGCGGCGGTCCGCTCGCCGACGCCGCGCAGTCCGGCGCCTCGGCAGCCGCCACCGGTCCTTCGTGCGTCGCCGCGTCGGACAGCGGCATCTCGACGCCGTCGAGCGCGCGGACGATCGAGTCCTCGGCGAGCCAGACCTCGTCCTCCGCCGCCGCGGCCGGCGCCGATGGCGCGGCCTCCGTCGGCACGTCCGACTCGGCGCCGGCGATGGCGCGCTCGATCGACTCCGCGCTCCAGCTCGCGTCGACGTCGGCAGGCGCCGGCGCCACCGCCGGCGACTCGTCGAGGACGAGCGCACGGTCGACGGACTCGGCGCTGAAGCTCATGTCGGCGAACGGCGGCGTCATCACGCCGAACAGCGAATCCGCGGCGGGCGCGGCCGCCGGCGGCGCGGACTCGAGGCGGGCGTCCGCGAGCCGCGCGATCAGCGAATCGGGCGGCGCGTCGTCGAACCAACCCTCGGAGCGCGCCAGCGCCACGACCTCCCCGGCCTTCTCCGGGGGCGCCGCGTGTGCGTGCCCGGGCTCGCTCCCGGGTGGAGCGGGCGTCGGCACCTCACCGAACCACTCGAGCGCGTCGACCGCCGGACGAGCCTGGGGACGCGCCATCTCGACGGTCTCGGCGATCGCGGCCCGGTCGGCGAACCGCGCCGGCAGAGGCGCCCCGACGTCCGCCAGCGACCCCTCGGCGCGTGGCCATCCGCCCTCGCCATCGAGGGGCAGCGCCTCCACTGGCACCCCGACCGCCGTCTGCCCCAGGGACGAGGAGTCGAAGTCGCCGCCCAGCGACCCGGCATCGTCATCGGACGACGGCTCGCCGGCGGGCGCGGGGGCGAGCGCCGCGCCCCAGCTGTCGATCTGCGCCTCGAGCTCGTCGAGCCCCTCGAAGCTCTCCTCCGGAGGCGGCGCGGGCGCGGCCCGGCGCGCCTGCACCAGCGCCCGCTGAATGTCATTCACCGACAGAGCGGGCGCGGTGGCCGCCAGCGCGATGTCCTCGGCCGCGGGCGGCTCCTCGGCCTCGTCCCCTCCGAGCATCGACCAGCCGCCCTCGACCTCCGGCTCGCCGGCGCCCCCGAACAGCGAAGGCGCCGCCGGACGGCTCGGCGCCTCCTCGCGCGGGACGCTCGCGAGTGGCGAGAACCATGCGGCCGTGCGGCGCTCGGTACGCACGCCTTCCGGCGTCACCGGCCAGCCGCCATCGTTCTCGACCGCGGGGCGGACCTCGATGTTCTCGGTCGGCAGGGGCGTCGGCGCGTCGGGCGAGATGTTGTCGTCCGGGAAGATGGGCGCGACCGCGGCCGGCGCGTCGGTGGGCGCCATCGGCTCGATGCGGCTGCCGGAAACGGGCGCGAGGGGGAGCGTGGGCCGGCGGACCGGCTCCGGCGCACCCAGCTGCGTGAGGGGACCCGTCTGGCGGCGCGCGGGCGCCGGCGCGGCGATCGCCTGGTCCGCGCGCAGCAATCCGAGCGAGGGAACATCGTCCGACCAGTCGGCACCCGGGAGCGAGCCCAGCTCGAGCCCCTCGTTCCCCGAGGTGGGCGGCGCCTCCACCGCAGGCGGCGGGACCGGCGGCGTCGCGGGCCACCCCGGCCGCGTCTCGACAGGGCCAATGAGCTCAACGATTTCGGGCAATTGGGAGAGCGCCAGCCAGCCCGACATCCCCTCGCGCCATACGAGGGCATCGGCGGCGAGCTGCCCCGCGCCGTGCATGCGCGCCAGCTCGCGCAGGCCGTACGGGCCGTCGAGCGCGTCGGCGACGTGGATGAACCAGACGCCGTCGTCGGGTGCGGGCGGCTCGACGATGCGCACGACGGGCATCTCCGTGCTCGTGCCGCCGTCGATCACCGTCAGGCGCTCGCGCCGCGCGCGCACGTCGGGGTGGCTGGCGTGGCGCCGCGCCAACTCGTCCACGAGCTCGCGCGCGTCGTCCGTCAGGCCCGACTCGAGCAGGAAGTCGACCTCGGCGAGCTCGTCGCCGAGATTGGCCGGCGCGGTGGGCGCCGCCGCGGCGAGGCCGTCGCCGATCTCGGCAGGCGCCGCTTGCGGCACGCGGCCTGCCGGGAACATCGAAGCGGGCAGCTCTTCCGGGGGGACCAGCGACCCCTGCGAGGCGTCCTCGGCGAGCGAGCGGTCCAGGTCGTCGAAGGGCCACTCCGCGTCGGGCGCCGGCGCCGCCTCGCCTTCAGCCGGGACGGGCGCGGCGGCCTCCTCGAAGGACCAGTTGCCCTCTTCCTCCGGGTGGGACGGCGCAGTGGCAGCGGGCGCGTCGAGCGCCTCGAAGGCCGCCCGCAGCTCCTCGCTCGCGCCAGCGCTCACCCAAGCCGGCAGTCCTGCCCGCCAGACGAGCGTCTCGCGGTCGACGCGCCGGGCGGCGACCAGCGCCGCGATCGCCGCGGTGGTGATCGGCCCTTGCCGCTGGCCGTCGAGGTGGACGAACCACGTCGGCCGGTCGTCGTCCGGCTGCGCGGACGCCTTGCCGGCGGCCCCATCGGCGTGGCGCGGCGCCTCGCCGATGGCGATCCAGTCGCGACAATGCCGGCACCGCAGGCGCAGGACCTTGTGCGCGACGTTGTCGTCGGGGACGCGGTAACGCGTCCCACATGTCTCGCAGGAGAAGAGCATCCGTGCTCACCGGACGAGACGGTTCGCCCTGAAAACTTCTAGCAGCATCGGAACGGCACCACAAATTCGCGGCTATTCTTCCTTGTCGCCGCGCTCGGGGTCGCGGCGCCGCCCGGACAGCGACGCCACCATGCGCTGCAGCCACGTGCCGCCGTCGTCGGAGGGGGGCTCGCCGCCGTCGGCCGCGGTCTCGGCCGGCGCACGACCGGCCGCGGCGGGCGAAGGGGCAGTGTCGTGCGGCTCGTCCGCCGGCGCCGCGGTCTCGACCGGCGGGGCAGCCGGCGCGGAGCGCGCCTCCGCCGCTTCCGCGTCCGGCGTCGCCCGCCGCGCCGCTTCGGGCTCGGGCGGCGCTGGCTCCGGCTCCTCTTCCGGCTCGGCCTCGGGCTCGGACGCGCGCGGCTCCGTCCCGCCGACCGCGCGCCCCTCGCCGTCGACGAACGCGAAATCCGAGCGCCGGCCTCTCACGATGCGCAGGTCGGCGATCGCGTGCCCCGACGCCATGCGCTCGAGCACCGCCGTCGACAGGCCCGGCAGCAGGCTGTGGCTGAGGATGTGGTCGATGTTCCGGGCGCCGGTGTGGGTCTCCGTGCATCGCGACACGATGGCGTCGACGACGCTCCCGTCGAACGTGAGCTGGGCCTTGTGGTTCAGCGCGAAGCGCTTCTGGATGCGCCCCAGCTTCAGGCGCGTGATGAGCTTCAGCTCCTCCTCGCGCAGCGGGTAGAACGGGACGGTCACCAGGCGGCCGAGGAACGCCGCCGGGAAGCGCTTCATCAGGATCGGCCGCAGCGCCTCCGTCAGCTCCTCGGCGTCGGGCCGCGCCCCCTTGACGCACCGGCGCGCGATCTCGTCGGTTCCGACGTTGGACGTGAGCAGGATGATCGTGTTCTTGAAGTCGACGACGACGCCCTCGCCATCCTCGAGCGTTCCCTTGTCGAACACTTGATAGAACAGCTCGAGCACGTCCTGGTGGGCCTTCTCGACCTCGTCGAGCAACACCACCGTGTACGGACGCCGGCGCACCGCCTCGGTGAGCACGCCACCCCGGCCGAAGCCGACGTATCCGGGCGGCGCGCCCTTGAGCTGGGAGACCGTGTGCGCCTCCTGGTACTCGCTCATGTTGATCGTGATCATGTTCCGCTCGCCGCCGTACAGCTGGTCGGCGAGGGCGATCGCGGTCTCGGTCTTGCCGATGCCGCTCGGCCCCACGAGCAGGAACACACCCACCGGCTTGCCGGGGTCGTCGAGCACGGCGCGCGACGTACGGATGCGCCGAGCGATGACGTCGAGCGCCTGCGGCTGGCCGATCACGCGGTCGGCCATGCGCCTCTCGAGCTCGAGCACCATCCCCACCTGGTCGGCCTTCATCTTCCCGACCGGGATGCCCGTCCACCCCGAGATGACCGAGGCCACGATGCGCCGGTCGACGTAGACCGGCACCATCGGCTCCTCGCCCTGCAGCAGCGCCAGCCGCTCGCGCTCGTTGCGGAGCTTCCGGCGCACGGCGTCGGGATCGGGCGCGCCCGCCTCGATCTCCTCTTCGAGATTGCGGATCTTCTCGACGATGTCGCGCTCGGCGTGCCAGCGGCTCTCGAGCTCGAGGAACTCCTTGTTGGCGGCCTCCATCTCCTCGTGGAGCTCGGCCAGCCGCGCGCGGTGGTCCGCGTCGACCGCCTCCTCCCGCTCGAGCTGCTCCACCTCGGCCTGGTAGCGCTCGACCTTGCGCTTGGCGTCCTCGACGAGCGCCGGCGTGCTCCGCTGGCCCAGCGCCACGCGGGCGCAAGCCGTGTCGAGCACGCTGATCGCCTTGTCGGGCAGCTGCCGTCCGGTGATGTAGCGCTGCGAGAGGTGCACCGCGTCGTGGATGCCCTCCTCGAGGATGCGCACCTTGTGGTGCTTCTCGAGGTAGGTGGCGAGGCCGCGCAGCATCGCGATGGCGTTCTCGGCCGAGGGCTCCTCGACCTTCACCACCTGGAAGCGCCGCGCGAGCGCCGAATCGGTCTCGAAGTAGCGCTTGTACTCGGCCCAGGTCGTCGCCGCGATCGTGCGCAGCTCGCCGCGCGCCAGCGCCGGCTTCAGCAGGTTGGCCGCGTCGCCCTGCCCCGCCTGCCCGCCGGCGCCGATCATCGTGTGCGCCTCGTCGATGAACAGGATGATCGGCTGCACCGAGGCGTTCACCTCGGCGATCACCGACTTCAGCCGGTTCTCGAACTCGCCCTTCACGCCGGCGCCCGCCTGCAACAGGGCCAGGTCGAGCGTGCGCAGCGACACGTTGCGCAGCGCGGGGGGCACGTCGCCCGACACGATGCGCAGCGCCAGGCCCTCGACGACGGCGGTCTTTCCGACGCCGGCCTCGCCCGTGAGGATCGGGTTGTTCTGACGGCGCCGCGTGAGGATGTCGACGACCTGTCGGATCTCGCCGTCGCGACCGAGGATCGGGTCGATCTTGCCGTCGCGCGCCTTCTGCGTGAGGTCGATCGTGTACTGGTCGAGGTGCGGCGTCTTGACCGCCATCGCCGCCGGCGCCAGGTCGGGCGAAGGCGGCTGGCTGCCGATGGGCATCGACGAGCTCGCCGACTCGCCGGTGTCGCGCACCAGATCCGGCAGCTCCTGCCGCAGCGTGTCCGGGTCGATGCGCCGCAGGCACGGCGCCGACTGCGTGATCAGGTCGCGCACGCCCTCGACCACCCGCAGCGCCAGCATCACGCCACCGGAGCGCACACGTGTCGATTGCAGGTGCAGCGACGAGATCAGCCACGCCTCCCGCAGCATCGCAGGCATGTGCGTGGAGAACGTCGGCACCTTGCCGTTGCCCTCTTTGAACGTCGCCAGGGCGCGTTCGAGCTCGCGCTTCAGCTCCGCCGGATCGATGCCATAGTGTTGCAGCACCCGGCGCATGTCGGTGTTCGTGCGCTCGAGCGCCTTCAGCAGGAAGTGTTCGATCTCGATGTTGTAGTGACCGCGCGACACACACAGGCCGGCGGCGTCCTCGAGGCTCTGACGACACACCGGGTTCAGCGTCCCGATGATCGCCTTCAGATCGTAGTCCATGCTCACCCGGCAGCTTCCTCACTGGTCGGCTTCACGCTCACCGACACCTCGACGTTTCCGCGCTCCGGCGCAAGCGGCCGGGACAGCGCCCACGACGTCCACCCGAGCCGCGGGCCGCCGCGCGCGCTCAACGCGGGACGCTGCTCGACCGACGCCGCTTCCAGCACCAGCGTCGTATGGAAGTCGAAGGCCGAGCGCGTGTAGAAACGCACCAGCTTCACCAAGGCCCCGGAGCGTGCACCGGAAGGCAGGTAGTCGGCGAATTCGTCCCACTTCATCGGGCCGAGGCGCAGCTCGAACCCAGCCTGCAGGTCGTAGATGCGCGATCCAGCGACCGCCGTGAGCCCGAGCCGGTTGCTGGCGTCGCCGTTGGCGCTCAGCCGCGTCCGCTCGTCCTCCGGAATCCGCAGCCAGCGTCCCCGGAGCGGCCTGCCCTTCACCTTCAGGCCGAGCGCATGCGTGAGCACGCGCTCGAGGCCGGCCAGCGACCGGTCGCGGTTCCACATCAGACCGGCATAGAGGATGAGATCACGCGCCTTGAGCTCGAGGCCGCCCTGCGTCACCGGCTCCTCGAACACCGCCCGCGCGGCCGGCGTGCCCAGGCCGGCGAAGGCGAGCAGATAGCGGCTGAACGGATGCGACTCGATCGGCCCTGTGTGCAGCGTCGGCCGGTGTCGCTGGCGTACCCGGTAGAACAGCGAGATCAGCCGGTGGTTGAAGATGTCGAGAAACGCCTTCAACCCGTGGTCGCCCAGTCGTTCGCGGTCGCGCAGCAACTCGACCCAGAAGTCGGGCAGCGGCCCGCGCGCGCCGGCCAGCCCCATGAAGTCGACGGTCATCACGGGCGGACCGCCGTCCTTCGGCTGCATGTCGATGTCGTAGAGGTCGCTCGCCGGGAAGGCGAGCGTGACGCGGGACCGGAACCGGATCGGTTCTTCCTCGGGATCGGTGGTGGAGCCCGCCGGCATCACCTCGGTCTGCCCCGCGAGCCGGCGCTGTTCGCGCACGACCGACTCGATGAGCTTCACCGCCTGGAAGAAGTTGTATCGCCAGGCCGGCTTGAAGTAGCCGTTCACTCCCGCGTTTGGGGAATCATGGGAGGCCATCGCTTCCAGGTCCCTTCGCGCTGGCGCGACTCGAGCGCGAGCTGCGTGAAGACGTTGACCGACGCGTGCAGACCGAAGAAGTGGTGCAGCACGTAGCCGAGCAGCACGGGCGAAGTGCTCGAGAAGCGCTCTTCGTCGACCTGCACCGTGATGCGGTTCACGCGACAGAAGCCCCGCCAGGCGCCCTGATCGGCGCGCAGGGCCACGGTCTCTCGTCTCACCTTCTGGATCGCGAGGATCTGCGGCTCGATCGAGATGGGGCTCGTGAACTCGTAGAGCCGCAGCTGCTCGCGGAGCGCCTCGGTGGCGCCCTCGCCGTCGGGCAGCGACAGATGGTTCAAAGCCAGGTGCGAGACGAGACGCCACAGCGTCTCTCCCTGGAGCGGCGGCGTGAGCTGCGCCGTCGGGCGCGTCAGGCACGTCACCGTACAGTTCGGACCGTCCTCGACGTGCAGCCGCTCGCCCTGATCGAGATGCTGTGGCAGGTCGCGGTTCGTACAGAGGGCGTGGACGCGCAGCGTGCGCACGGGCGGCAGCCGGTGCTCGAGCCCCGCGTCGACGAACGACATGTACAGATCGGTGCCCGGCGTCTCGGCCGAGCGCGACGGCTGCCGTCGCGCGTCCCAGTAGACGACCTCTTCGACCGCCGGGTGGGTCAGGCTGTACAGCGGCGCGATCACCAGCCCCTCGCCATCCGGCGTCAGGCTGTCGGTCACCGTCCTGACGGAGTGGATCTCCGTCGTGCGCTCCCAGCGCGAGTCCGGATTCACGCGGTACTGAAACTGGCGCTGATCGAGGTGGATCGGCTCGCTGATCTTGTCGAACAGATTGATGATCGGGGTGCAACCGAGCTGGAAGTTGTCGGGCCCGAGCGACAGACGTCGCTTGGGCGCCCCCGTCAGCAGGAACAGCAGGTCGACCGTCTCTTCGGCCTCGTCGGTGCTGAGACCCTCGACGTCGACGAACAGATACTTCTCCGGGAACGCGAAGTACTCCTGCAGCAGCGTGTACCCGCGCAGCCCGTGGGGCGGCGTCGGCAGCACCTCTTCGTCGGGCTCGAAGCCCACCGGACGCACCGTCGCCGCCTTCAGGGTCTGTCCGCGGACCGGCTTGCGGCCGTCGGGCAGACAGACCACCTTCGACAGACTGCACGTCAACAGCTCGTAGAGCGTGCCGGTCGTCGCCTGCTCGCCGTACAGATGAAAGCGCAGCGACTGTGGCGCGAGCTCGCGGATCGGCGCGGCGACCGTGCGCAGCCTCACCCGCAGGACCGCCTGCACCCCCGCGTAGCCGCGGCCGGTCAGGAAGTCGTACGCGTTCGGGCTCTCGAGCCGCACCTCCTCGACCTTCAGCGGCCACAGCGTCGTGGCGAAGGCCGTCCGGAAGCGCGCCGTGCGCGCCTGGAACGTCGTCTCGACGAACAGCTTCGTGTGCCGCGGCACGTCGAGGCCGGTCGTCATGCCCGCCCCGTCGTCGGCGGGCGCGAGCTTCGCGATGGCCATCGAAGGCACGGGGCACGTGAAGTGCGGGTAGAGGTACCCGAGCAGACCGGCGGTGACCTCGGGCAGCTCGCCCTCGAGGTTGTGCTGGATGCGCGCCGTCAGGAACGCCACGCCCTCCAGCAGCCGCTCCACGTGCGGATCGGGGCTCGGGCCGTCGCCCAGCTCGAGACGCCGAGCGATGCGCGGATAGGCCCGCGCGAACTTCACGCCCATGCGTCGCAGGAACAGGAGCTCTTCTCGGTATCTCTCGAGGAGCTCCGCCTCGGCGTCAGCGGCCATCGACCCGTACGCTCCCCTGAGCGGAATCGAGCACGAGGCGGAAAGAGACCGGCTCCTGCACCGAGTCGCCCAACAACAGGGCCTCGATGAATGCCACCAGGGACCGGTGCTGCCCTTCCATGGGCTCGACCGTGACCTTGCGTACCTTCAGGCGCGGTTCGAAGGCGTTGATCGCCTCCCGCACCTGTTTCGCCAGCTTCTGGCGATCCTCCCAGGACGCCGGCGAGAGATGCGTGAAGTCGGGCAGCCCGAACTCGAGCACGCTCCGCCCCTCGGGGGGGTTGTCCGTGTGGACCCGCGCCAGGCTGCGCGTATTGAGCAGCCAGAACAGGTCGCGCTGAATCGAGCGACCGTATTCGGCGCGGGTCTGTACACGGAACGGAGGGCGCTCGGGCGTGCTGCCCGGCTCCTCGTCGATCAGCCGGTCCAGGATGGAGGCCCGGACCCGACGCTGATCGGGGTCGCTATCACGCGACCACATTCGTCCTCAGGTCGTGCGACACGGCCTGCGGCGCAGCGGTGGTGCCTTCGGTCTGATCCGACTGAGTGTAGGTGTAGGTGATCTTGCCGTAATCCAGCGAGACCGAGACCATGGGCAGATCACCCACGCCCGCGCTCACCGAGAGGTTGGAGATGACCACCGACTCCATCTCGACCTTCAGATAGGGCACGCCCATCTGGGACCCGCCGACGTCACCCGAGGAGCGGTAGGCCGTGAAGGTGACCTTGTCGACGTGCTGACCGGACCAGTTGATCTTGAGGAGGTCGTCGAGCGAGACGTCCATGTACTGCGTGTACGTGAACTGCCCGTGCTTCGCCTTCTCCACCGTGCCGGAGCCCGCGCTGCTGCGGGTCGACGACGTGGGCTGAACGAAGCCGTGGTTCCACGCCATGACTTCGATCTCGGTCTCGTGGCCCTTCGAGGTGCTCCCGCCGTCGACGGCGGGATTCTCGTACTTGATGAACATGTTCGTGGCCATGTCCGTTCCTCTCCGCTGTGGGGGCTCTCACCCCCGGTTGGAAACCGCGTGACCCCTCAGCCGCCCGAGGGGTCACGCCTGTGCTCTCTCAGCCCGCAGGGGGCGGGAGGTCGGCCACGAGACGGATGGAGGCCGACAGTTCGTCCAGCTGGAAGTGCGGCCGCACGTAGACCACGGCCCTGTACGCCCCCGGCTTGCCAGGAACGTCGTACACGTCGACGCGGGCGTCGCGCAAGGGGAACTTCGCCTTGAGGTCCTGGCCGGCGTCGTCGCGTCCCAGGACGTACTGCATGATCCAGCGGTTCAGGAACGACGCGACATCGTCGCGCGTCGCGAACGAGCCGATCTTGTCGCGCACGATCACCTTCAGATAGTGCGCGAAGCGCGAGGCCGCGAGGATGTACGGCAGCTGGGCGGAGATACGCGCGTTCGCGTTCGCCGCATCACTGTCGAACGTCTTGGGCTTGTTGGTGGTCGGCGCCCCGAAGAACGTCGCGTAGTTGGTGTTCTTGCAGAACACCAGCGGGATGAAGCCCAGATCGGCGAGCTCCTTCTCGCGACGGTCGGTGATGCTGACCTCGGTCGGGCACTTGGTCGCGATGTCGCCCTCGTCGGTGCGGAACTTGTGGAGGGGCAGACCCTCCACCATGCCACCGCCCTCGGCGCCGCGGATGGCCGCGCACCACTTGTGGAGCGAGAACGCGTTCGTGATGCGCTGACCGAGCGCGAACGAAGCCGAGCCCCACAGGTACTTGGACGAGTCGCTGCCGTCGACGTCCTCTTCGAAGTCGAAGCCGTCCACGGGATCGGTCGCCTTGCCATAGGGCAGGCGCATCAGCATGTGCGGCAGCGTCAGACCGACGTACCGCGAGTCATCCATGTTGCGGAACTGGTTCCACTTCTCCATGTTCGTCTCGAAGAGCTTCGCGAGATCGCGCGGCTCGCCGAGCTTCTCGAAGCTCTGCAGACCGAACAGATCAGGCGAGGCACCCGAGAGGAACGGCGCGTGGGCCGCCGCCGCGATGTTCGAGATGCCCATGAGCAGGTCGAGATCGGCGTTGCTCTTGCCGAACTCGTAGCCGCCGACGAGCACGCTGTAGGGCGCGCCGCCGTACGTGCCGAACTCCGACTCGTAGACCAGCTTGAACAGCTTGCTCTGGTCGAAGTCGCTCGCGTTCTCGATGTCCTTGAGCAGCTCTTCCTTCGTGGCGTGCAGCACGCGGATCTTGAGCTGCGTCCCCGTGTCGGTCTTCGCCACGAGGTACTTCATCCCGCGCCAGGTCGCCTCCAGGGTCTGGAAGCGCTGGTTGTGCAGGATCTCGTTGAGCTGCAGGCTCAGCCGCTGGTCGAGGGTCTTGATCTGACCCTCGATCAGCTGGATCGCGTTGCGGATCGTCTTCTTCTTGTCGGCTGCGCCCTCGGACACACCCGAGCTGATCGCGCGCTCGAGCAACGCCTTCAGCTGGTCACGCGCGCCCGCCTTCTGGGACTCCGCGATGACCGCGCCCAGGAGGTCGCCGGCCGCCGCGGGCGCCGCCGCGGGAGCCGCCGCCGCCTCGGTCGGCTTGTCGCCACCACCACCGGTCGGTTTGGTCGCCATCTCAGGCCTCCCCCATCCCTCTCGTCACGCCAGCTTCTTCAGGAGTTCCTGAAGCTTGCCGCGGAGGTCGTCGTCCGAGGCGCTCGAGGTGATGACCTCGTTGAGCGCCGATGCCAGGTCGTCGTTGATGTAGATCTGCGCCAGCAGTGCGTTGAGCGCCTTGCGCTTCTCGTACGTCTCGCGGAGCTTGTCCACCTGACGGATCAGAGCCATCGGATGGAAGTCACCGAGCTTGCCGAACTTGAGCGAGACCGGGATGTTCTCGCTCGTCTCGTCGAGCTTGTTGGGCACGACGAAGTTCAGCGTCGGCTCGACGCTCTCGAGGACGTCGTCGAACGACTCGTTGTCGATCTCGACGAACTTGCGGTCCTTGAGCTTCTTGCCGCTGGTGTTGTCGCCCGCGAGATCCGCGAGAACGCCGACGACGAAGGGCAGTTCCTTCACCTGGATGGCGTTACCGATCTCGACGTCGTACGTGATCTGAACTCTGGGCGGTCGAACCCGCCCGATCCTCTGCTGAGTCTGGTCAGCCATGTCCTCTCCCACCGGCTCGTCCATGAGGCCGAGCACTCGTCCACCGGCGAGACCGGGACATCCCGCCCCCGCCATTCAACGCCGTGCTGAGTCGCGCGCCGTCGCGCCCCCTTGCGATCCCTCCTACTTCTTGTCGCCCTTGATACCCAAGAGCGAGTAGATCGCGCCCAAGTCGCGCTGGTCGATGACCAGCTCCTGGATCAGCTCGGTGAACGTCATGTTGCCCCAGTTCACCGCGCGCTTGACGAGCAGGGCGGTCGGACTGTGGGGCTCCGTACGCAACAGGTAGTCGGCGGCCTCGGCCAGGCGCTGGTACGCCTCCGCGCGGTTGCGGATGGGTCCCCAGCGCACGCCCGGGCCTCCCTGGCCCTGGCGCGGCTCATCGGCCGGCGACACAGGCTGGCCGCCGTCGGCTGCGGTCTCTGTCGGCACGGCCTCGGGCTCCTCTTCGGCCTTCTGGTCGAGCGCCTTCTGTACGAAGCTGCGGATGGCGGTGAGCACTTCCTTCAGCTGGTACAGAGAGGCGACCGGCTTGCCCGCGCGCTTGTCGATCGTCTTCTCGAGATCCGTCGTCGCGTCCCAGAGGTTGCCGAGGGCCTTCTCGGTCTCCTGGTAGAAGACGCGGGGCGTCAGGAGCACGCAGGTCATGAACTTGCCGGTCGTGACCTCGCCTTCCTTCGGCTTCTTGCCCGATCGCTCGAGCACCGAGGCCTGCTCCCAGTCGAGCCACGTATAGATCGTGGGCTCTTTGGTCTCGGGCCTCGTCAGCGGCAGGCCCTTCAGGGCGATCGCCAGCTTCTCGTTGATCCACTGGATGGGGGCGAGACGACCTTCGAGGTCGCCGTCCTCCATCGGCGGGTGGAGGCTCTCCCAGAAGCCCTCGACGAGCTTCTGGATGAGACGGAACGCCTGCTCGGCGCCCTCGGCCCCGTGCAGATTGAGCCATGCCTCGGACAGCCAGGCGGCGATGCGCAGATCCTTCGAGCGGTTCTGCAGCGCATCGACACACAGGCCGGCGACCGTCTCCCAGTCGGCCCGCTTCTGGTCGGTCTTCCACACGCCCTGTGACAGACGCGCGTCGTCCTCCCGGCGGGCCTCCTTGATGCGATCGTAGACGTCGCTGCGCCGGAGGGACTCCCCCGACGGCCGATCCATGGAGATCGGCTTCACCAGCGCCGTCAGATCGAGGCTCAATCCCATCACCATCCCTTGCGCTTGCCGCTTTCGGCGACGATGCCGTTCTTCTTGAGGAACGAGCTCTTCAGCTCGGGTGCGCGGCGCGGGAAGTCGGGGACCTCGTAGGCCGACTTCTCACCGGCGAGCGTGATCGACACTCGCACATACACCCGCTGGTCTGTCAACAAACCGGTCGCCACGGTGCGCGTCTTCGCCAGGCTCGTCTCGGTCTCGAACCGCAGGGTGTGCGGGCGGAGGAACGGCTGACGGCCGCGGTCCGCCGGCGTCGACGCATGGATCTTGAGCATGCGGAGCAGCGCCCAACGACCACCGAAGGCATAACAGACGGTGCGGCCGTTGACGCGCGCCTCGTCACTGCGCTGTGTCGGCGCAGGCAGGAAGTCGGCGTCCTTCGCCCAGCGCAGACACACCTGGACCGGATCGTTGGTGCGCCAGGTGTCACCCTTCTTGTTGTCGCGGTGGTCGATCCGCATGTCGGCGATCGTCGCCCACCAGTCGATGACCTGGTTCGCGTTCACCTCGTTCTCGCGGTTCACGCGGAACTCGAAACCGGCGCTGAGCGTGAGGTCCGGGTTGTCGCCCTCGGCCGTCAGCATCGCCGCGAAGAGCGGACGGACGCCATCGACCTGCTGGATGAAGCGGAGGACCTCGTCGCTGTTGGGGCCGAACGGCTCGCTGCCCGACACACCCGGGCGGGCCAGCGCCTTGAACTCGGCGGCGTACTCGTCGAACTTCTTGAAGAACTCGACGACGTCCTTGTTCTCGGCCTCGGCCGGCGCCTCGCTCTCGGCGAATGGGAAGCGACCCGCCAGGTTGTCGTTGAAGAAGGTCTGGACCGCGACATAACCCTCGAGCGTGACCTGCTGCAGGATCTCCGCGCAGCGCTCGTTCAGCCGGCGCGCGATCTGATACTGGCGCCGGTCGAAGAAGTCGTTGCTCGCGCCGGTGCGCTCGATCGTGCGCTTCAGCTGCTCACCGCAGGTCGAGAGCTCGAGCTTGTTGGTCTCCTCGGCGATGAAGCGCTCGAGCGACTCGAGGTCGTTGCCGGGCACCTTGCGCTCATAGTCGGCGAGGACGCGCAGGATCTCCTTCCAGCGCTCGACGTCGGGGTGGCTCGCGAAGGGTTCTCCGAGCTTCGTCTTGACACCGACCAGCGGGCCCGCGAAGTCGTTGGCCAGCTCGCTGATCGCCTGGCGGTGCTTGTCGAGGCGGTCGAGCAGGTCGCTCTGGTCGCGCGCGCCGAAGGCGACCACGCCGGCAGGCTGCTCGCTCTTCCACCACGAGAAGTCGTCGTCGCGCACCTCGTACAGCTTGCGCTGCGTGAGGATGACGTCGACCTGCTCCATGAGCTGCTCGGCGTCGTCGCGCAGCGCGTTGAAGACGGCGTTGTCCTCGGGCAGCGACAGGTCGCGATTCACCCCGTCGAGCACGTCGCGGATCTTCATGATCGTGTCGGTCTGCGCGGCGAGGTTGCCGATGCGCTTCTTCAGCGCCGCCATCGACTCGGCGGTGTAGGTCTGCGCGACCTGGTTGTCCTCGAGCGCCTTCGTCTCGGGTCGCCCGTAGACGAGCATGCCGTTGACGAGCGCCCGGAACTCCATGCGCGCGGCCTTCTGCAGCGCGCCGTGCAGCGCCGGATGCAGGAGGCGGTCGCCCTTGACGTACACCTGGAACTTCTCGTTGAGCTCCAGGACCTTGCCGAGGATGTCGGAGCTCCACTCCTTGCGCTCGCCCGCCTTCTCCGCGAGGCCGAGCATGAATGCGCGCTGATCCTCGATGATGTAGGGCTGGCGTCGCAGATCCTTGAGCGCGTCGCGGATGGCGACGAGCTCGCCGCTGAGCGCGACCTTGCCGTCGGGCTTCGCCAGCAGCTTGAAGCCCTCGGAGCTGGAGCCGCTGAGCTTCGACGTCTGGTTCCAGATCGTCAGCGTCAGCTCGCCGAACAGCTTCTGGTTCTGGGCGTCGAACTCCGCGCCGAATGGGGGGGTCGATCCGTCGCCGGCGAAGGCGGGCCGGTTGAGGACCTCGACGAGGTCCTTGTAGCTCGAGCCGGGATCGAACTTGTCGGCCAGCAGCCAGTCGGCCTGGCCGCCGTCGATGCGCTTCTCGAGGGCCGCGATGGCGTCCGAGATCTCCATGAGTCGGCGGTACGGCGACTCGTCGACCTTGAGCTCGCCGATGGTGTCGATGAGGTGCGCCAGCCGCGGCAGCTCGCTGCGGAGCGGGTGCTCGAGGAAGAGCTTCTTCTGAAAGCGCTGCCCGAGCGCCGTCATGCGATCGCGCGAACGGTTGCGATACGACCCGTCGAACTGCAGATCGCCCGCCTTCTGGCGGCTGTGCTTCGCGCGATCGTACAGCGCCGGGTTGTCGTCGAACGCGTCGGAGAAGTCGACGGCGTAGAGGTACTCGAAGAGCGAGGCGACCTGATCGGGCCGGAACTGCGTGTAATTGATGAAGTTCGCGTACAGCGCCTCGATCTCGTCGGCCGCCGCGCGCAGGCCGCCGATGTCACCCTCGAGCGCGCCGCCGCCGAAGACCGCCGAAGCGACCGAGCCGGCGCCGGCCTGGGCCGCCGCGCCCGCAGCCGCAGAGGCCGCCGAGCGGGCGAACGTCGCCTTGACCTCCGTCGCCCCGCGGTTCGCGAGGATGCCGTCGGCCTTCTCGATCAGGCGCTCGCGCAGCGGGCGCGCCGCCCAGTCGGTCGTCACGTAGGACAGCGACTGGTTCGTCTGTTCGTCGAGGTCGTCGAAGAAGGTCGTCGGCGCGGTGAGCGTGCGGAACTCGTTGCCGCTCAGCGCCATGAGCGCCTTGATGACGTCGCGGGGCTTCTCGCGCACCTCCTCGGACGTGCCGATGGTGCCGGTGCGGACGAGCGAGCGATAGGCGCGGATCTCCTCGAGCGCCGGCGCGAACTCCTCGACCTTGCCGCGGGTGCGCCATTGCTCGATGAGGAGGCCGGTGCCGCCGAGCACCACCGCCGCCGCCAGGGCGATGCGGTAGCCGCGCACCTTCTTGCTGAGGGCGCGGTTCTGCTCCTCGTCGACGCTCGCGACGCCCGCCTCGGGGAAGACCTTCTCGGCGAAGATCTGTCGGACGAAGCAGGGCGGCATGTCCATCAGCGCGGGCGCCGCGGGCGCCGGCAGCCTGGCCCCGGGCTTCGACGCCTCCGCGGCGATCTCCGGCGTCAGGTCGACGGTGCCCGTCAGATAGATGCCGCGCAGCGAGGGGGCCTTGCGGTAGGTCGTCGACTTGAAGATGGGATCGAGGTACGCGCGCAGCGGGTCGCGCAGGTGCTGGATCGCGCGCGGCAACAGGTACAGCGCGTCGCGCTCCGTCTGGTCGGTCACGCCGGCGAGCAGGTCGAGCTGCGAGGTGCAGGTCGACTCGTGGAGCGAGCCGATGGCCTGGTCGATCCACTCCGGCTGGTATGCGGCCTCGGGCGCGTGCGGCGACGACCAGCCGAACATCTGGTCGCGCACCGGGTCGGGCACGACGCGGGCGAACGACTCGAAGCCAGTCAGGTGCTCGCAGCCGGTGAGGACGACGTACACGGGGAACTGCACGCCGAGCTGGAAGCGGGCGGCGTGGACACGCTCGGCGAGCGCCTCGGCGCGGCGGGTGAGCGCGGTCGTCTGCTCGGGCGTGCGCACGAACAGGTCCTCGACGGCGATCGTGAGCACCATCGCGTCGAGCGGGCGGCGCGGGCGGTTCTTGCGCAGCGCGTCGAGGACGGTCGCCCAGCCGGCGTCACCGCCGCCACCGCGGCGGAAGAGGCGCTTGAAGAAGCCCTTCTTCGCCGTCGCGGCGGGCGCGAGGTTGGCGTCGAAGTAGTCGGACGAGAAGTCGATGACGACCGAGTTGTCGAAGAACCACCAGACGTTGGCCGTCTCGCCCTCGAGGCCGAACGTGCTCGGGGAGCCGCCGCGCGGCTGGAGGCCGCTGCCCGGCAGCAGGCGCTCCTTGTCGGAGCCTGGCTCGCCCACGATCGCGATCCACGGGATGCGGTAGATCGCTTCGTCGCCGCGGAGCATCTTCGCGAGCTCGCGGGTGGCCTTGGTGAAGGACCGCTGTACCGCCAGCTTGCTGTTGGGCGGCGCGGCCTTCTCGTCGGCCTCTCTGGGCTTGCCGCGCGTCGCGGCCAGCTTCTTCTTCGCCCCGTCGAGCGTCGCCATGACTACTCGCCCGCCCTCTCGGTCAAGGCTTCCCCGGGCTGGTGGCCTTGATCAGGTTCAGTTCCTGGACGACCCGGCGGACCTCGTTCGTCTGGACGTGCCAGACGAGGTGCGCCGCGCCGATGTATCCGACGACGACCATCGCCAGCAGGCGCACATAGCGCCGGCTGTCGGGCAGCATCGCCGACGGGTCCTTCTTCACCGTATGCGCGTAGGCATCGGGGAAGATCGGCTTGCTCTCGTCGACCGACCCCTTCTGTCCCAGCGAGACGAAATAGGCCAGACGTTGGCGGTAGGACACCAGTTTGTCCTCCTCGCGCCCCCGGTAACGGCCCTTGAACCCGAGCAGCAGCGCCACGAGGTACGCGGTCGCCACCTCTTCTTTCGACTTGTCGCGCGTCGCCAGCAGCTCGTCGATGTGCTGGAAGAACGCGCCGCCGATGGTCTGCGTGCCGAAGATCTGCTTCTCGAGCGGGTTGCTGAGCCACGCCGCCCGGCCCGGCCAGTGCGAGCCGAGGTGCAGGAACGTGTCGTCGGCCAGCGCCACCATGACCTTCTTGAGGGCCTCGCCGAGGTGGTAGCCGACCTCCTCGTCGTCACCGGAGAGCTGCTCGTCCATGTAGGCGCGCAGCTCGCCCTGGGCGCGGTCGACGGTGACCTCGATCTCGCCCAGCTCGATCTCCTGCCGCAACCGCACGATCACGGCGTAGAAGCCGCGCAGCTTGTTGAGCAGGTTCGACTTGCTGACCTGTGCGCCGTTCATGCGACCTGCCTCACTCGTCCGTCTCGTGCTTCACGTAGAGCAGCACGCGGGCGGGCGCCGGATCGTTCGGGCTCTTCACCGGGTTGTAGACGTACAGCGTCTCGCCGGGCTCGATGCACCGACGGTCCTCGATCGTGTAGAGGATCGTGCCCGGGCGGCGGCGCAGGCCCTCGTGCTGGTCGTCGCGCACGCGGTTCGCGCCGATGTCTCGGTTCTTGCTCATCGGCTCGATGTGGCTCTCGGTGCCGATGTAGCAATCTTCCGCCCAGGCGATCATCTCGGGCGTCGGCTGGCCGAGGATGCCGAGCACCAGCTTGCGCCCCATCCACTCTTCGCGGAACGCGATCGAGAAGTTGTGGCCCTCGCCGTCGAACCGGAACTCGGTGTAGTTCTCCTGGACGCCCATCTCGAGCGTGTTCATCAAGTTGCGAGAGACACTCGAGAAGATCTCGCCGGTGTCGTCGTGGTCGTAGCGCGGGAAGCGCGGAATCTCGTCGACCGAGCCGACCGCCGAGACGTTCGCCGCCAGGGTGCACAGCGAGACGTACAGCGTGTAGGGGTGCACCTGGCCCGAGGCGAGGTGCGCCTCGAACGCCGGGAGCGCCGCCATGAGGCTGTACAGCTGCCGCTCGAACTGGGGGCGGTTCGAGCTGCCGACCGGGGCGCGGATCATCTGGACGAGGAAGTTGGCCTTCTCGCGCACGCGACGGGCGACGTCCTCGCAGTTGGCGACCACGGTGCTGCACCAGGTGGCCGCCGAGATCTTCGGGTGCGGAGGGACGTAGTCGGTCTGGCGGAAGCCCGAGTCGCCCCACTCCACCTCGCCGACGGGCATGCGCACCAGGCCCGCGGTGCCGGCCTCGGTGGCGACCAGCTTCGCGTTGGGCTTGAGGCGCGGGATCGTCACCGCGACCTGCGCCTCGTCGGCCTCGGGATCGCTGTCGGCGACCGCCTGGCCGTCCACGGCGACGTAACGCGCCATCGCGCCCTGGCGCTCCGCCGCCGCCGCCTCGGGGACGGTCAGATACACGCGGATCGGACGGCGCTCGGCCTCGGCCTTGAACGGCGCCAGATCGAGGTCGGCCGGCGGGTCGATCACCAGCAGGCCATCGGGCAGGATCGCCTCGATCGACCGGATGCGGAACACCCGGTTGTCGAGCATCGGCTCATCGATCTCGAGGTTGCCGACGCCCCAGAAGTAGGGCGTGGCCATCGTGGCGTAGTAATGGAGGAGCGACTCGAAGCGGACCGCCTGCTGCTGGAAGTGGTGCGGGGCCAGCATCATGCCCTCGTACCAGCGCAGCGCGTCGGGGATGGAGATCGTGCGGCCCATCAGTCCTTGGTGTCCTCTTCGTAATCCTCGGCACGGTACACGATGTTGAAGCGGTCCTTCAGCAGCTGGATCTGGATCCGCCGGGCCGGGTTGAACGCCTCCCGGTTCTGGCCCTCGCCGAAGTAGTCGGCGAAGACGAGTCCATCGGCAGGTTCGCCCTTCAGCTCGATGGTCTTCTCGCGAATGCGCTGCCCGGGCATGAGCTCCCAGGTGACCAGATCGAACTTGTTGCCGTCGGGGTTGTCGCGCTGCCGTTGTTCGGCCTCGGCGAACCACTCCCGAGCGGACTTCTTGCGCAGCTCGGCCATCTCGGCCTCGTCGTAGATGACCAGCACGGCGACGGAGACGGCGGAGTTGTCGTTCGCCGTCTGATCGGCCTCGACCGCCACACGGAGCTTGTCGGGCCCGTTCGCCCCGCAACCTGCGAGCCCGAAGACGAGGGCACAGCGTGCCCACATCCGTGGCTTCCGAACGGACATGCGGCGACTCTCCAGCAGGACCGGTGGACCCGCCCCCCCTTCGCAGGGCGCCAGCGCCCCGAGAACAGCACGATTAAAAATGTGTGGGGTGGCCGCTGTCAAAAAATATCTTTGCGAGTTTCTTAGGGTTAGCACTTATCGTGCCAAGGGGGTCTCGCTTATGGTGCTCGTTCCCTTGATTGCGTGAAAATGCAGCAGTGCTGTTGTTGACCCACCCCACCACCCTGTCGATGATTGGGAGGAATCGCTCTGGGGGGAACCATGTGGGACGACGGCTCTAGAGGTAGACATCTCTGCCCCCGAGCCCTGGTCACGCTCCTCTGTTGTTCGACGATCGCGGCGTGCGGTCCGACCGGGCCGACGCGCCTCAAGATGAAGTTCGACATCTCGAACCGCGCGAACAACGACTACCCGTTGCAGGTCGACGTGATCGTCGCCTACGACCCGGAGCTGGTCGACGACCTCGATCGACTGACCTCGGCGGAGTGGTTCGCGCAGCGCGACCAGCGCCTGCGCAACAACCCGGGCGAGTCCAACTTCACCACGTGGCGCTGGGAGATCACGCCCGGCCAGGACGTGCCCGCCGTCGAGCTCGCGCTCCCCGGACGCCCGGCGCAGGGGCTGATCTTCGCCGACTACCTGTCCCGCGGAAAGCACAGCTCGCGCTTCGATCCCGGGCTCGCGCAGACGGTGCAGTTCCGGCACGACGCCTTCCGCGTCACCGCCGGCGACGCCATCGAAGAGGCGAACCGCGGGTGGCGCCCCCCCGTCGGCTGGACGGGCGTGGGTCTCGGCGTGGCGGGCCTCGGCCTCGGCACGGTGTTCGCCGTGCTGGCGAGCAACGCGTCGGACGAGTCGAAGGGCCTCACCCCGGCGCAGGAGAAGAAGCACCGGGAGCTCGAGAACGACATCGACAACTACTCGACGGGCATGTGGATCAGCTACGGCGTCGGCGCCGCCTTCCTGATCGCGGGGGCCGCCATCCTGCTGTGGCCCGAGTCGAACGACTCGCCCTTCCGTGAAGTGCCTTCCTCCGACGACTCCAGCGCGGGCGGCAACTGATGCGACGGCATACAGCGTCCCTCCTCCTCGCGGCGGTCCTGGGCCTGGCGACGAGCTGTAACGAGGTCTCGCCGATCGAGCCCTGCAAGACCGACAAGGACTGTCCCGTCGGCCTCGCGTGCGTCATCGGCGCCGGGCAGTGCGTGCCGCGCGACTTCTGCGGCGCCGGCATCTACAACGCCAAGCAGAGCCCGCCGGTGCTCCTGCCGGGCGAGGACCCGCGGCTCCCGCAGGTCGGCGCGATCGTGGTCCAGGTCGCGGGCCGCAGCGAGAACGGCGCGATGGTGTCCGAGGGCGTCGCCATCGAAGGCGACGGCATCCTCGTGCTGACCAGCGCGGGCCTCGACCAGAACCGCGAGAAGCGGTTCGAGGCCGACTTCCACGTGCCGCGCACGGCCACCTCCGGCCCCGAGGGGGAGGGCGAGCAGGACGCCGCCCCCACCGGCAATGTGTTCGTCGAGGCCACCGTCGCCGTCGACGGCAGCGGCGACTGCCAGGCCCTCATCTATCTGTGGCCCGACAACCAGCGCCGCGTCGAAGCCTGTGTCGGCTCCGATGCGATCAGCTTCGAGGGCACGAGCGTCGAGGACGTCGACACCAGCGAGCCGCACGCGTACCGCATCGAGTTCAAGCAGGTGCCCGAGGTCGGCGAGGACGGCATCGAGACGGGCAACCTGAAGTCCGTCGTGGCCCTGGTGATCGACGGCACCGAGCGGCAGCAGGTCGACTACTCGGCGGTCGCGAAGCCGAAGCCCGAGGACAAGCCGCTGCGCTCTCCCATCGCCGGCTTCGGCATGCGCGAGCAGGGCCTGTCCCGATGGGACTGGGTTCGCTGGGGCTGCGTCACCGGCGGCGGGCCGTGCGTGCCCGGCATCCAGGAGGACGACACCGACTGCCAGACGATCCGCCAGGGCGTCAACAGCCTGCGCTGCAACGAGCCGGGTCGCGCGCCGCGCCCCGAGCGCTGCGACGACGACGACAACGACTGCGACGGCGAGGTCGACGAGAACTGGACGTCCATCTTCGAACGCACGCCCAAGGGCGACGGCGTCGGCGTGCCGGGCTCGCTGCTCACCGAGGACGAGAACGGCAACAACGTCCGCCTGTTCCTCGACGACGAGGTGAACTGCATCGTCGGCACCTGCAACGACGGTCGCGTGGTCTGCGATCCGACGACGCGCAGCACCCTCACCTGCGCGGTGGCCAACTCGCAGGGCCGCGACGCGGAGCTCTGCGACGGCGTCGACAACGACTGCGACGGGCAGACGGACGAGGACTTCAAGCCGCGCACGCCGGGCCTGCCGAACAGCGGCTCGAGCCTGCTCAGGGACGAAGCGCTGGGACTCGACGGGCTGGGCCTGCGCGAGGCCTGCTCCGTCGGCGAGTGCAAGGTCGGCGTCGTCGAGTGCGACCCCGACGACAACACCCGGCTGTACTGCAACCGTCTCATGGCGGGCCCGAACGGCACCCTGATCGCGCCCCCCGCGGTCGACGAGTGCGGCAACGGCAAGGACGACAACTGCAACAACCAGATCGACGAGGGCTACGACAAGGACGGCGACCGCTACCAGGAGTGCGAGCGCTGTCTGCCGGTGTTCGACGACGCGGGCGAGCTGCAGCCGGTGGCCGAGGGCTGCATCGCCTACGCGGACTGCAACGATGACGCGGATGCGGGCGGCCGGACGGCGAACATCGAGCAGAGCGAGCTCTGCGACAACATCGACAACGACTGCGACGGCAAGTTCGACGAGGAGTTCGACGAGGACGGCGACCTCTTCACCGAGTGCGGCGGCACGTGCCGCGACGCCGAGGGCAAGGAGAAGATCGACGCCGACACGGGCGATCCCGAGGTGTGCGCGCCCGACTGCAACGACCGCAATCCGAACATCAACCCGGACGCGGCCGAGATCTGCGACGGCTTCGACAACAACTGCAAGGACGGCATCGACGAGCTGTTCGGCATCGCCCGCGCGGGCAATCCCAACGAGCGCATCTACAACCAGGCAGAGAACTGCGGCGCCTGCAGCACGGCGGCGAGTGTCACCAACTGCTTCGAGCTGAGCACGACGCTGCACACGCAGCCGATCTGCCAGCTGGTCGACGTGGCGAACGCCGTGTACGCGTGCAGCACGACCTGCGTGGATGGCTTCAAGGACGCCAGCGGTCTGTTCGCCGGGTGCGAGTGCGAGCTCAAGCGCATCAACAACCCGGAGACGGGCGTCCGCGACGGCGAGGACTGCGACGACGGGCAGCCCGGCTGCACCGAGCTGTGCAACGGCGAGGACGACGACTGCAACGGCACGGTGGACGACGCCGCGGGCCTGCGGCTGCCGACCTGCTATACGGGGAACCCTGCGGAGCTCAACCACAACCAGACCGCCTGCCGGCAGGGCCACTGGGCGTGTCTGCAGGGCGAGCTGCGCGACAGCGGCGCCGAGAACTGCATCGGCCAGGTGCTGCCGGCGCCCACCGAGAGCTGCAACGGCATCGACGACGACTGCGACGGCACCATCGACGAGTTCGTGCCCGAGGTCGGCGATCCCTGCCAGGACGTGAACAAGTTCGGCATCTGTCGCACGGGCTCGAAGGCGTGCCAGCGCATCGGCCCGAACCAGTTCGACATCGTGTGCCAGACGCCTTCGCCGCAGAACGAGACCTGCAACCAGCTCGACGACAACTGCGACGGCAAGGTGGACGAGCCCTTCCGCAACAACGAGGGCAACGGCATCTACACGACCCAGGTCGAGCACTGCGGCGCCTGCGGGAACAGCTGCCGCTTCCTCGACGCGATGAACGCCATCCCCAACTGCAACCTCGGCCGCTGCGTGGTGGCCGGCTGCACAAACGGCTTCAACGACAACAATCAGGAGGTCGCCGACGGTTGCGAGGCGCAGCAGTGCACGCCGGCGACGCAGGGCTTCGCCCTCATCGGCCAGCCCTGCTTCAAGGAGATCTCGGACCCGGCGCACTGCCGCTGCTCGGGCACCTACCAGTGCGTGCAGCGGCCGAACGGCGTCGCCGTCGAGTGCGTGTCGAACACCGCCGACGAGGGCGAGGTGCTCACGCTCGAGCAGTGCGGCGACAAGATCGACCCGCGCCTGAGCGGCACCGCCGAGACCTGCAACAACGTCGACGACAACTGCGACGGGCGCGTCGACGAGACGAACGAGTGCGACTTCGACAACGCCGAGAGCGCCTGCGTGACGGGCCAGTGCCGCATCGCGGAGTGCTTCGAGGGCTTCGACAACTGCAACGTGCGCCTCGACGACGGCTGCGAGCAGGAGCTCAACACGGTCACCCACTGCGGCCAGTGCAACCGGCCGTGCAACGTCGCGGTGGCCGACTCGTGCGGTGATGGGCAGTGCCGCTGCGGCATCGGCCCGGCGTGCGACGTGGACGTCGATCCGAACACCCGCCGCTGCGACCGCCAGGCGGCGCCCGCCACGTGCGTCGAGTGCCTCGAGAGCAACGACTGCGCCGGCGTCCAGGGCCGCACCAAGTGCGTGGGTAAGGTCTGCCGCCAGTGCGATCCGTCCGATCCGTCGACCTGCAATGCCTTCCCGAATACGCCGATATGTCGCGCGCCCGGCAACTGCCAGCAGTGCGCCAGCGACGCGGAGTGCACCGTGCTGTTCGGCGTCGAGCGCGGCATCTGCGTCGAGGGTCGCTGCGAGCGCTGCGACCGCCTCGACAACTCGGGTTGCGGCGGCGGCACGCCGATCTGCCGCATGGTGCAGAACGTGCCGACCTGCACGCCCTGCGCGAACAACAACGACTGCGCCGGCCGCGGCGAGTGCCGCGACGGCGAGTGCACCGGCTGCAATCCGCTCGACCACACCGGCTGCCTCCCCAGCCAGGTCTGCTGCAATCTCACGTGCGTGGACACCGGCGTCGACCCGGGCGAGAAGTGCCAGTCGTGCAACGCCGCCTGTGACCTCACGGTCGCGAACCAATGCACGGCGCGCGCCTGCATGTGCGGCAACCTGCCCGCGTGCAGCGGCCGGACGCCGTTCTGCCTGCCCGACGCGCAGGCGCCGGGCGGGGCCCGCTGCGTGCCCTGCCGCGACGCCGGGGACTGCCTGGCGGGGGCGCCCTTCTGCATCCAGAACGAGTGCCGCGCGTGCGATCCGAGCAACAACGGCGGCTGCGGCAACGACGCGCGCCGTCCGATCTGCGACGCCGGCGACAAGACGTGCCGCGGTTGCTCCGGCGACGCCGAGTGCGCCGCGCGCAACGCCCAGCTCGGGCAGTGCACGGTCGACGGCAGCTGCCAGCAGTGCGATCCCCGCGACAACACGGGCTGCGCGGTCGGACAGATCTGCAACGCGCAGTTCCAGTGCGTCGCCTGCCAGGGCGCGGCGGACTGCGCCGGGCATCCCAACGGTCCGGTGTGCGAAGGCGGGCTCTGCGTGCGCTGCCAGACGCACAACGACTGCGACGGCAACCCGGCCGGCGAGGTGTGCAACGCCCAGTCGGGCCGCTGCGAGCGCTGCGACGATCCGGGCGACTGCTCGGGCCACCCCGACGGCGACATCTGCATCGACGGCTTCTGTCGTCCTTGCGGCGTCGACGCCCAGTGCTCGCGGCACGCCGAGTTCGCGCACCTGCGCGGTCCGGTCTGCGCCCGCGGCACCTGCGAGGAGTGCGACCTGGCGAACAACCGCGGCTGCGCCGCCGGCACGCCCATCTGCGCGAGCCCGCTCGGCGTGCCGGACTGCGTGCCCTGCGGCGCCAACAACCCCTGCCCCGGCGGCACGTTCTGCGTCGGCGGCCAGTGCCGTGGCTGCACGCCGGGCACCGACCTCGGCTGCGAGTCGGCGAGCGCCATCCCGGTGTGCGACCTCAACACCTTCACGTGTCGCCCGTGCGCGGTGGACGCCGAGTGCTCCAACAAGCCGGGCCGCGGTCAGTGCGTCGAGGGCCGCTGCCAGGGCTGCGACTACACCGCCAACGGCGCCAACTTCGGCTGCGATCCGGCCGGCGCCACGCCGGTCTGCAACCGGGTGGCCGGCGAGGGCGTGTGCGGGGGGTGCAGCCTCGACTCGCAGTGCGCCAACAACGCGAACGGCACGCAGTGCATCGCCGGCGGCCGCTGCCGCGTCTGCGATCCCGCCGACAACGCGGGCTGCGATCCGGCGGGCGCGCGGCCGCTATGCCGCGCCAACGCCAACGGGACCACGGAGTGCGTGGCCTGCGCGGGCGACCCCGACTGCGCCAACAACCCGAACGGCGCGCTGTGCGTGGCCGGCAAGTGCGAGGCGTGCAATCCCGGCAACCAGTCGGGCTGCGGCGGCAACCAGCTCTGCTGCCGCAACGGCGCGAACACGCCGGCGGCGTGCGAGGCGACGGGCGCCGGCACGCAGTGCGCCTCCTGCGACGCGCCCTGCGGCGGCCGCAGCGCGGACACCTGCACCAACCGCGGCTGCCGCTGCGGCGCCAACCCGGCCTGCGGCGGCATCATCCCGATCTGCAACGGGGGCGCCTGCGTGCAGTGCGTCGCCGACGGGGACTGCGCGGGCAATCCGAACGGCAACACGTGCGTGAACAACACGTGCCAGCCCTGCGACGTGGCGAGCCACCGCGGCTGCGGCGCCGAGCAGCTCTGCTGTCCGGGCGGCGGCGGCGTACCGGCGTGCATCAACACCGGCGGCGGCGCGAACGACTCGTGCACCGCGTGCGGCGTGGCCTGCAACATCGACTCGAGCGACCGCTGCTCGGGCCGCACGTGCAAGTGCGGCGCGGGCAACCTCGCCTGCGGCGGCCTGACGCCCTTCTGCAAGGACGCCGACGGCCGCTGCGTGGGCTGCCTCAGCGACCAGACCTGCCCCGGCGGGCTGCAGTGCGTCACCGACGTCTGCCGCCGCTGCGACCCGGCCGACAACGGCGGCTGCCTGCAGGCGAGCAACACGCCGATCTGCAACGCGGCGACGTTCGAGTGCCGCGGCTGCGCCAACTCCAACGAGTGCATCGGAAACCCCGCCGGCAACGTGTGCCTCCCGAACGGCAGCTGCGGGCGCTGCGACGACGGGCTCGACTGCGAGGGCGCGCCGCCCGGCAACGTCTGCGACTCGACGACGCGCCTGTGCCGCACCTGCACCGGCCAGGCGGACTGCGCGAACCACCCCGCCGGCAACGCCTGCATCGCCGGCGAGTGCGACCAGTGCCTCGCCGACGGGGACTGCGGCGCCGGCAAGATCTGCGTGAGCGGCGTGTGCCAGGCGTGCGACGCGGCCAACAACCGCGGCTGCCCGCAGGGCGCGCTCTGTGCCGGGGCGCCGCTCGCCTGCCACCTCTGCAACGCGCAGAACCCGAACGACGACCTCGGCTGCGCGGGCGCGACGAGCCAGTGCGTGGCCGGCGCGTGCCGCCTCTGCGATCCCGCCAACGACGCCGGCTGCGGCGGCGCCACGCCCCAGTGCGTGATCGGCGGGAACGGCCTGCCGGTGTGCGCCACCTGCGACTCGAGCAACGACGCCGGCTGCATGGGCGCCACCCCGCAGTGCGTGGCGGGCGCGTGCCAGGCCTGCGATCCGGCGAACGACAACGGCTGCGGCGCCGGCCAGCAGTGCTTCCTCAACGCCGGCGTGCCGACCTGCGGCGCCTGCGACCCGGTCGGCGACGTGGGCTGCGTCGCCCCCAACGCGCAGTGCGTCGCCGGCACCTGCCGCGCCTGCGATCCGGCGAACGACAACGGCTGCGCCGCCCCCAACGGCCAGTGCGTGTCCGTCGCCGGCGTGCCCGCCTGCTTCGCCTGCGACAGCAACGGCGACGCCGGCTGCGGCGGCGCCACCCCCGAGTGCGTGTCCGGCATCTGCCGCGCCTGCGATCCCACCAACGACAACGGCTGCGGCGTCGGCCAGCAGTGCTTCCTCAACGCCGGCGTCCCGGTGTGCGGCGCCTGCGATCCCACCAACGACAACGGCTGCGCCGCCCCCAACGCCCAGTGCGTGCTCAACGCCGGCGTCGCGACGTGCGTCGCCTGCGATCCGACCGGCGACACCGGCTGCGGCGGCGCCACGCCGCAGTGCGTGAACAACGTGTGCCGGGTGTGCGACCCCACCAACGACAACGGCTGCGGAGTCGGCCAGCAGTGCTTCCTCGACGGCGGCGTGCCGGCGTGTGGCGCCTGCGATCCGGACGGCGACGTCGGCTGCAACGGCGGGACGCCGGAGTGCGTCGCCGGCACTTGCCGCGCCTGCGACCCGACCGACGACGAGGGCTGCAACGGCGGGACGCCGGAGTGCTTCCTCAACGCCGGGGTGCCGGCGTGCGGCGCCTGCGATCCGGACGGCGACGTCGGCTGCAACGGGGGCACGCCCGAGTGCGTGACGGGCGTGTGCGAGGCCTGCGATCCGAGCGATCAGGAGGGCTGCGACGCCAACGACCCCGTCTGCGCCGTGGTCATGGGCGACCTGACGTGCCGCGGGTGCACGGACGACGCGGAGTGCGCCAACAACCCGCACGCCGCCGGCAACGTCTGCGCGGTCAGCGGCTCGTGCGAGACGTGCACCATCGACGACGACTGCGACGGCAATCCCGCCGGCGAGGACTGTAAGGGCAACGGGCTCTGCGGTCCGCTCTGATTGAGGGCGTCTCGCAGACGCCGTCGGACCAGGCGCGAACCCGGCGCCACGCGTCAGCCGCGCTCATCGACGTCCACGTGTCCGAGGGATCCATCAGGACCCCGGCACCGAGGAGACCGCAGTGCTCGCGCGCGAGGAGCTCGTCGTCTACCGACGCGCCCTGGCGTTGCTCACCATGAAGATGTGCCGCTGACCCGTCGTGCGCGTGGCGCGTGGCGCGTCACCGAGCGCGTCCACGGCTCGGCGCCCTCGTGGGGCGCCACGCCGATGCGAGCTGGTCAGCTGCCGCTGTGAGAGGGTCGGCGGAGATGAACCGCAGCGCTCCGAGGTCGAGCCGGCGGCGCTCCGCGGCGGGCCCGGCTCCCCTGCCCCTCACGAGCGGATCCGCCCCGGGGGGCGGCGCGCGGGTCACGGCGGCGGGCGTTCAAGTTGACGAAGGATCGCGCCGGACAAGCGAGGCGTAGCCAACTTGGACGCCCGCCGCTGTCAGTCGGCGTCGCCGCCCCCGTGACGCTTCGCGCCGCGGTTGCCGCGCCGGAAGAAGCTGCGCGCCCAGTCGCGGCCGAGGCGGCGCTCCTCGCCGCGCTGCAGGAGCTGGCCGTAGAGGGTGCGCCGCGCGGAGTTCACGTCGTCGATGAGGCGGAGGATGGCGCCGCTGCGGTGGCGGGCGCGCGCGAGCGCCGCGTCCTCGCGCCGCTGCAGCGCGGCGCGGCCGTCGGCGATCGCGATGCGGAACCGCTCGACGAAGGCCTGCAGCGCCGGATCGGACTCGTCGGCGAGCAGCGAGGGCCAGGTGCGAATCGCGTCGAGCTGCGATTCGAGGCCGAGCGCCCGGAGCTCGGACGGCGGCCCCGGGAAGTAGCGCCGGAATTGCTCGCGGGTGCGATCGCGCACCACGTTGTCGAGCGCGCGGGCGAAGTCGTCGGTCAGCAGGTCGAGCCCGTCGTCGGCGGCCTGGACGCCGGCCTCCGCCTCGTGCTCGGCGTCCCAGTGGTCGGCCTGCTCGTCGCGGACGCGCTTCGTCCGCTCGAGCAGCGCCGTGTGACCGTCAGCGAACTCGCTGGCGTGGGTGTCGAGGCGCACGCGCGCCCGGGTGAACACGAGCTCGGCGCGCACCGTGTCGAGCGAGACTTCGTGACGGATCAGCGGGATGGCCATGCCGCGCTGCCCTCCAACGTGGAGACGGTGGGTGTCCCGCGGCGACGCTAGCCCGAGACGTCCCGCGCGACAACGGGAAACGTCGCGCCGTGCGACCCGAGTCCGTGGAGGAGGCGGTTCGGCGCCACCGGATTGTGTCCGCGGCTTGCGGAGGCGGGGGACGGCGCCTCGGGATCGGGTCCGCGACGCGCCGCGGAAGGGGGGCGGGGCCTCCGGACCGGGTCCGCGACGCGTCGCGGATGGGCGGCGGCGCCAGCGCACCGCGTCCGCGGCCGGCCGAGGAGGGCGGAGGCACCTCCGGACCGGCTCCGCGGCCTGTCGCGGAGAGGGGACGACGCCTCCGAACCCGTGGATCGCCCCCGGAGCTCGCGCGCCGAAGGCGCGCGCCATCGGTCCACCGGGCGAGGCGGGCCGACGAACGCGTCGCCTCCTCCTCCGCGGAGGCGGTCCAACGCAGCCCGGGGGGCCGAGGGCCGCGACGACGCGAGCGCATCTTCGGGGGGGCAGTCCACCCGCCCCTCGCGACCGTCCCCGGCGCGTGCGAGCGTCCTACGGGCCGACGGGGGGCAGGATCGGGTCGTCCTCCTCGGGCTCCTGCGTGAACAGCTCGCAGCTGAGGTCCGCGCCGGCGGTCTCGGTGCAGGCGTTCGTCATCTCGTCGCGCGGCGGGCAGACGGTGTCGACGCTGAGCGTCGCCTCGTCCTCGTCGAGCGTGGCGTCGAGCAGGTGCCAGGTCGTCCCGCACAGGTTGGCGCTCGTGAGGTTCACGCGCCGGAAGGTGCCGGGCACGCCCCGCGCGTCCGTGAGATCCGCGCGGTTGAGGCGCGTGTCGATCATCACCGCGCCGTGAACGGACGCGCGCTGCATCCGCGCGCTCGACAGGTCCGTCCGCTCGAGGCGCGCCTGCACGAGCACGGCGCCGCCGAGCTCCGCGCCGCGCGCGACGGCGCCCGTGAGGTCGGCGCTCGACAGGCCGGCGCCCGCGAGGTCGGCGCCCACGAGGCGCGCGTCGTTCAGGCGCCCGCCCGCCACGTCCGCGCGTTCGAGCACCGCGCCCGACAGGTCGGCGCGGAGCAGGCGGATGCCGCCGTCGAGCAGCGCGTCGGTGACGACCGCGCCCGCGAGGATCGCCTCGGTCAGGTCGCTGTTGGTGAGCGTCGCGCCGGTGAGGTCCGCGTCGCGCAGCGACACGCGCGCGGCGCTCGCGCCCGTGGCCTCCACGCCCGGCAGGAGCGCCTCGTCGAAGGTGGCGTCGACGAGCGTCGCCCCGGTGAGCGTCGCGCCCGTGAAGTCGCCGGCGACGAACCGGGCGTCGCTGAAGTCGGCGTTGTTCAGGCGCGCGGTGATGAACGCGCACGCCGTCCCCTGCGTGCCGACGAAGCGGGCGCCCACCAGCTCGGCGCGGGAGAGGTCCACGTGCTCGAGCAGCGCTTGGCTGAAGTCGGCGTCGCCGATGCGCGTGCCGGAGAGGTTGATCCGCACGAGGTGCGCCTCGGCGAAGGTGTCGACCTGGCGCAGGTCGGCGCCCGCCAGCGAGGCGTCGCGCAGCGGCGCGCAGGCGAGGCTGCGCGGCGCCTGCTGGCCGACGCGCGAGAGGAGCTGCCCCTGGGTGTAGCGGCCGGCGGCGCTGAGGCCCGACTGCGGCCACGGCATCGCGGCGTTGAAGGTGGCGCCGTTGAGCTGCGCGTCCTCGAACTCGGCGCGGCAGTAGTCGGCGGCGCCGAGGTCGACGCCGCTGAGCGTCGCGCCCGTGAAGTTCGTCTCGCGCATGACCGCCGCGCCCGTCCGTCCCACGAGCGTCGCCCGGCTGAGGTCCGCGCCGCTGAAGTCGGCGCCGGTCATCAGCGCGTCGTTGCCGTTGGCGGCGGCGCCGAGCCGCGCCGAGCCGAGCGCGGCGCCGCGCAGGTTGGCGTTCGACAGGTCGGCGCCGGTGAGGTCGGCGTTGCGCATGCGGTTGCCGGCGAGGTTCGTGCCGGCGAGCGACGCGGCGCGCAGGTCCGCCGCCTCGAGGACCGCGCCCTCGAGGCGCGCCCGCGTGAGGTCCACGCCGCCGGTGAGGCGTCCGCCCGAGAGGTCCGCGCCACGCAGGTCGGCGTCGCCGAACACGGCGCGCGCCAGGTCGGCGTTGCGCAGCGAGACGCCGCGGAAGTCGACGCCCCAGAGGTCCGTCGGCCGCTCTCCGCTGGCGAGGACCGCGCTCTCGAACACCGCGCCCGCCACGTTCGCCGCGCGGCACTGGCCTTCGGCCATCGGGCACTGGTTCGCGTCGCGGCAACAGCCGAGGCGCACGCCGCCGAGCTGCGCGAGCCGCAGGTTCGCGCCGCCGAGGTCGGCCCCGCGCATCTCGGCCGACGTCAGCATGGCGCTCTCGAGCGTGGCGCCGGCGAGGCTGGCGGACGACAGGCGGACGCCGCTCGCGATGGCGCCGGTGAGGTCGGCGCGGCCGAGGTCGGCGCGCGGAAACGACGCGCCCGCGAGCCGGGCGCCCGTGAACCGCGCGCCGGCGAAGGAGGCGCGCGGCGGCTCGGCGGGCACGCTGCACTGGCCGGGCGCGCACGCGTGCGCGGCGTCGCAGCCGGCGCCGCTGGCGCAGAACCCGTCGCCGGCGAAGGCGCCCTCGAGGATCGCCTGGTCGAACACCACCGAGCGCGCGACGGCGCCGGTGAAGTTGGCGGCGCGCAGGTTCGCCGACGTCGCGTTCGCCGCGACGCCGGACTGCGCGTCGAAGAGCGAGGCGCCGGTGAGGTCCGCATTCGCCATCGACGCGCCCACGAGCAGGGCGCCCCCGAGCTGCGCGCCGCGCAGGTTGACGCGCGTCAGCACCGCCGCGGTGAGGTCGGCGCCGCGCAGGTTCACGCCGCTGAGATCGGCGCCTTCGAGGTACGCGCCGGCGAGCGTGCGCAGGTTGCCGTCGCGGATGGCCGCCACGAGGTTCGCCATGCTCGCGACGCCGTCGCCGCCGATCGCCGCGCGCAGCCACGCGGGCAGCGGACCGCGCACGTTCGCCAGGTTGGCGCCCTCGAAGTTGGCGCCGGTGAGGTCGGCGCCGGTGAGGTCGGTGCCGTCGAGGCGCGCGCCGGACAGGTTGGCGCCCGCCAGGCTCGCGCCGGTGAGGTCGGCGCCGCGCAGATCCGCGCCGCTCAGGTTGGCGCGTGACAGGTCGCGCTGCCGCAGGTCGCGCTGCCGCAGGTCCTGCCCCGAGAGGTTGGCGCCCGCCTCCACCGGCACCGGCGTGCCGATCAGGCGGCAGCTCGGCAGCTCCGCCTGCGTGATCGGGCAGACGTCGTGCGCGTCCTTCGTGGGGCAGACCGTGTCGGGCGAGAAGCGCACGCGCTCCCACTCCGCCGCCGGGTTCAGCTCGCCCCAGCGCACGCCGCACAGCACGGCGCCCGACAGATCGACGCCGACGAACACCGCCGGGCGACCGATGGCGTCGGTCAGGTTCGCCGAGGCGAGCACCGCGTCCCGCAGGACGACCGCCTCGATGCTCGCGCCGGTGAGGTCCGCGCCCTGGAGCCGCGCGCCGGTCAGGTTGGCCTGGAGCATGCGGGCGCCGGCGAGGCTCGCGCCGGTGAAGGTCGCGCCCGTCGCGTTCGCGCGAGTCAGCACCGCGTTCTGCAGCCGCGCCTCGGTGAGGACCGCCTGCACGAGCTTCGCGTCCTCGAAGTTGGCGCCGGCCATCTTCGCGCCGACGAGCGACGCCGTCTCGAGGTCGCTGCCGGTGAACACCGCGCCGCCGGCCTCGCTCCGCGACAGGTCCGCGTGGAACAGGCGCACGCGCGTCAGCGTCGAGCCGCGCAGGTCCGCCTCGCGGAAGTCCGCGTTCTCGAGGTTGACGCTCTCGCCGAACGTCGCGCCGGACACGTCCGCCTCGACGAACTTCGCGTCGCGCAGGTTCGCGCTCGGCGTGAAGCGGGCGCGCGCGAGGTTCGCCTCGCTGAAGTCGGCGCCCACCGCGCTGCCGATGAGGCAGCCCTCGAGATTGGCGCCCCGCAGGTTGATGTTCGTCAGGTCGAACGGCGTCAGGTCGCGCCCGTGCAGGTCGGCGCCGGCCAGGTCGCCGTTGGGCCCCGGCAGCGGGAACCCGAACAGCTCGCAGTGGAACGTGCGCCCGTCGGGCGCCACCGCCGCCGCCGTCGTGACGCACTCGTTGTTGGCGTTCTTCGGGGGGCAGACCGTGTCGGCGGTGAGGACCGCGCCGGCCCACTCCGCCTCGGGGTTCCAGTGGCCCCACTGCGTGCCGCAGAGGTTGGCGCTCGACAGGTCGACGCCGACGAAGCTCGACGCCTTGCCCTTCGCGTCCGTGAAGTCGGCGCCGGCGAGCGCGGTGCGCTCGAGGACCGCGCCGTGGACGCGCGCGCCGCGCAGATTGGCGCGGGGCGCGCGGGCCTCGGTGAGATCGGTGCCGAGCAGGCTCGACGTCTCGAAGCTGACGCCGGCGAGGTCGGCCCGCTGCAGGAGCGCGCCGGTGAGGTCCGCGTTCTTGAAGTTGGCGTCGGTGAGGACGGCGTCCTGCAGGTCCGTGCCGGTGACGCGCGCGTTCGAGAAGTCGGCGCCGCGGCCGTCGACGCCCGCCATCTGCGCCTCGGCGAGCGACGCCCCGCGCAGCTTGGTGCCGACGAGCACCGTGCCCTGGAAGGAGGCGTCGTCGAGCAGCGCCCCCGCCATGTCGATGTTGCTCAGGTCGAGACCGGCGAAGCCCGCCCGCCGCAGCGACGTGCCGGTGAACGACGAGAGCGTGAAGCGCGCCCCGGCGAACACGGCGTCGTCGGCGTGCGCCGAGTCGAGCTTGACCTTGTCGCCGACGACGCGCCGGAACTTCGCGCCGTCCATCCGCGCGGCCTCGAACGACACCTCGTTGAGGATGGCGTCGCTCAGGTCGACGCCCTCGAGCGTCGCCGGCGTCTCGCCCTGCACCGCGAACGACACCTTCTCGAGGTAGGACCGGCTCAGATCGGTCTCCGCCGCCAGCGACAGGCCGTCGAGCTTGGCGTTCACGAGGCGCAGGCAGGTCAGCTCGCGCGGGGGCGTGGCGCCGGCGAGCACCTCGATGAGCTTCGCCTGCCGCCACGCCCGCCCGCCGTCGAGGCCGAAGCCGAGCCAGGGCAGCGCCGGGTTCTCCTGCCCGCCCTCGAGCACGGCGCCCTCGAAGTCGGCGCGGCAGTAGTCGGCGTTGCGCAGGTCGACGTTGGCGAGGCGCGCGTCGCGCAGCTTCGCCTCGACGAGCACCGCCGGCTGCCCGACGGCGCCGATGGCGCCCATGATCGTCGCGAACGAGAAGTCCGCGCGGGTGAGGTTGGCGCCGCCGAAGCGCGCGTTGTCGATCCAGGCGCCGGTCAGGCGCGCGCCGGTCAGGTCGGTGCGGACGAAGCCCGCGCCGGTCAGGTCGGCGCCGTCGAGCGCGCCCTCGACGAAGTTCGCGCCCTCGAACTCGGCGCCGCGCAGGCTGGCGCGCGAGAAGGCGGCGCCGTTGAGGCGCGCCGTGCGCAGGTCGAGGCCGTCGGCGCGGGCGGAGTCGAGGCGCGCCCCGCGGAAGTCCGTCCCGAACGTCACCGCGCCCTGGAGGCGCGCCTCGGTGAGCGACAGCGCGCGGAAGTCGACGCCGGAGAGGTCGGTGATGCGCAGGCCGCCGGTGAGGTCCGCGGCGGAGAAGTCGGCGCCGCGCAGTCGCACCGGCTCGCAGCCGTCGGGGGCCTGGGCGGTGCCGCAGCGCTCGGCGTCTCGGCAGCAGCCGAGCAGCGCGTTGCGCATCACCGCGTTGTTGAAGCGCGCCCCCTCGGCCACCGCGTTGCGCAGCACGACCCGCTCGAGGTTCGCCGCCGACAGATCGGCGCGCGACAGATCGACGCCCGTGAGGTCCTGGCCCGTCAGGAGCGCGCCCGACAGCCCGGCCTCCTCGAGCTTCGTCGTCGGATCGATCTCCGCCGTGCGCAGGTCGGACGCGCTCAGATCCGCGCCGGTCATGTTCGTGCCGGAGAGGTTCGTCTCGTCGAACTTCGCCCCCGCCGCCTTCGCGCCGGTCATGTCCGCGCCCGCCAGGTTCGTGCCCGTCAGGTTGGCGCCGGTCAGCGTCGCCTCCTGCAGGTTGGCGCCGGGCAGGCTCGCGTCCTGGATGCTGGCGTCGGTGAGGTTGGCGCCCGAGAGGTCGACCACCGGCGGCGGATCGGTCGGACGGCACGCGCTCATGTCCTCGCAGGGGTGCGCCTCGTCGCAGCCGGCCTTGCTGACGAGGCACACCTTGTCGGACGACCAGGCGCCGTCGAGCTTCGCGCCCGTGAGATCGGCGCCGCGCATGTCGCTGCCGGTCAGCCCCGCCTCGCTGAGGTCGGCGCCGACCATGCTCGCGCCCTTCTCGGCCTCCTCGTCGTACAGGTCGGCGCCGGACAGGTCCGCGCCCGCCATGTTCGCGTGGTCGAGGTCGGAGCCGGACAGGTCGGCGCCGGCGAGGTTGCTGCCGGAGAGGTTCGCGCCCTCCATGTTCTTGTCGGCGAGATCGGCCCCGGAGAGGTCCGTCCCCGCGAGGTTGGCGCCCGCGAGCTCGTCGAACCCTTCCTCCCGGACGCGCTGCGCGAGCGTCTCGGCGTCCGCCTTGCCCGTGCTGTCGGTCGACGCGTCGACCCACGCCGGCAGGTCGCCCTCGACCTCGGACACGTTCGCGCCGTCGAGGTTGGTGCCGACGAGCAGCGCGTCCTGCACGTTCGTGCCGGTCAGCACGGCCCCGGACAGGTTGGCGTTGGTCAGATCGGCGCCGCTCAGGTTGACGCCGGTCAGGTCGCACGCGGCGAGGTTGGCGCCCTTGAGGTTGGCGCCGGCGAGGTTGGCGCCGGTCAGGTCGCACGCGGCGAGGTCCGCCTGCTCGAGGTTGGCGCGCGCGAGGTCCACCGTCCGGAGCTGGGCACCGCGCAGGTTCGCCTTCGGGAGCTGCGCCGCCGGCCCGATCATCGCGTTCGTCGTCGGGTCGAAGGCGCCGTTGAAGATCGTGGTGCTGTCGTAGAGGGCGCCCTTGAGCGCCTCGCGCGTCAGATCGGCGCCGCTCAGATCGCGGCCGCGCAGGTCGACACATGCGCAGGCGCCGTCATCGTTCGGGATGAGACACTCGGTGCTGCGATTCTCGGGGTAACAGATGCGGCAGCGCTTCTCCTCGTCCTCCTGGAAGCCGGGGAGACACTGGCACCGCAGCGTGCTCTTGACACAGGCGGAGTTGGCCGCGCACGAGCCGGGCGTACAGCCCTGCGCGGCGCAGACGTTCACCGGCGTGCCGTCGGGCTTCTCGCTCGCGAAGCACGTCGCCGTGTCGCCGCACCGCGCGCCGGCGCGCGGACACGTCGCGCGGCACTTGCCCTCGCCGTTGGCGTCGGGCGTGGCGCACACGCCGCGCGCGCAGTCGTCGTCGTCGGCGCAGGCCTCGCCCAGATCGGCGCCGCCGCCGCCCCCGCCGTCGTCATCTCCGCAGCCTGCCGCGAATCCGATGAGCAGCAGGCCGATCTGCCACCAGCGCAAACGACGTCGCATCGGTCACCCCCGCATCCAAGTCCGGACCGGCGACCCGATCCGCGCTCGGGCTCGTGCCCGCGTCGCACGAGCACGGGAGCCCGGCGTGATTCTGCTTACGGCGCCTCGGGAGGCGCGTCGTCGTCGACCGGCGGTGGCTCAGGCGCCGCTTCCGGCGCGCCTTGGGGCGCGTCCTGCCCCACGTCGTCGCCCGGCGGGGGCGGCGGATCGTTGGGACCGGACGGGCCGCCTCCCTCTTCGATGGGGGCGAGCTCGCGCCCCGTCTTGGGGTCCACGTCGCGCAGGCGCTGCCGACTCCGGAAATAGTCTCCGACTCGCTCGTTCTGTACCAGGAGCGGGCGCAGCAGCTCGTGCCGGCGCTCGGCGTCCCCCGGACGCGCCCCGGGGTAGTGCGCGATCAGCGTGGCCACGAGCACGCGCACCCCGGTCTGCAGCGCCGAGCGCGCGCGCATCACGGCGTCGGAGCCCGCCCGCGTGTCGCGCGACTCGAGGGCTCGCTTCAGATCGAGGTGCGCCTGCTCGACGACCTCGATGCTGGGACCGAGCTTGAGGCGCTCCATCTCGGCCTTGTGATCGCGCCGCAGCGCCTCGATCGAGGCGAGCACCAGCGCCACCTGGCGCGGGTGCGGCTGCTGGATGAGACCCTGGACGCCGCCCTCGGCCGCCGCCGCGATCGCCGCCGCCTCGTCCTTCTCGTCGTCGACCACCACCGGCTGGCGCTTCTCGGTGCCGGGGAACATCACGTCGAAGACGACGTCGATCGCGGCTTGCTCGGCGGGCTCGTCGCGCAGGCGGTCGAGGCCGTCCAGCTGGCCGTGCAGACCGCTGAGACGCTGGTCGGCGATGCGGTTGGCCTGCTCGAGGCGGAGCTGGTCGTCGGCCTTGCCGCGGCGCAGCAGGTTCCAGCGACGCTCCTCCTCGAGCGTGATCCGCGCGAGCTCCTGGACCCGCAGGACCAGGTTCTTGACCTCGGCTTCGTCGTCGGTGAGCTGCGAGGCGATGCGGTTCGTCGCGTAGAGCACGCGGCCCGGCGGCAGGACGTGCAGGCTGACGAGGTCCTGCAGGTCCGCGTCGGTCTCCTCGGTGGTCAGGTACTTGAGGCTGAACGCGTGGCGGTCGCTCGCGTCGAGGGCCATGCCCGTCAGGTGCTCGCGCGCCTCGATCGACGACTCGGTGTCGCCCTCGCGCACGGTCAGCTCGGTCAGCGCCACGACCGCCGATCCCGACAGATCGCGGATGAGCTCGCGCCGCATCACCGCGTCGAGCTGCCAGTTGATGCCGCGCTTCTCCCATGTCGCCGGATCGGTGCTCTCCTGCAGGTACTTCAGCGCCTGCCGCGAGCCGGGCACCGTGACGTCGCGCCGCGCATGCTGCGCCAGCGAGAAGAACACGTGCTGGATGACGTCGCGGTTCTCGGGCTGGGCCAGCTCGACGCGCCCGGTCTCGATGAACGCACGCAGATCGGCCACCGCTTCGGCGCCGGTCATCAGACCGAGCGCCTTCACCGCGGACAGCCAGCACTGCTGGTCCTCGGCGCGCGAGAGCACGGTCTCGACCGACTTGAGCGCCTCGGGGCGGAGCCGCGCCAGCTCGGCGTCGCTCCACTTCGCGGCGTCGGGGCAGCGGAGGGTGGCGTAGCGCCCCTCGCCGCCGTCGGTCTGCGCCCCGCCGCAGCCCGCGACGAACACCGCGGCCACGACGAGCCGCAGCCCTCCCATCGTCTTGGCGCGCTTCAATCGTCCCTCCGTCGAGGCCGATGATGGCTCACTCGGGAGTTTTTCGCCATTTAGGTCAGCATTCATTCTTACGGTGACGGTTCAATCCGCGTACAATCGCTCGGTTCGATCCGTCTCTGGGGGAGTACGCGATGCAAGCCGGAGCCACCGCGGGGGATTCGGGGTCTCAGGAGCAGCCGCAGGAGAGCATCCCGTCGCAGATGGGCCGCAAGGCCCGGGCGGCGGTCGATGACGCTCATGCGCAGGCGTACAAGCACCTCGCCGGCCTCGAAGAGAAGGTCAACGGGGTCATCGATCAGGCGCAGGAGAAGCTGAACGCCTTCGTCGACACCGTCGACACGACGAAGCGCAAGGTCATCGCCGGTCTCGACACCGCGATCGGCGCGGTCGAGACGCCGCTGCTCGCGCTGGCGCCGGTCCTGCGGGAGACGGCGAACGCCGGCCTCGAAGCCGCGTTCTCGGCGGCCTCGAGCATCCCCCAGATGGTGGCCGACCAGGTCGAGGCGGTGAAGAACCCGCTCGTCGAGCAGGTCAAGACGCAGACCGAGGCCATCGCCAAGGCCGCGCAGGAGCAGATCAAGAGCGTCGAGGGCACCATCACCTCGACGAAAGATCAGCTCCTCGAGGCCGCCGACAGCCAGATCTCGTCGCTCTCCGAGCACGTCGACACGCTGGCGGCCACGATCCCCGAGAAGCTCCAGCTCGTCATCGACGCGGTCAAGAAGCAGTTCGAGACGGCCTACGCCGGCAAGCCGCTCTACGACGAGATGGCCAAGGAGCTCGACAAGGCCCTCTCCGAGCTCAAGGCCAGCGGCGAGAAGCTCCTCAAGGAGAGCATCGAGAAGGCGAAGGAGACGATCACCCAGGTCAAGGACCAGGCGATCGCCGCCGTCAACTCGACGTTCGACGAGCTCTTCAACGCGCTCAAGGCGCTGCCCGAGCAGGTCTCGGCCACCGTCAAGGGCGTGGTGACGAAGATCGACACCGCCGTCGAAGAGACCCTGCAGCAGGCCAAGATCCTCGCGCAGGACCTGATGGCCGACCTGAAGGGCCGGCTCGACGGCGCCGTCGAGCTCATCAGCGGCACCGTCAAGAAGATCATCGACGACGGCTTCGCGCTCATCCGCGAGGCGCGCGCCGCCCTCGTCGGCTCGATCAACCGTCTGATCGAGCTCGTGCGCAGCTTCTGCCAGGGCACCCTCGACAAGGTGAAGGGCGCCTTCGATCAGATGTTCAACTCGAGCAAGGACTCGCTCGAGATCGGCTTCACGAAGGTCGGCGAGGGCATCACCCTCGCCGTCGACGACCTCGGCAACGAGCTCAACCAGCAGATCAGCAAGACGCAGGACCAGATGGTCCGCGAGGCCGAGAAGCAGGGCCGCGAGCTCAAGCAGATGGGCGACCAGGCCTTCGCCGAGGCCGAGCAGAAGTTCGTCGCCGACGGATACAAAGAAGACACCTCGGTCATCCCCGACATCCGCGCCAAGGGCGAGGAGGCCATCGGGAAGATCGAGACGGCGATGAAGCAGTCGGCCGAGAAGCTCAAGGCCGACATGGAGATGCAGGTCAAGGTCTACGGGCCGAAGTTCGAGATGCAGGCCAAAGTGCTGGTCGGCGTCGCGCAGGCTTCGGTCCTCAAGGTCGTGCAGATCGCGCTGACCCTCGGGCCGCAGATCGCGATGGACATCGCGAAGAAGGCCAAGGAGTTCGGCGACGAGTTCCAGTCGATCGGCGACCAGATCAACTCGCTCGTCAACGAGAAGGGCAAGGGCTACATCGACTCCTGCGAGAGCGGGATCAAGAAGGTCATCGAGGACGTCAAGGAGTCCGCGGTGGGCTTCGTCGACGGCGCCAAGGCCCAGGTCGAGAAGCTGATCAAGGACACGACCGAGCGCTTCAAGGGCATGGCGTCGGCGGTCGAGAACGACGTCAACGGCCTGGTGAGCGGCGTCGTGACGATGGTGACCGACACGGCGAAGAACGCCGAGTCGCGGTTCACCAAGCTCTACGAGGACACCAAGGCCTCCGTCGAGAGCTCGATCAAGGAGATCGAAGAGGCGGTGAACACGTTCGCCGCCGAGGCCGAAGAGACCGTCCGGGAAGCGATCGAGGCCGCGAAGAACATCGCGCTCAAGCTCCTCGACGAGCTCAAGCGGATGGCGATCGACCAGATCAAGGCGCTCGTCCTCAAGTTCATCGACGAGCTCGTGCGCCGCTACAAGCCGCGCCTCGACGCCGGCCTCGCCGATCTGATCGGCCGCGACGACAAGTGGCAGCAGCTGCTGTTGCAGATCGAGCTCGAGATCCAGAAGAGCGAGACGAGCCAGGTCGACGTCGCGGTGCTCATCGCCACGAAGAAGGCCGAGCTGAACGCGGCGAAGATCGAGTTCGAGAAGGCGAACGAGGGCGTCCTGCACAAGGTCGCGGAAGACGGCCCCCTCGGCCCGATCGTCAAGCAGTACTTCGGCCTCAGCGACGAGCCGAAGGACTACCTGCGCATCTGGAACCACCCGAAGAACAAGGACTTCCCCGACGCCGAGAGCCCGCGCAACCAGGCGATCCCGGAGGCGCTGAAGGCCAAGCGGGCCAATCCGCAGTACATGTTCGGCGTCCGCGAGAAGGGGCAGGACGCGTTCGTCCTCAAGGGCGACCAGATCCGGTTCGAGACGAACTCGCCCGACATCCTGCCGCCCATGATCGAAGAGCTGCAGCGCATCGCGAAGGCGATGCAGGACCACCTCGAGGTCAAGGTCTTCACGATCCAGGGCTACGCCGACCTGCGCTCGACGACCTACCCGGGCGGCAACGACAAGCTGTCGGCCGACCGCGCCGAGAGCGTCAAGACCGCGCTGGTCGACTTCGGCGTTCCGGCCGAGCGTCTGCTGACAAAGGGCATGGGCGCCACCGACCAGTTCGCGGCCGGTGACAACGACGACGCGTGGAAGGAGAACCGCCGCGTCGAGTTCGAGATCACCGAGAAGAACCCCGGCTTCGAGGACTGGAAGGCCGACGAGATCTGGATCTTCGACCTGGCGACCCTCGAGAAGTGGACGCTGGTCATCAAGACGCTCGAGGCGGAGCTCCTCAAGCTGCAGGTCCAGATCACGAAGCCGCACCACTCCACCGTCCTGCAGTTCCAGATCATGCTGAACACGCAGATCGGGGAGCTCGGCGGCGTCACCGGCTGCCTCAAGCAGCTGTTCGACGAGATCCTGAAGACGGGCGAGGCCGAGCTGAAGGCCCTGCTCGACAAGACCAAGACCGAGCTCGAGGCGTACGCCAAGGACAAGGGCCTCTCGCCCGAGGACCAGAAGAAGAAGCTCATCGCGCTGCGCGACGAGATCGCGACCGGGCTCCGGGCGCACGTCGACAACATGCGCAAGGGGCTCGTCGAGAAGCACCGCCTGCAGCTCGAAGAGGCGATCAAGGGCTTCGACGAGGCCAAGCTGACGCTCGACGGCTACATCGAGCAGCTCGAGGCGCTGATCACCGAGGCGTCCGATCCGAAGGAGATCCTCGACCGGCTGAAGGACGCGCTGCTCCCCGAGATCAAGGAGTACGCGCTGCAGCTGCTCGAGAAGCTGCTCGAGTGCTACAGCGAGCGCGTCAAGAACGCGCTGCCGGTGTTCGACGAGGTCTTGAAGCTCATCACCGACGCGCTCGAGGGCAAGAACGTCTCGGGGCCGGTGCTCGAGTTCCTCAAGACCAACCTGCTGCCGAAGCTCGAGGCCAAGGCCAACGAGGTCATCGCCGCCGTCGAGCAGAAGACGGGGCAGAACCTCGGCGGCGCCAAGGAGGCGGTCGCCAAGGGCAAGGAGCAGGCGCTCGAGGCCGCGGCCGACGTCCTGCAGAAGGCCGACGCCAAGATCGCGTTCGTGAAGGGCACGATCGAGAACAAGGCCGGCGAGCTGAAGGAAGCGGCGAAGCAGGCGATCACACAGGGCGTCAAGGACGTCCAGGCGGCGGCGTCGGCGGAGCTCAATCCGCAGGCGAAGCTGGCGGCGGCGTCGAGCGAGCTGACGACGCAGTTCGCCCAGCAGATGGAGGAGGCCAAGGCCGCCGGCACCAAGTTCGGCGACGCGGCCACGAACGCCCAGAAAGGCCTCGGCGAGACGAGCGAGAAGGCCGGCGAGGGCGCCAAGCAGGCGAACCAGGCGGTCGCCGCCGACTCCGGCGAGATGGCCAAGGCCGGCGACATGTCGTCGGTGATGGCCGAGGCCAGCGCCGCCCTCGAAGAGACGCAGAAGGAGGCCGTCAAGGCGGTCGAGAAGGCCGGCGAAGAGGCCAAGCAGGGCATGAAGGAGGCCAAGGCCGCGGCGGGCACCGGCGAGGAAGGCAAGGCCGGTGACGAGGCGGCGGCCGGCGGCGAGCAGGCCGGCGAAGGCGGCGGCGAGGCCGGCGAAGGCGGCGGCGAGGCCGGTGCCGGTGAGGAGGCCGCCGCCGAGCAGGCGGCCGACGGTGGTACGCCGCAGGCGCCCGACGCCTCGGCGGCGGACCAGGCCGCGGACGCCGGTGGCGACGCCCAGCAGCCCGAGATCCCCGGTGAAGAGGAGGACGAGAAGCCCGAAGCGCCCGAGATCCCCGGCGGCGAGGAGAAGGGCGAGGACGGCGGCAAGCCCGCGACGCCCGAGATCCCCGGCGGCGAGGAGAAGGGCGAGGACGGCGGCAAGCCCGCGTCGCCCGCGATCCCCGGCGGCGAGGAGCAGGCGGCCGACGGCGGCACGCCGAAGGCGCCCTCGGTGCCCGGCGGTGACGAGAAGAAGGACGAGCAGGGCAAGCAGCCGCAGACCCCGTCCGTCGGTGGTCAGCAGCCCGCCGGTGGTCAGCAGCAGGGCCAGCAGCCCGCCGGTGGTCAGCAGCAGCAGGGTCAGCAGCCCGCCGGTGGTCAGCAGCAGGGCCAGCGGCAGCAGGGCCAGCAGCCCGCGGGTGGCCAGCAGGGCCAGCAGCAGCAGGGCCAGCAGCCCGCGGGTGGCCAGCAGGCCCAGCAGCAGCAGGGCCAGCAGCGCCCCGCCGGCGGTCAGCCCCAGGGCGGCGCCGGCGGTGCGGGCGGCGCCCCGGCCGGCGGTCAGCCCCAGGGCGGTGCGGGCGGCGCTCCCGCCGGCGGTCAGCCCCAGGGCGGCGCCGGCGGTGCGGGCGGCGCTCCGGCCGGCGGTCAGCCCAAGGGCGGCGCCGGTGGAGCCGGCGGTGCTCCGGCCGGCGGTCAGCCCCAGGGCGGCGCCGGTGGAGCCGGCGGTGCTCCGGCCGGCGGTCAGCCCCAGGGCGGCGCCGGCGGCGCGGGCGGCGCTCCGGCCGGCGGTCTGCCCCAGGGCGGCGCCGGCGGCGCTCCGGCCGGCGGTCAGCCCCAGGGCGGCGCCGGCGGCGCTCCGGCCGGCGGTCAGCCCAAGGGCGGCGCCGGTGGAGCCGGCGGTGCTCCGGCCGGCGGTCAGCCCCAGGGCGGCGCCGGCGGTGCTCCGGCCGGCGGTGCGCCGGCCGGCGGACAGCCCCAGGGCGGCGCCGGCGGGGCGGGCGCCGCTCCGGCCG
>CAUJDF010000062.1 GCA_963169045.1 Myxococcota bacterium
TCCTCGACCGCGTCCCGAACGACCTCTCCGTCGTCGGCGGGCTCGTGACCGAGGAGTTCCAGACGCCGCTGTCGCACGTCAACGTGCTCTCCCAGAACCGCGGCACGCCCAACATGGGCCTGCGCGGCGCCACCACGAACGCGGCGCTGCGCGCGCTCGACGGTCAGTGGGTGCGGCTCGAGGTCGGCGCGTTCGCGTGGTCGATCCGCGCGGCGACGGGCGAAGAGGCCGACGCCTTCTGGGAGGCGCACAAGCCCGCGGCGGTGGCCGTGCCGCGCCTCGACACCACGGTGACCGGGCTGCGCGACATCGAGGACCTCGTCGCCGCAGACGGCGGCGACCTGCGCGCGGCGATCAAGGCGGCCATCCCCGCGTTCGGCGGCAAGGCGGCGCACTTCTCGGTGCTCGCGCGCGTCCCCGAGGCGAACGCGCCGGAGGCCTTCGCCATCCCCGTGGCCTGGTACGCGCAGTTCATGGCGCAGAACGGCTTCGACGCGCGGATCGAGGCGATGCTGGCCGATCCCGCCTTCAACGACGACCCCGCGGTGCGCGACGCGCAGCTCGAGGCGCTGCGCGAAGACATGGGGGACGCGCCCGTCGACGAGACCTTCCAGGCGGCGCTGCGCGCGAAGCTCGACGCCGAATTCCCGAATCGTTCCATGCGCTTCCGGTCGAGCACCAACGCCGAGGACCTCGACGGCTTCACCGGCGCCGGCCTGTACACGTCGAAGACCGGCGACGCGGGCGACTGGGAGGACACGCTCGATGCCATCCGCGACGTGTGGGCGAGCGTGTGGTCCTTCCGCGCGTTCGAGGAGCGCGCGTGGCGCAGCATCGACCACCGCGCGGTGGGCATGGCGCTGCTCGTGCACCCCAACTTCCCGGACGAGGACGCCAACGGGGTGGCGCTGACGGCGAACCCGTTCGATCCGTCGGGCCTCGAGCCGGGCGTGTACGTGAACGTCCAGGTGGGCGAGGCGTCCGTCGTGCAGCCGGAGGACGGCGCCACGACCGACCAGTTCGTCTACCACCACGCGCTGCCCGGGCAGCCGGTCGTCTACCTCACGCGGTCGAGCCTGGCGCCCGGCGGGGTGCTCTCGACGGCGCAGATCCACACGCTCGGCGCCGCGCTCGACGCCGTCCACCGCCGTTTCGCGCCCGCGTACGGCGCCGAGCGCGGCGCCTGGTACGCGATGGACGTCGAGTTCAAGTTCGACGACGGCGCGCTGGTCATCAAACAGGCGCGTCCGCATCCGGGGCGCGGCCGGACGCCCTGACGACCGGGTCCTGGCGGCCGAACCGCGCGTAGAGCGCCGGCAGCACCAGCAGCGTGAGGAGCGTCGAGGTGACGAGGCCGCCGATGACGACCGTCGCCAGCGGCCGCTGCACCTCGGCGCCCGCGCCCGTGGCCAGCGCCATCGGCACGAAGCCGAGCGACGCGACGAGGGCGGTCATCAGCACCGGGCGCAGGCGGGCCTGCGCGCCCTCGGACGCGGCGGCCTCGGCGCTCAGGCCGCGCCGGCGGCGCTCGCGCACGTCCGTGAGCAGCACGACGCCGTTGAGCACGCCGATGCCGAAGAGCGCGATGAAGCCGACGCCCGCCGAGATCGAGAAGGGCAGGCCGCGGAGGGCCAGCGCGAACAGGCCGCCGGTGATCGCCATCGGCACGTTCAGGAAGACGAGCGACGCGATGCGGCCCGAGGCGAACGCGGTATAGAGCAGCGCGAAGATGAGGAGCAGCGCCAGCGGCACGAGCAGGGCGAGGCGCGCCGACGCGGAGCGCAGGTTCTCGAACTGGCCGCCCCAGGACATCGTCCAGCCCGGCGGCAGCTTCACCTGCGCGTCGACCGCGGCCTGCGCCTCGGCGACGAACGAGCCGAGGTCGCGCCCGCGCACGTTCGCCTCCACGTTGATGCGGCGGCTGACGCGGTCGCGGCTGATCTGCGCCGGCCCCTCCTCGACGCGGATGTCGGCGAGCTGGTCGAGCGGGATCTGCCGCGGCGCGCCGCCCCCGGGGGCCGGCGTGGCGACGCGCAGCTCGCCGATGCGCGCCGGCTCGCTGCGCACGTCGGCGGCATAGCGCGCCTGCAGGACGAAGCGCTGTTGTCCCTCGAGCACCGTGCCCACGGCCTTGCCGCCGACGGTCTCGACGACCTCGAGCACGTCCTCGGCGTTGATGCCGTAGCGCGCGATGGCCTCGCGGTCGACGCGGACGCGCAGCATCGGCAGGCCCTGCGTCTGTTCCGCCTTCACGTCCTCGGCGCCCTCGATGCCGAGGAGCACGCGCTCGACCTGCTCGGCCGTGCGCTCGAGGCGCTCGAGGTCGTCGCCGTAGATGTGGACGGCGACGTCGGAGCGCACGCCCGAGATGAGCTCCTCCATGCGCAGCTCGATGGGCTGCGAGTAGCTGAAGATGGCGCCGGGCACGTTGGCCTCGAGCGCCTCGTCCATCGCCGCGACGAGCGCCTCCTTCGAGTCGAAGCGCCAGGTGTCGGGCGGGTGCAGCATCACGTACGTGTCGCTGATCTCGACGCCCATCGGATCGGTGGCGATCTCGGCGCGTCCCGTGCGCGAGACGACCGTCTTCACCTCCGGGAAGCGGTCGATGAGCACCTTCTCGGCCATGGTGCTGATCTCGTTCGACGTCTCGAGCGAGATGCTCGGGAGCCGCCAGATCTGCATCGCGACGGCGCCCTCGTCGAGCTGCGGGATGAACTCGGCGCCGAGGAACGGGATGACCGTCAGGCTGCCGAGGAAGAGGCCGAGCGCGGTGGTGAACGTGGCGACGGGGTGGCGCTCCGTGCGGGCGAGCACGGGCACGTACAGACGGCGCGCGAGGCGGAACAGCGGCGCCTCGCGCTCGATGGGCCGCCGCAGGAGGTACGTGGCCAGCACCGGCATGAGCGTGAGCGCGCAGACCAGCGAGCCCGCGAGCGCGAAGACCACCGTCAGCGCCATCGGCACGAACATGCGGCCCTCGACGCCGCGCAGCGCGAGGATGGGCAGGTACACGACGAGGATGACGCTCACCGCGAACACGACCGGGCGGGCGACCTCGTGGGCGGCGGCGCGCACCTTCTCGCGGTGCGGCACGTCCGTCTCGTGCCGCCGGTCGTGGAGCACGCGCACGATGTGCTCCACCATCACCACCGAGCCGTCGACGATGAGGCCGAAGTCGATGGCGCCGAGGCTCATCAGGTTGCCCGAGAGGCCGAGCTGCTGCATGCCGATGAAGGCCACGAGCATCGACAGCGGGATCGACAGCGCGACGATCAGGCCGGCGCGCAGGTTGCCGAGCAGCAGCAGCAGCACCAGGACCACGAGGATGCCGCCCTCGATCAGGTTCTTCGCCACGGTGTGGATGGTGCGGTCGACCAGCTCCGTGCGGTCGTAGAACGGGTCGAGCGTGACGCCGGGCGGCAGTGTCTTGCCGATGCGCTCGATCTCGTCCTTCACGCGCTCCACGACCACGCGCGAGTTCTCGCCCTGCAGCATCATCACGATGCCCACGACGGCCTCGCCGCGCCCGTCGCGCGTCACGGCGCCCTGCCGGATGAGCGGCGCGAGCTCCACGCGGCCGATGTCGCGCACATAGACCGGCGTGCCCTGCTCGTCATGCGTGAGGACGATGCGTCCCACGTCCTCGAGCGTCTCGACGAGCCCCTCGCCGCGCACGAGGTACTGCTCGCCGCGGTGCTCGATGTAGCCGCCGCCCACGTTGCGGTTGTTGGCCCCGAGCGCCTGCAGGACGTCGCCGGTCGTGAGGCCGTACGAGACGAGCCGCTGCGGATCGATGGTGACCTGGTAGGTCTTGAGCTCGCCGCCGAACGGGTTGACCTCGACGATGCCCTTGACCGACCGCAGCCGGAAGTTCACGTGCCAGTCGAGGATCGTGCGCAGCTCCATCGGCGTGTAACAGGCGGGCGTGTCCGGCGCGCCTTGGGCGCACATCGGCTCGCCCTTCACCTCGAACTGGAAGATCTCGCCGAGGCCGCTCGAGATCGGGCCCATCTCCGGCTCGCCGTAGCCGTGCGGGATCTCCTCGCGCGCCGCCGTCAGGCGCTCGGCGACGAGCTGGCGCGCCCAGTAGATGTCGGTGTCGTCCTCGAAGACGACGGTCACGACCGAGAGGCCGAACTTCGAGACGGAGCGGATCTGCTCGACGAGCGGCAGCCCGCTCATCGCCGTCTCGACGGGGAAGGTGATGAAGCGCTCGACCTCCTCGGGGGCGAGCCCGGGGCTGTCGGTGAGCACCTGCACCTGCACGTTCGTGACGTCGGGGACGGCGTCGATCGGCAGGCGGCGCATGGCCTGGATGCCGATGACGGCGAGGAGGAGCCAGCCCACGATGACGAGCAGGCGGTCGTCGATCGACAGGTCGATGATGCGGCGGATCATCAGTGGCTGTGCCCGCCGCCCATCTGTCCGCGGGCGGCGGCCGACTTGAGGAAGAACGCGCCGTCGACGACGACGCGCTCGCCGGCGCGCAGCCCCTCGAGGACCTCGACGAAGTCGGCGCCGCGCTCGCCCGTGCGCACGGCGCGCCGCTCGTAGCGGTGCTCGCCGGTCACGACGAACGCGATGAAGCCCTCGCCGTCGCGCTGCAGGGCCGAGGCGGGCACGGCGACGACGGTGGGGCGCGGCCCGGCGCCGTTCGTCGCGTGCGGATCGGTGATCGTCACCTCGGCGAACATGCCGGGCTTGAGGGCGCCCTCGGTGTCGACGAGGTCGATGCGGGCGCGGGCGGCGCGCGACGCCGGGTCGATCTGCGCGCCGAGGTGGGCCACCTGCCCGCGGAAGACGCGGTCCGGCCAGGCGGTGGTGACGACGGTCACCTCGTCGCCGACGTGGACGCGCGACAGGTCGCGCTCGAAAACGTCAATCCAAATCCACAGATGCGTGGGATCGGCGACGGTGAAGCAGGGCTCCTCGGGCGTGACCTGCTCGCCGAGCGCGAGGTGCTTCTCGACGACCCGGCCGGCGACGGGCGTGCGCAACGTGTAGAGCGGCGCCTTCGGATCGCCGTAGCGCAGGCGCCCGATCTCGCGGTCGTTCAGGCCGAGCAGGCGCAGGCGCTCGGCGGCGGTCTCGCGGGTGGTCAGCGCCTTGCGGTGCGCGGTGCGCGCTTCGATGACCGACTGCTCGGACGTGATCTTGTCGCCGAAGAGGCGCTCCTCGCGCTGCAGCGTCTGCTCGGTGAGCTCCGCTTCGGCGCGCACGCGCAGGTACTCGGCCTTCGCCTCGCCGAGCTCGACCGACTCGACCACGGCGAGGACGTCGCCGGCCTTCACGTCCTGCCCGAGGCGCGCGGTGACCTCGGCGACGCGGCCGGCGATGCGCGGGCTGACGTGGGCGACGCGCTCCTCGTCGAAGCCGACGCGGGCGGTGCTGCGCAGCTGCGCGGCCAGCGGGCGCAGCTCGACGGGCGCGGTGCGGATGCCGGCGCGCGTCGCGGCCTCGGGCGTCAGCTCGACGACGCCGCCCTCGTGATTGTCGTCGTGGCCCGCGTGGTCGTCGTGGCCCGCGTGGTCGTCGTGGCCCGCGTGCTTGTCGTCGTGGCCCTCGTGCTTCTTGTCGGGGGCGTGGCCCTCGTGCCTGTCGTGGGCGTGGCCGGCGTCGCGGTCCGACGAGCAGGCCGCCGCGAGGCACGCGGCGATGAGCCAGCGACGCGACATCGTCACTCCTTCACCTCGAAGCCGGGGGGCAGGGCGAGGCGGCCGGCGGCGACGTCGAGCCGCACGCGCGCCCGCGCCGCGGCCGCCGCCGACTCGACGAGCGCCCGCTGCGCGTCGAAGAAGGCGCTGCGCATGAGCAGGACGTCGCTCACCGTCGCCTTGCCCGCCGCGAACGACTTCTCGATCAGCGCGAGGCTCTCCTCGAACGTGCCGACGAGGTGGGCGCGCAGGCCGCGCAGCGCCTCGGCCGCCGCCTCGTGGCGGGCGTGCGCCTCGACCACCTCCCGCAGCGCGTCGAGCCGCTGGATCTCGCGCTCGGCGGTCGCGCGCGCCGCCGCCGCGCTCGCCTCCGCGACCGCGCCGGCGTTGCGGTCGAAGACGGGGAGGGGCAGCTCGACGCCGCCGCCGACGAGCGTGTCGCGGTTCTCCTCCCGCCCGCCGAACACCCGGAGCGTGATGCCGGGCCAGCTCGATGCGCGCGCCTCCTCGAGGCGGGCCCGCGCGGCGCGCTCCGCGTCGGCCAGCGCCTCGAGATCGGCGCGCCGCGTCGCCGCTTCCTCGAGCAGCGCGGGCAGGAGCGGCGCCGGAGCGGGCGCCTCGGCGGTCACGTCGCCCTCGGGCGTCGGCAGCGCGTCCGCCGGCAGGCCGAGCGCCTGCGCGAGCGCCGCGCGCGCCGCCACGTCGTCGCCGATCGCCTGCGCGACGCGCTGCCCGACGCGCGCCAGCTCGGCCGCCGCGACGTTGAGCTCGAGCTGCGTGCCGGCGCCGGCGTCGAGCCGCTTGCGCGCCACCTCGAGCAGCCGCGTGGCCAGGTCGCGCTCCGCCTCGGCGACGGACCGCAGCGCCCGCGCCGTCTGCGCGTCGACGAACGCGAGGTGCACCTCGGCCGCGAGCCGCCGGGCGTCGGCGCGGGCCCGGGCCCGCGCCGCGGCGACCTCGGCCCTGGCCGCGTCGGTGCGGTGGCTCCGCCAGCCGCCGAGCGGCAGTGCCTGCGAGAGCCCCACCTCGAAGTCGGCCGACGTCTCGTCGGCGCCGAGGCGCGCCGCCCCCTCGACGTCGATCGCCGGATCGAACGGGAAGACCTCGGCGGCGCCCAGGCGTCCTTGCGCCTCGGCGATCTCCGCGCGCCGCGCCTGCAGCCGCGGAGCGCGCGCCGCCAGCTCGAGCGCGCGCGCCAGCGTGAGCGGCTCGGGCGCCTCGGCGCGCGCCCACAGCGGCGCCACGGCGAGCGCGACGCCGAGCAGCCACGATCTACTACGGTGGCTCGTAGGAACGGTGGTGCGGCGAGGCGCGGTGCGCTTCGGGCGGTCCATCAGAGTCGGGCCAGCGTGGAGAGGGCGGCGTCGATGCCGAGGTGCAGCACGTCGAGCAGGCCCGCGCCCAGCGCGTGGGGCATGGCCGAGAGCGCGACGAGGCCCAGCGCGGCCAGCGGCCACTCGCGGGCGTGCGCGCCCGGCGGGTGCTGGCTGTAGTCGAGCAGCAGGCGCACGCGGACTTCGATCGCGCTCGGCCCGTCGCCGCCCAGGCGCGACGCATACGACGGCCCGCCCGGCCGCGCGGCGGCCACGATGGCCTCCGCCAGCGAGAGCGGATCGGCGCCCATCGCCACCGCCGCCCGGTCGCACGCCGCCTCGCGCGAGAGCAGCCAGCGGCGCAGCTCCGGCCGCAGCAGGAACGCGAGCGGGTTGAGCGCGAAGCTCGCCGACGCCAGCAGATGCCGGAGCGGATCGCGCCCTTCCGCGTGCACCGCCTCGTGCAGCAGCGCCGCCGTCAGCGCCGCGTCGTCGAGGCGCGCGAGCAGGTCCGTGTCGACCTCGACGCGCGGACGCAGGAGCCCGCAGGTGCGGATGGCGTCCCGGCAACCCTTCACGAGCCGCACGCGGCGGGCGAGCGGCCGGAGCCGGGGGTGGGCGGCGCAGAGCCCGCGCAGCCGCTCCGCGCGCTCGTCCTCGACGACCGTGGGGGCGGCGACGAAGGCGCGCGCCGCGCGCTGGACCACCGCGGTCAGCGTGAGCGTGGCCACGCACAGGGCGAAGGCGAGCGCGCCGACGCAGCCCTCGTCGCCGAGGTGCTCCGCGAGACACGCCGCGACGGCGCCGCCGGGCTCGAACTGGTGCAGCCCTGCCGAGACGAACCACGTGGCGGCGCCGAGCGCCGGCCCGACGATCAGCAGGAACGTCGCGCCCGTCCCGAAGGCGGGCAGCGAGGCGCCGCGCCGCCGCCGGAGCACGAGCAGCGCCTTCGCCGGCAGCGTGACCAGCGGCACGACGGCGAGGAAGACCGCGGCGGCGCCGAGCGCCGCAAAGGCCAGCTCCTTCAAGTCCGGAGCTCCCGGCGCCGGGCGCGGATGAGCTGCTCGAGGCGGTCCAGCTCGTCGGTGTCGGCCTCGGAAACGCGCTCGACCAGGAGCGCCACGGCCTCGTCGCGGCCGATCTCCGGCAGGCTGCCGAGCACCTCGCGCGCCGTCGAGCGCATGAACTCGTCGCGGCCCATGCGCGGCCGGTAGACGTAGCGGCGCCCGTCGCGCTCGCGCGTCAGCAGCCCCTTGTCGAAGAGGCGGCCGACCGTGGTCATCACCGTCGTGTAGGCGATGTCGCGCCCGCGCTCGAGCTCGCGGTGGACGTCGCCGACCGTGAACTCGGACCAGGCGTTCGACCAGACGGCGTCCATGATCGCCGCCTCGAGGTCGAAGAGCGTGACCCGCGTGCCCTCTTGATCGGGCCGGATGCGCAACCGTCTCACGCCGTCTCCTCCGTACTACGACCGTTGATAGTACGAGGGACGGGGAGCGTCAAACAACGCGTCGAGTCTTCAGGGTTCGCTCGTCGTCGCCGCTGCCGTCCCGCCGTACGCGCCGAGGTTCACGCGCCCGCCGTTCGGCGCCGGTTCGTCGCCCACGGGCGTCGCCGGATCGCCGGCGTCGATGGCGGGCGAGCCGGGCTGCAGCCGGAAGTCGCCGTTCGCCGCGTCGCGGAAGCGCGGGTCGGTCATGATCACGCCCGCGCCGATCAGGTCGTACGCGGTCTGCTGACCGAGCTGCCAGAGGTCGCTGTATGCCACGTCGACGCGCGGGGTCTGGCCGCAACACGGCGGCGCCCCCCCGTAGGTCAGCAGCCGCGGCCAGTGGGCGATGATGCTGTCGCGCACGACGATGGGTCGGGTCGAATCGCGATAGAAGAGCGCGTCCTGCTGCGGGCCCTGGTGGGCGAACGTCACGTTCTCGAATCGGAGGTTGCCGTAGCCGCGCACGTTGACGCCGCTTCGGGCCTCGCGGAAATCGAAGACCGTCTGGCGGATGCGCATCGTGGATGCCTGGCCCTCCTGGTCGAACGGCGTCGTCAGCCGGATCGAGCTCCGCATGCAATGGACCTGCAGGCCTCGCACCTCGACTGCGCCGCCGCCGATGCCGATGCCGAGCGTGCTCCCGCAGTCCCGACGTCCGAGCTCGCTGTCCTCGATTCGCAGGCCGTCGCCACTCGCTTCGAGGGCGGTGTGCGGAGACTGGCTGCCGGGACCGGGCATCCGCAGGCGCCGGATCACGCCGCGGGTCGAGTAGAACTCCGCCTGCTGGTGGACGATCGCGTCCTCGAGGGTCGTGTCGGCGCCATTGACGAGCAGGGTCGTCAGCTCGATGCCGGACATGCGTACGTTGGCCGCGTCGCTTGAGGTGACGAGGCGTCCGGGCACCACGGTGCCGTTCCGGTCGCGCGCGCGGAGCGCGTTCGCGCCCACACGGACGTCGCTGCCGCCACGAATGACCAGCGTGCCCGCCGACTGTTCCGCGCATCCCTGAGGCTGTTGATTGCTCGTCGGCGTGTCGGCGACGTTGCCGTCGACGTTCGCGCCGCGCACCCGATCGAGGACGACGCCGCCGGTGTGGCAGCCGCCGCTCAGGAACTGGGGGACTTCGGTGACGTTGCCGGCGAGCGTGACGTCGGTCGAGTCGGCGACGAGCAGGACCCCCTGCGACTCCACCGACAGCCAGCGCGGCGGGAAGGTGCAGTCCTGGGCCGGGACGAAGCGCACCGAGACCCCCTGGACCGCCGGCGAGCGCGCGTTCGCGACGACGACGGCGCCGCGGCTGGTCGGCATGCCGCGCAGCGCGGTGTCCAGCGAGACCGACTCGCCCGGCCGCGGCCGCCCCAGCACGAGGAACGCGCCGCCGTAGTAGGTGTTGTCGCGCACCGTGTTCTCGAGGTCGACGAGCTCGACGGCGAGCCCGAGGCAGGCGGCGCCGGGCGCGCCGTTCGTCCCGAAGGTGTTGAGGTCGACCACGTTCTCGGCGCCCGACAGCGTCAGGCCGACGCCGGGCTCCGCGGCGCGACGATCCATGCCGGTGAGGGCGTTGCGCGAGATGCGGTTGCGGTGGGAATCGGCGAGCCGGATGACGCGGGTGGTCACCTGATCGCCGCCCGCCGCGACGCCGTCGTCGACGCCGAACGTGATCGTGTTGTTCGCGACACGCGAGTCGTGCGTCCAGCGCAGGCCGACGAGGAACGGCTCGCCCGCGACGCCGGCGCTGCCCTCGGCCATGTCGAGGAACGAGTCCTCGACGACCACGCGGCTCGAGTCGGTCGCGAGCACGATGCCCATCCACTCGCCGGCGCACTCGCGCGCGTACGGGAACGTGTGCACGAACGAGAAGTCGACGACCCGCAGGTCGGTCACGACGACGTCGGTCGCCTCGTCGATGTCGATCGCGGCGTACTGCCCGGTGTCCTGCACGTCGCCGCACCCGATCCGCGCGTCGACGATCGACAGGCCCTCGAGGACGACGCTCTGCGCGCGCCGCACCGAAATGATCGACCGCGCCACCCCCTCGGCCGTCTCGATGACGAGCCCGCGCAGCGCAGCGCCCGAAGCCGCGATCTGGAAGAGGGGCACGTCCGCGTCGGCCTCGATCGTCAGCGTGGCGCCCTGCGCGCCGGCGCGGACGACGATGCCCGGCTGCTCGATGCGGATGGCGGCCGCGTCGCTGATCGTGAACGCGCCGCTGAGCTCGACGACGCCGCACGCCCCGGCGCGGGCGAGCGCCGCGCGGATGTCGTCGGCGTCGCCGCCGGCCACCGGCACGACCACCGGGTCGCTGCACACGACCTCGCAACCGTTCGCCTCGATGCCATCGCCGTCGATGTGACCGGGCGCGCACACGAAGCCGCACGCGCCGTCGGTGCAGGTCGGGATGGCATCGGGACGCTGCGGGCAGACACGGCCGCAGGCGCCGCAGTGGCGCGGATCGCTCGCGGTCAGGTCGGTCGAGACCTCCTCGTCGGCGGCACCGTCGCAGTCGTCGTCGCGCATGTTGCAGCGCTCCGGGACGCTGCGGTCCGCGCTCGACCCCGGGGCGGTGCTGCACCGCGTCGACGCGCCGTCGAGGCCGCACTCGACCACGCCCGCGCCGCACTCGCCCTCGGCGACGCACAGCGCGCCGAGCCCGAAGCCCTCGTCCGTCGCGCCGTCGCAGTCGTCGTCGCGACCGTCGCACCGCTCGTCAGGCGGATCCTTGGGCACGCACGCGTACTCGCAGCCGTTCTCGGCCTCGCCGTCGAGGTCGTAGCGCCCGTCGCGGCAGCGGACGACGACACACGCGCCGTCGACGCACTCGCCGTCGGCGCCCGCCGGCGCGCACGCCGCGCCGCACGCGCCGCAGTGGGCCGCGTCGGTCTGCAGGTCGAAGTCCTCGTCGGTCTCGCCGTCGCAGTCGTCGTCGCGCAGGTTGCAGACCTCGGGGCCGCTGCGGTCCTGGGAGCCGCCGGGGTGCGTCGAGCAGTCGGCCTGTCCGCCCGCGCGGCACTCCAGGCTGCCGAGCCCGCAGACGCCGCGGCCGTCGCACGGCGCGCCGACGCGGAAGTCCTCGTCGGCCTCGCCGTCGCAGTCCTCGTCGCGCCCGTCGCAGGTCTCCACGGCACCGTTGCGGACGACGCACGGGTACTCGCAGCCGTTGTCGGCGAGGAAGTCGACGTCGTAGCGGTCGCGCCCGCACGCCTCGATCGCGCACTGACCCGCCTCGCAGCGAGCCGTCGCCCCCGGCAGCTCGCAGACCCGCCCGCAGCGGCCGCAATTCTCGATATCGCCGGCGAGGTCGAAGTCCTCGTCGACGCGGCCGTCGCAGTCCTCGTCTCGGCGGTCGCATCGCTCGGTGGCGCCCGGGTGGACCTCGGCCGCGTCGTCGGCGCAGTCGCCCGCGCACGTCGTCACGCGGTCGCCGTCGGCGTCGAAGTCCTCGTCGGCGCTGCCGTCGCAGTCGTTGTCGAACGCGTCGCAGGTCTCGTCCTCGGGCAGGCCGGGCGCCGCGCCGCAGCGCAGGCCGCTGCCGTCGGCGACGCACACGTGGACCCCGACGCTGCGGCACTCGCCGAGCCCGACCGAGCATGGCTGACCCAGCTCCGCGAAGTTCTCGTCGACCTCGCCGTCGCAGTCGTCGTCGACCTCGTTGCACCGTTCGCTCGCGCCGACACACGCCGCCTCGCACCCGTCGTCGGCGGTGCGGTTGGCATCGACCCAGCCCGCGTCGCAGCGCGCGATGCGGCAGCGCCCGTCGCTGCATGCCGGCGCCGCGTTCGGGGTCGTGCAGGCGTTGCCACAGCGACCGCAGTGGAGAGCGTCGGTGGCGAGGTCGGTGTCTTCGTCGGTGCGACCGTCACAGTCGTTGTCGGCGCCGTCGCACGCCTCGATGCCACCGTTGGTGAGCGCGCAGGCATACTCGCAGCCGGTCGTCACGTCGCCATCGACGTCGCGATGCCCCGGCTCGCACGTGAGCAGCACGCACACGCCGTCGTCGCAGCCGAACGCCCCGTGGGCGAAGCGGCGGCAGTCGTTCTCGCAGGCGCCGCAGTGCGCGACGTTCTCCTCGAGCGGCAGGTGGGTCTCGTCGATGGCGCCGTCGCAGTCGTTGTCGGCGTAGTCGCAGACCTCGACCCCGCCCGCGGTCACGGTGCACGCCGCCTCGCAGCCGGTGAGCACGTCGTCGTCGAAGTCGTAGAAGCCCTGCTCGCACCCGAACAGGACGCACTGGCCCTCGACGCAGGCGCTCCGCGCGTTGGCGAAGTCGCAGGCCCGCCCGCAGGCGCCGCAGTGGCGCGGATCGGTCCGCTTGTCGACGTCTTCGTCGGCCTCGCCGTCACAGTCCTCGTCGATGCCATTGCAGTCATTGCCTTCGGCGCCCTGCAGGCGGCACTCGCAGCCGTTCGGTGCGTGGCCGTCGACGTCGACCGATTCCCCCAGACACTGCACGACGACGCAGCGGCCCTCGGCGCAGGTCGACGCCGCGTTGGGCAGCCGGCACGCGCGCTCGTCGGCCAGCGCCTCGTCGGTCTGTCCGTCGCAGTCGTTGTCGACCGCGTCGCACAGCTCGTCGGCCTTCGCCTGGCACTCGCCCCAGGCGCCGTTCTCGCACACGCGGCGGCTCTCGACACAGGCGCCGAACGGCTCGACGCACGCGCCGACCTCGCCGTCGACGCACACCGGCGCGTCGGAGGGCAGCAGCTCGATGTCGATGGTGGCGCCGTCGCCCGCTTCGTCGGCGAAGTGGCCGCCCGCCTCCTCGTCGTCGGCCTCGACCCAGTGGTAGACGGCGTCGCCGGCGGGGTTGCGCCACTCGGGGCGCTCGATCTGGATGCGATAGCGCTCGGCGCGCGAGGCGGGCACCTCGAACGCGCCGGTGACGTCGGTGACCGCCGAGGCGAAGGCGCGGTCGCGGCCGGCCACCCGGATGCGGAGTGTCGTGCCGGCGTGGTCGGTCTCGCCGCGCAGCCGCACGCGCCCGCCGAAGGGCACCGCCGTCGGCCCCGCGGACTCGTGCTGCAGCCCGATCACGCCGAGGTCGAGCGACTGACCGACGCCGGCGGACAGCGTGCGCGTCTCGGTGAGGAAGCCCGGCGCGGACACCTCGAGCGCGTAGTCGCCCGGCGGGGCGTTGAGGGTGAAACGTCCATCGGCGCCCGGCTTGGCCGATCCCAGGCGCGCGTCGGCGCCGGGGGCGCGCAGGACCACCGTGACGCTCGACATCGCCGCCTCGTCGCCGAACCGCAGCAGGCGCACCTGCCCGCGCAGCGTGGCCGGCGCCTGCTGGTTCAGCGGCGTCGCGCGGTCGTAGGGGTTGGATGGCGCCACCTCGGAGCAGGCGACGCCGACCAGCGCGAGGGCCACGACCCCCGGCAGGGACCAACGTAACGGCGTTTGTGACATGAAGGCACTCTGCAAGAGTGCCGGCAGGCACACAAGTCTGCTGCCGCGCTGGACGCACTGCCGGTCCGCAGCCGGATCGCGGCGGCCGCACGGCGCGCCGCCGGAGAGGCGAGGTTCCCGCGGCGCGGGGTTCGGGCCCGAAGGGGCCGGAGCGGCGAGGAGGTGAGAAGCGGAGGCGCGCGGAGCGACGGGCGCTCGCGACTACTTCAGCTTCGCTTCCTTGAAGAGCACGTGCTTGCGCACCTTGGGGTCGTACTTCATCAGCTCGAGCTTGCCCGTCGCGGTGCGGCGGTTCTTGGTGGTCGTGTAGAAGTAGCCGGTGTCGGCGGTGCTGACGAGCTTGATCTTCTCGCGCTTGTTCTTGGCCATGGGGACGCTCCTGCTCGAAGGTCCGGCAACCTAGCAGAAGACGATTGCGGCGTCTACTCGCTCGTATCCGTTCACCCGCGCGGCGCAATGGTGTAGTGAGAAGGGCCGCGAACCCCGACGACAGGAGGAACGAGGCCATGCAGGAGCTCTACGAGGGCGTCGAGCTTTCGCCCGAACAGACCGAGGTGGTCTGCCGCGGGCTGCTCGACCTGGCGAGCGTGGACGGCACCCACGACAGCGAGATGGCGCTGATCGCCGACTTCTCTGGCGGCGCCGATCTCGACGCGCTCGCGGCGAAGCCGTTCGAGCTCGCCGCCGCCGCGCAGGTGCTGACGAACGGCGGCGACGCGGTCGTCGAGTCGTTCCTCACCTCGTGCTACCTGCTCATCTACGCCGACGGCGACCACTCCGAGGCCGAGCGCGCCCGCGTCCGGGAGTACGCCGACGCGCTGGGCGTGTCCGCCGACCGGCTCGAGTCGCTTCACACCAAGGCCCGGCTCTACCTCTTGCAGATCCTGGCCACCAACCTGCGCAACAAGGCCGCGGTCCGCGATGTGGCCGCCGAGATGGGCCTGTCCGAGAACGATCTCGCCGGCCTGGAGGACTGAGATGGGCTTCTTCAACCGCATCTACAATCTGTGGAAGGGCTTCGTGAGCATCTTCGTGGGGCGCATGGAGGAGAAGCACCCCGAGATCGCCTACGAGAACGCCATCAACGGCATGACCGAGAAGTACGCGAAGCTGAAGAGCGCCGCCGCCGGCCTCATCAAGCATCGCGCGCAGCTCGAGACGCGCATCAAGAAGGCCGAGACCGAGCTCGAGCAGGTGCGGCTCGACGCGCAGACGGCGGTCGACCAGGGCGAGGACGAGGCCGCGCTCGTCCTGCTGCAGCGGCAGGAGGAGCTCGAGAAGATGCTCCAGGAGTACAGCGCCGACCTGCAGCAGGCCGCGAAGGACGCCGACGCCGCCAAGGAGTCGCTGCGCGCCCTCGCCAACGAGATCGAGAAGCTCAAGCGCGAGCGCGACAAGGTCATCGCCCAGATCAAGGACGCCGAGGCGCGCAAGCAGATCCAGGAGCAGCTCGACGGCCTGTCGGTCGACGACGACGTCAAGGCGCTCTCCAACGTCCGCGAGTACGCCGAGAAGGTGAAGGCCGAGGTCCAGATCGGCGACGAGCTGAAGGAAGGCTCGCTCGAGGGCAAGCTGGCGGCCATCCGCCAGAAGAGCGGCACGACGCGGGCCTCGGCCAAGCTCGAGGAGATGAAGCGGGCGCGCGCCGCGGCGAAGGGCGGCACCGCCACCGAGCCCGAGGGCGGCAAGAGCCTGTGACATGGTGAGCGCCACCAGCCGGCCGGATCTGCCGCGCGCGCCCGACCTCCCCGCATGGATGGGGACGCTGCGCGACCGGTACCTCAACACCGACACCAGCCAGTTCATCCTGCACGGCAACGTGCACGACACGGTGCTGGCGGCCGATCGGGCGTGGGACATGCCCGAGTTCCTCGACGCGTTCTTCGCGCCGAGCGACAAGCTGGTGGTCCACTTCGACCCGGGCCGCGGCGTCTGGTTCCCCGACGAGCGCCACGCGGCCCGGGCCGCGCGCGCGCTGCTCGCCGCGCGCTACCTCGACGCGTCGAAGGTGGCGCCGCGCGGCGCCGACAAGACGCCCGAGAAGGCGCTCGCCGAGGCCATCCGCGACGAGCTCGCCATCGAGCGCGATCCCGGCATCGTGCTGCCGGTGCTCGAGGCGCTGCTCGTCCGGCACGACATGCCGTGCGCGGTGATCATCCACTACGCCGAGCTCGTGGCGCCCCACGGCGACCCCGCCTCGCTGGGCTTCGACGACCGCACCGCGGCGGCGCGCCTGCACCGGTGGAGCCTCTCCACCGAGGTCAACCGCAGCGACAACGTCGTGCTGCTGCTGACGAGCACGATGTCCGACCTGGCCTCGCGCGTGACGCGCAACCCGCGCGTGGGCGCCATCCACGTGCCCCTGCCGGGCGCGCTCGAGCGGGCGCGCTTCCTGGCGCGGCTGCGGCCCGACCTCGGGTTCGAGCGCGGCGAGAAGGTCACGCGGGTGACCGCCGGCCTGCAGCTCCGCCAGATCAAGGACCTCATGGCGGCGGTCAACGGCAGCGGCGAGCTCCCGCTCGACGCCATCGCCGAGCGCAAGCGCGAGATCCTCGAGCAGGAGTGCTTCGGCCTCATCGAGGTCCTCGAGCCGGACCACGACTTCTCCGTCGTCGGCGGCAACGAGCCGATCAAGGCGGCGCTGTCGCGCATCGCCGAGCACGTGAAGGCGGGGCGGCGCGCGCAGGTGCCGATGGGCGTGCTGCTCGTCGGCCCGATGGGCACCGGCAAGAGCTTCCTCGCCGAGGCCTTCGCCAAGGAGAGCGGGCTCGCCGCGATCAAGCTGAAGAACTTCCGCGACAAGTGGGTGGGCAGCACCGAGGCCAACCTCGAGAAGATCCTCAACGTGATCGAGGGGTTGGGTGAGATCCTGGTCATCATCGACGAGGGCGACCGCTCGCTCGGCGGCGAGGCCGAGGGCGACAGCGGGGTGAACTCGCGCGTGATCGCCCGCCTCAAGGAGTTCATGAGCGATCCGGACCACCGCGGCCGCATCGTCTTCATGCTGATGACCAACCGCCCCGACAAGCTCGACACCGACATGAAGCGGCCGGGGCGCTTCGACCTGAAGATCCCGTTCTTCTCGCCGCAGAACGCCGAGGAGCGCGCGGCCATCCTGCGGGCGCAGGTGAGGCGGCACCGCATCCCCGCCGACCTGCCCGACGAGGCGCTGCTGCCCATCCTCGAGGGGCTGCAGGGCTTCGCCGCCGCCGATCTCGAGGCGCTCCTGCTGTTGGCCTACGACGACTACGAGAGCGGCCACCTGCCGACCGACGTGACCGAGCGGCCGCCGGTGCTCACGGCGCCGTTCCTCGCGCAGGCCGCCCACGACTTCATGCCCACCCGCGAGGTGGACATGATCGCCTACATGGAGCTGCTCGCCGTCCAGGAGGCGAGCAACCGGCGCCTGCTGCCGGAGCGCTTCCGCGACATCACGCTCGAAGAGCTGGCGACACGACTCACCGAGGCGCGTTACCGCGCCCTCCGCCCTCGGACCTGAGCCACCCCCGACCGTCCCGCCGGAACATTTGATCCGCTCCGGTGAACTGCCTATGTTCCGCGCGGCTCGTGGGGAGGTGTTGCATGGGGTCCGTCTCGTCGTGGGGTCGGGGAGCTCTCGTCTGCGCGCTCGCGCTGGCCGGCTGCGCCGGTGAAGGGGAGGAGAACCAGGCCGGCGGCGCCGACGCCGCCGTCAGCGGCTTCCAGGACGGAGGTCCCGAGCGCGACGCTCAGATGGACCTGGGCCAACCCGGTGACGCCGCACCCGACGCGCTGCCGCCCGACGGCGGTCCCGCCTTGGAGTGCGCCGAGGGCACCGAGCGCCCTTGTCCCGACGAGGCCTGCCCTCAAGGCACGCAGCGCTGCGTCGACCTGCGCTGGACGGCCTGCGTCGGCCCCGCGGAGATCTGCAACGGCCTCGACGACGACTGCGATGGCGCGACCGACGAGGACTGGCCGGCGCTCGGGACGGACTGCGCCGTGTCGATGGGCGCCTGCGAGGGTCGCGGTCTGTTCGTCTGCAACCCCGATCCGACCCAGGGCGAGGCCGTCGTGTGCGGCGCCGCCGCCGCCGCGGAGCCCGTCCCCGAGGCCTGCAACGGGATCGACGATGACTGCGACGGCATCGAGGATGCCACCGCCGGCGCGCCGGTCACGCAGGACTGCTACGAAGGGCCCGAGGGCACGCTCGGCGTCGGCGCGTGCGCGGCCGGGCGGCAAGCGTGCGCCGACGGCGTGTTCGGCGGCGAGTGCGCCGGGCAGGTCCTGCCACAGGACGAGATCTGCAACGGCCTCGACGACGACTGCGACGGCCAGACCGACGAAGGCATCGCCGACGAGGTCTGTTACACCGGGCCCGCCGGCACCGTGAACGTCGGCGTCTGCCGCGCCGGCGTGCGCGTGTGCGAAGACGGCGCCCTGACCGCGTGTCGGCGCGAAGTGCTGCCGCAGGTCGAGATCTGCGACAGCCTCGACAACGACTGCGACGGCGAGGTGGACGACGCCGAGGGCGCCGCGTGCGCGTGCCGGCCGGGCGAAGTCCGCGCCTGTTACACCGGTCCCGAAGGCACCGCCGGCACCGGACTCTGTCGCGAAGGCCGCCAGACCTGCAACGAGGACGGTCGCACGTTCGGTCCCTGCGAGGGCCAGCAGGTGCCGGTCGCCGAGATCTGCGACGGCCTCGACAACGACTGCGACGGTCGCACGGACGATGGGATCGAGGGCGTCGGCGCGGAGTGCGCGGACGGCGTCGGCGCCTGTCGCGCCCGGGGCGTGACGTTCTGCAACTCCGAGACGGGCGCGGTGGAGTGCGGCGCCCGACCGGGCGCGCCGCGCGCCGAGGTCTGCAACGGCGAGGACGACGACTGCGACGGCGTGGTCGACGACGGCCTGGGCGTCGGCGATCCGTGCCAGGTGGGCGTCGGCACCTGCCGCGCGCACGGCCGGCACGTGTGCGACGGCGGCGGTGGCGTGACCTGCGACGCCATGCCCGGCCGCCCCGGCGCCGAGCTCTGCGACGGGCTCGACAACGACTGCGACGGCGCCGTCGACGACGGGATCGGCCTGGGCGACGCGTGCACGGCCGGGGTGGGCGCCTGCGCGAGCGATGGCCGGCGCGTGTGCGCCGAGGACGGCACCGTCGCCTGCGACGCGCGGCCGGGCGAGCCCGCGGCCGAGACGTGCGACGGCGCCGACGACGACTGCGACGGGCGGACCGACGAGGACAACCCCGGCGGCGGCGCCGAGTGCGCGCTGGACCTGCAGGGCGCCTGCGCCCGCGGCACCGAGGCTTGCGTCGAAGGGCGCCTTCAGTGTCAGCAGACGGTCCGGCCGGTCGCCGAGGTCTGCAACGGCGTCGACGACGACTGTGACGGCGCCATCGACGTGGGTCCGGACGGGCAGGTGCTGAGCGAGGCCTGCTACGACGGACCGGAGCGCACGCAGGGCGTGGGCGTCTGCCGCGCCGGCGCGCGCGTCTGCGCCAACGGCGAGCTCGGCGCGTGCCAGGGCCAGGTCGTCCCCACCGAGGAGATCTGCGACAGCCTCGACAACGACTGCGACGGCGAGGTCGACGACCTGGCCGGCGGCGGGCGCTGCGCATGCCAGCCGGGCGCCGTCCGCGAGTGCTACACCGGCCCGGAGGGCACGCGCGGCGTCGGCGCCTGCGTCGCCGGCCGGCAGCAGTGCGCGGCGGACGGTCGCAGCTACGGTCCGTGCCAGGGCGAGGTGCTGCCGGCGCCGGAGGTGTGCGACGGCGTGGACAACGACTGTAGCGGCCGGGCCGACGACGTCGTGCCGGGCGTCGGCGCCGCGTGCACCGCCGGCGTCGGCGCCTGCCTGGCGCGCGGCCTGACGTACTGCGACGGCGCCGCCGGCGAGGTGCGCTGCGGCGCGCTGCCGGGCGAGCCGCGCGCCGAGGTCTGCAACGGACTCGACGACGACTGCGACGGCACGGTCGACGACGGCCTGCGCCTCAACGAGGTGTGCGCCGTCGGCGTCGGCGCATGCCAGCGCCAGGGCCGCACCGTCTGCGACGGCCAGGGAGGCGTCACGTGCGGCGCCCAGGCCGGGGCGCCGGCCAACGAGGTGTGCAACGGCGTCGACGACGACTGCGACGGCGTGGTCGACGACGGCCTCGGCCTCGGCGACGCGTGCAGCGTCGGCGTGGGCGCGTGCCAGCGGCAGGGCCAGCGCGTCTGCGGCGCCCAGGGCCAGGTGGTCTGCGGCGCGGTGGCCGGCAACCCGGTGGCGGAGGCCTGCGACGGCATCGACAACAACTGCGACGGCAGCGTCGACGAGGGCAACCCCGGCGGCGGCCAGCAGTGCGACACCGGCAGCCCGGGCGAGTGCGCGCGCGGCGTGCGCATGTGCGAGCGCGGCCGCTTCACGTGCCAGCAGCAGGTCCAGCCCGCGGCGGAGGTCTGCGACGGCCGCGACAACGACTGCGACGGCGCCCGCGACGAGACCGCCGCCGGCGGTCCGCTGACGCAGGCGTGTTACTCCGGGCCGGCCGGGACCCAGAACGTCGGCCTGTGCCATGGTGGCACCCAGACCTGCCAGGAGGGCCGTTTCGGCGCCTGCGTCGGCGAGGTGGTGCCCGCGGCCGAGCTCTGCGACCAGCTCGACAACAACTGCAACGGACGCGCGGACGACCTGCCCGGCGGACAGGTGTGCGCCTGCCAGCCGAACACGCAGCGGCAGTGCTACAGCGGTCCGGCGGGAACGCAGAACATCGGCCTCTGCCGCGGCGGCCTGCAGACGTGCAACGCCCAGGGCACGGCCTGGGGGGCGTGCGTGGGCGAGGTGCTCCCGCAGGGCGAGACCTGCGACGGGCGCGACAACGACTGCAACGCGACGGTCGACGACGCGCCGGGATCCGGCAACCAGTGCACCGCCGGCGTGGGCGAGTGCGCGCGCGGCGGCCGGCTCGTGTGCAACGCGCAGACGGGCGGGCTCGTGTGCAGCGCGCAGCCGGGGGCGCCGCAGGCCGAGGTCTGCGACGGTCGCGACAACGACTGCAACGGCACGAACGACGACGTGCCGCGGCTCGGCGAGCAGTGCGCGAGCGGGGTCGGCGCCTGCGCGCGCAACGGCAACCTCGTCTGCGACGTGAACCGCCGCGCGCTCGTGTGCAACGCGGTCCCCGGCCCGCCCGTGCCCGAGACGTGCAACGGCGCCGACGACAACTGCGACGGCACCGCCGACGACGGGCAGATGCCGGGCGTCGGGGTGGCGTGCACGAACGGCGTCGGTGAGTGCCTTGGCCGCGGCGTGACCGTCTGCGGGGGCGGGCGCGTCGCCTGCAACGCGGTGGCCGGGGCGCCGCGGCCCGAGATCTGCGACGGGCGCGACAACGACTGCGACGGGTCCAACGACGACGCGCCGGTCACCGACGTGGGCGAAGACTGCGTGGTCGGGGTCGGGGCCTGCGCGCGGCAGGGCGTGTCGCTCTGCCGGGACGGCGGCGAGGTGTGCAGCGCCACGCCGGGCCAGCCGTCGGCCGAGGTCTGCGACGAGGTCGACAACGACTGCAACGGCCGCGTCGACGACGGGCTCGTGTGCCGCGTCTTCGAGAGCTGCCTCGACGCGCTGAACAACGGCTTCCGGCAGAGCGGGATCTACCGCCTGGCGCCGGCGGCCGGCGCGGCGCCCGTCGACGTGTACTGCGATCAGGTCACCGACGGCGGCGGCTGGACGCTCGTCGGCAGCACCCGCGACTCGACGCTCAACGACCAGGCGTCGGCGTACTACCCCGACCTGCGGACGCTGGCGCCGAACGGGCCGAACGCGGGGCTCTGGGACGGGCTGCGGGCGGTGGGCGCGGCGACGTTCGACATGCGCTTCGCCTGCCGCGACACGGTCGGCCCCGAGAACGCGCCGTTCACGGTCGACCTCTCGTTCTACGAGACGCCCTGGTATGCCGAGCTCACCGCGGGATCGGACGAGCAGAGCTGCTTCAGCGAGGGTGACGGGCGTGGCCAGGACCTGCCGCAGCCCTCGCGCCGCGTGAACGCGTCGACGTCGGTCGCCGCGGGCACCTTCGTCCCCGAGGGCACGCCGTGGCAGGGCACGTGGATCGGCCAGGCGACCAACTACCTCGAGGGCGAGGACAGCTGCCTCGACTCCGGCGACTTCACCGTCGACCTGCGCGACCGCGGCATGGACAGCAACCAGGGCGACGGCACCGACTGGGGAGAGGACGACACCACGAAGAAGTGCGGCCGTTCGGGTCTGGCGACCGGCCAGTGGTTCGTGTTCGCACGAGAGGACCGCGTGCTCGCCGGATCCTACGCGGTCAACGAGGGGCCGCTCTGGACGACGCCGGGGCTCGTCCCCTACTCGTGCCAGGAGGCCTGCGCGCTGCAGTTCGGGGGACACGCCGCGCAGTACGAGTGCTCGACGGTGCCCGGCGAGGTCAACCGGCGCGCCTTCTACAGCGGCTACGCCGACGGCGACTACTGCCAGGGCGAAGGCCTCGGGGACGACTTCAAGCTGGGCGACGTCTACAACTGCGGCCAGTTCGGCTGCGCGTACTCGGCGTTCGTCACCGACAACTGCGGCGACGAGAGCGTCAACTACTGCTGGCGGCGCCGCGCCGAGTTCGACGCCGTCGAGCAGAACCTGCCCGAGACCGTGCTGAGCGGCGGCGGCTTCACCCCGTGCTACGTGGCGCCCTACAGCGACGGGGCGACGTCGCTCGCGACCATCCGGGCACAGTGCGACGGCAACGTGCTCGTGATGGGCTGCCGCCCGATGCCGAGCGCGAACAACCCCAACCCGACGCTGACGGTGGCGGCGATGGGCCACCGCGACGAGGTGCTGCGCGACGTGGGCGACGGGCAGGACGCCATGCACTTCCACAACTACGTGAACTGGTACTTCAGCGAGCAGGCCTCGTGGGGCTTCGCGCCGTACGGCACGGCGGTCAGCCGCACGACGTGCGACACGCTCAACGGGCCGAACGACGTCGGCGCGCAGCGGCTCTGCTGGCACACCGGCGAGGGCTCGATCAACGGCGGCTGGCGGTGCGGCGCGACCACCGGCCTCAACGGCAGCGGGGCGTGGCAGCGCGTGGTGTACGAGCGCTCCGGCAACCTGGCGCCCACCCCCGAGCCGATCATCCAGTAGGCAGTCGGGGCTCTTCGGCCTGAACCGCGGCTCCGCTCCCGGCGCGGGGTCCGGTCAGCCCGGCGGCGAGGCCCATACGTCGCGCCGCTCCACCTCGGCGTACCCCTCGGCGAGGTACAGCGCGACCGCGGCGCGGTTGCTCTCGGCCACGAGCAGCTCCGTCGACGTGGCGCCTCGCGCCCGCAGCAGCGCCTCGCAGCGGCGCAGCAGCCAGCGCCCGAGGCCGCGGCCGCGGGCCCGGGCGCGCAGGCCGATCGCCTCCACGGTGTGCGGCAGGCCGGCGTGGAGAAGGCCGACGGGCCCGTGGGCGTCCACGAGCACGCGGATCAAGTCGCGGTCGAAGCCGGGATCGCGGCTCATGCGGGCGAAGTCGTCGGCGTTCCAGGGCGCGTGGCCGGGGACGCTCGAGAACGCGTCGGCCTCGAGCTCCAGGTAGGTGTCGACGCCGACCGCGTCGAGCGCGCGCTCCTCGACGTCCGCGGGGAGCGGCGGCGTCGCTGCGAAGACCGAGCGTCGGAGCACGACGAAGCAGTCGGCGGGCGTCCAGCCGCGCGCCGCGAGCCACGCGGCGGCCCCGGGCGCCCGGCGCAGGCCGACGCGGACGGGCCGCCCGGCATAGGCCGCCTGCAAGTCGTCGACGAGCGGCGCGATCGCCGGGCCGTCGACCGCGTGGACGCGCATCAGGCCCGGCGGGTCCGTCCGGTCGACGCGGATGCCCGCCGCGCGCCCGTCGTCGGTCACCACCCACGCCACCCCCGCGGGCAGCGACGCGATCTCGGCCTGCAGGTCCGCGAGCGGGCGACCGATCAGCGCCGCGATCAGACGAGCGCGCGCAGCCATTCGGGGATCCAGTCGGTCTTGGGGCCGCCGGTGAACATCGACGGGAGCGCCGCCAGCAGCGAGAACCGGGCGAACCGCCCGGCCAGCGCCAGCCCGAACAGCGCCGGAAAGCTCACCCCGAGGCCGGAGGCCAGCGCCGACATCGCGATCATCGGCGGCAGGCCGATCAGCGCGGCGAGCGAGATCCAGACGTAGACCAGCGGGCGGTAGCGCTCCGCGTCGAAGCGCTCGAGCCGCCGTTGCACCTTCGGGAGGCGCGCCACGAGCTTGTGGCCGCCGAAGTACAGGGCGGAGAAGCACACCGTCTGGCCGAGCGCGAGCGCGAGCGCCACGCCGGCCCACGGCCGCGCCCCGGTCAGGCCGACGAACGCCGCCCAGCCCTCGCTGTTGATCACGAAGATGATGGGGGAGGGGATCGCGAGGAAGAAGGAGACGACGTAGAAGAGCATCAGGGGCAGCGGTTCGGCGTCCCCGTCGGGACCTCGGTCCCCGGCGTCCAGCGCTCGGCGCCGAACGTCGTGCCCTCGAGGGAACGCTCGAACGGGGAGGTGATCTCGCCCGCCGCGGCGCCGCAGAAGTGGTCCGCGTCGAGGGTCGCCCCGGCGAACAGGATGTCGCCCTCGACGGTCACCGTCCCCGTCAGCCGCGCGTCGGGGAGCCAGATGATGAAGCGGCCGTCGGTGTCGACCGGCACGCCGAACGTCGCGAGCGGCGGCGCGCCGGGCATGGTGCTCGTCGTGCGCAGCGCGCCGTCGAGCCAGCCGCCCTCGGCGCCCGCCGAGTACGTCAGCGCCAGCCACAGCTTGAGCGGCACGCCGAAGCCGGTCTGCACGTTCACCAGCCAGTGGCCCGTGAGATCGGCGGCCTGCGCCGCCACGCCGCTGAGGTCGGGCGTCGGCGGCGGCGGCTCGGCGTCGGCCGGCCCGCCGTCGGTCGGCGCGGCGTCCGGCACCCCGGCGTCCGGCGGCGGCGGCACGTCGACGCAGCGGAACGGCAGGTCCGGCTTGAGCAGCGAGACGTCGTCGTCGCGCCGCGCGAGGAACGTGCTGCCCGCGAGGTCGAGCGTGATCGGCACCGTCACGCTGCCCTCGGCGTCGCCGCACCACTCGTCGCCCGAGACCGTGCGCGAGTGCATGATGAGCCGCGCCCGGACATCGACCTCGCCGCGGAGGACCTCCTTGTCGAGGATCAGCGGGTCGGCGATCAGGTCGAAGCGGCCGTGCTCGTCGATGTCGACCGTCGTCGTCAGGATCTCGGGCTCCGAGAACTGGTGCCGCTCGAGCCAGATGCGCACCTTCAGCGTCGCCGGGCCCTCGGTCGGGCAGGCCTCGCCCTCCATCGGCGTGAACTCGAGGCGCAGACCGAGGTCGATGCCGCCCTGCAGCAGCGAGCGCAGCAGCCACTTGCCGCACAGGCCGGCGTAGCGGCTGTTCGGCCCGGCGTCCGCGATGGCCGCGTCGGTCACGGCGGCGTCGCCCAGCCCCTTCGTGCGCTCCCGGAAGTCGTCGTACTCGTCGGCCGGACCGCCGCCGCAGCCCGCCACCAGCACCATCGCCAGCGCGAACAGCCGCATCAGTGGATCTCCAGGTCGATGGTGAGGTACTCGCGCCGGTCGGTGTAGTCGCCGTTCACGATCGGCTGCTGGTTGCTGTTGGTGACGCGCCGGTCGGCGAACTGCTGGAAGATGAAGCTGCTCGACAGCCGCACGTGCTCGCCGAAGTCGACGGACACGCCGGCGCCCGCCTCGAACTGCTGCGACTCGGCGAGGCCCGGCTCGTGCGTCTTCTCGGGCGTGGCCGCCGTCTCGTAGCCGACCCCCGCGTGCACCGTGACGTTGTGGTGCACGGCCCAGTCGGCCCGGAGCTTGGCCGCGAACGTGTCCTCGAAGGCGCGCTCGATCGTCAGCAGCGGCTGGCCGTCGTCCTCGGCGAGCGCCACCTGCCGCTCCATCACCGACCAGTCGGACCACTCCACCGTCGGCCGCAACGTGAAGTCGCCGAGCCGGACGGCCACCGTCGCCCGCACCGACTGCGCCAGCGGCAGCTCGATGTGCGACGCCTCGGTCGTCTCCTCGGCGGTGCCGAAGCTGATCTTCGCGTCGCCGGCGAGGTCGTACGTGGCGCCGGAGATGTAGCTCACGCCGACGGTGAGGTCGGGCGTCGCCTCCCACCGCACGCCCGCCGTCCACAGGACGCGCTCGTCCTCGGACTCGAGCAGGATGCGGCCCTCTTTGATGCGGCCGGCGGCGTCGACGAGCTCGTCGGTGCGGTCGGCGTTGCGCGCGCGCACCGTGTCGAGCGACGCCCACGTGTACATGGGCGCGACGCCGATCGAGAGGCCCCACGGCCGGTACCGGGCGCCGAGGCCGGCGCTCGCGGCGAGCGACAGGAAGCGCGTGCTGATCGTCGCCCAGCGCTGGGGGCCGTCGACCGCGCCCGGGTACTCCACCGGCGCGGCGAGGTTCTTGTCCCAGTCGACGGCGCCCGCCGCCAGCACGAAGCCGCCGGCGGCGAAGCCCAGGTCGAGCTCGTCGAGGCGCAGGCCGTGGCCCACCGCGAGCGCGGGGATGCCGGCCAGCGTCGAGATGCTGGCCTCGCCCGCGTTGGCCGCCTCCTCGTCGGGGGCCACGTCGTTGAGCTCGGCGTCGCGGTCGTACGTCGCCTGGCGCGACAGGATGCTCCCGTGCAGCGCCAGCCGCGTGCCGGGGCGGGCGAGCCCCGCCGGGTTCCAGTAGAGCGAGAAGGGGCTCTCGTGCAGGGCGTCGCCCGTCAGCCCACCGAATCGCGTCTGGTACAACGGCCCCGCCTGCGCCGCGCCCCCGAGGAGCACGGCGAAGGCCAACCCCCCGCCCCGGAGCCGCACGCTCAGCCGCGGTACACGGTCATCTTCTCGATGACCACGTCGGTGCGGGGCCGGTCGTTGGCGCCCCGCGGCGTGTTGGCGATCTTCTTGAGCACGTCGAGGCCCTCGGTGACCTCGCCGAAGATGGCGTGCTTGCCGTCGAGCCAGGGCGTCGGGACCTCGGTGATGAAGAACTGGCTGCCGCCGGTGTTCGGGCCGGCGTTGGCCATGCTGAAGAGGCCGGGGCGGTTGTGCTTGAGGCCGGGGCCGAACTCGTCGGCGATGACGTAGCCGGGGCCGCCGGTGCCGCGGCCCTCGGGGCAGCCGACCTGCACCATGAACTGCGGGATCACGCGGTGGAAGATGATGCCGTCGTAGAATGGCTTGCCGGTGATCTTGCCGGTGGCGAGGCCGACGAAGTTCGCCACGGTCTTGGGCGCCTCCTTCTCGTAGAGGCGGCCCTTGATCGTGCCGAGGTTCGTCTGGATCTCGACCTTGAGGTCGCCCTCTCCGGGGACGTCGATGGCGGGGGGGTCGAACAGCTTTCGTCCGAACATCTTCGGGCTCCGGTCAATGGTGCAGCGACCATAGGCCATGCCCGCGGCGTCGCGCAATGCGCCCGAAGGTCACATCTCGCGACACTCCGGACCGGCCTCGAAGCACGAGGCGGGCATCTCGCGGCTCGCGCCGCCACGTTCGTGGCAGAAGCGGTCGCAGTACGCGAAGCGCTCCTCGGCGGCGCAGGTCGACACGACGCACTGCGGCACGCGGCTGCCGTCGTTGCAGAAGCAGGTCAGCAGCTTGTCGGGCACGACGGGCGCCGGGCCGTTGCAGCGCTCGCCGCCCTCGAAGCACGCGGGGCCGCGCTCCGGGTCCGGGCCGCCGTTGCGGGCACAGACGGGCTCGCAGAGGCGCTCGCGGTCCTCGGCGCGGCAGTCGGTCTCGGCGCACAGCTCGTGGCGGCTGCCGTCGGCGCAGGGGCACACCAGCAGGTTGCCTCCGGGCGGCGGCGGCGGCGGGGGGGGCGCGCCGCAGCGGTCGCCGCCGTCGAAGCAGGCGGGCGGGAATTCGGCGCTCACGCCGGCGCGGCCGCAGACGGGCTCGCAGACGCGGAGCCGATCCTCGGCGGAGCAGTCGGAGTCGGCGCACAGCTCGCGGCGGCTGCCGTCGGCGCAGTTGCAGATCATCCACTTGTCGCCGCCGGGCGGTGGGGGCGGCGGCGCCTCGCAGCGGGGTCCGTCCTCGAAGCAGGCGGGCATCACGTCCGCGCGGGCGCCGCCGTGGTCGAAGCAGTGCCGCTCGCAGAACATCATGCGTTCCTCGGGGGCGCAGCTCGTCTCGGCGCAGACGTAGGGCTGCGATCCGTCGTTGCAGGTGCAGTCGATCTGCGCGCGGATCCGCGGCGGCGGGGCCTCGCACTCGCCGCCGACGCACGCGCCGCCGCGGCAGTCGCGGCCGCAGCCGCCGCAGTTGCGCGGGTCGTTCTCGAGGTCGGCGCAGCCGACGTTCGGGCAGAACGCCTCGTCCATGGCGCAGCACACCGGCGCCCGGCCCTCGCCGCAGCCCGCTTCGCGCGGACCCTCGATCTCGGCGGCCAGGCGCTCGAGCCGCGCGAGCCGGTCGTTGAGCGCGGCGATCTCGCCTTCGAGGCCGGCGGCGTAGTCCTCGAGCGCCTCGATGCGGTCGCCGCGCTCCGCGCCGGCGCGTTCGAGCGCGGCGATGCGCTGGCCGCTCTCGCCGCGGGCGCGCTCGAGCGCCTCGACGCGGCCGCGCAGCGAGTGGACGGCGGCGTTGCGGTTCGCCTCGGCCAGCGACGCGGTGCGGCTGGCGTTCTCGAGCGCCGCGACGCGGCGGCACAGCTCGCCCGCCGCTCCCGCGGGGCAGGGTGGCGGGGCCTTCGCCGCCAGCGCGGGCGACGACAACAGGAGCGCGACGGCGGCGCCGAGCAGGACACGCATGGTTTCCTCCCGAAACGAAAGGGGTTGCCCCCGCCGGTTCGGCGGAATCGCCGCGCCCGCCCACGCCCTGGGTCATCGGCATGGGTCGCCGCGGCCCTTGCTCCGCGCGCCCCGCCCTCGTACCTTGCCCCGAACCGGAGGTGACCCATGGGGATGGTGTTCGGCGGCCAGCTCGTCGCCCGCGCGCTCAAGGAGCAGGGCGTCTCGCACCTGTTCACGCTGTGCGGCGGCCACATCCAGAACATCTACGACGGCTGTCTCGACCAGGGCATCCGCGTCGTCGACGTCCGCCACGAGCAGTCGGCCGGCCATGCCGCCGACGCCTGGGCGCGCGTCACCGGCCAGCCGGGCGTCTGCGCCGTCACCGCCGGCCCCGGCGTGACCGACGTCGTCACCGCGGTCGCCAACGCGCAGCGCGCCCAGGTCCCGATGATCGTCATCGGCGGCGCCGGCCCCCGCGGCACCATCGACAAGGGCTCGCTCCAGGACATGGACCACGTCTCGCTCATGCGCTCCATCACCAAATGGAGCGTCTCGGTGCCCGAGGGCATCCGCCTCGCCGAGTACGTGCAGTCCGCCTTCCGCGTCGCCACCCAGGGCGTGCCGGGCCCCGTCTTCCTCGAGATGCCCCTGGATCTCCTGGCCTTTCCGGTCCAGGAGTCGATGGTCACGCGCTACGACAACAGCCGCACGGCGGCGCGCCCGGCCGGCGATCCGGCGGCCATCGAGGACGCGGCGCGCCTGTTGCGCGACGCCCAGCGCCCGATGATCGTGTGCGGCAGCCAGCTCCGCTGGTCGCGCGACGAGGGCGCGATCACGCGGCTCGTCGAGGCGCTCGAGGCGCCGGTCTTCCTCAATGGCATGGCCCGCGGCGCGATGCCGCGGGATCACGCCTGGGTCTACGGCCAGTGCCGCAAGGACGCCTTCCGCGAGGCCGACGTCATCCTCATCTTCGGCACGCCGCTCGACTTCCGCATGAACTACGGCGGCCCGCAGGCCTTCAACCCCAAGGCGAAGGTCATCCAGGTCGACCTCGACGGCGCCGAGATCGGGCGCAATCGCGGCATCGACGTGGGCATCCCCGGCGACAGCGGCCTCGTGATGGACGCGCTCGCCGCGGCGCTGAGCGGGTTGAAGGCCGACAGGGCCCAGTGGAAAGCGTTCCTCGACGGCAAGGAGCAGGCGAAGCTCGCCAAGATGAGGGCGGAGCTCGAGAGCGACCAGGCGCCGCCGAACCCGCTGCGCGTCTGCGCTGAGCTCAACCGCTTCCTCAAGCCCGACACGATCGTGATCGGCGACGGCGGCGACTTCGTGGCCACCGCCGCGTACACGCTGAACGTCCGCCGCCCCGGCCTGTGGATGGACCCCGGCCCGCTCGGCACGCTCGGCGTCGGCCCCGGCTACGCGATGGCGGCGAAGCTCGCGCGGCCCGACAGCGACGTGGTGCTCGTCTACGGCGACGGCTCCGTCGGCTTCAACGGCTTCGAGTTCGAGGCGATGGCCCGCCAGGGCATCAAGGTCACGGCGGTCGTCGGCAACGACGCCTGCTGGACGCAGATCTACCGCGGCCAGGTCGACATGTTCGGCAAGGAGCGCACCCCCGCCACCAAGCTCGCCTATACGCGCTACGACAAGGTCGTCGAGGGCATGGGCGGCCACGGCGAGTACGTCGAGCACCCCGACGAGCTGCGGCCCGCCCTCGAGCGCGCCTTCGCGTCGCCGCTGCCCGCCCTCGTGAACGTGAAGATCGCCAAGAGCGACTTCCGCAAGGGCGCCATCTCCGTATGAAGCCGTTCAGGTTCGTCCAGCCCGCGAGCGCGCCCACAGACGAAGCCGCCGTCTCGCGGCGGCGAGTCTGCCCGAAGGGGAGCGACGCAGGCGTAGACGCACCGACGTCGAGGAGCGAGCGAGGACGTAAGCCGCGGGATGGGCGGAGATGGACGGCGCGGTGCGCAACCTCGCGTATTGCTTCGTGATTGCGGCGGCCATGGGCGCGTGCGGACGCAACGCCGTCGTCCCGCGCCCCGACGACGCCCCCGTCGTGCAGGACGACGCCGACGCCCCGTGGTGGGTCGGCGTCTGGGCCTACGACGGCGAGGCGCTCGCGGCCGAGCCCGACTTCCAGGCGCTGCCGCCCGAGGCGCAGGACCTCGCCCGCAAGCTGGTCGACGCGAACCTGCACGACTACCGCCTGACCCTCGCCGCCGGGCACCTGGTGCGCGAGCGCGACGCCGAGCGCCACGACGCGTCCTTCCGCGTCGAGGCGGACGACGCCGGCCGCGTGGCGCTCCGCCTCGACGACGGCGGCCTGCTGGTGCTCGAGCGCGCCGGCCCCGATCGCGCGCGCGTGCCGCCGGGCACGACCGAGCCCGCCGTGCCCCTCCGCCGCGAAGGAAACCCCTGAGCATGGAACCGCAGAAGAAGCCCCTGGTCGCCGCCGCCTGGACGGCCGACGCCGCCGAGCGCCTCGACTCCGCCGTGCGCAACCGCGCCGGCCTGAGCGGCAAGCGCGCGCGCGACGCGATCTCGACGGGGAAGGTGAAGGTGGGCGGCAAGGTCGTGCTCGACCCCGCCTCGCCGGTGAAGCCCGGCGACGCGATCGCCCTCGACCCGGCGGCGCCGAACCCGGCGAAGGTGCAGCCGCACGGCGTGCGCGTCGTCTTCCGCGACGACCACCTGATCCTCGTCGAGAAGCCCCCGCTGATGAACACGGCGCCGGTGCCCGACAGCGAGGAGCCGACGGTGCTCCACGCGGTCATCAAGCTGTGCCGCGGCGGGCGGCCGCCCAAGGTCGTCCACCGCATCGACCGCGAGACGTCGGGCCTGCTGCTCTTCGCGCGCGGCGCCCAGGTGGCGCGCGCGCTGCGGCCCATGTTCGACGCGCACGAGATCCGCCGCGTGTACCGCTGCGTCGTCGAGGGCCCGCCCCAGCCGGACGCGGCGCTGCTGTCGAGCATGATGGTGCGCGACGCCGGCCACGGGAAGCGCGGCAGTCGCACGGGCACTCTCAAGATCCGGCCGCTGCGCACGCCCGATCCCGGGCCCATGCCGGGCTTCGGCAAGCTGGCGATCACCCGCTACGAGACGCTGGCGACGCTGGGCAACCGCGCCGCGCTCGAGGTGCGCCCGTCCACGGGGCGCACGCACCAGATCCGCATCCACCTCGCGGAGCTGGGGAGCCCGATCCTCGGCGAGCACGTGTATGCGCGCACCCCGGGGGCGCCGCGCCTCGCCCTCCATGCGGCGGTCATCGGCTTCACCCACCCGGTCACCGGGCAGGCGCTCTCCTTCGAGAGCCCCTGGCCCGAGGACCTCGCGGACGTGCGTCCGCTCGGCAAGGGCTGGTAGCATCCCGCCCGATGAAGCACGCGCCCCTGTTTCTCCTGTTGGTGCTGCTGGCCGCCTGCAACGACGACTCGTCGTCGGGCGGCGGCGGCTGCGAGACCAACCGCGACTGCGCCGGCGCCGAGCTGTGCATCGACGGTCGCTGCCAGCTCGAGTGCGACCGCCGCGAGGACTGCGCCCTCGACGAGATCTGCGTCGAGAACCGCTGCCGCTCGCCGCGGGATCCGTGCGTCATTCCTCAGGATTGCGCGCCGTTCGGCTGGGAGTGCGACGTGCGCCAGGGCGTGTGCGTGCCGCCCGGCGGCGTGACGTGTCCGGCGACGCCCTGCCGGAACGGCACCGTCTGCGTCGGCGGCGCCTGCGTCGTCGACACGGGCGACCACGACCAGGGCCCCCCGCCGTGGGACGGCGGGACGCGCGACGGGAGCGTCCGCGACGCCGAGCCGCCGCCCGCCGACATGCGCCGCCCCCCGCCGGACATGCGCCCGCCGCCGCCCGACATGGACCGGCCGCCGCCGCCCGACATGGGCGCGCCGCCGCCACCCGACATGGGCGTGATCCGCGGCGACAAGCAGTACGGCGAGCCGTGCAACTGCCCCGGCGAGTGCGAGAGCGGCCTGTGCCTCGGCGATCCGTACTACCAGGGCCCCGAGGCCCAGCGCCCCGGCACCTGCACCCGCGTGTGCGAGAACGACGGCGCCTGCCCGCGCCTCGACCGCTGCGTCCGCGCCCAGGTGCCGCCCGGCAAGCGCGGCTGCCCGCCCGCCGACAACGGCCTCGAAGTCGGCGACATCGTGAACATCTGCGCCCCCAACGAGACGGGGCGCCCCTGCAACGTCCAGGACCCGAGCGACTGCCTCATCGACGGCCTGTGCGTGCAGCCGCCGAACCCCATCCCCGGCGTCGTGCCCGTCCAGGCCGCGTGCGCCGCCCGCTGCCTGAACGACGTCAAGTGCCCGCCGGGCTTCCACTGCGGCGGCATCCAGACGCCGCAGGGCCCGGCGCAGGGCTGCATCTCCGACGTCGTCGCCATCAACCAGTGCCCCGACGGCGATTTCCGGACGTGCGGCGGCACCTGCCGCGTGCCGGCCGGCTTCAACGAGGCCGACATCACGTTCTGCATCAGCTGGACGCCCGACGGCATGCCCGGCTTCTGCTCGTGCACCTGCGCGGCGCAGGCCGACTGCCCGGCCGGCTTCGCGTGCAGCCCGGTGCCCGGCTTCGACAGCGGCGACGCGCGGCGCCCGAAGATCTGCCTCCCGCTGTCCGGCTACACCTGCCCGGGCGGCGGCTTCGAGCCCTGTCTCTCGCAGACGTGCGCCGGACAGGCCGACGGCGAGGTCTTCGAGCGCTGCGCCGCGCCGTGCGACGGCCACCACGATTGCCCGACCGGCTACGCGTGCCAGGCGTTCGGCGCCGACGGCAACTACTGCGTGCCTTCCCTTTGATGCGCCTCCCGTGCCGTCTCATCGCGAGCAGACTTGCGCCGCGAGCGAAACGGAGCGAAAACTAAAGGTCGCGTGTCCAACCAGTTCCACAAGGAGAGCAGTCGATGAGCCGAGCCCGTTCCACCGTCGCGGCGCGGACGACGATTCCGAAGCTGCGCGAGGCGGCGCTCGAGGCCTACCGGTCGCGCGAGCCCGTCAACAAGGATCTGGTGGAAGTCCCCGACTTCGACGCCGTGCTCGACTGGGCCGGCCCGCGCACCGAGGACCTCGGTGGCGAGCCGGGCAGCGACGCCTGGTACTTCCATCAGGTCGGCGACTGGGCCGTCATGGGCGACCTCGGCGTTCTGCTCGCTCGCGATCTTGACGCGATCCAGCGCATGAGCGCCGCCCTCGAGGGCGAGCTCGTGGCCGCTGCCATCGACAGCGCCTTCGAGTACGCCTTCTTCGCTTCCTACGTCGGCGGCAAGCTCAAGCGCCGGCTCCTCCTCGAGAACCAGGAGTTCGAGACCGAGGGCCTGCCGATCCAGGCCGAGCGCGGCCGCCCGACCGTCGACTTCGACGAGGACGAGGCCAACCGCATCTGGACGCACTACGGCCTGCCCACCTTCGAGTACGACCCGCTCGAGGGCCCCTTCTTCCTCCTCGAGCTCCGCCGCACCGACGGTTAGTCGGCACACGCCGGCCGATGGCCGCCGACCGGGCCTCCTGGCTCGGGGCTGCGGCTAATCGCGGTTCCAGCGACGCTGATGGTGGACGACGAGGTCGCCCGGCTCGGGGCCGGGTGACCGCATCGTGAAGGTCGTGCCGCCGGGGCCCCGCCAGAGGCGCCCGTCGCGGGCGTCGACGGTGTAGCCGCGCGCGCGGACGGCGGCGACGAGGGTCTCGGCGAGCGCGGCGGCAGCCGCGGCGTCGGGCGTGTGGAAGGCGAGCGCCAGGCGCTCGACGTCGCTGATGTCGGCCCCGGGACGGCGCGCGTGGAAGCGCCCGAATTCGTATCCGGCGGGCGCGGGGGCGTCGGGCAGCCAGACGGGGACGACCTCGGGCAGGTCGGCGGCGCCGGGCAGCGCGGGGACGGGGCGCTCGAGCACCAGCGCCACGGTCACCCGCGGCGGCTGGTCGTCGTGGCCCTCGAGGCTCCAGTCGAGCCGGTCGCCGGCGTCGTTGCGCAGCGTCGGCGAGGGCGCACCCTTCCAGCCTTCGGCGTCGAAGCGGCGGGACAGCGCCGCCGTGGCCTCCTCCGTCGACGCCGGGGTGATGAAGGTCAACGAGATCGTGGTGCGCCCGGCTTGCCGGCGCGCGAGGCCCATGCCCACCTTCACCTCGACGGTGACCAGGCGCGTCTCGAGATCGGGCGGCACGAGCGCCCGCAGCCGGTCGAACATCGGCGCGTGCTTCGCCGGCGCCGGCACGTCGCGCTGGTGGGCGAAGATCTGGCGTCGCTGCGCCGCGTTGGCCGCCGCGAGCGCCTGCTTTGCGCCCTCGGGGACGCTCGGGGCGCTGGCCGGCGCGGTCGGGGGCGCCGGGGCGGGCGCCGGGGCGGGCTCGCGGCTGCAGGCGGCGAGCGCGGCGATCAACAGCGGCAGGGCGGGACGCACGCTCGCCTTTTGCCATATGCATCGCGGGGATGCCACTCGCGGTTGAGGCGGCGCGCCCGACGGGACAACATGCGGCGTCGATCGGAGGCTCCCGTGCGCTCGCTCCTCGTCCTCGACGTCGTCGGCCTCACCCCGGCGCTGCTCGTCCACACGCCGCGCATCCGCGCCGTCGGCCAGGGCGGCTTCACGGCGCCGCTCGGCGGCATCCTGCCTGCCGTCACCTGCTCGGCGCAGTCCACGATGCTCACGGGCCGGCTGCCGCGCGACCACGGGGTCGTCGGCAACGGCTGGTACTTCCGCGACATCGCCGAGGTGAACTTCTGGCGACAGTCGAACCACCTCGTCCAGGGCGAGAAGGTGTGGGACGCCGCCCGCCGCCGGTTCGGGGCGGACTTCACCGTCGCCAAGATGTTCTGGTGGTTCAACATGTACGCGCGGGTCGACTGGGCCGTGACGCCGCGGCCCGTGTACCCCACCGACGGGCGCAAGATCCCGAGCATCTACAGCGACCCCTACGAGCTGAAGCCCTGGCTGCAGGAGGCGCTCGGCCAGTTCCCGCTCTTCAACTTCTGGGGGCCGACCGCCGACATCCGCTCGACGGCGTGGATCGCCGAGGCCACGCGCATGGTCATCGACCGCGAGCGGCCGCGCCTCGCCCTCTGCTACCTGCCGCACCTCGACTACGACCTGCAGCGCTTCGGGCCCGACGGCCCGGAGGCGGTGAAGGCCTGCGCCGAGATCGACCGCGTCGCCGGCGACCTGATCGACTTCGCGCGCGGTCAGGGCTACGACGTGCTCGTCGTGAGCGAGTACGGCATCGTGCGGGTCGACGGCGGCATCGACGTGAACCGCATGCTGCGCGAGCAGGGCCTGCTCCGCGCGCAGGAGGTCGATCTCGGCTGGGAGCTGCTCGACGCCGGCGCGTCGCGGGCGTTCGCCGCCGTCGACCACCAGATCGCCCACGTGTACGTGCGCGACGCGGCCGACGTGCCGCGCGTGAAGGCGCTGCTCGAGAAGCTCGACGGGGTGGAGCGGGTGCTCGACGCCGACGGCAAGGCGGCCGAGGGGCTGGACCACCCGCGCAGCGGCGAGCTCGTGGCCGTGGCGGCGCGCGACAGGTGGTTCACCTACTACTACTGGCTCGACGACGCGAAGAAGCCCGACTTCGCGCGCACCGTCGACATCCACCGCAAGCCCGGCTACGACCCGGTGGAGCTCTTCGTCGACCCCGAGATCCCGTTCGTCAAGGGCGCCATCGCCTGGCGATTGCTCAAGAAGATCCTGGGCTTCCGCTACTACATGGACGTGATCCCGCTCGACGCGCGGCTCGTGCGCGGCTCCCACGGGCGCCACGCCGACCGCCCCGAGGAGGGGCCGGTCGTCATCTCGTCGCGCCGCGTGGGCGCCGCCGACGCGCTGCCGATGACCGCCATCCACGACCTCATCCTCGACATGCTGGCCTGACGGCCGTCGCGGGGACGTCGTCTCGCACTCGAGGCAAGGAGGACGCGGCATGACCGACGCGGAGTTCTGGAATGGGCGCTGGGCCCGGGGCGAGACCGGCTGGCACGAGGCGGAGGTGCCTGCGCACGTGCCCGCGCTGTTCGGCGACCTGCCGCCGACGCGCGTCTTCGTGCCGCTCTGCGGCAAGAGCCTGGCGATGGCCTGGCTCGCGGCGCGCGGGCACGAGGTGGTCGGCGTCGAGCTGAGCGAGCAGGCGTGTCGCGCCTTCTTCGCGGAGCGCGGCGTCGAGCCGGCGGTCCGGCACGACGGCGCCTTCCTCGTGCTGAGCGCGCCCGGGGTCACGCTCTGCTGCGGCGACTTCTTCGCGCTGCGCCCGGAGCACGTCGGCGAGGTCGGCGCCGTCTACGACCGCGCCGCCCTCATCGCGCTGCCGCGCGACGTGCGCGCCCGGTACGCGCGGCACATGACGGCGCTCGTCCGGCCTCGACTCTTCGTGCAGGTCCTGTACGAGCGCGTGCCGGCCGACGAGGAGGGACCGCCGTTCTCCGTCCCCCGCGCGGAGGCCGAGGCGCTCTACGGCGACACGTTCGCGATCGAGTGGACCGGCTCGCGGATCGTCGAGGGCCGCATCGGGCCCATGCACGAGCACGTCGGGGTGCTCACGCCGCGCTGACGTCAGACGAGGCGGCGTCCGCGGACGTAGGCGGCCCGCGCCGGGCCGTGGTCGTCCCGGAAGAGCAGCGCGTCGAACAGGTCGCCGGCGTGGTCCGGCACGTCGATCGCGACGACGTCGGCGTCGTAGCCCGGCGCCAGGCGGCCCACGCGGTCGGCGATGCCGAGCGCGCGCGCGCCGCCGAGCGTGGCGTGCCACAGCAGCGCCTCGGGCGAGACCGGCGCGTCCCGCAGCAGCGCGACGTCGTAGGCGCGGGCGGCGACGCGGCGCAGCGAGAAGGTGCGCCCTGCGCCCACGTCGGTCCCCAGGCCCACCCGGACGCCGCGGTCGACGGCCTTGCGCAGCGGCATCAGGCCGCTCCCGAGGAAGAAGTTGCTGTCCGGGCAGTGCGCGACCGCGGCGTTTCGCGCCGCGAGCCGGACCCACTCCCCCTCGCTCAACCAGATCGCGTGGCCGAAGATCGACCGCTCGCCGCAGAGGCCGTGCCGCTCATAGACCGCGAGGTAGTCGCTGCACTCGGGGAAGGCGTCGTGCGTCGCCTCGATCTCGGCGCGGTTCTCGGAGAGGTGCGTCTGGATCAGCAGGCCGCGCTCCTGGGCGAGGCGGCCGGCGCCGCGCATGAGCTCCGAGGTGCAGCTCAGCGCGAAGCGCGGCGTGACGGCGAACTGCAGGCGGCCGCCGTCGTGGCCGTGCCAGCGGTCGACGAGCGCGCGGCACGCTTCGAGCGCCCACGGGCCGGGCATCAGCACCTCGGCCGGCGCGCCGCGGTCCATCAGCGTCAGGCCGGCGAAGCCGCGCAGGCCACGCCGGTCGAGCTCGGCGAAGAGCGCGTCGGTCGCCTCGGGGTGGCTCGAGCCGTAGATCGCGGCGCAGGTCGTGCCCTGGGCGATGAGCGCGCCGCAGAAGTCGCGCGCGACCGCCTCGGCGTAAGTGCGCTCCGCGAAACGGGATTCCTCGGCGAAGACCGTGCGCGCGAGCCAGTCGAGCAGCGGCCCGGTGGCGCTGCCGAGGACGCGCGTCTGCGGGAAGTGGACGTGCGTGTCGACGAAGCCGGGCAGCAGCACCGCGCCAGGGTGCGTCTCGGGGACGCTGCAGCCGGGCGGGGCGGGGACCACGCGCACGAAGCGCCCCTCGGCGGAGATCTCGAGCAGCGCGTCGGGGATCAGGTCGAAGCGTGCCGCGTCGTCCCGCGGGGCGAGGACGCGGCCGCGCAGCCGGTTCGGGGTCGGGTCTTCCACGGGCGGTAGAGTGACCTGCCCCCGGCGATGATGCAACGCCCCGGCACTGCGGTTATTCTCGGCGCGATGTGGATCTGCCCCGAATGCCGGTCGATCTACGACGAGCCGGTGCCGACCTGCGAGCGCGACGCCACGCCGCTCGCCGAGGTCATGGCGCACCAGAGCCGCGCGCGCTATCCGCTGCTCGGCAAGATCGTCGGCGACCGCTACCACCTCATCGGCGGCCTGGGGCAGGGCGGTCTCGGCACGGTCTACCTGGCCAAGCACCGCCACCTGAACCAGCTCTTCGCGGTGAAGTTCCTCGAGGTCGAGGCGATCGTCGCGCCGGGCGCCGACGACGAGGAGAACCTCAAGGAGCAGTACCGCAAGGACTTCCTCCGCGAGGCGCAGGTGGCCTCGCTCATCCGCCACGACTCCGTGGTGCGGGTGAGCGACTTCGGCGAGCACGGGCGCATGCCCTTCCTCGTGATGGAGTACGTGCCCGGGCCGTCGCTGCTGTCGGTGCTCGGTCGCGAGGGGCGTTTCGAGCTCGCCGAGGCCCTGGCCATCGCGCGCCGCATCGCCGAGGCGCTCGACGCGTTCCACGAGCGGCGCCTCGTCCACCGGGACCTGAAGCCGGCCAACGTCATCCTCGATCCGCGCGGCAACGGGCGCCTGACCCTGGTCGACCTGGGTCTCGTCAAGGACCTGTCCGGCCCCGGCGGCAAGGCGTCGACGCACCCGCTCGCCCTGCGCGGCACCCCCGGCTACCTGGCGCCGGAGCAGGTGCCGGCCTGGGTGCTGGCGGGCGCCGGCGTGAAGAACCCCGGCGAGAAGCAGCCGGTCGACGCCCGCGTCGACCTCTACGCGCTGGGCGTGATCCTCTACGAGATGCTCGCCGGCGTGTCGCCCTACCCCGAGGGCAACAACACGCAGGTCATCGTCTACACGTGCACCCGCGAGCCCATCCCGCTCTCGGCGGTCAAGCCGCGCGTGAACCTGCTGCCGGGCCTCGGCGAGCTCATCGCGGACACGATGGCGCGCGACCCCGAGCGGCGCCCGCAGACGGCGGCCGACTTCCTCGAGCGCCTCGACCGCATCTCGATGGGCCTGGTGCAGTCCGGCTCGTGGCCGGCGGTGATGCTGCCGGACCGCGGCCGCCGCGAGACCGACGAGTCGCCGGCCGCCTCCGCCGAGCGCCGGCTGCTGCCGTCCGAGGCCCCCGCCGCCGCCCGCGCCGCGGCCGAGCCCTCCGAAGCGCCGGCGGCGCGCGTCTCGGCGAACGTGCTCCTGGCGCCCCCCGCCGGCGCGTCCCCGAGCGTCCCCGACGAGCGGTCGCCGCCCGACCTCTCGCTGCCGGGCGACGACGAGGAAGAGGAGACCGTCGTCTACGGCGACGTCGAGGCGCCGGTGTCGCGCCCCGGCGACGCGACGGCGCTCGTGCCGGCCGTGGAGCGCGGCGACGACGAGGCGACGATGGAGGCCGACCTCGCCGACTCGATGGACGGCCTCTACGACGGCTCACCCGACTCGCTGCCGCCGTCCTCGGCCTCGGTCACGCAGGAGTCGCCGGCCATGATCGCCGCGACCCGGACGGCGCCGCCCGCGCGCGCGCCCGAGGCGCCGAGCCGCGCCCCCTGGATCGCGGCGGCGGCGATCCTCGCCGCCGCCGCGGCGGTCGTCTGGTGGCTCACGCAGCGCCCCGAGGAGGCCGCCCCTGTGCGCATCGCGGTCGGCGCCGACGCCGCGCCGCCGGTGGTCGCGGTGCCTTCGGCGCCCGACGAGGCGCTGCTGCCGGCCGATGCCATCGCCGGGCCACGCGACTTCGTGGCCCCCCGCGAAGCCGGTGACGCGATCGGAGAGCCGCCGTCCGGTGGTCGGCCGGCGCCGGCCAGCGTGCCCGCGGCGCCCCGGAGCGTCGCCACCGCCGACAAGCCGAGCCCGTCGTCGGCGCTGGCCGGCCGGCCGGCGGCGCCCAGCGCCCCGCGGCCCCCGCCCCGCGCGTCCGCCGACGCGCTGCTCGATCGCGCCCGCCGCGCCTACGAGAGCATGGACGCCCCCCAGGCGCTCGAGCTGTACCGGCAGGCCTTCGCGCAGCTCCCCGCCGACCACCCGGAGTACTTCACCGTCCAGCAGCGCATCGAGGCGCTCGCCAAGCGCGTCGGCCCCAAGTAGTTCGCTCCGAATCGGGCAGCCAACGTAGAATCGCGTCCCGATGCCCCGCCCAAGGACCAGTCGTCTCGCGACCGGCGCCCTGCTCGCGCTCGCCGCGCGTCCCGCGCTCGCCGACGACGTCCCGCCCGAATTCACGAAGCAATTCAACGAGCTGGCGCGTGCCGCCGAGGCGGCGCTCCGCGCGGAGGGCCCCGACGCGGCCATCCGGCTGTACGAAGAGGGGCTGCTCGGACCGCTTGGCGAGTACGGCCGGATCTCCTTGCGTCTCGGCCAGATCTACCAGCAGGCCGGGCGCAGCGCGGACGCCGCCGCCCACTACCGCGCCTGCCAGGACGACCCCCGCGTCGATGCCGTCGACCGCGAGATGATCTGTCGGGACGGGTTCGACGCGGTGACGGCGCCGCTCGCCATCGACGGCCTGCCGCCGCGCGCGCGGGTGGTCGTGGTGGAGCCGGCACGCTTCGCCGGCCCGTGGCGCGAGGGCGCGCGCCTGCCGCTCGGCCCCGCCCGGCTGGTGGTCGACGCGCCGGGCCGTCAACGCGCCGAGGCCGAGGTCCAGGTCGCGGCGCCGGAGACGCGCTGGGCTGCCGTGGTCGGGCCGCCCATCGAGAGCGTGATGCAGCTGCCCGTCGTGGTCTCGCCGCCCGCCGACGAAGAGCCGTCGGGGGCCGGCGGCAGCCCGTGGCCGGCCTTCGTCCTCGGCGGCGTCGGCCTGGGGCTCGTCGGCGGCGGCCTCTACCTCGGCTTCGGCAGCCACGGCGCGCTCGACGACGCACGCGCGCGCCAGGCCGACGGCGGCTGTGGGGCCGACCACTGCCGCGGCGAGCTCGACGACGCTGCCGGGCGCGCGAAGCTCGCCGACGGCCTCTGGATCGGCGGCGCGGTCGTCGCCGCGGCCGGTCTCGTCTGGTACCTGCTCGACGACGGGGACGCCGAGTGAAGCGCCTGCTCGCCGCGATCGCGCTCACCGGCTGCTTCTCGAGCGCCAACTTCGACGTGTGCGAGAACGACTCGCAGTGCGGCTTCGGCTTCGAGTGCCTCTCGAACGCGTGCCAGCCCATCGTGGCGCTGCCCGACGCCGGGGACGAGCCGGACCGCGGCGCGCCGCCCGACGCCGGCCCGCGCGAGGACGCCGCGCCAGACGCGACGGGTGAGGGCGAGCGCGTGTTCGAGGGCGAGCTCGAGGAGGGCGTGCGCGCCATCGTCGAGCCCGGCCGGCGGGTGGTGCTCCGGGACGTGGTGGTGCGCGAGGGCTTCCTGAGCGTCGAGGCGCGCGAGATCGTCGTCGAGGGCGGCATCCGGGCCGACGGCGCCGGGCACCCCGGCGGCGGCGGCGGCGGCGGCGGCGCGGCGGGCCACACCGTGGCGGCGTTGCGCGGCGGGGACGGTCGACGGAACGGCGCGCGCGGATCGGCCAACGACGGCCCCACCGGCGGCGACGGCGGCGAAGGGGCCGAAGGCGCCGGACCGGCCCGGGGCGCCGGCGGCCCGGGCGGCGGGGCGGGCGGCCTCGAGGGGGGCGCCGGCGCCGACGGTCGCTGGGCGCCGGCTGCCTTCGACGCCTGTGGCTTCGCGGTCGGCTTCCGGCTCGGCAGCGGCGGCGGCGGCGGCGGCGGTGGGGGCGGCGGCACAGGCGACGGCTGTATCTCCGGCGGTGGCGGCGGCGGTGGTGGGGCCGGCGGGCCGGGCGGCGGCGCCGTCCACCTGCAGGCCGAGGCGCGCATCGTCGTGCGCGGATCGGTGTCCGCGCGCGGCGTCGGCCTCCTCGGCGGTCAGGCGGCGGCGGGGGCCGGCGGCGCGGCGTGCGCCGGCGGCGACACGCCCGAGACGTGCGCCGAGGGCTGCGACCCCGAGGCCAGCGGCGGCGGCGGACACGGCGGCGACGCGCCGTTCTCGGCCCAGAGCGGCGGCGAGGGCGGCGCGGCGGACGACGCCGAGGCCGGCGGGCGCGGCGGCGACGGCGGCGGGGGCGGGGGCGGCATGATCCGCCTCGTCGCCCCGGAGATCGCCTTCGAGGGCGGCGCGCGCCTCGACGTCGCCGGCAGCGCGGGCGAGGCCAACGGCGGCCTGGTCATGATCCGCGGCCGTCAGCAGGGCCAGGCTCAGGTCGAGGGCGCGGCCTTCCGATGCGAGGGCGAGTGACGCTCGACGATCCGGCCCTCGTCCTCGTGGTGGACGACGACGACGACATCCACCTCCTCTTTCAGGCGGCGCTCCGGCGCAGCGCCTTCCGGGGGCGCGTGCGGGTGCGCGCGGCGCGCGACGGGCACGAGGCGATGGAGGCGCTCGAGGGCGCGGCCCCCGCGCTGGTGCTCTCCGACGTGCACATGCCGCGCATGGACGGTCCGTCGCTCCTGCGCGCCCTGCGCGCCGCAGGGCACGTGTCGCCGGTCGTCTTCATGGGGGCGCTGCCGGACGCGGCGCCGCCCGGCGTCCTGTGCGTCGACAAGGCCGACCTCTTCGACGACTTCGACAACGTGTTCGGCCGGCTCCTGCCCCCGTTGAGAAACTAACGCGGCACGATTCTTGCCAGCCGTCCCCGCCGCAATTTCGTGGGGAGTACGGCACCTTGACGCTGCGGTGGAACTGGGCCGGGGCGCTCGCCCTGGTGATGCTCGCGAGCGGTTGTATCTCTCAGGAAGGCGAGGGCGAGGACGGGCCCGAGGCCGACGCCGGCACGGCCGATGCTGCCCGCCCGGACGGCGCCGCCCATCCGGACGGCGGCGTCGAGGCCGACGCGGCGCTCCCGGCCGACGCGGCGCCGGAGCCCGACGCGGCGCCGCCCCCGCCGGCGTGCGACGACGAGGACGACCAGGCGCCGAACCAGTCGCCGCGCGCCGCGAAGCCCGTCGAGCCCGGCTTCTCGCGCGACGACCTCTACCTCTGCGGCGGCGCCCAGGACTGGTTCCGCGTGACGCTGGCCGCCGGCCAGGGGGTGAACGTCGCGCTCGCGGCCGACCCGCCCGAGACCGACCTCGACCTGGCGCTCACCGATCTCGAGGGCGCGCCGCTCGCGGAGAGCGCCGGCGAGGAGGGCGTCGAGAGCCTCGACTTCGTCGCGCCCGAGGGCGGCGACTTCCTCGTGCGCGTCACGGGCTACGGCGACGAGGAGTCGGCCTACTCGCTGACGATCAGCAGCGGCTGCCGCACCGACGACAACTGCCCGGCGGGCTCGGCCTGCAACGTGATCGAGGGCATCTGCGAGCCGTTCGAGCGCGCCGACTGCGGGCGCGACGACCAGGAGCCCAACGACCTGAGCAACGAGGCGAAGCCGATCGCGCCCGGTGCGGCGATCGAAGCCGTCATCTGCGGCCCCGATCGCGACTGGTACGCGTTCGAGGTCGAGGCGGGCGCCTCGATCGACGTGCTCGTCGGCAGCGACGCCGGCAGCGACGTGGACTTCGTCGTGGTCGACGGCGCCACCGGCCGCCTCATGGGCGGCGCCGCCAACGACGCGCGGTTCAACCCCGAGCGCGCCACCGTTTCGTTCCTGCCGGCGGGCCGCTACCTCATCGGCGTGACGCTCGCCGCCGAGAACGACGCCGACGTCGACTACCGCCTCGAGATCGCCGGCCGCTCGGGCCGCTGCGCGCTTGATCGCGACTGCGACGACCAGTCGCCGATCTGCGACGTCGAGGCGGGCACCTGCGCGCCGGTGCAGGGCGTGTCGCCCATCGGCGGCCGCTGCTCGCGCGGCGAGGACTGCGGCCCCGACGCCGAGGGCTGCTACGTCGGCGGTCCGGGCGGGCACGACAACTATTGCACGGTGCAGTGCGAGGACGACGACGGGTGCGCCGCGGTCGGCCAGGACCTGGTGTGTGCGCGCTCGCGCGGCGGGGCGGTCTGCGCGCCGGCCTGCGCCTCGGACGACGACTGCGGCCGCACGCAGCGCTGCGACGGGGGCGTCTGCCGCCGCCGCGATCGCTGCGAGACGAGCGACGACTGCCGCGAGGGCGAGGTGTGCGTCGCCGGCGGCTTCGGCGGCGTCTGCAGCCTGCCGCTCCCGCCGCCCCAGTGCGGCATCGACGAGGGCCGCGAGCCCAACGAGACGCGGGCCCAGGCGACGGTGATCGAGCTCGGCGCGAGCATCCCCGGCATCTCGATCTGCGATCCCGACATGGACTGGTACCGCGTCACCGTGCCCGCCGAGGCCGCCGCCCAGGTGCTGCAGGTGCGCGTCGACTTCCGTCGCGGCGTCGACATCGACGTCTACCTGCAGGACGCGAACGGCAACGACGTGGGCGTGGCCGCCAGCGCCGACCGCAACCAGGAGGTCATCGAGGCGCGCTTCATCGCGCCGGGCGACTACCTGATCGCGGTCGACCAGTTCAGCAGCGACCGCCTCGAGGACACGGCCTACATCCTGTCGACGGCGGTCGAGCCGAACGACGAGCGCTGCACCGTCGCCGGCGGCGAGTGCAACGGCACGGATCCTTTGCGGATCACGTGCGACGAGGCCATCGGCGCGTGCCGCGCGCTCGAGGGCGACGGCCAGATCGCGCTCGGCGCGCTCTGCGACAGCAACGACGACTGCGGCGACGACGCCGAGGTCTGCTGGACGTTCGAGGGCGGCGAGCGCGGCCGCAACATCTGCACGACGACGTGCCAGTCGGACCGCGACTGCGCCGACGTGCCGAACACCACCTGCCAGGTCTTCGAGCAGCTGCAGGTCGCCGTCTGCCTGCCCTGACCGCTTCGCCGCGGCCTACTTCGCGTGGGCCGCGAACCACTCCCTGAAGGCATCGGTCGCGCTGGCCTCGCCGAGCAGCGGGGCGCCGACGGCGACGATCCGGGCGCGCCAGGCCTGCGTGGCGCCCGCCTCGTCGAGCAGCTGGCGCACGGTGCGCGCGCCCTCCACGTCGAGCCAGGCGCGCACCTCGTCGACGAGCCCGTCGCGGATCTCCGGGCGCGCGATGTTGTGCGCGAGCACCTCGGGCAGCGTGCCGAGCAGGTCGTCGAGCGGCGCCTGGTGGACGGCGTCTGCGACCTTGCCCGTCTTCATCTTCAGCGCCTCTTCGAGGCCGGTGAGGTTCATGCGCCCGAGGCGCGCGGCGGTGTCGGGGCTGCTGGCGAGCGCCACGAGGCGGTCGAGCAGGAAGCTCATCGAGCCGTCGAGGAAGCCGCCGATGGCGCCGCGCAGCTGCGACTCGATCTGCCCCGAGATGCCGCCGAGCACGCCCTTGCCGAGGCTGCCGGCCAGGCCGAAGGCGCCGCGGCCCATCGCGCCGACGATGCCGCCGCCCGAGCCGCCCGGCTTGAGCATGGTCACGAAGCGGTCGAGCGTCTCTTCGACGATGCCGCGCAGCATGTGGCGCACGGCGTCCTGCTTCACCAGCCCCTCGAGGAACGCGCGGTTGAGCTTCACCGGCCGCGCCGCCAGGCTGCGCAGCTCGGCGATCGCCTCCGGGGTGAGCCAGTCCCTCACCACGTCGCCGCGCGCGTGGGCGCGGGTGCGCTCTCGATCGAACCAGGGGCGCAGGTGGTCGCGCACGAAGCGCTCCACGACCGCCGGCTGGAGGGCGCGCTCCACGTGGGCCAGCACGTCGTCGGGCGCGACGTAGCGCGCCACGGGCTGGTCGACGGCGAAGTCGAACAGGAGGCCCACCAGCGCGCCAGAGGCCTCGGCGTCGGCGAACGCCTGGTACAGGTGGGTCAGCGCGCGGGGCGGCTTCGGGTCGGTCATGGGCACTCCCTCGGGGGGTCGATGGAGGTCAGCGTAACCCATCGGAGACGCCGGCGCGCCTGACGAATCGAATGCACACGAGGAGGACGAGATGGCGAACGTGCTGGTGACGGGCGCGAACCGGGGCATCGGGTGGGAGCTGTGCCGGCAGCTCCACGAGCGGGGCGATCACGTGGTCGCGGCCTGCCGCGAGACCTCGCCGGAGCTCGAGAAGCTCGGCGTGCGCATCGAGGATGGGGTCGACGTCACGTCGGACGCGTCGGTGCGCCGCCTGCAGGAGCGCCTGAACGGCACGCTGCAGCTCGACGTGCTGATCAACAACGCCGGCATCCTCGCCGACGAGGAGCTGCCCGACCTCGACTTCGAGTCGATCCGCCGCCAGTTCGACGTCAACGCGATCGGCCCGCTGCGCGTCACGCAGGCGCTGCTGCCGCGCCTCCCCCGCGGCGGCAAGGTGGTGATCATCACGAGCCGCATGGGCTCGCTCGCCGACAACACCTCGGGTGGCTACTACGGCTACCGCATGTCGAAAGCGGCGGTGAACATGGCCTCGGTCTCGCTGGCGCGCGACCTGAAGCACCGCGGCATCGCCGTGCAGGCGCTGCACCCCGGGTACGTGCGCACGCGCATGACCGACTACGCGGGCAACCTCGAGCCCGCCGATTCGGCGTCGAATCTGCTCGCGCGCATCGACGAGCTCACGATCGAAGCGACGGGCACGTTCCGCCACTGCAACGGCGAGTGGCTCGCCTGGTGAGCGGCGCCCCCAGGGATTCGTTGCCGCCCGCCGCCGCGGTGGTCTAGAGTCCCCGGAGCTTTACGCACCGGGGAGGGGCCCATGAGCCAGATCGTCCGCTGCGGCCTGATTCAGTGCAGCAATCCCATCAACGACGAGAGCCAGCCCGTCGAGGTCATCAAGCAGGCGGCGCTCGAGAAGCACATCCCGTTCATCGAAGAGGCCGGCAAGCGCGGGGTCCAGATCCTGTGTCTGCAGGAGATCTTCAACGGGCCGTACTTCTGCCCGGGCCAGGATCCGCGCTGGTACCAGTCGGCGGAGCCCGTGCCCGGTCCGACGACCGAGGTGATGCAGGAGCTCGCCCGCAAGCACGAGATGGTCATCGTCGTGCCGCTGTACGAGAAGGCGATGCGCGGCGTCTATTACAACACCGCCGCCGTCATCGACGCCGACGGCACCTACCTCGGCAAGTACCGCAAGCAGCACATCCCGCAGACCAACGGCTTCTGGGAGAAGTTCTTCTTCAAGCCCGGCGACGGCGGTTATCCGGTCTTCAACACGCGGTACGCCAAGGTCGGCGTCTACATCTGCTATGACCGCCACTTCCCCGAGGGGGCGCGCTGCCTCGGGCTGAACGGCGCCGAGATCGTCTTCAACCCGAGCGCCACGGTCGCCGGCCTCAGCCAGTACCTGTGGAAGCTCGAGCAGCCCGCGCACGCCGTCGCCAACGGGTACTTCGTCGGCGCCATCAACCGCGTCGGCACCGAGGCCCCGTGGAACATCGGCAAGTTCTACGGCAGCAGCTACTTCGTCGACCCGCGCGGCCGGTTCCTGGCCGAGGGCAGCGAAGACAACGACGAGCTCGTCGTGGCCGATCTCGACCTGTCGATGATCGACGAGACCCGCGGCACCTGGCAGTTCTATCGGGACCGTCGTCCCGACGCCTACAAGGAACTGGTCGACGAATGAACACCGAAGAGATGAAACAGCTGTGCAAGGCGCACACGCTGTACACGTGGTCGCGTAGCAACGACGTCGATCCGTTGCCGATCGTCCGCGCCGAAGGGTCGTGGCTCTACACGTCCGACGGCCAGAAGATCCTCGACTTCAACAGCCAGCTCATGAGCGTGAACATCGGTCACTCGCACCCCAAGGTGCTCGAGGCGATGAAGCGCCAGATCGACGAGCTGCAGTTCGTGTATCCGCAGACGGCGACGCCGGTGCGCGCGCGCCTCGGCAAGCTGCTGGCCGACATCACGCCCGGTGACATCAACACGTTCTTCTTCACGCTCGGCGGCGCCGAGGCGAACGAGAACGCCGTCCGCGCGGCGAAGCTGTTCACCGGCCGCCAGAAGATCCTGAGCCGGTATCGCAGCTACCACGGCGGCACCAACATGACGATGCAGCTCACCGGCGATCCGCGCCGGTGGCCGAACGAGCCGGGCATGCCCGGCGTCATCCGCGTCATGGATCCGCGCCCCTACGAGTTCTCGTTCGGTGTCACCGAAGAGGAACAGACGGCCAACAACCTGAAGTACCTCGAGGAGGTCATCCAGTACGAGGGCCCGCACACCATCGCGGCGATGATCATCGAGACGGTGACGGGCACCAACGGCGTGCTGCCGCCCCCCAAGGGGTACCTGAAGGGCTTGCGGGCGCTCCTCGACAAGTATGGCATCCTGCTGATCTGCGACGAGGTGATGGCCGGCTTCGGCCGCACGGGCAAGTGGTATGCCTTCGAGCACGGCGACATCGTGCCCGACATGGTGACCACGGCGAAGGGACTCACCTCGAGCTACGCGCCGCTCGGGTGCGTCGGCTTCCGCGATCACATCGCCGACTTCTTCCGCCAGAACGTGTTCTGGGGCGGCCTGACCTACAACAGCCATCCCGTGTGCCTGGCGACGGCCGAGGCGGTCATCCGCGTCATGCAGGACGAAGGCATCGTCGAGCGCGCCGCCGAGATGCAGCACGTGATGCGCGCCGAGATGGACCGGCTGCAGGAGAAGCACGTCTCCGTCGCCGAGGGTCGCTGCATCGGTCTGTTCGGGATGATCGACCTGCGCAAGAACTCGAAGGGCGAGCTGCTCGCGCCCTACAACGGCAGCCATCCGGCGATGGGCAAGCTGGCCGCGTTCTTCCGTGACAACGGCCTGTTCACCTTCGTGCGCTGGGCCAACTTCACCTGCAACCCGCCGTTGAACATCACCGAAGAGGACCTGCGCTACGGGTTCTCGATCGTCGACCGCGGCCTCGAGATCACGGACGCCGCGTTCGAGGGCTGATCGGCGCCGTTCACCGCACCGCCACCTCGTGGGTGATCTTCACCGTGGGGGCGAGCATGCGCGCCACCGAGCAGTACGTCTCCATCGACAGGTCCGCGGCGCGCTGCAGCTTCGACACGTCGATCGCGCCGCTGCCGGTGAACTTCACGTGCACGTCGGTGAACACCGCGGGGACGGCGTCGGCGCGCGTCCCCTCGACCTCGACGTCCAGGTCCTCGATGGGCTGGCGCTGTTTCTTCATGATGTGCAGCACGTCGATGCCGCTGCAGCCCGCCATCGACACGAGCACCATCTGCATCGGGCGCAGGCCGGCGCCGGTGCCGCCGAGCTCGGCCGGCCCGTCGATGAGACATGTCTGCCCGTCTTCGTTGCGGGCCTCGAACAGCGCGCCCTCGACCCTTCGCAGCGACACCCTCATCGCGAGACTCCTCCGAACAGATCGGACGACAGATAGCGATCGCCCCGATCGCACACGATGAACACCACGACGCCCTCGGACAGCCCACGCGCGACGCGGCAGGCCGCCGCGCAGGCGCCGCCCGATGAGACGCCGCAGAACAGACCTTCGATGCGGGCGAGGGCGCGGGTCATGTCCTCGGCCTCGCGCTGGTCGACGTCGACGATGCGATCCACGCGGGCCGGGTCGAAGATGCGCGGCAGGTAGGCCTTCGGCCACCGCCGGATGCCCGGGATCTGGCTGCCGTCGGTCGGCTGCACGCCGACGATCTCGACGGCGGCCGACTGCTCCTTGAGGTAGCGCGACGTGCCCATGATGGTGCCCGTCGTGCCCATCGCCGAGACGAAGTGCGTCACCCGGCGGTCGGTGTCGCGCCAGATCTCGGGGCCGGTGCCTTCGTAATGGGCGCGCCAGTTGTCGTCGTTGGCGAACTGGTCGAGCATCAGGTAACCGCCGCCGGCGACACGCTCGCGGGCGAGGTCGATGGCGCCCTCCATCGATTTCTCGGACGGCGTGAGCACGACCTCGGCCCCGAAGGCCTGCATGGTGCGCACGCGCTCGGCCGTCGCGTTGTCGGGCATGACGAGCTCGATGGGATAGCCGCGCATCGCCGCGATCATCGCGAGCGCGATGCCGGTGTTGCCGCTGGTCGGCTCGATGAGGCGCACCCCGGGCCGCAGATCGCCGCGCGCCTCGGCGCGCCGGACCATCGACCACGCGGCGCGGTCCTTCACCGACGAACCCGGGTTCGTGCCTTCGAGCTTGCCGAGCAGCTTCACGCGCGGGTTCGGGCAGATGCGCGACAGCTCGACGAGCGGCGTGCCGCCGATGAGGTTCTCGAGTCTCATGCCGGCGAGCATAGACGCCCGGCGCCGCTCCTGGCGACCCCGACCGCCGCTCGTTCGTCCGACCTGAGGACCGGGGTGGGGTCGTTGCGGGTGCTCCCGAGGCGCGGCGCGGCCGCGCGAGGAGCGCATTCATGACGCGACGCGACCTGCGGGCGCGGCGCCTCGACGTGCTCGTCGTCGACGACGAGCCGGACCTCGCGGACTCGGCGGCGCTGCTGTTGTGCCTGCTCGGCCACCGGGTCGTGGTGGCCTACGACGGCCCGACGGCCGTGGCGCGGGCCAGCGCGGCGACGCCCGACATCGTGCTGCTGGACGTCGAGATGCCCGGCATGGACGGCTACGAGGTGTGCCGGCTGCTGCGCGCGCGGTGCTGCGGCCACGTGCCCATCGTGGCCGTCACCGCGCACCACCACGAGCGGAACCGCCTTCGGGCGCTCGAGGCGGGCTTCGCCGCCGTGCTGCTCAAGCCCCTCGAGCTCGAGACGCTGCGGATGCTCTTCGACGGGGGCGATCAGGCGTAGGCGGCGGCGGCGGTCGCCAGGCGGCCGACCGTGCGCACGACCGCTTCGGGATCGAACGGCTTGCACGCGTACTGGGCGAAGCCGGCCTCGAGCGCGCGGCGGCGGTCCTCGTCGCTGCCGCTGGCGGTGAGGGCGAGGGACGGCACCATGCCGGAATCGCCGCACAACTCCGCGACACGACGCAGGAATTCGACGCCGTCCATCCCGGGGAGGCCGATGTCGCTGATGATGACGCCGGGCCGCTCCGCCGCGAAGGCCTCGAGCGCCTCCTCGGCGCTGGGGTGGGCGTCGACGGCGGCGCCGCGCTCGCGCAGCAGGTGCTCGAGCAGGCCGCGGGTGTCGGGGTCGTCCTCGATGAGGAGCACGCGCACGCCGTCCAGCTCCTGCGGCGTCGCCGCGGTCGCGACGGCCATGGGCACCAGCGGCATCACGGGCCGCTCGGCGAGCGGCAGCTCGATGCTGAACGTCGAGCCGAGGCCCGGCCCCGGGCTGCGCGCCGCCACCGAGCCGCCGTGGGCCTCGACGATGTGCCGCACGATGGTCAGGCCCAGGCCCAGCCCACCGCGGCGCCGCGCCCGGCCGGACTCGCCCTGCCGGAAGCGGTCGAACACCATCGGCAGCAGCTCGGACCCCAGGCCCTCGCCGGTGTCGGAGACCGCCAGCTCGACGCGCCCGGCGCGCTGGCGCAGCTCGACGTCGACGCGCCCGCCGGCGGGCGTGAACTTCACCGCGTTGGTGACGAGGTTGGAGATCACCTGCTCGAGGCGCTCGGGATCGGCCACGACCGAGGAATCGGAGGCGTCGGCGTCGAAGCCGACGGTGACCCCCTTCGCCGCGGCCGCGGGCCGCAGCGCCTGCACCGCCATCTCGGCGAGCGGGCGCAGCGACACGGTCACCGGCCGCAGCTCGAGACGACCGTGCAGGATGCGGGAGACGTCCATCAGGTCGTCGATGAGGCGCGCCTGCAGGCGGGCGTTGCGCTCGATGACGTCGACGGCGTGCGCCACCTGGGGCCCGCTGGGGTCGATGCGCAGCACGTGCGTCCAGCCGAGGATGGCGCTGAGCGGCGTGCGCAGCTCGTGGGAGACCACGGCGAGGAACTCGTCCTTGAGGCGGTTGGCCTCGCGGGCCTCGGCGTTGAGCAGGTTCTGGATGGCGATCGCCCCGACCTGGGCCAGCTGCACGACGACCGCGGCGTCGTCCTCGACGAACTCGCCCTCGTTGCGCTCCGACAGCTCGAGCACACCGAGCGGCGTCCCGTCGGTGCGCGTGAGCGGCACGCCGAGGTAGCCCTTGCGCGCCGGCCGCCGGCCCTGCTGGCGCGAGAGCCACTCCGAGCTCATCGCCAGCTCCGACGTCGTCAGGCGCACGGGCGCCCGCCGCGCCAGCGTCAGCTCGAAGAGGCCCGTGCGCTCCGCCTCGACGGGGACCGCGGCGAGGTGGGCGTGGCGCTCGGAGTACGAGGCGGCCCCCTGGAACTCGCCGGTGCGCCGCGCCTGCACGTGCACGTAGGCCTGGTGCGCCCCCACGATCTCGCGCGCCGCCCGCGCCGTCGCCGCGAGGATGGCGGGCAGGTCGGTCGCGGCGTTGATCGCGATCGACGCCGTCGTGAGCTTCTGCAGCTGGATGGTGCGCGTGCGCAGGTTCTCGGCCTGCCGCCTCACCTGCTCCGTCTTGTAGTGCAGGTCGACGAAGACCGAGACCTTGGAGCGCAGCACCGAGGCGATGATCGGCACGGTCAGGAAGTCGACCGCGCCGAGCGAGTAGCTCTTCTCCTGGCTGAGCTCGCTCGGATCGGCCGACATGAAGATGATCGGCGTGCGCGAGGACGTGCGGCGCTGACGGATCAGCGCCGCCGTCTCGAAGCCGTCGAGATCGGGCATGTGCACGTCGAGCAGGATCACCGCGAAGTCGCGCGCGAGCACGCTGCGGAGCGCCTCGCGGCCGTTGCGGGCGAGGACGAGCTCGACGTCGAGCCCGGAGAGCGCCGCCTCGATCGCCAACAGCGTGCCGTCGCGATCGTCGACGGCGAGGACGGCAGCCTTCTCGAACGCGGGTGACAACGCTCGCCTCCGTCAGCGGTGGAGCCAGACGCGCAACATCGCGGTGAGCTGCTCGGGATCCACCGGCTTGGAGATGTAATCGGACGCGCCGGCCTCGAAGCACTTCTCGCGGTCGCCCTTCATCGCCTTGGCGGTGACCGCGATGATGGGCAGCGACACGAAGCGACTCTCGGACCGGATGGCGCGGATCGTATCGTAGCCATCCATCTCGGGCATCATGATGTCCATCAGCACGACGTCGACGTCGGGCGACTGCTGGAGCAGATCGATGGCGCCGCGTCCGGTTTCGCTGGACGAAACCTCCATCTCGTGCGCCTCGAGCAGGGTCGTCAGCGCGAAGATGTTGCGGATGTCGTCGTCGACGACCAGCACCTTCTTCCCGGCGAGCACCGTCGCCTTCTGGTGCAGCTGCTCCACCATCTCGCGGGCGGGGGCGGCCATGTTCGCCAGCGGCCGGTGCAGCAGGAGCGTGACCTCGTCGTAGAGGCGCTCTCGCGAGCGCACGACCTTCAGCACGCGCGTCTGGCTGAGGCGGCCGAGGTGGGCCTCGTCCTGGGCCGGCAGGTCCTGCTCGGTGAAGACCACCAGCGGCAGGTCCGAGGCCTCGGTGCGGTGCGCCAGCGTGTTGACGAGCTCGGCCACCCGCATGTCGGGCAGCGCGGGGCCGAGGACGCAGCCGACGTAGGCGCCGGCGGTGACGGCCTCGATGGCCTCGGCGGCGGTGCGGCGCTCCTCGACGAGCACGTCGTCGCCCTGGACGAGCTGCGCGATGTCGCGGCGCTCGTCGTCGGACCCGGCCACGACGAGGAGGCGGCGCATCGGCCCGGCGAGGAACGCGTTCAGGCGCTGGAACAGCGTCACGAGGGCGTCGCGCGACTGGAGCGGCTTGACGAGGACGCTGTGGGCGCCCATGCGGCGGGCGCGCTCGCGCTCCTCCTCGGTGGTGATGACCTTCACCGGGATGTGGCGCGTCTGGACGTCGTCCTTGAGGCGATCGAGGACGCGCCAGCCGTCCATGTCGGGGAGGTTGATGTCGAGCGTGATCGCCGCGGGCATGTACTCCCGGGCCAGGGCCAGCGCCGCGGCCCCGCGGTAGCTGACGATGCCCTTGAAGCCCTGCTCGCGCGCCGCCTCCAGCACCAGACCCGCGAAACGCATGTCGTTTTCGACGATCAGCACCACCTTGTCGCCCGGGAAGGCGCTGTTGCGGTCGTCGACGACCTCAGGCAGGGCCTGCTCCGCGCTCGGGCCGGGGCCCGAGGGCCGCTCCGGCGGCCGGATCTCGATGCGCGGCGGCGGTGCGTTGCTGATGGGCGCGCGCGGGACCCGGGGGGGGGCGTACTGCAGCGGCAGGTAGACGGTGAAGACCGAGCCCTCGCCGGGCACGCTGTGCACGCGGATCTCGCCGCCCAGCATCTGCACGATCTCGCGCGAGATCGCGAGGCCGAGGCCGGTGCCGCCGTATTTGCGGCTGGTGGAGCCGTCCACCTGCTGGAACGCCTCGAAGATGATCTGCTGCTTGTCGTGGGGGATGCCGATGCCGGTGTCCCGCACCTCGAGCGCGACGACGGTGGGCGCGCGCTCCAGCGTCTCGGTCTCGGTGTTCCAGCCGTGGGTGGCGACGCGCGCCTCGAGGGTGACCGCGCCGCGCTCGGTGAACTTGAACGCGTTCGCCAGCAGGTTCTTGAGCACCTGCTGCAGCCGCTTGACGTCCGTGAAGAACGTGCGCGGCAGCTCCGTGGAGAAGGCGAGGTTGAAGGACAGCTTCTTCGCCTCGGCCACGTGCCGGAAGTTGCGGTCGACGTAGTCGTGCAGCTCCTGGAACGCGATCTCGGCGATGTCGACGACGACCGTGCCCGACTCGATCTTGGACAGGTCGAGGATGTCGTTGATGAGCGCGAGCAGGTCGTTGCCGGCGCCGTGGATGGTGCGCGCGAACTCGACCTGGCGCGTCGACAGGTTGCCCTCGGCGTTGCGCGTCAGCTGGTCGGAGAGGATCAGCAGGCTGTTCAGCGGCGTGCGGAGCTCGTGCGACATGTTCGCGAGGAACTCCGACTTGTACTTCGAGGTGAGCGCGAGCTGGCCGGCCTTCTCCTCGAGGGCCTGACGGGCCTGCTCCACCTCGCGGTTCTTGCGCTCCACCTCGACGTTCTGCTCGGCGAGCAGGCGCGCCTTGTCGGCGAGCTCGGCGTTCGTCTGCTGCAGCTCGAGCTGCTGGCTCTGCAGCTCGCGGGCGAGCGACTGGGACTGCTTGAGCAGGTCCTCAGTGCGCATGTTCGCCTCGATCGTGTTGAGCACGATGCCGATCGACTCGGTGAGCTGGTCGAGGAACGCCTGGTGCGTGTTGCTGAACCGCTCGAACGACGCCAGCTCGATGACCGCCTTGACCTGCCCTTCGAAGAGCACGGGCATGACGATGATGTTCACCGGCGGCGCCTCGCCGAGACCCGACGTGATGAGGATGTAGTCGGGCGGCGCGTTCGTGATGAGGATCTTCTCTTTCTCGAGCGCGCACTGGCCGACCAGGCCCTCGCCGAGGCGGAACTGGTTGTCCATGTGCTTGCGCTGCTTGAACGCGTAGCTCGCGAGCAGCCTCAGCGACGGGTCGTCCTTGGACGAGTCCATCACGTAGAACACGCCCTGCTGCGCCGAGACGACCGGCGCGAGCTCCGACAAGATGAGGCGGCCGACCGTGAGCAGGTCTTTCTGGCCCTGCAGCATGCGGCTGAACTTCGCCAGGTTCGTCTTCAGCCAGTCCTGCTCGGAGTTCTTGAAGGTGGTGTCCTTCAAGTTGCCGATCATCTCGTTGATCGTGTCTTTGAGGGCCGCGACCTCGCCCTCGGCCTCGACCTTGATGAACCGGGTCAGATCGCCCTTGGTCACGGCGGTCGCGACCTCGGCGATGGCGCGCACCTGCGTGGTCAGGTTCGCGGCGAGCTGGTTCACGTTGTCGGTGAGGTCCTTCCAGGTGCCCGCGGCGCCGGGCACCGAGGCCTGGCCGCCCAGCTTGCCCTCGACGCCCACCTCGCGGGCCACCGTGGTCACCTGCGCGGCGAACGTGGCCAGGGTGTCGATCATGCCGTTGATGGTGTCGGCGAGGGCCGCGATCTCACCCTTCGCGTCGACCGCCAGCTTGCGGGTGAGGTCGCCGTTCGCCACGGCGGTCACCACACGCGCGATGCCGCGCACCTGGTTCGTCAGGTTGCCGGCCATGAAGTTCACGTTGTCGGTCAGGTCCTTCCAGGTGCCGGCCACGCCCTTCACCTCGGCCTGACCGCCGAGCTTGCCCTCGGTGCCGACCTCGCGGGCGACGCGGGTGACCTCGCTGGCGAACGAGTTGAGCTGGTCGACCATGGTGTTGATGGTGTTCTTCAGCTCGAGGATCTCGCCCTTGACGTCGACGGTGATCTTCTTCGAGAGGTCGCCGTTGGCGACGGCGGTGGTCACCGCGGCGATGTTGCGCACCTGCGCGGTCAGGTTCGACGCCATGGAGTTCACCGAGTCGGTGAGGTCCTTCCAGGTGCCGGCGACGCCCTTCACGTCGGCCTGACCGCCGAGTCGACCGTCCGTGCCCACCTCGCGCGCCACGCGGGTCACTTCGGCGGCGAACGAGCTG
>CAUJDF010000063.1 GCA_963169045.1 Myxococcota bacterium
ATCGAGGTCGATCTCGTAGATGCGCCCGCCGGTCGGAGCCGAGATCCACGCGCGCGCCGCCCTTCGAGCAGAGTCGCCTCGGCCGAGGGGAAGACCACCGCGTCCAGCAGCGGCTCGTCGGCGACGTCGGCCACGAAGGAATGCCTCACGCGGCGGTCGTCGCGGATGACCGACAAGCTGCCGGTGCTCGAGTTGACCGTGAAGACGAAGTCGTCATACGGATGCGCGCCGACGTCCGAGATGAGGTCGTCGACGAAGAGCGCCGTCGTGCCGGGGATCGTCGGGTCCACGTCGTCGATCTCGTCGTCGTCGCCCACGTCGAGGACGGCGACCTCGCCGCGCCCCGTGGCGCCCACATCGCCCCGGAGCTCGCCGCTGCTCCGCCCCCGGGTCCTGGTCGCTCTGTACATCGCGGCTGTCCAGGACCTTGAGCGCCACCCAGCGGCCGAGCGGCTCCTGCTCGGCCAGGCAGATGCGGCCCATGCCGCCCTTGGCCAGCGCGCGCAGCACGCGGCACTTGCCGGCGACGAGCTGGCCGACGAGGCCGTCCGGCGGATCGCCGCCAGACGCGTAGGGAGAGGACCGGCCGTCGCGGCTCGATCCGGTGTCGTCACCGGCGCTCATCGGGGGAAGATGTATCGTCCGGGCCCTCGGGCACATTGCCGTGTGCGCCCCACCTTGTCCCGCACGCAACAGGGGTGTGGCGATCGGCCACGAGGAGGCAGGATCTGCCACGGCAGATGTGGGATTTCTGTGGGACCGCACCTTGCACGGGGCGCGGTCGCCACCACAGGAGGGTGCCATGATGCCACTGACCCGTAATGCCTGCCGCCAGGCGCGGCGGGGATGCTGGGCGCTCGTGCTGCTGCTGGGCGCAGCGAGCGCCCAGGCCGGCGAGCGGCCGGTGCCGCGCGTGCCCGAGGCCCCGGTGCCGATCTCCGACCGCGAGGTCCGCTCTGAGGTGCGGCTCAACCGCCAGATGCGCCACCGCGAGCGCTTCGAGGATTTCCTGCCGCTCGTGCAGAGCTTCCCTCAGGCCCGCACGGCGCGCGGCCTCAAGCTGCTCGCGGCGGAGGCGATCGGCTTCACCTTCGGGCGCCGTGACGCGCTGGCCGCCGTGCTGCGCACCACCGTCTCGCTGGCCACCCGCTGCCGGGTCAACGACCTGCTGCCCGACGAGCCGCTCGGCTTCGCGGACGCCGGCGGCTGCCCCGTGACCTTCGACCAGCCCGGGCTGCTGGGGGCGACGCCGGACGACACGCAGAACACCTTCCTGTTCACGCCCTGGTGGCGGCAGGCCTGCGGCGTGGACGCCGAAGTGCGCGTGATCCCGATGGTCTATAGCCACTTCCACCTCGTGTACGAGGACCCGACGATCGACTGCTACGACGCGGATGGGCTGGCAGGGCGCTCCCAGGGGGACGAGTGTGTGGCTCTCGCCGATCCCGCCATGGAGCCGCGCGAGGCAGCCGGGCACACGGGCATCGAGGTGCTGCAGATCGTGCGGCGGCATGCGGACCTCGGCACCACGCAGACCTTCGGGCTCCTGTCGTTTGCCAACGTGGGCAGTCAGGCGGTCAAGGTCCGCTACCGCAAGAGCAACGGCGACTGGTTCCAGTGGCCGAGCCTCGCCGGCAACACCATCTGGGACGTCTCGGCCTTCGCGTTCGATGTGATCGAGGTACAGGTGACCTCGTCGGGCAACTCGGATGCCTGCGGCAGCGAGTGGGAGGCCGGCGCGGACGGTGGCTGTCCCATCAACCCGGTGCCGTTCTTCGTGGACGACTTCTCAATCGACCCGTGACGCGGAGGATGCCATGATGCCGTTGACGCGTGTCGGCTTCGTCGCGCTGGCGGTGCTCGCCACCGCCGCCGCCGCACCGGCGCAGGCGGGGGCGCCGAACCGCCCCGACGCTGGCGTCTGCGACGGTGAGCAGGCCGTGCCGCGGGTGCCTGATCAGCCGGTCCCGATCTCCAACCGGGAGGTGCGCGAGGAGATCCGTGAGGCGCGCCAGTTGCGGCACCGCGACCGGCTGGACGACTTCCTGCCGAGGCTGCGGCAGTTCCCGCGCGCGCGCACCGTGCGCGGGCTGCAGCTGATGGCCGCGGAGGCGCTGCTGATCTCCGGTGGCCGCAACCCCCTGATCGCCGAGCTGCTCACCACGCTGGTGTTCTTCGCGCACGACCGGGTGCGCGCCAACGTGGTGCCGGGCTTCGAGCTGGGCTTCGTCAGCCAGGGCCCGTGCCCGGTCAACTTCGACCAGCCGGGGCTGCTCGAGGAGCTGCCCGACGACGCCGAGCTCACGTTCCTCTTCGACCCGTGGTGGCGCCAGACCTGCGGTCTCGGCACCGAGGCGCGGGTGCGGCCGTTGATCTACAACCACTTCCACCTGGTGTACGAGGACTCGACCATCGACTGCCTGACCGAAGACGCGCACTTCGGCCGCACCGAGTCCGGCGAGTGCGTGGCGCTGGACGATCCGGCGCTGGAGCCGCGCGAGATCGGCGTGCACGGCGGCGCCGAGGTGCTCAGCATCAAGCGCAGCACGCCGGGGCTCGAAGACGAGCTGCCGTTTACGCTGCTCTCGTTCGCCAACACCAGCAGCGAGCCGGTGAAGGTCCGATACCGGCGGGTGTCGCCGCCGAGCTGGTTCCAGTGGGACAGCCTGGCCGGCAACACTGTCTGGGACGTGTCCGACTTCGTCACCGGCGTGGTGGAGGTGCAGATCACGAACGCCGGCACCTCGTTCACCTGCGGCGGCGACTTCGAGGAGGGCGCGGGGGGCGAGTGTCCCATCGATCCCACGCCGTACTTCGTCGACGACTTCATGATCGCGCCCTGACCGCATCTTCTGCCGCCGGCCGTGGTTCGGGTGCGGCGGCAGGAGGCGGCGATGGTCGAGCTGGGGCCCGTGACGCCCTGGTCGCCGTCACCGCGGACCACGGCGAGTCGCTCGGCGAGGCGGCTACGTGGGTCACGGCCTCAGCCTGCACGTGCAGGAGCACCCCGTCCCGCTGGTGCTGGCCGGGCCGGGCGTGCCGGCGGGGCAGGTCGCGGCGCGCCCGGTGAGCAACGGCCGGCTGGCGGACACGATCGCCGCGTGGGCGGGGCTGCCGGCCCGCGGGCGCTCGCTGCTCGACGAGCTCTGGCCGGGCACGCCGCCGGAGCCCGTCGTGGTCTGGACGCCGGCGGGCGTCTCCGTCGAGGACGCCGGCTGGCGCCTGCTGTGGACGCGCGCCGACATCCTGCTGCGCCGCCCGTCGGACTGGGCGCACCGCCGCCCCTTCGAGCTCTACGACGCCGCCGCCGATCCGGCCGAACGCCGCGACCGCTTCCACCCCGCCGACGGGCGCGCCCGCCGCCTGCTCGACCTCGGCCGCGCGCTGCTCGACCCGCCCGCCCGCGTCGCCGACGTCGAGTGAGGCCCGCGGCGTTTCGGGGGCCAGATGTCAGCGGCCGACGCGCAATCCGATTTCGTTCGACCGGGTGGGGGAGAGGTCCGCGTAGTTGTCCCGCTCGGCGGCGTCCGCTGGCCGGAGGAACCTGTCACCGAAGCCGCCGCCCATGAAGTCTCCGCCCGAGACGAACTCGGCGACATTTCCGATGAAGTCGCAGGCGCCGCTCGCCGAGTTCCCCGCGGGCTTCGAGCAGACAGGAGATGGACCGCCCGGACCGCAGCCGCCTACGACGGCGAGGTCACATGCGGGCTCGTCCTCGTCGCCCCACGGAAACCGCTGGTCGAGACCTCCGCTCCGCGCGGCCCAGGCCCACTCCGCTTGCGACAGCAGGCGACCGCCGAGCCACTCGGCGACATTCGCTGCGTCGATGAGGGTGAGACAGTTCACGCGCGCGCTCACCTGCGCGTGGCCCTCGGGATCGCGCGTGATCGCGCGCGGCAATCCCTTCGGCGAGAGCGTCGACGCGCTCGCCGACACGCTCGCGCCGCTCGTGGGGCCCGCTGCGAAGCGGCCCTGACCTTTCAGGCGCGCCCCCGATGGCAGGAACGGGGAGTCGCGGCGCGGCGCGCGCGCGTCGGCTGCACATGCGCTCGTGGCACCTCGCGGCGGCGGTCGCGCTCTCGACGGGGATGGCGTCGGCCCAGACGCTCGGGCACCGGCTCGGCGGCTCGCTCGGCCTCGACGCGGGCCGCGCGCCGCCCGCCGGCCTCTACGTCGCCGACCGCCTCGTCGTGTACCGTGCCCGGCGCCTGAACGACCGGCACGGCGAGCGCGTCCCCCTCGACCTCGACCTCGACATCGTCGCCAACGCGGCCGGCGCGGCCGCGGGCTTCGACGCCGGCCCCGCGCGCCTCTCGGCGGCCTTCTCCCTGCCGGTGGTGCGGACGGCGGCCAGCGTCGACGAGCTGCGGTCGGGCGTCGACGAGCTCGGTCTCGGCGACCTGTTCGTGCGTCCGCTCGGCGCGAGCTTCGGCGGCGAGCGCGCCGAGGTCGTGGCCTCCTACGGGCTCTACCTGCCGACCGGACGCTTCGAGCTCGGGAAGGCGAACACGAGCAGCGGGCACGTGACCCACCAGTTCTCGGCGGGCGGCACGCTGTGGCTCGCCGGACGCGCGCTGTTCGTCACCGCGCTCGCCAGCTACGACCTGAACCAGCGGAAGCGTCGCCTCGATCTCACGCGCGGGGACCTCGTGCAGGTGCAGGGCGGCATCGGGGCGAGCGTGCGCGGCGTGGCCGAGGTGGGGCTCGCCGGGTACGGGCTGTGGCAGGTCGACGACGACGCCGGCGCCGACGTCCCGCCGCCCGTCCGCGGCGCGCGCGACCGCGCCTTCGGCGTCGGGCCCGAGGTGTCGATCGCCATCCCATACGCCCGCACGCGCCTCGGGCTGCGCGCCGAGCGCGACTTCGCCGTCGAGGCGCGTCCGAGCGGCTGGGTCGTCGTGCTCGGCGTCACCGTGCAGGCGTGGGCGCCGGACGCCGCGCGCCCGTGAGGGTCAGGGGGACGGCTGGCCGCTCCGCATCGACTCGAGCGTCTCCACGAGCGGCTGCATGTCGACGCGGAACAGACGGCGGGTGGGCCGGTCGAGCTCGATCACGATCAACAGGATGGATCCGAAGGCGAGGAGGAGCCCGAGCATCACCGGCAGGTCGCGGGTGCCGCCGAGCCCGAACCGGACGCCCATCGTCGCCAGCGCCATCAGCGCGATCAGCAACAGCGACTGCAGCATCAGCGGTGGCACGCGGTACCGCAGCCTGACCGTCACGCGGGAGCGGTGCAGATCGATCACGAGCGGGCGGACCGCCGTCGAGGACAAGGAGAACGAAATCGTTGCGATTCCAAGGCTCTTGGGCCTCATCGACGTGCGCAATCGCCTGGTCAGCATCGACGCCATCGGGACCCAGCGCGAGATTGCGCGGACCATCGTCGAGGGCGGCGGCGACTACCTGCTGCGGGTGAAGGACAACCAGCCCAACCTCGCCGGCGAGATGCGCGCTCTCTTCGAGGACGCCGAGCGCGACGGCTTTCGCGGAGGAGACCGACGGCGACCACGGTCGCACCGAGGTCCGCACGACGTGGGCCACCGACGATCTCGAGTGGTTCGAGGACCGCGGTGCGTGGGCCGGTCTGCGCACGCTCGTCGTTCAGCGCGCCGTTCGTGAGGTCGTGGGCGGCGGGCGAAGCACGCAGCTGCGCGACTCCATCAGCACCCGCCCCGCCAAAGAGGTCGAGCGCCTCGGACGCGCGGCCCGAACTCACTGGTCCGTTGAGAACGAACTGCACTGGATCCTCGATATGGCCTTCGACGAGGACCACTCCCGCGTCCGCCGCGACAACTCCGCCCTCAATCTCGCGGCATTGCGCCGCGTCGCTCTCCCCCTGCTGAAGAAGGACAGTCGCGGCGAGGGCGAATCACGACTGCTGCGGGCCCGCCCCTCGAGGTCGCGTGATGTCATCGGCCGTTTGGGCGATGCGGGGGAGGTTGTTCCGATGCATGGCACCGTTCGCGCGCCATCTGCTGTCTCGTCGTCGCGTCGCAAGTGCCCGTTTCGATTGGCTCCGGGCGCGGTCTTCTTCCTGTTGGATGCGTTTCACGAATGAAGGTGACTGTTCCGTTGACGTGGTACGCGACAGGCGACGTCATGTCAGGACATTCACCCCATGGTTGCCAACAGCGGCACCGGTTGCGAAGGTCGCAGCCCATGTGCCACCGGCTCGCGCTGCCTTGCAGCGCCAGGAGGAGGAGAAGCCATGTCCGTTGCTACTTTGTCGAGGGCCGCCTGGTCCCTCGTCGTGACGGCCGCCGCGGTCGTCACGATGGCACCGTCGGGCGCGCTCGCATGTAACAGCGAAGCGTCTTGCGCTCGTTACCTCGTCTGCCCCCCTCAATACGACGCCGTCAAGCAGGGCAGCGGTCAGTACTGCAAGCGCGCCGTCCCCGCCGCCACGAAGAACCCCACCTGCGGCTCCAAGAACCTGGCGAACGACTGGAAGTGGGACGCGGGCGATAAGGAGTGCTACCGGCGGCGGAACAACGGGGATCGCGTCACGTCGCGTGACAACATCGAGTGCGAAAACGGCTATTCGTACGACCGCAGCTCCGGCAAGTGCGAGAAGCCGGCCTCCACGGCCCTCTCCTTCCCGCACCTCTGGGCGAACAAGGACCTGCCGGCGCCCCCCCTGCCCTGCGCCAAGGCCCAGGACTGCGACCGCACGGTGCGGTGCGGCGGCGGCTACGACCTCGACGAGCTGTCCGGGCCCCGCTACTTCTGCAAGAAGACCCTGGGCCCTTCGAGCGAGAACCCGACGTGCTCGGCGAAGAACAACGCGAACGACTGGAAGTGGGACGCGGGCGACAAGCAGTGCTACCGGCGGCGGAACAACGGGGATCGCGTCTCGTCGACTGACAACATCGAGTGCCGTGACGGCTACCGGTACAAGGTAAGTGCTCGCCGTCCCCCGTCGTGACCCTCGGCCTCGCGTATGCGAGCGTCGTCGGTCGGATCCATCGGGAGGACGGAGATGGCGACGAATCTCGCGGCGCTTCGAGCGGAGATCCAGAAGCGGGGTCGCAGGCGGGGCATCAGCGCGTACACGGATGACCTCCGTCGACGGGCGACAGACGCGGTTCTCGAGCTGCGTGCGCAGGGGGCGAGCTGGCGGCGCATCGAGGAACTGCTCGGCGTGTCGGGTGAGACGGCACGGCGTTGGTGCCTGGGGCGCGGTGGGGCACCGGCCGCGAGCGCCAGGGGCGA
>CAUJDF010000064.1 GCA_963169045.1 Myxococcota bacterium
ATCACGGTCGAGCCGTTGGTCGAGTCCGGGGTGTGGTGGTCCGAGGTCGAGTCCGACGGCTCGGCGTCGGGGCCCGAGTACTTCGTCCCGTGGCGGGCGATGATCCGCTGGTTCCGAGGCCGACCGGAGCTCGTGGGGACGTGCTTCGTCCGGATCGGCCACGACCGCGACCTCTGGGACCTGCCCCGAGAGTCCTGGCCCGAAGGCACCGAGCTCACCGGCTGCGTCCTCCCCCGCCTGGCGCTCGGCCTGACGCGTGGTGGCAGTCTGGTCGGTCTGTTCGGCTACAGCGTCAAGTCGTAGAGCCAGCGCGAACCACCCTGACTGGGGCCGGCGCCAGCCGCGGATATCGCCCCCGCCGCCCTCGTCTCCAGAACTCGATACGAAGACTCGACGTCATGTCCGGCTGCGTCACGGAATGACGCACCTCCCTCGTGGGAGACCCCATGTCCGACGAGATCCGGATGCGGATCGCCGAAGAGCTGTCCCGTTCCGACGCCACGCCGGTCGGCCCGAGCGGCGGCCTCACGAGCGTGTTGCTCGCCGAAGCCATCGACCGTCGAAGTTCATCGCCGCGCGCTACGCCGCCGACGAGGAGGGCCCGGAGCGCGTCCCCGGCCTCGCCGACGCCGACCTGCCGCCCACGATCGGCGCCGAGATCGATGGCCTCATCGAGGAGGGGGAGCGCGTGGCCTTCGCGCTGACCGCCCCGACGGCCGGTTTCCCGCTGGAGCGCGTCCAGCACATCGTCGACGAGACGGCCGCCGCGCTGACGTGGCTCGGCAGCGACGACGGGGCGCTGGCCGAGCGCCTGCGCCAGGTCGATGCGCAGCACCGCTCGGAGGCGCGCCGCCGCAGCGAGTCGGAGTGGGTGCTGCTGCTCTGCGCCTACCTGACGCTCGCCGACGACGTCGCCGGGCGCCTCGCGCGGCTGCGCGCCTTCGACGCGCGACTGCTCGTCGAGGGCCGCGCGCTCGCCGACGCCCACCGCAAGGCCGGCGTCACGCCCGAGCGTCGCGCCCTGCTGCGCCGCGCCGCGGCCATCGCCGAGTCCCTGCGCGTGCGCATGCGCCGCGTCACGGCCGCCGCGTCCTACGTGTTCCGCCTCCACCCCGACATCGCGCTCGAGGCCCGCAGCGAGACCGTCCGCCGCCGCGCCGAGTCCGTCGCGCGGACCGCGCGCGCGAAGCGGACGGCCGCGAAGCTGCCCGCCGTCACCCCGCCGGTCGCGACGCCGCTCGCCACGCCCGCCGTGACGCCGCCCGCGACGCCGGCCGAGACGCCCCCTCCCACCTGAGCGAACGCGCCGCGCCGCCGCCACCGGTGGCGCGGCGACCCATCGCGACATCGCCCACGCCCCGCCGCGTCGACGGCAGCGACCCTTTCCCTGGCGCTCATGTGCGCTCCCGCTCCGCCAATCTTCGAGACAGCAAGCTGCGCCCGGCGAGCGCGGTGGCGTGACGCTCGACGGCCGCCGCGAACGCGCGCTCGTCGAACGCCGCGCCCTCCTCGCGCCACAGCCGGTCGACCACCACCTCGCCGCTCTCGACGTGGCCCTCGAAGCGCCCCACGAGGCGGCCCTCGTGCAACAGCGGACAGACGTACCAGCCCCAGCGGCGCTCGGCGGCGGGCTTGTAGACCTCCCACACGTAGTCGAAGCCGAAGACATGGCGGACGAGCGTCCGGCACCAGAGCAGCGGGTCGAGCGGCCCGAGGATGCGCATCCGCCCGTCGTCGCTCGGGAACTCGCGGTCGCGGAATCCGGCGGGCGCCAGATACGGCCGGCGCGCGCCCTCGATCTCGACGCGCTCGAGCAGGCCCTCGGCGACCAGCCGCTCGGGCAGGTCGCCCTGCTGCACCTCGGTGAGCATCGACCACCACGGCCCGGCGGCGCGCGGGAGCAGCCCGGCGGCCTCGACGCGCTCGACGAGCGCCCAACGGGCGAAGTCCGCGGGCGGATCGGCGGTGGCGACGGCGGGGAGGGCGCGCGCCGGCACGTCGTATTGCTTGCCGGCGGCGGTGCGCCCGCAGATCACCACCTGGCAGCGCGTCCACAGCACCTCGAGCGCCATCGACGTGGCTTTGCCCGTGCCCTTCCAGCCGGACCAGTCCAGGGCCTCCACCGCGCCGTGGTCCGTGAGATCGGCGGCGGTGACGGGGCCGCGCGCGCGCACCTCGTCGAGGACCGCCTCGATCACGCCCTCGGGCAGTCGGCGCAGGCGCTCGCCGAGCCGCCACCACGGCGCCTCGACGGCGCGCGCCCGGTACGCCGGAAACGCCGACGCCGGCAGCAGACAGCGTTCCTTCGCGAAGTGCTCGAACGCGTGTCCCGGCAGGACGTCGCGGAACACGTCGCCCTTCGCGAGGCCGTCGACGCGGGCGAACGCGACGAGGTCGGCGTTGGTGCCGATGCGGTCGAGCGGATCGAGCTGGATGCAGCGCCGCGCGGCGAGCAGCCCGCGGACGTCGGCGTGCGTCACGGCACGCAGGCCGGCCTGTCCCACGAGGAAGTCGCGGGCCCGCTCGGGGGTGAGTCGTGAGGACATGGACGCACACGATACCGCGCCGGCGGCGGGTAGTGGGCTATTTTGAGTAGCCACGCCAAAGTGGGCAGCGGACCGGGCGGCGCACCGTCAGAAGCCTGACGGCGCCGCCGCGCGGGCGGGTCCTCACCCGTTGCTCGCGCGACGGTCGTCCTCGCCGTCAACCCGGGCCGCGTCGAGCAGGCGCTCCAACGCCCACTC
>CAUJDF010000065.1 GCA_963169045.1 Myxococcota bacterium
CGGCCGCGGCGGCGTCGCTCGGCGAATTTCGGTCTCGACGTGCGTCAAGCACGCCTTCGACCGAAATTCGCCTCGCTCCTTGCCGCGTCTCGGTCGTTGCTCGGCCTCGTCGACGCCGAAATGGCGAAACCCGAGTCTGAGGCGCGCAGCGCTGCGGCTGCGATCGGCCTGCGCCGCGTTGGTGCCGCTGCCGCCCCCGCACGCTGACGCGGGCGATGGGGGCGACGCTCGCGTCGTCGCGGCCCCGGCTTCGCGCGAGCGCCTCGGCTGCGCGTGGGCGGGGCGCCACGGCGGCGCCGGGACCCGCCCCCGGAGGTGAGCTACGGCCGGCGGCGGTCCGCCCGGACGCGCAGCTCCTCGTCGTCGAGGCGCGCGGCGATGGCGCGCGCGCGGGCCAGCGCGCCGGCGTCGTCGCCGATGCGCGCGACGAGCAGCAGGCCCATCGCGCGCAGGCGCGTGTATCCGCCGTCGCCGGCGTGATCGCAGGCCCGGCGCGCGCGGGCGAGCGCCTCGTCGCCGCGTCCCGCGCGCCACAGCCCGTAGGCGACGCCGGCGTCGCGGCGGTAGCTGGCGAAGGGGTGCACGTCGGCGTCCGGCAGCGCCTCGTAGAGCGCGAGCGCGGCGGTGTAGTCGCCGGCGCGGTTGCGCTGGAAGGCGCGCTGGTCGGCCAGCCGCGCCTCGAAACACGCGCGATCACCGGCGTCGAGCGCGGCGCCGGGCAACAGCGCCGCGACCGCGTCGAGCGCGGCCTCGACGTCGCCGCCGGTCCGGCTGGCGAGGTAGCCGCCGGCGAGCCCGATCTCGACCCGCGCGGCGTCGGGGGCGCCGGGGACGCCGGCGGCGTCGCGCAGACACACGGCGGCCTCGTCGAAGCGCCGGTTGCGCAGCTCGACGCTGGCGCGCCCGAGGAGCACCCAGAGCCGCGCGCGCGAGGCCGACACGGGCGGGCGGTCCCACAGGCGCAGCTGATCGAGACACATCGAGATCGGCAGGTCGTTGAACGGGCTGTGATAGAGGCCCATCCAGCGCAGGCGCGCCTCGATCGGCGCCGGAATCCCGAAGGCCCGCAGCAGTTTCTGGCCGTAGCTGCCGCCGTCACGCTGCCCGCGCGTGCGCAGGCGCCGCAGCGCGCGCTCCACCGACTGCGTGTCGTCGGGCGTGGGCGAGCGCTCCACCAGCGCCCACGCCAGGCTCGCCAGCGATCCGTGGGCCTCGACGAGCGCGGCGAGGTAGTCGCCCCAGGTGTAGCCCGCGGGCGGCGGATGTCCGGTTTCGTGTCCGGGTGGGGGGCTCACGGTTCGCGTACAACCAGGGCGTCAGGACACAGGGAGGACATCATGTCTGAAGCCGCTTTCTACCTCGTCATCGATCTCGAGGCCACCTGCGACGACGGCGGCCGCATGCGCCGCGAGGAGACCGAGATCATCGAGATCGGCGCCGTGCTGGTCGACGCGGCCACGCTCGCCACGATCGACTCGTTCCAGACGTTCGTGCGCCCCATCCGGCACCGGCAGCTCACGCCGTTCTGCACGCAGCTGACGAGCATCACTCAGGCCGACGTCGACCCGGCGCCGACCTTCCCGGTGGCGCTGCAACGGCTGACGCGCTGGATCGGCGGGCGCGGCGCGCTCTTCTGTTCGTGGGGCGACTACGACCGCGACCAGTTCGGACGCGACGCACGTCGGCACGGCGTGGCCCTGCCCTTCGGTGCCCGCCACCTCAACCTGAAGCGCGCGTTCGGCGAGCGGATGGGCGAGGCGCGCGGACCCGGCGTCGGCCAGGCGCTGCGGCGGGTCGGCCTGCGCTTCGAGGGGACGCCGCACCGAGGGATCGACGACGCCCGCAACATCGCGAGACTGCTGCCGTTTTCGCTCGGGCAAGCGCCGATCCCGCCGCTCGGGCCGCGCCGCTGAGCCGCGTCATGGGGGCGGGGGCGCGCAGGCGCGCTGACACTCTTCGAGGGTGGGGAACACGCGGCCGTCGCAGCTCTCGTCGCAGCTGCAGCCGCTGATCGCCACGCACTGGCCGCTGACGGGGTCCACGCCGAAGCCGACGAGGGCGTCGCACGGTCCGTACTCGCCCGGCCGGATCGGCGAGCAGTCGGCCGCGCGGCAGAAGCCGTCGACGCAGGCCTGCCCGGGCAGGCAGTCGGCATGCGCGCGGCAGGCGCCGACCTCGCCTTCGGCGCACTGTTGCCACGTCAGGCACTGGTCCGTGTAGCAGCCGTCGCGGACCTCGGGGACCGTGCCCGCCTCGCAGGCCGGCGGCAGACGGCGGCACAGGCGCTCGCTGCCGTCGGCGTTGCACTCGGGGTCGACCTCATCGCAACGGCTGTCGCCGTCGGCGTCGGGGCAGGGGCCGATGCACTCGCGGCGGCTCCAGATGCACTCGCCGAGGACGCAGCCGCACGCGCCGGCGGGCGGCGCCACGCCGTCGCAGATGCCGAAGACGTCCTGCTCGGCGCTGCAGATCTCGCCGCCGCAGCCGGCGGCGAAGCAGTCGGCATCCGCGACGCAGGCGTTGCGCAGGTCGGTGCCCTCGAGGCGGCCGTAGAGGGGGTCGGCAGAGTCGACCGTCGGGACGTTCACGCAGATGGCGCCGCCGGCACCGCCGGCACCGCCAGCGCCACCGGCGCCACCGACACCGCCGGCGCCACCGACACCGCCAGCGCCACCGGCACCACCGGCACCACCGACACCGCCAGCGCCACCGGCACCACCGACACCGCCGGCACCACCGGCACCACCGACACCGCCAGCGCCACCGGCGCCACCGACACCGCCAGCACCACCGGCACCACCGACACCGCCAGCGCCACCGGCGCCACCGACACCGCCAGCGCCACCGGCGCCACCGACACCGCCAGCACCACCGGCACCGCCAGCGCCACCGACACCGCCAGCGCCACCGGCGCCACCGACACCGCCAGCGCCACCGGCACCACCGACACCGCCAGCGCCACCGGCACCGCCAGCGCCACCCTCGCCACCGGCGCCGCCCTCGCCACCGGCACCGCCCTGGCCGCCGGCTCCACCGGCGCCGCCCTGATCGCCGTCATCGCCGTCGCACGCGGCCAGCAGCGCCGCCAGCGCCACTGCGCCGAACCACCAATGTCCGCGCATCCTCGGGACTCCTCCGCTCGGAACCTCGGCGCCCGCCCTGCACGGTCGATGCCGCGCCGGCCGGCGGCGCTCGACCTCCGCCGGCTTCGGAAATCCGAGGGCGACGCCGGCGAAAATCCGCGAGGTCGTCGGGCGAGGCGCCGGCACCGACGGCGAGGCCGACCGAAGGGGGTCCCGTCCGGCCGCCGCGCGCCGCGGCGATCGGGCGGCGAGAGGCGCCGCCGACGCGCGCGGTTCCGTGCGAACCGGGGACCCGCCGCTGGCGGGACGCGGTTACACTCGCGCTCTTCGGCGGAGGTGGCGCATGCGCAGGACGCTGCTCGGGATCGTGGCGGCGACGGGGATCGTCGCCTGCGACGACGGTGAAGGAGGCGAAGAGGCCCGCGACGGCGCCGTCGTCGACGCGGCCCGGCCCGACGCGGCGCCGGCGGACGCGGCCCGGCCCGACGCGGCGCCGGCGGACGCCGCCCCGGCCGACGCCGCCCCGGCCGACGCCGCGGTGGTCCCCTCCGGCCCGGAGGTCGCAGCGGGCGACCTGCGCGCTGTGTTCGACGGCGGCACCCTCCACGTGCTCCGCCGCGACACGACGCTCCTGCGCTTCCCCGCCGACGCGGTCCAGCTCGGCCTCGTGCCGTCGATCAGCGAGCGCTACCACTACAACCCGTACCCGGCGCTCGCGAAGCTCGTCTCGGGCGTCCCGGCGGGGCTGCGCTGGGTGTCGCCGACGGCGGTCGCCCTGCGCGCGGGGGATGGCTTCGCGCTCGACCTCGACTACGGGGCCGACGCACGCGCCGTCCTCCAGCTCGAGCCGGCGGGCGACGGCCGCCTGCGCGCGTCCCTCCGCCCGGACGCCGGCCCGCCGATCGTGTTCTTCCGCCTGCGCGTACGCGCCGACGCCCACGAGGCGTTCTACGGTCTGGGCGAGTACCTCGACGACGTGAACCATCGCGGGCGCGTGCGGGCGATGCAGTTCGAGGTCGATCTGGGGACGGAGAGCGGCTACAACGAGGCCCACGTGCCCATCCCGTTCGTGATCGGTACGCGCGGCTGGGGGCTCTTCGTCGAGTCGGACCGCGTCGGCGCCTTCGCCCTCGCCGCCGAGCCCGAGGCGCCCGACCTGGTCGACGTGGCCTTCGCCGCGGGCCCGCGACCCGCAGAGGGCCTGCGCTTCCACCTCTTCGCCGCCGACCACCCGCTCGACGTCACGAAGCGCTACTACGAGACGACCGGCTTCCCGGGGCGCATCGCCCGCTGGGCGCTCGGGCCGCTGGTCTGGCGCGACGAGAACCGCGACCAGGCGCAGGTCGAGGCCGACGCGCAGGCCATGCGCGACCTCGATCTGGCGGCGAGCGCGATGTGGATCGACCGCCCATACGCGTCGGGCGTCAACTCGTTCGACTTCGCGCCGGATCGCTTCCCCGATCCGCCGGCGATGGTCGCGCGCCTCCGCGCGCTCGGTTACCGCCTGGCGCTCTGGCACACGCCCTACGTCGGCGAGGAGCAGGCGGCCACCGCGGCCCTGCACGCGGAGGCCGGGACGAACGGCTACTACCCGCCGCGCGTCGGGGTCATCGCCAACGACTGGGGCCGCCCCGTCGACTTCTTCAACCCGGCGGCCTTCGCGTGGTGGCAGGGCCTCATCCGCCGCTACACCGACCTCGGCGTCGAGGGCTTCAAGCTGGACTACGCCGAGGACGTGGTGCCCGGCCTCTTCGGCGTCCGCAACCGCTGGGACTTCGCCGACGGCAGCGACGAGCGCACGGCGCACCGCGCCTACTTCCGCGAGTACCACCGCGCCTACGCCGAGACGCTGCCCGCCGACGGCGGCTTCCTGCTCGTGCGCTCCGGCGCCTGGGGCGGGCAGGTGCTCGGCCCGATCGTCTGGCCCGGCGACCTCGACGCCAGCTTCGCGCGCCACCGCGAGCCGGTCGACGAGCGCGGCGATCGCTACACCGCGGTCGGGGGCCTGCCCGCGTCGCTCATCGCCGGCCTCTCGCTCGGCCCGTCGGGCTACCCCTTCTACGGCGCCGACACCGGCGGCTACCGTCACTCGCCGACCGAGAAGGAGCTGTTCATCCGCTGGTTCCAGCAGACGGCGCTCTCCTCGGTGATGCAGATCGGCACGAGCGCCAACGACGTGGCGTGGGAGTTCCGGCCCGAGAACGGCTTCGACCAGGAGTCGCTCGACCTCTACCGCCGCTACACGCGCCTGCACCTGCGCCTCTGGCCGTACCTGTGGACGTACGCGGAGCGGGTGCGGGTGGACGGGCGGCCCATCCAGCGTCCGTACGGGCTCATGTGGCCGGAGACGGGTCGCCACCCGTCCGACACCTACGCCGTGGGCGACCACCTGCTCGTCGCGCCGGTGCTCGAGCGCGGGCAGCGCGAGCGCGCGGTGGCTTTCCCGCCCGGCCGCTGGGTCGACTGGTGGACGGGCGAGGTCTTCGACGGCGACGACGAGCGCACCGTGTCCGCGCCGCTCGAGAAACTGCCGCTCTTCCTCGCCGAGGGCGGCATCGTGCCGATGCTGCGCCCGACGATCGACACGCTGGCGCCGACGACCGAGCCCGACCTCGTCGACGCCTACGCCACCGCGCCCGGCGTGCTGTACGCGCGGATCTTCCCCGGCCAGCACCCCAGTGAATTCACGCTCTTCGACGGCGCACGCCTCGCGGTGGACGGCGACGTGGTCGAGACCGCCGACGGCGCCGAGCTCAACGCCGGCTTCGTGCTCGAGGTGTACGGCGACGAGCCGGCCGGGGTGACGATCGACGACGCGGCCGCGGCCCACACGTGGGACGCCGCGCGCCGCCTGACGATCGTCGACGTGCCCGCGGGGGCGCACCGCGTGCGCTTCACGCGTTGACTCATCGCGTCTCGCGCACCTCCAGCCGAACGCCCTCGGCGACGCGCTCGCCGGGGTAGTCGACCACCGCGTCGCCCGCCGCGAGGCCGCCGCGGATCTCGACCGCGGCGCCGTTGCTCCGGCCGAGGTCGACGCGGGCCAGGCGCGCGCGCTCCTCGTCGTCCACGCGGAACACGGCCCAGTCGTCGCCGCGACGGAACACGGCGCTCGCCGGCACCTGCAGCACGTCCTCGCCCGACCAGAGCAGAAACCGCGCGTCGACCTCGAAGCCGTCGCCGAGCGCCGCCCAGACCGTCCGCGGCGTGACGATATCGACGCGCACCCACACGCGCTGCTCCTCGATGCCGAGCGCCGAAATCTTCGTGAAAGCATGGGGTTCCACGAGGCGGACCCGACCCTCGAGCGCCTCCGGGCCGCCCCACCGCACGATCGACACCGGCGTCCCCGGCGCGAGCCCCACGGCGTCGGCGGTCAGCACGTCGACGACGACCTCGAGGTCCGCCGGATCGCCGATCTCGAGGATGGGCGTGCCCGCGGCGACGACCGCCTCGCTCTCCTGCGGGACGCGCAGCACGCGGCCGCCCACCGGCGCCACGACGGGGATCTCGGCGGCCGCGCCGTCGGCGGGCCTGGCGAGGACGGCGCGCGCCATCGCCAGCTCGGACTGCGCGACCTTCTCCGCGGCGGCGGCGGCCTCGGCCTCGCCGGTGGCGGTGCGCGCGCGGGTCGCGGCCGCGTCGTGCTCGGCCTCGGGGATGGCCCGCTGCGCGAACAGGCCGGCCATGCGGGCCGCCTCCGTCCGCGCGAGCTCCGCGGCCGCCCGGGCCGCCCGGAACGCCGCCTGCGCGCGCACGACCGCCGAACGCGCCGCGCTCACCCGGGCCTCCGCTTCGGCCCGCGTCCGCGCGTCGAGCAGCGACGGCACCGTCGGCACGAGCCGCGCCACGACGTCGCCGGCGCGCACCGTGTCGCCGGGGTCGAGGGTCACGCGCAGCAGCCGCCCGCTCTGCGGCGCCGAGACCACGTGCCGCTCGCGCACCCGCGTCCGCCCATCCTCGTCGAGCGTGACCCGCATCGGCGCGCGCTCGGCGATCGCCAGGTCCGCGGGCGCCGGCGCCGGGCTCAGCGCGCGCCACAGCGCCAGCGCGACCAGCGCGGCCACGAGCACCCACAGTGCGCGCTTGAGCCACTTCCCGAAGTCGCCGCGGCGCCTCGCGGGCGCCGCGGCGCCGACCCGTCCCCGGCCCGGGAGGAGCGCCTCTCGCAAGGTCTCGGATCTGTTCATGAATCACTCCGTCCGGGTCTTCAGCACGCCGATCAGGTCCAGCCGATCGACCTTGCGGCGTACGAGCAGCGCGCTCGCCGCGCCGGACAGCAGCGTCACCATCGCGGCGAAGGCCATCGTGCGCGGCGATGACACCGCCGGCAGCCGCATCGACTCGGGATCGCCGCCGAGGATGGCGCCGATGAGCACGCGCCCGAGCAGCAGCCCGATCGGGAGGGCGGCGAGCACCTGGAAGGCGATCTCGCCGAGCAGCACCGCCGAGATCTCCTGGCGCGTGAAGCCCAGCACGCGCAGGCTCGCGAGGTCCCGCTGCCGCTGTGACAGCACGATGCGCGCGTAGTTGTACACGACGCCGATGACGAGGATGGACGCCATCGAGGTGACCATCACCGTCACCATCACGAGGCTGCGGTTCATCTGCGCCGCGAAGCGGTCGATCGTCGCCTCGCGCCGCTGTGTCGACAGCACCGCCGGCATGTCCCCGAGGCGCCGCTCCACGTCCGTCATCGCCGCGGGATCCACGCGCAGGAGCGCCATCGAGATGCGCCCCGGCTCCTCGTGGAGCGCGTTCAGCTCGTCGAGCGGCAGGTAGACGTTCTTGCCGACGATGTCGTCCACGAAGCCCGTCACGACCACCGGGTGCCGGCCGCGCGCGCCCTCGCGCGGCTCGATCTCCACGGTGTCGCCGATGCGGACGCCGAGCGCCCGGGCCACCTGCGTCGTCATCACCGCCCCGGTGGGCGGCCGCGGCACGGGCCGCCCGTACCGGTCCACGACGCGCCGGAGCTGCGCGTCCCGCGGCAGGCCGGTGGCGACCACCTCGCGCCACCGGTGGCCGGACCGCAGCCGTACCGAGGTCACGCGCGCGCTCTCCACCGTCCGCACGCCGGGCAGGTGGCGGAGCGTCGACAGCGCGTCGTCGTCGACGGGCCGCTCGAACGTGACCGACAGGTCCTCGCGGGCCGCCGACTCGAACTGCACGTCGAGCAGGTGCATGACCGCGTCGTTGTAGGCGCGGCCGAACACCAGGATGGCCATCGCGCCGGCGATGCCGAGCAGCGTCAGGCCGGTGCGCACGCGCCGCCGCGCCAGCTCGCGGGCCACCATGCGCGCCGGCCGCGACAGCACGGAGAACACGCCCGCGCGTTCGAGCAGCGTCCGCCGATACGCCGGCGGCGGCTCCGCGCGCATCGCCTCGGCGGCGTGCAGCCGCAGCACCCGCCGCACCGCGCCCGCGGCGCCGACCGCCGAGGCCAGCAGCGCCACGCCCGTGGCCACGACCATCCGCTCGAACGAGAGGACGGACCGCGGCATCGGCAGGCCGAACACCTCCGAGTAGAGGGCGACCAGGCTCATGCCGGCCCAGTTCCCGCAGAGGCCGCCGAAGACCACGCCGATGGCCAGGACGAGCCAGACGACGCCGAAGTAGTGCCGACCGATGCGCCATCCCGAGTAGCCGATGGCCTTCAGCAGCGCGATCTGCCCGCGCTCGAGCTGGATCATGCGCGAGAGCACCACGTTCAGCAGGAAGGCGGCCACGCCGAGGAAGACGAGCGGGATGATGCGCGACATGCGCGCGAGCTCGCCGAGCTCGCGGCTGACCGCGTCGTGAGAGGGCAGGCGGTCGCGCCCGAACGCCCCGCGGCCGCCGTAGGGGTCGAGCAGCCGGTCGAGCGCGTCCTGAACGGCGACCGCCGACGCGCCGGGCTGCAGCCGCACGACGAGCTCGTCGAAGGCCGCCTCCCGGCGGACGAGCGGCGCCAGCGTGCGCTCGTCCATCCAGAAGACGGCGTAGCGCGAGTCGTCGGCCATCACCGCCCCCGGTGGGACCGGGTAGATGTACTCGGGCGAGGTCGCGGTGCCGACGACGATCAGGTCGCGCCGCATGCCCTCCATCACCACCGGGACCGTGTCCCCGATGCGGATGCCGCGGCGCTCCGCGAAGCGATGCAGCAGCACCGCCTCGCCGGGGCGGCCGGGGAGGGGGAGGCGGCCGGCGTGCAGGTCGAGCGCGCCGAGGCGCGGCTGGCGCCCCGACGGCAGCCCGATGACCTGCCCGGTGGGTGGCTGTTCGGCGTCGTCGGTGAGCACGCGCAGCGGGGTGACGATGCGCGCCTCCACCTGCGCCACGCCGGGGATCGCCTCGGCCCGCGCCCGCAGCCGGTGCGGCGCGCGCTCCACCTGCACCCACACGTCGGCCAGGCGCAGCCGCGCGTAGTAGTCGCGCTGCGAACCCGAGAGCGCGCCGGAGGTCCCCAAGAGCGCGACATAACTGGTGATTCCGGCGCCGACCACCAGCCCGATCGTCAGGATCTGGGCCCACTGCCGGCGCAGGTCGCGCCGCAGCTTGCGGTCGAGCGCGGCTACCATCGCAGGTCCATGGCGCGCACGCGCCGCTCGGGCCGGCGCACGCCCTGGATCAGGCCATCGTGGAGCGTCACCACGCGGTCCGCCATCTCGGCGATCGGCGCGTTGTGGGTGATGACCGCCGTCGCCGTGCCGAGCTCGCGGTTGATCTGCTCGATGACCTCGAGGACGACGACGCCCGTCTCGTAGTCGAGCGCGCCCGTCGGCTCGTCGCAGAGCAGCACGTGCGGCCGCTTGGCGACGGCGCGCGCGATGGCGACGCGCTGCTGCTCGCCGCCCGAGAGCTGCGACGGGAAGTGGTCGAGGCGCGCGCCGAGCCCCACCAGCGTCAGCGCTTCGCCCGGGTCGAGCGGCGCCGCGGCGATGTCGGTGACGAGCGCCACGTTCTCGCGCGCCGTGAGGCTCGGGATGAGGTTGTAGAACTGGAAGACGAAGCCCACGTGCTCGCGCCGGAAGGCGGTGAGCTTCTCGTCGCCGCCCTCGGAGAGATCGTGGTCGAGGTAATCCACCTGCCCCTTCGTGGGCGTGTCCAGGCCGCCCAGCAGGTTCAGGAGCGTGGACTTGCCGCTGCCCGAGGGGCCCAGCAGCACGACGAACTCGCCGGCGTAGAGCTCGAGCGAGACGTCGCGCAGCGCGACCACCTCGAGGTCGCCCACGTGGTAGACCTTCGACACGTCGCGCATGCGGAAGATGGGGGCGGGCATCGGGGCACCTGGGGTGGGGCCGGCGGCTACTCCAGCATGCTACCGCCTCCCGCCGGGCGGCTGACCTCGATCAATGGGATATAGGGGTCACTCGAGAAGGGCCGACAGACGCCCAAGCGCATCTTCGACGACTTCGTGCGGCACCCGTTCGACCTTGCGCGCCTTGCGTGCGGCAAGATCCAACATCCGGATCTTGTTGACGAGGGCCACACCCTGCGTCCGGCATCCCGTTCCCGACAACGAGACCGCGAAGCCCGCGAAGCGCGCGTAGTCCCCTCCCTGGGTTATCGGCGCCACCAGCACGTCGCCGAGGGTGTTGAACTCCCGCGCAGTCAGCACAAGCGCCGGCCTCGTGCCCCGCTGCTCATGGCCCGCCACGGGGTCCAGCGGGACGCTCACGATGTCGCCGCGGTCGAACACCGCCATTACCACACCTCGCGGCCCACTGGCTTGGCCGATCCCCACAGGGCCAGATCCGCCGGCGGGGGCGCCGTCAAGTCGCACTGAGCGACGAGGTCGGCCAATCGGTACTTGCGCTTGCGCGCGAGGACGATCCGGCCGTCCGGGGTCGTTTCGAGCGTCATTGCCTGGCCCGCGGCAAGGCCCAGATCCTTGAGCACAGGCGGGGGAAGCACCGCGACGGTGCTGTTGCCGTACTTGCGAAGCACGATCTCCATGGAATCGTCCTGTTCAACATTGCCGAACATAGGGTAAACCGGAGCCCCCGGGGCGTCAAGCAACGTTGAACATTTTCGTCTGCGCCAGCCTCGGTCAGCCTTCGACCTGCGACGAGACGTCCGGAACCCGGGGAATTCGGAAAGCCGCGGTGTCAGTAACTCCGAAATGACCTCTCCAACGGTCGTGCCATCGCGTCGCGCGCGTTCCCTGGCGGCCTGAAGCACAT
>CAUJDF010000066.1 GCA_963169045.1 Myxococcota bacterium
GGGCGCCGATCTGGTGTGGCTGCTGCTGCATCCGCCGCTCGAAGACGCGCAGCGCAACGACCCCGTGGTGCGCTACTGCGAGCGCCTCGCGCGCCGCGACGGCTTCGCCGGGATCCGCGTGGTCAACCTCTTCGCGTTCCGGGCCCGCGACTACGCCGGGGTGCAGGCCGCCGCGGACCCGGTCGGCCGGATCCACTGCGACGAGATGATCGCCGTCGAGGTCGGCTTCGACCGCACCGTCGTCGCGGCCTGGGGCGGCAACCCCGCGCCCGAGGTCCAGGCGCGCGCGCGGCAGGTCCTCGAGTCCGTGACGCGCGGCCCGCGCCGCGTCGTCTGCCTCGGCTACGCGCAGGCCGAGCACCGCGCGCCCCGTCACCCGCTCGCCGCGCCGGACGAGCCCCGCCTCATGGAGTACGTGCCGTGATCGAGCGTCTGATTGCGCTGAAATCCCGGGCCCTTGCGTGGCTGCTCGGCGTGCCGCTCGCGCCGCGCGTCGTCGCTCCGCCTGGCTACTCGGTCCAGGCGTGCAACGCCGTCGGCTACTCGGCGCCGGCCCGGACGTGGCGAGACGATGCCCTGCCGCGTCGCGTGTTCGTCGAGGACCTGGGCCACCGGACGCGACGGGCCGCGCGCTGGTATCGCATCTTCCGCGACGTCGGCGGGCGGCCGTTCCTCGTCCGCGAGGTCGTGGCCAGCGGCGACCGCGTCGACATCTACGACGTGCCCGATCCCGAGGAGCAGCGGCGCGGCGCGGCGCCGCTCGTGATCTCGATGGTGGCGGCGCGCGACGTCGAACGCGCCGCCCTCCCGTCGACTCCCGTCGGCTCCCCGGGAGCCCTCCCTGGGAAGGCTGCTGCCGATGGCGACCGGCCGTAGCTGGCGCGGCGGCGGTCGACGGCGCGCGCCGGCCTCGCCGAAGCCGGCGGCGGCGCCCGTGCGCCCGCCGGGGCTGTCCGACGACGCTTGGGCGCAGATCGTGGCGGCGAACGAGCGCGCCGCTGCGGCCGTCGGCCAGGCGCCCCGCGACCCGAACGCGAAACCGAAGCGCAAGACCTCGCGCCTCGGCCGTGCGTTCGAGACGCGCCTCGACAACGTGCACCGCGGCTACCTCGTGACCGGCGCGGCGCAGATCGTGAGGCAGAACGTCCCCACCACGTTCCGCGCCGGCACCCTGACGCTGTCCGGCATGGCCGTCGTCGACTACATGGGCGCCCTGGGCCCGGGCGCCGACGCCATCGCCGGGATGCCCGGGCTGGCGCGGCTCGCCGTCGCGTTCGAGGCGAAGTCGAGCACCACCGGCGAGTTCGAGATCGGCGACGACGACGTCTTTCCCGAGCACCAGCTCCGGTTCCTGCAGACGTGGCCTGGGATCGGGTTCTTCGCCTTCGTCGCGGGGAAGATCGAGCGCGCCGACGCCCTGATCCTGCGGCCGGCGCCGGTGATCGCGGCGCGCCGGGCCCGCGTGAAGGTGTGGCGCGAGGCCGACGTGGTCGCGGCCGGCGCCGTGCGCTGCCGTGGTGCGGACTGGCTGCGCTCGCTCGGCGACCTGCTACGGAGCGGACCATGACGGAGCAGTTGACGCTCGGCCTGCCCGGCGCCGACACGCCGCCGGAGAAGACTGAGCGCGTCCTCGAGTTCGAGCGCTTCCACCGCGACAACCCGCGAGTGCTGCACGAGCTCGTCCGCGTCACCCGCGAGGCGGCGGCGCTCGGCTTCCAGCGTTGCGGCATCCGCGAGCTGTACGAGCGCCTGCGGTGGGAGGGGCGCGTGCAGACCGGCGAGGTGCCCTACCAGCTCAACGACCACTTCCACAGCTACTACGCCCGGGTCCTGCTGCGGCTGCTGCGGCTGCCCGATGGCTTCTTCGAGACGAGACGGCTGCCGAGCGCGCCCGGCGGCGAGTACGATCCTGACTGGACGGCGCTCGGCATCGACCCGCGCGCCTTCGAGGAGACACCATGAGCAAGGCACCGAGGCGGCTGCCGAAACTGCGGCTGCGGAAGCGCATCACCACCGGCGACTTCCGCTTCACCGCGCACTTCCCCGTCGAGAAGATCGGCCCGGTCAACATCTTCATCCCCGACCTGACGGGGCCGGCGCCGGACACCGTCGCGGACTCGGAGCGGATCAGCGCCGCGATCCAGGGCGCGATGGACCACTTCCGGCCCCACATCCACCGCAAGCCCTGCATCGCCTGCGGCAAGGCGCCGTGCGGCTTCATGGGCGTCTACCTCGACCGGAACGGGCCGCCGTTCCTGTTCGTGGCCTCGTGCCGCGAGTGCTTCTTCGAGGAGCGCGTGATGAACTTCTGCAGCGCGACGTGGGCGGAGCACCAGGGCCAGGTCGGCAACGTGACGCCCGAGGGCGTGGCGGCGCTGCAGGCCGTGATCGACTCGTGGGGCGCCGAGGTGAAGGCCGCGGGCGAGCCTGCGACGGCCTCGACAACGACTGCGACGGCGCCGCCGTCGAAGGTCTCGCCGATGCTGCTCGATCCGCGCTTCAATCCGTTCGGAGCCCCGACGGTCGGGCGCTCGTGAGGGGGCGGGACGTGTCTGCAACGACTGCGACGGGGAAGAGGCCGAACGCGCGCGGGCCGGCGCTGCGCGTCGTCGACAACGACTGCGACGGCGCGCCGGAGCCGGGCCAGCTCGTCGCGCCGCTGCTGCAGGTCGCGCCGAAGCCGGAGCCGGCGCGCGACCTCGAGTTGCCGCCCGTGCTGCCGCTCGCGGACGGCGTCGGCGGCGCGGTGTGGTTCCAGACGCGGGCGGTTTCGCCCGAGGAACGCCGCGAGTTGCAGGCCGCGCTCCTGCCGGTGCGGCGGCGCCGCCACGAGACCACGATCAAGACGCCGGAGCAGCGGCGGGCCGGTGCCGAGGCGCTGCTGCGCCGCTTCGCGACGCGGTCGGGGCCGCCGGGCCTGACGATCGCCGGGCGCCTCCTCGTCGAGCACGGGGAGCGCGCGCGCGGTGCGCTGCACGCGACGTGGTGCCCGACCTGGGGCGCGACCCTCAAGCGCCTCGACGCCCTCCTCGACGCGGTCGGCGTGCCGCCCGCCGGCCCGCTGCTGTAACCGCCCGCCATGACGACGTGGGTGGAGTTGTGCTGCGGCGGCGCGGCCGTCTCGCTGCGCCTCGTCGGCGGCCCGGCGGTGGTGCCGCCTGTGCCCTACATGGGCGGGAAGCGGCAGTACGCGGGCGCGATCCTGGGCGCCGTCGGCCTGCACGCTGGAGCTGGCGCCGACCGCGTCGTGCTCTGCGATGCGGGTCCGTGGGGTCGAGCCTGGGCCGCGCTCGTCGAGACAGGCGGGCCGGCGCGTGTTGCGGCGTACCTGCGCGCGTGGCACGAGCGCGGCGAGCAGGGCGCGGCGCTGTTCGAGCGCATCCGAGCCGAGGGCCAGGACGAGCAGAGTGAATACGGCTGGACGGCGCAGTTTCTGGCGCTGCAGTGCGGCTCCGCGAAGGGCGTGCCTGTACGGGCCGAACCGGGCGTGAACGGGCCGTGGCGCACGAGCGGCTACGCGCACGTCGCGAAGGGAGCGCGGCTGCGCGGGTTCGTCGAGCGGCTGCGGCCGGACCTTCTCGCGCAGCGTGTGGAACGCCTCGGCGGTGCGGCGTGGCCTGCGCGCACGATCGTCTACCGCGGCGACGCGCGCGATCTCGACCCTGACGCGGTCGGGGCGACCCACGTCTACATCGACCCCCCCTACGTCGGCACGACGGGCTACGAGGCGCAGATGGATCGCGATGCGGTCCTGATGCTGGCGCGCCGGTGGGCGTCGTCTGGCGCCGTGGTGGCGGTCAGCGAGGGCGAGCCGCTGCCGATCGATGGCTGGCACGCGGTCGACGTGTCTGCGCTCGGCGCGAAGGGGCACGCTCGGACGTTCACCAAGTCGCGGCAGGAGTGGATCACGGTGAACCGCTGCGGGGCGATGGCGTTCGATCCGCCGCGGTCGCAACTGGCTCTGCCGTTGTAGCGCGTCTTCGGCTACGCTGGTCGCGCCGTGGTCCTCCCCCGGTGCGGTCGTCAGTCCCGCGTCCTGGGCGCACCTGCTCTCGCCCACCTCGACCGGGCACGGTTCCAGCTCGGCGCGGACGAATCTGTCGGAACCTGGGGCGCCGGCCGGTGGTGGGTCCGGCGCCCCGCCTTTCTCCTCGCCTCGTCCCGATTCCCGCATGATTCCGAGCCGTTGCGCGCCGTCGTTGGCGCCGTGGCCGTCGTGCGTGTACCCGTCACGACGATTCCCCAACGATTACAACGACGTCCGAGGCGTGTCGGCCGTCGGCGGCCCGAAACCCTCATGGTACGCACGGGTGCCTAGAACCCTCATGGTGTGCACACGCCCGCGAACCTGTTGACGGGCGCCCGCTCGCGTGCTCTCGTGGCGTCGATACCCACAAAGAGACGGGGCTGCTCTCCGCAGGGGCTTGTGAGGCGCCTGTGGCCGTCCTTGGTCGTTGCCCGGTGCCGGTCGCGCACCGCCGGGCGGGGGCCCTGGGGGGAGTCGAGCAACGGGAGCTGAGGGGCGTGTCGGAGCCCCGCCAAAACGGCTGCCCGGGCCTGATGTAGCGCCGCGATCCGGCAGTCGCGGCGGGCGCACCTTCCTCGGGGCATGGCCCTCCCCGCGGTGCGTCGGTGTTGAGCAGGTCGCCGCCGGGGTGGGTCTCGGATGGTGCCTGCGCGGCCGTCGCCGCCCGCGAGTGCGAGACCGGACGCGGGCGGATGTTCTCTTCATGCTTATCCGGTTGCTCCACAACCGCCTCCTCGCCTCAATCGTCCGCTGTCAAGACTGAATGTGCCGCATCACCGCGTGACCTTCTCGGAGGCGACCGTCACGAGAAACTCGGCGTAGCCTTCGCCGAGGCGCTCCGCC
>CAUJDF010000067.1 GCA_963169045.1 Myxococcota bacterium
ATCAGGCGGTGCTGGCGAAGGCGTTCCGCGGCGAGCTCGTCCCGCAGGACCCGGACGACGAGCCGGCGTCCGTGCTGCTCGAACGCATCCGCCGCGAGCGCGAGGCGGCCGCGGCCGCGCCGAAGGCGGGCCGGCGCCGCAAGGCCGGCACCGCGCCATGACGCGCTTCCGCGACGACATGGAGGCGGCGCAGCTCGCGTGGAAGCGGCGGGCGCTGCCGCACGTCGAGGGGCAGGGCCGGTGGCAGAAGCGCCCGTACGACCACATCCTTCCAGAGGGGCACGCGCAGGAGAACCTGTGGCCGGGCATCCGCGCGGACGGCGCGTTCCCGCTCGATGCCTTGCTGAAAGTCCAACGCATCCAGGCGCACACGGGCCGCGACAACCTGCTCTCCTCGTGGACGCTCGCGGCGAACCTCTACTTCCCGTTCGGCCGGAGCGCCGGCGGCCTCCGCCTGGCCGCCGACTTCCTGCGCGCGAACGTGGACGCGTCGATCGCCGACGTCCGGTCGGTCGAGCTCGAGTGGGAGCACGCCGACGGTCCCGCGAAGCTGCTCGGCGAGGCCGGCGGCCGCCGCGGCTCGCATCAGACGTCGCCGGACGTGGCGTTCAAGGTGACGACGACGGGCGGCGGCGACGGCGTCGTGCTCACCGAGGTGAAGTTCACCGAGCACGACTTCTACGCGTGCTCCGTCCGCAAGCAGCTCGACGACGCGACGAAGTCGACCACGTGCGACGCGCTGGCGCGCCTGCGGACGGCCCCGGCGGCGCTCTGCGGGCAGCACACCGTGAAGGGCCGCCGCTACTGGGACCACCTCGCGACCATCCTCGACTGGGACGCGCCGCTGCGCGGCTGTCCGGCCGCCACCGCGGCGTACCAGCTCTTCCGGCAGCAGGCGCTCGCCGAGGCGCTGGCGGCGCGCGCCGACCAGGCGCTCGTCGTCTCGTCGCTCGCCTACGACGCGCGCAACGCCGGGCTGCTCGCCTCCCTGCGGCGGACCGGCCGGGCGGGCGCCGCGGACGCGCCGCGCGACGTCCGGACGGACTGGTCCCGGCTGTTCCGCGGCAAGGCACGCTTCGCGACGTTCAGCCACCAGTCGTGGGTGGCCTTCGTCCGGCAGGCGTCCCCGCGCCCCGCATGGTGCGCCGACTGGCTCGCCTACGTCACCGACCGCTACGGCCTGTAGCCCCGCGCGCCGTCTCGGCGGGCGCCCCGGTCGAACGGCGCTTCAGACGAGTCGGAGGCCAAGGCTGAGCCGCCCACCCGCGCGGTGCAGGTTGCCGAGCCACCACGCCTCGTCGAGCTCGTCCAGGAGCGCGCGCCCGCACGGCGTCGAGGGACGTCTCGACGACCCGATGGGCCTGCCCCGGCTCGCCCGGCTCCTCCGAGGGATCGACCTCGACGACGGCGCTGGCGAGCCCGCAGAACTTCCCCTTCACATGTTCCGCGGCTTCGATGATGAGCGCCTTCAGTCCCGGCGCCCGGGCTTCGATCTCTTCGAGCTGACTGCGGTCGCGGATCTCGAGGTCCATCGCGCCGGAAGGTACGTCTTCGCGGCGGGAGGCTTCCATGCACTCGAACGGCGGCCGCTGTGAGGACGCTCGCCGCTTCGTGGAGCGGCCCGGGCGAGACGGTCACATGCCCACGCGTCCGGGTCGGACGCGTCCGTGGCGCACGGGCCCGACCCGTGCCGCGCGACCCGCCGCGTCCCGCGCCGCCAGTCCGACTCGTGTCGACCGACCCGCCGCGTCCCGCGCCACGGATCCGACGCGTGTGGACCGACCTCCGGCGTCGCGCCGCACGGGTCGAATTCGTGCCGCCCACGTCCGGATGGAACAAAAACTGATCGATCCCTTCCGTAGCCTCGGTCCGACGACGCCCCACGGAAGACCGACCATGCGCCACGTCACGCTCGAGACGCTCGACCTCGCCCTTGCCGACCTCGCCGACAGCCGCCTCGCCACGCTGCAGGCCGCGGCGCCCGGCACCGCCCTCATCTATGCGCCGCGCCTGCGGGCGCTGTCCGCGGAGGTCGAGGCCTTCCTCGCGCGCCCGGCCACGTCGTCGTCGCGCCCGCTGGCCGAGGAGCTCGCCGCGGCGGCCGCGCGCCAGAAGCAGCTCGGCCTGCGCGTGCACGGGCGCCTGACCCGGATCGCGGACGAGCCGGACCTGCCCGAGGACCTGCGCGCCTGCGCGTCGCGGGTCCGCGGCGCCCTCTTCTTCGTCGAGCCGGCGGCCCAGCAGCGTTATGCCCACCGCGCGATGCTCGCGAAGCGCCTGCGCGCTCGGCTCGAGGAGCGCGCCCTCGACCTCGCCGGCCTGCACATGGCCAACGGCGAGCCGATGCGCGCGATCGTGGACGCCTGGCTCGCGGAGTGCGAGGTCATCGGCCGCCTGTTGAGCCGGCGCTCCGATCTGGAGGCGACGACGGCGCGGCGCGAGGACGGCCTCCGCCTGCGCAGCCGCGCGCTCGGCCTGATCGGGCGCGCGCGCGCCGCGCTCGCCGACGAGCTGGCGGACGCGCCGGCCCACGCCGCCCGCGTGGACGCGCAGGTCTTCGGGCACCTCGACGCGCTCGCCGGCCGGCCGATCGCCGAGGCGGCGAGGCGGCGAAGCGGCGAGGCCCGCGCGGCCGTCCGGGAGGCCGCCGACGTCGCGCGGCCCGCCCCGGACGCCGCCGCTGGTGCGGCGACCGCGTCCGGGCGCCCGCTCTCACTGCGCCGTTCAGGTTCGTCGAGCCCGCGAGCGCGCCCGGAGGACGCGACGGAGGCGTACTCCAGTACGCCGCAGGGAGCGGCCGAGGACACAGCGCAGCGACCGACTTGCGGGAGCAAGCTGCGCGGGACCGGCGGACATGGACGGTGCAGTCAGCCCGGCTCCCGGACCGCCCGGAGCGCCCGGGCGTCCTCGAGGTCCTGCGGCCGACCGCTCGCCTCTTTCAGCGCGATCAACGTCGCCCGATCGACGACGTGGACCTGCACGCCGTCGAGCTCCCGCTCGACGTGTGCGCGCCACGCGGCATCGAAGTCGCCCCCGGGCACCCAGCGGACGAGGTCGATCCGGCTCGGCGGCCGGCCCATCCAGACCACGTCCTCGCGCGCCATCTTCGGCAGGGCGTCGATCACCGCTTCGGGCGCGCCGAACACGCGGAGAGCGTCGCAGGCGCGCGCCAGGTTGTCGGGCGTGTCGCGGAGCCACAGGTCGGCGTCCTTGGTGAACCGAGGCCGGCCGTGCATCGCGACGGCGTATCCGCCGACGAGCACATACTCAACGCCGGCCTCGGCGAACGCCGCACACAGATCGGTCAAGTCGGGGAACGTCGCCATCGTGCGGGTGCTCCAGGGACCACGCCTGGCGGATGAGCTCGCGGAGGGCCTGCATGCGTTCCCCGACGCTCGCGCGCTGCCAGAAGGCGACGTCTTCGGCGAGCGCGTCGTCGGCGGCCGTGACCACGCCGGACTGCCAGGTGGCGCGGCGTCGGTGAGCTCGGGCGGCGCGATCCATGTCGGTCATCATAGCAGGGGCGCGCGCCGAAGCCTCGCTCCCCCGGCGCCAGCCGCAACGCCTCGCTCCGCCCGCGGTCGGGCCGCGCGCGGCTACTGGCCCGCCGCGACCGCCGGCTTCGCGCCGGTGAGGGCGCGCACGTCGATGAGGTACATCTGGCGCTGCCCCTCGTGCGTCGAGTCGATCACGACCGAGCCGCCGTCGCGCGAGAAGCGCGGGTGCGTGTCGCAGCGCAGGTCCAGGCCGCCCCTGGTGGTGTTCGACACGAAGTGGCCCAGCGGGATGCGCCGCTTCTCGACGAGGTCGTACAGGTACGGGTGCTGGCGCAGGTGCACGTCGGGATAGGTGTCGTTGAGGATGAAGCGGTTGCCCGGCAGGTAGCTGACGTGGCCGTCCTCGCGCATCGCCTCCGGCGCGATGAGCTCGGGCGGGCCGCCGCGCTCGGGGAACGCGTAGAACTGCGCGCCGGCGCTGTCGTGCCAGGCCCAGGCGGTGATGTGCTCCGGGTCGCGCCACCAGAAGTGCGACACGTAGCGGCCGGGGTGGACGACGCGCGGTTCGCCCCCCTGCGGGTCGATGGTGAGCAGGCGGCTCGAGAAGCGCTCGCCGCCCCGCTTCGCCCAGCGGTGCACCATCGCCACGCGCTTGCCGTCGGGCGAGTAGAGCAGGTGGTAGAGCGCGTGCTTGGCGCCCGTCCAGTCGGCGGACGGCGCGCCGACCTTCAGCGCGTCGGCCGTCGAGAACACGAGCCGGTGCTCGCCGGTCGCGAGGTCCATCCACCACACGCCGGACGTGGCGGGCGCGTCCTCCTCCGCGTGCGCGTCGGGCAGGCCCACGTATCCGTAGCCGGGCCGCTGGTCGTGCACGCGCGCGAAGTCGGCGGAGACCGCGCTCTTGCCGTCGGGCGCCACGGCGTAGACGGGCAGGGGCAGCGTCCGCGTCTCGCGCGTCTTCACGTCGAGGATGCGCGTGACGAAGCGGTCGCCCTCGCGGTCGTTCCAGAGCACCTGCGCGTCGGTGCCCGGGATCCACTGCAGCATGCAGCCCTGCTGCCAGTTCCAGGCGCGGCTCTCGCCGAGCTCGATCCAGCGGTCGCCGTCCTGCAGATCGACCATGCCCACGCGCACCACGTCGTCGGGCTTCGGATTGCGGTCCTCGAAGTCGACCTGCATCCCGAGGACGTAGCGCCCGGTCGGGTCGAACTGCAGCTTGTCGTAGTAGGCGAACCAGTGGGCCTTCGGGCCGCGCGTGATCGCGCGCACCGGCGGCGTCGGCGCCGTGAGCTCCTCGATCTCCGCCGCCACGCGCTGCGTGTACCGCTTCGCCGCCTTCGCGGTCAGGTGGTCGGCGTTCTCCATGTCGCGCGCCGGGAAGGGGACCGGCCGCTTCAGCACGACGTGCACGCGGCTGTGGCCGCGCGCGTGGTTCTCGAGCGTCCGCACGATGTCGCCGGTGTAGCGCTTGTAGTCCTCGCTCTTCGCCAGCTCTTCGTAGACCGGGCTCGTCGCCACGAGGAACACGTCGAAGCCGTGCTCGTCCGACAGCGCGGCGATGCGGTCGAGCGCGCGCTGGTTCTCGCGTGAGATCGCGAACTTGCGGCCCTTGAGGAAGCGCAGGTGGTTGCGCGTGTCCTGCTTGACCTGGCGCACGTCGGACCGCTCGTGCGCCATGAAGCCGCTCGCGTCGAGCGCGAACGTGCGCCCGAACCGCGAAGGCTCGCGCAGCCACGATTGCAGCGTGGCGCTCTCGGAGTAGAGCGGGACGTAGCGCGCGAGGCCGAGGCTCCACTTCTGCGCCCGCGAGAGCCGGAGCTTGGGCTCGCGGTCCCGCCAGAAGCCCCACGGCTGCGGGACCTCGGCGAGGATCTCCGGCTTCAGGTCCGCGCCGAGCCGGCGGTGCCAGACGTCGTACACGTGCTCGACGACGACGCGCTTCGGCGGCCCGAAGCGCTCGATGTAGCGATCGAGCATCCAGGCGTCGTTCACCACGAGCAGGTCGGCGACGGTGCACAGGTTGAGCGCCGTGCCGCCGAGGCGCTCCGTCAGCGCCGCCGGATCGAGGCCCTGGTTGCAGCTCGAGTCGCCGAGCAACAGCCAGTCGACCGGCTTCGTGGCCTCGTCCTCGAGCAGGCGCCACTTCTCGTGGATGAGGAAGTAGCCCTTGTTGGTGGTGTGCGCGTCGAGCAGGCGGCCGGCGATGGCGTTCGCGACGACCACGACGAGGAGGGCGCAGGCAACGGTGAGCGCCAGGCGGCGGAGGGCGGTGCGGCGTTCCATCATGCTCAGAGGGTGTTCCGCTCAGAACTGGAAGTAGATGAACTCGGTCGCCTCGCGGACGCCGAAGACGAGGATGCCGGCGGCGACCAGGCCGTAGGCGGCGCCGAGGGCCCAGGCGGACCGGCGGGCCGGGGCCAGCGCGTCGCCGGCGAGGTACTGCCAGGTCTCCATCACGACCAGCGGCGCGCCGTAGAACGCGAGCGTCGACGCGAAGTCCGCGGTCTTCGCCGTCGTCGCGAGGCCGACGTTGCCGAGCATCGCGAACGCCTGCCCGATCGAGGTCGCGCGGAAGAACAGCCAGCCCACGAGCGTCAGGCAGAACATCAGCGCCATCCGCGGCGGGATGCGCACGATGGCATACCGGATGGCCCACGGCTGGTCCGTGTCGGGGAACCGGTCGAAGATGCGATAGAGGATCAAGATCAGGCCGTGGAAGGCGCCCCAGGCCACGAACGTCCACGCGGCGCCGTGCCAGAGCCCGCCGAGCAGCATCGTCAGCGCGAGGTTGCGGTACGTGCGGAACGTGCCGTGCCGGTTGCCGCCGAGCGGCACGTACAGGTAGTCGCGCAGCCACTGCGAGAGCGAGATGTGCCATCGCCGCCAGAAATCGCTGGGGTTGATGGCGAAGTACGGGTTGCGGAAGTTGACCATCAGCTCGAAGCCGAACAGACGGGCGACGCCGCGCGCGATGTCGGAGTAGGCGGAGAAATCGCAGTAGATCTGGATGGCGAAGGCGAGCACGCCGAGCACCGTGTCGACGCCCGCGTGGCTGCCGTGCTGGTCGAACACGGCGTTGGCCACGGCGGCCACGTTGTCGGCGATGACGACCTTCTTGAAGAAGCCCCAGACGATGAGGAAGACGGCGCCGTCGAGGTCGGCCCACTTGAACGTGCGCGGCCGCTGGAATTGCGGCATCAGGTCGATGGCGCGCTCGATGGGGCCGGCGACGAGCTGAGGGAAGAAGGCCACGTACGCCGCGAAATCGAGGAAGCTGCCCGCGGGCGCGATGCGGCGCCGGTAGATGTCGACGATGTAGCTGATCGACTGGAACGTGTAGAACGAGATGCCGACCGGCAGCACGACCTTCAGCACCGGGAGGTGCGCCTGCCATCCCATGCTGTCGAGGAGCGCCGCGAAGCTCTCGACGAAGAACCCGTAGTACTTGAAGAACCCGAGGATGCCGAGGCTCTGCACGAGCGAGAGCACGAGGAAGAGCTTGCGACGCCGCGCGTCCTCGGTGCGGTGGATGAGCACGCCGAGCGAGTGGTCGACCGCCGACGTGAGCACGAGCAGGCCCAGGAAGCGCCAGTCCCACCAGCCGTAGAAGAACCAGCTCGCCAGCAGCAGGAAGGCGTTCTGCAGGCGGTAGTGGCGGTTCAGCAGCCAGTAGACCGCCAGGACGATCGGCAGGAACGCCAGGAACGCGAGCGAATTGAAGAGCACCCGTCGAATCCCCGATGTCTGGGAGGGCGCAGCTTACGCGCAACCCCCGCCGGCGCGCCAACCTGGGAGGGCGCGCGACCCTCGACCGCGACCGATCCCTTCGCGACGCTCGCCGGGGCGGGCGGCCCGTGGGGCCGTCGCGCCGCCGTGCGCGCGGGACATCGCCAAGGCAGCGGCGCTTCGGCTACGCTGTGCGCCGCCGGGGAGACGGCGGGGAGCGCGGCATGCGACGAATCCTGTTGTTGACGATTGGACTTGCGGCCCTGGCGGGCTGCGAGGGCTCGACGGGCAGCACCGATCCGGCGGAGCGGGGGCCCGACGCGGCGCTGCGCGGCGACGCCGGGACGGGTGACGCGGGCCTGCCGCCGGGGCACATCTGCGCGGTCGGCGAGTCCCGCTGCGTCGACGGTCTCTTGCGCACGTGCCTCGAGGACGGCACCGGCTGGCTCGCCGAGCGGTGCGGCGAGGCCAGCGCGTGCCTCGACGGCGCCTGCGTCGACCTCGTCTGCGCGCCGGGCGCCCGCGAGTGCGTCGAGGGCGGCGTGCGGACGTGCGCCGCCGACGGCGCCGCCTGGTCCGAGCCGACGCCGTGCGACGCCGGCGAGACGTGCCTCGAGGGCGTGTGCCTCGAGCCGACCTGCACGGTCGGCGAGACGGCGTGCGCCGACAAGGTGCTGCTGACGTGCGACGCCGACGGCATCCACTGGACGCGCACCCCGTGCGCGGCCGGCGAGCAGTGCGTCAACGGCGCCTGCCGCCGGGTGATCGGCGGCGGCGACTGCCCCGCGGGCGAGGTGCTGTGCGGCCCCGAAGGCATCTTCGAGTGCGGCGAGGACGGCACGAGCTGGATCGAGACGCCGTGCGCCGAGGGCGAGGCCTGCTTCCAGGGCCGCTGCGTCGCGTGCGTGCGCGACGCGGACTGCGCGGACGGCGGCGCGTGCGACGACGGCCGCTGCGTGGCGGCGCCGCTGGCGGTCGCCACCGACGAGCTGCCCCCGGGCCAGGTGGGCGCGGAGTACGCCTTCCAGCTCGAGGCCGTGAACGGCACGCCGCCCTACCGCTGGTCGCTCGCGGACGGCGAGCTGCCGCGCGGCCTGGCGCTCGTCGGCGAGGGCGCCCTCTCGGGGACGCCGCTCGAGGCGGGCGAGCGCGTGCTGCGGTTCGCGGTGCAGGACGAGGCCGGCGCGCGCGCAGAGGCCGAGCTCCGGCTGCGCGTGCACGGCGAGGGCCTCGTCATCTCCACCGACCGGCTGCCGGCCGGCGAAGAGGGCGACGACTACGCGGTGCAGTTCGAGGCGGTGGGCGGCGAGGCGCCCTACGGCTGGTTCATCGTCGAGGGCGCGCTGCCCGCCGGGCTGGCGCTCGGCGCGGACGGCCGCCTCGCCGGCACGCCGACGGAGGTCGGCAGCTTCGACTTCCGCCTGCGCGCCGTCGACGCGTCGACGCCGCCCGCCTTCGCCGAGAAGGACTTCCGTCTCGAGGTGCGCATCGCGCCGCTGCGCGTCACCGGGGACCAGATGTTCGACCTGTTCATCACCAAGGTCGTCGTGCTGCCGACGATCACGGTCGTGCCGAACATCCCGATCCCCTACGACACCCGGCTGCAGGCCCGCGGGGGCCTGCGGCCGTACCACTGGCGCGAGGAGCCGCTCGATCCCAACCTGGCGCGGTTCGTGCCGCAGTCGGGGATCCCCGACGGCCTCGTCCTCGAGGAGGATGGCCGCCTCCACGGGGCCGTGGTGGATCCCGCGCAGATCATCAGCGTCACGATCCCGTTCACCATGATCGAGCTGACGGGCTTCTTCTTCGTGGGTCGCGTGGCCGACAGTCAGGACGTCCCGGTCAGCGACCAGGCCATCTTCCTCCTGCCGACGCTGCCGATCGGCGGCTGAACCGAGTTCAGCCCACGCGCTTGATGGCCTTCACGAGCTCGGCCTTGCTCATGCGGCTGCGGCCGGGCAGGTCCATCGCCTTCGCCTGCTTGTAGAGCTCGCGGAAGTTCTTGTCCTCGAGCTGGCTGCCGCCGCCGACCTTGCGCGGCGAGGTACGGCCCGTCGCGTTCTTCGCGGTGGTGCGGCTGGCGCTGCGGGTGGCGCGCTTGGTGCGGCCCTTGGCGGCGCCGTCGCGCTTCGCCGTCGTGCCGGCGACCTCGCGCTTGCTGCTGCGCTTGGTGGTGGTGCTGCCGCCGCGCTTCGCGGTCGAACGCTTCGCGGTCGAGCGCTTCGCGGCGGCGCCGCCGCTCGAGCGCTTCGTCGTCGTGTCGCGCTTGGTGGCGGAGGTGGCGCTCGTCGACTCGGAGCCGGCGGTGCTCTTCGTGTCGGCGCCGCCCTGCTTGAACTCCTTGATCGTACGCATCGTCTCGCTTTCCCCCTTGATCCCGGTCAGACCGGAGGTTCCGGCGCGCTTCTCCAGGGAGCGCGCAGTCTCGACACCCTTCTTCAGCACGCCCCGGATCCGCTCGCGCAGGTTGGGGTTGGTGCCCTTCTTGTCGCCCTTGGCCTTGTTCTTGGCGGCCATTGTGTCCTCCTCGAGTCCGGCGTCGCGTTTTTGCAAGGCGTCTGCCAACGCGCTGATACGCATGGACAAAGGGGTTTGCGCGGCACGGAGACGTCGCGCGCATGGCGTCGCGCGCCCACCGCGATGGGGCGACGGGACGCGCGCTGGTGGATGGCCTCGCGCGGGCGGGCGACGTTCGCCGGACCCGCGCCGCAGGCCGTTCCGCCGCGCGGCGAGGCGCCGCCGAACGCGGCGTCCGGGACGAGGGCGGCCGGGCGGGCGAACCGGGCGGGACGGGGGCGTCCGGGACGACACGTCGCCGGCGTGTCCGGGACGTTCGGGACGGGGGTGTCCGGGACGGCCGCCCTCCGGCGACGTGTCGCGAGGTGCCACACTCGAGAGCGGTGGAACGCCGAAACGAGGCATTCCGTCTCGGACGGGGCCCGGATGGCATCTCGGACGGACGGTCAGACGGGGCGCACCGCGCGGCGCTCGTGCGCCGGCCCGAGGAGGCGGTGTCCGATCGCCGCGAGCACGCAGAGCAGCAGGCAGCCCGTCCACAGGCGCGACGGGCCGAGAAAGTCGAACACCGCGCCGCCCGCGAGCGGGCCGAGCGCGGCGGCGCTCGCCCATGCCATGCCGTAGACGCCCTGGTAGCGGCCGCGCAACGCCGGCGGCGCCAGATCGGCGACGACCGCCGACAGCACCGGGGAGTTGATGATCTCGCCGAGCGTCCACGTCCCGATCGCGACGGCGTAGCCGAGGTGCGTGCCCGCGACGCCGTGCAGCCCGAAGCCGATCCCGAAGAGCACCATGCCCGTCGCGAGGACCGTCGAGCGCCGGAAGCGGAAGACGTGCGCCGTGGCGAACGGCTGCAACAGCACGATGAAGAGCCCGTTCAGCGCGATCAGCGTGCCGTAGTCCGCCTCGGACAGCCCCTTGCGCTTCATGTCGAGCGGCAGCGCGACGCTGCTCTGCCACACGACGAGGCCGAGGCACAGCGTCAAGAGGACGAGCCAGACGAACGTGCGGTCGGCGAGGACGTCCGCCATGCCGACGCGGGCCTCGTGCGCCGACGGCGCGGGGCGCGACTCGGAGATGGTGAGGAAGATGACGACGCCGAACACCGCCATCGTCGCGGCGTCGGCGAGGAAGAGCGACTCGTAGCCGGCGCCGGCCAGCAGACCGCCGAGGGTCGGCGCGATCGCGAAGCCCAGGTTCACCGTTCAGTAGGAGTGGGCGTAGGCGCGGGCGCGCAGCTCGGGCGCCACGATGTCGGCGATCATGGCGCCGACGGCGGGGCGGTACATCTCGCCGAGGAAGCCGAAGAGACAGGCGCACGCCCCGATCGCCTCGGGCGAGCGGGCGCGGCCGAGCGCGACGAGAGCGGCCGCGCCGCCCCAGAGGCTGAGGAGGAGCGTCGCGCGGCGGCCGAGCCGGTCGGACAGCACGCCGCCGAGGAGCGCGGCGCCCACCGATCCGAAGCCGTACAGGCTGACGACGAGCGCGGCGGCCGACTCCGAGTACTCGCGCTGCCCGGTGAGGTACAGCGTCAGGAACGGGATGACGAAGCTGCCGACGCGGTTGACCAGCGAACCGACGAGCAGCAGCCAGAAGCGGGGGGGGAAGCGCCGGTACTCCCGGCGAAGCGCGGCGAACATGGGGCGGCGAGTCTGGCATGACGCGGCGCGTCGAATACAATGCCGCGCGCCATGACCACCGCAGGCCGGGAACGGCCGCACGCCGAGGCGCGTGTCCTCTACCGCATCACGAAGGCGCTGCTCGACGGGCAGCAGACGCTCGAGCGCGCGCTCGGCGACGTCGTGGCGCACCTCGCCGACTTCGGCATGTCGGGCGTCGAGATCGCGGTGCCCGGGCTGCCGTTGACGAAGAAGAGGCGGCGCGGCGCCTCGCAGAGGGTGCTCGAGGACGGGCGCGCGGTCGTGTCGCCGTCGGGCTTCGTGTGCGTCCCGATCAAGACGCTGCGGCGCGAGATCGTGGGGACGCTGAGCGTCGAGGTGCCGGCGGCGCCCGAGGACGACCTGCAGTGGGACCGGCGGCTGCTGACGGTGGTGGCGACGCTGATCGGCGAGGCCGTGCGGGCGCACCGCGACCGGCACGAGGACGCGTCGGCCCGGGCGCAGGCCGAGGCGCCGGAGATCGCGGCGCCGCCCGGCGAGCTCGTGGGCAACGCCCACGCGATGCTCGAGGTGTATCGCCTCATCCGCCAGGTGGCGCCCCACGACACGACGGTGCTGCTGCGCGGCGAGAGCGGCACGGGCAAGGAGCTCGTGGCGCAGGCCATCCATCATGCGAGCGCGCGCGCCGAGGGGCCGTTCGTGAGCGTGAACTGCGGCGCGCTGCCGGAGCAGCTCGTCGAGAGCGAGCTGTTCGGCCACGTGAAGGGCGCGTTCACCGGGGCGGTGGGCGGACGCCGCGGTCGGTTCGAGATGGCCAACGGCGGGACGCTGTTGCTCGACGAGATCGGCGAGCTGCCCCCGGCGGTGCAGGTCAAGCTGCTGCGGGCGCTGCAGCAGGGCGAGATCCACCGCGTCGGCGACGAGGCCCCGAAGCGCGTCGACGTCCGCGTCATCGCGGCGACGAACGCGCCGCTCGAAGCGGCCATCGAGCGCGGCGCCTTCCGGGCCGACCTCTACTACCGCCTCAACATCTTCCCCATCTATCTGCCGCCCCTGCGCGAGCGGAAGACGGACATCACGCTGCTGGCCGACCATTTTGTCGGAAAGCACGGCCGGGGCCGCGTGAAGCGCATCAGCACGCCCGCCATCGAGCTCATGACCGCGTACCACTGGCCCGGCAACGTGCGCGAGCTCGAGAACTGCGTCGAGCGCGCGTGCCTGCTGTCCGACGACGGGGTGATCCGCGCCCACCACCTGCCGCCGACGCTGCAGACGGGCGACTCGTCGGGCACGACGAAGGCCGGCTCGCTCGACGCGATGATGCGGAACTTCGAGCGCGAGATCCTGATCGAGGCGATGAAGAACGTCGGCGGCAACATGACCGCCGCGGCGAAGGCGCTCGACACGACGCCGCGCATCCTCGCCTACCGCCTGAACCAGCTCGGGTTGTACGACCTGGTGGCGCGGCGGCGGCGTTAGGTGGTGACCCGCTCGGGCGCGTAGTGCGGGGTCGGGGCGGGGTGGGGGTGGACGACGCGGTCGCCGAGGACCGAGTCGCCGGCGTAGGCGCCTTCGGCGTGGGCGGCGAGGTCGAGGCCGACGAGCTCGTCCTCCTCGGTCGCGCGGACGGGCATCACGAGCGCCAGCGCCTTGATCAGGACGAACGTGGCGGCGGCGGCGACGGCGGCGGCGCCGAAGACGGCGATCGCCTGCACCCACACGAGGCCGGCGTTGCCGGCGAGCAGCCCGTCGGCGCCCGCGGCGTTGACCGCCTTCGTCGCGAAGACGCCGGTCAGCAGCGAGCCGACGATGCCGCCGACGCCGTGACAGGCGAAGACGTCGAGGCTGTCGTCGATCCGCGTCCTCTTCATCAACTGGATGACGAAGAAGCTCGCGCACGCGCCGAGCGCGCCGATGGCGATCGAGGCCATCGGGGTCACGAAGCCGGCGGCGGGCGTGATCGCGACGAGGCCGACGACCGCGCCGGTGGCCGCGCCGACCGCGGACGGCTTGCCCGCCCTCCACGACTCGAGGACGGCCCAGACGCACATCGCGGCGGCGGCGCCGAGGTTGGTCGTCACGAACGCGAGGCCGGCGAGCTCGTTCGCGGCCAGCGCCGAGCCGGCGTTGAAGCCGAACCAGCCGAACCACAAGAGCGATGCGCCGAGCAGCACGAACGGCACGTTGTGCGGCCGCGGGTGTCGCTTCGCGCCCTGACGCGGGCCCAGCAGCTTCGCCGCGACGAGGGCCGACACGCCCGCGCTGACGTGCACCACGGTGCCGCCGGCGAAGTCGAGCGCGCCGAGCTTCATGATCCAGCCGCCGCCCCAGACCCAGTGCGCGAGCGGGCCGTACACGAGCAGCGACCACAGCGCGATGAACGCCACGTAGGCGCCGAAGCGCATGCGCTCGACGACCGCGCCCGAGATGAGCGCCGGCGTGATCACGGCGAACATCATCTGGAATGCCATGAACAGCAGGTGCGGGATCGTCGTGCCGTCGCGGGGCGCGCCGCCGACCCCGTTCAACCCGAGGTGCTCGAGCCCGCCGACGAGCGCGTTGCCCGTCCCGAACGCCAGCGAGTAGCCGATCGTCGCCCACAGCAGCGCGACGACCCCCATCGCGATGACGCTCATCATCAGCGTGTTCAGCACGTTGCGGCCGCGGACCAGGCCTCCGTAGAAGAACCCCAGCCCCGGCGTCATCAGCAGCACCAGCGCGGCCGAGACCAACACCCACGCGGTGTCGCCCGCCACGATCGCCGACCCCTCCATCACCGCTCCTCTCCGTGGACTCGCGTTGCCGCAGTCGTATTGCGAGGTGCGTGCCAGTCCGTAGATTTGTGCGGTCTTGGGCTTGTCGTTGCGATTGCTGATCTAGTTGGCGACGATTTTGTCGTTGTTGGCGACGAAAATGTCGATTGCCGCTTGCTGAAGGCGTGGAGGCCGACGACGACCGGGTCGGCTGTCGTCCACGACGTCCTCCATGCACCGGCTCGGAAGTTCCGTCCCTCGGGGCACACGATGTCGTTCTGACCGAACCTTTGACGGCCGTCGAGCATGACCGGGCCGTAGTCGAACCCGAACGCACAGCGGCGATCCGGATCGGGATCCGACGCGAGGCCGCCGAGCAACAGCACGATGCCTTCGCCGGTGAGGCCGAAGCCGAAGCGGCCGATGAAGCGGTTGGGACGAAAAAAGCGGGCTCAGGGCGGGACGGCGAGCTTCCCGCCGGTGCTGTCGCCCCAGCAGACGGTCTGGTCGTTCATGTTGATGCCGCAGTTGTGGATGTAGCCGACGCTGATGCTGCGGAAGGCCACGCCGGGGATGTCCTGGGTGGGCGGCGGATTGCCCCAGCAGCGGATGGTGCCGTCGGCCCGCCGCGCGCAGTAGCTGCGGTAGTCGGTGCTGGCGTGGATGTCGACGTAGGTGCCGCCCGGCGGCGAACTGTCGCCGACCGCCGAGTTGCCCCAGCAGCGAACGGTCCCGTTCGGGGCCACGAGGCCGCATGTCATCGACGTCGAGCCGGCGAGCTTCAGGAAGGTGACGCCGGCGGGGGGCGTGGCGGCGTTGTCGTTGTTGTTGCCCCAGCAGCGGGCCACGCCGTCCTCGCCGAGCGCGCACGCGTGGTCGCTGCCCGCGGTGACGTCGATGTAGCGGCCGGCGGGCGGCCCGACGGTCTGGTTCTCGTTGCCCCGGCCCCAGCAGACGACGGAGGCGTCGGTCCTCAGGCCGCACGCGAAGTCGTAGCCCACCGCGAGCTTCGTGTAGCGCCCGGCGGGCGGGTCGACGTGCGCCGAGGCCGCCGTGCCGCCCCAGCACTTCGCGGTCTCGTTCGCGGCGATGGCGCACGCCATGTAGGACCCCGCGAAGACCGCCCGGTACGTGCCGGCCGGGGGAACGGCCTCGCCGTAGCGACCTTGTCCCCAGCACTCGAGCGTGCCGTCGGGGCGCAGGCCGCACGAGGCGCGGCCCGCCGCGACCTGAGTGAATCCGCGGCCTTGCGGCGCCGCGCCGCCGCCGCCGTTCGAGAAGAAGTCGGCGACGCCGTCGCCGTTCTCGTCGGCGGGCAGGCTGAGCGCGCTGCCGGGATCGGTGCCGGCGGCGATCTCGATCCAGTCCTCGAAGTCGTCGCCGTCGGTGTCGGCGAACACGTCGAGCAGGGCGGGCGCGCCGGCGGGGCCGGCGGGTCCCTGAGGTCCGGCCGGGCCTGGCGGGCCGACGGGGCCCGCGGGCCCCTGCGCACCGGCGGGACCGGCGGCGCCCTGGGGTCCGGCGGGGCCGGCGGGGCCGGCGGCGCCGGGGTTGCCCTGGGGACCGGCGGGGCCTTGCGCACCGGCGGGGCCCTGCGCACCGGCGGGCCCGACGTCGCCGCGCGGGCCGGCGGGCCCCTGCGGGCCGACGGGCCCTTGCGGGCCTTGAGGGCCGACGTCACCGCGCGGGCCGGCGACGCCCGCGGGACCGGCGGGACCGGCACCGCCGGCGGGACCGCGCAGGTCGACCGGCTCGCCGAAGGCGCCGTCCGGCAGGCGGAACGAGAGCAGCGTGCCGTCCCAGACGTGGGCCGGCGCCGGCCCCTGGGGCCCCTGCGGACCGGCGACGCCCGGCGGTCCGGCGGCGCCCGGGTCGCCCTGCGGTCCGGGCGCTCCCTGCGGTCCGCGCGACCCCGCCTCGCCCGGAGGCCCCGCGGGACCGGCCGGCCCCTGCGGACCCGCCGGCCCGACCCCGCCGAAGTTCTCGAGCGGCCCGACCCAGCGGCCCTGCGCGTCGATGACCAGCCGTTCGCCGATGCTGACGGACGCCGGGTGGATGTCGCGCCCGGCCACGTCGCGCGCCTGCGCCGCGAGCTCGGCGAACCGCGCCCGCAGCGCCGCCCCGACCGCCATGCGCGGGGCGAATTCCTCGTCGCCCTCGGGCTGGATGCCGAGCCACAGCGTGACCGGCGGGTCGTCGAGGTCGTCCGGGAACGGCTGCGAGGCGCCGAGTCGCACCGCGAAGCCGCCGCCGTCGACGGGCACGTCGTCGTGCCGCTCGACCCACAGGATCTCGCCGCCCTCGGCGGCGTCGTACAGGCGGAACGTCAGCGTCGCCGCCCCCTCGAACGGCGCGCCGGCGAGGTCCGCCAGCTCGCCCTCGTACGTCAGCGTCGCCGGCTGCGCCGCCGCCGGACGGGTCACCGCCATCGCCAGCGCCAGCGCCAGCCACCTTCTCGTCATCGCGCGTCCCCCAAGACAGGTCCGCCGAGTATGCGGCGGCTCGCCCGACGGACACAACGCGGGCGCAGGCGGGGGCGGCGCCTGCGGCAGCGCCGGTGCCATCAACAGACCCATCCCGGGCGATGGCTGTCGGCCCGGCGGGTCGCGGGAGAGGCGCGGGCGCGACGCATTTCCACCACGTGGTCGCGTTGGTTGCCATGAACGGGACGGTCGGGGTAACAGAGCCGGTACGACGCGTCCGTCGGCGGCGGACCGACCAGTTTTTCGAGGGAGTGAGGAATGGCGATCAACGGGAGATGGTGGGCGGTCTGCACGCTCGCGCTGGCGCTCGCGGTCTCGGGCTGCGACGACGGCGACGGCGGCAGCGGGGGCGGTGGCGGCTCGGACGACGGCGGCCTCGGCGGCGGCTCGGACGGGGGCGGGGACCCGGTCTGCGGCGACGGGCGCGTGGAGGGCGACGAGACGTGCGACGACGGCAACACCGATCCCGGTGACGGCTGCGACGCGCGCTGTCGCGAGGAGTTCGCGCCGGAGATCTGCGACAACGGCCTCGACGACGACGAAGACGGCCAGACCGACTGCGACGACGCCGAGTGCGACGACGAGCCGGGCTGCGTACCGCCCACCGAGGACTGCGCCAACGGCTCGGACGACGACGGCGACGGCGACGCGGACTGCGACGACAGCGACTGCGCCCGCGCGCCGGCCTGCCGCCCGCCGGTCGAGGATTGCGACAACGGCCAGGACGACGACGGCGACGGCAACTTCGACTGCACCGACGACGACTGCGCCGACGATCCGGCCTGCGAGGAGCCGCCGGCGGAGATCTGCGACAACGGCCAGGACGACGACGGGGACGGCGACACCGACTGCGACGACGATCGCGACTGCGCGCTCGATCCCGCCTGCCAGACGCCCGAGGAGATCTGCGACAACGGCGCCGACGAGGACGGCGACGACCTGATCGACTGCGCCGACGACGACTGCGCGGGCCATCCCGACTGCGCCGAACCGACGGAGATCTGCGACAACGGCGGCGACGACGACGGCGACATGGCCGTCGACTGCGACGACGACGACTGCCTCGGGCACCCCGCCTGCGGCGCCGGCGGCGAGGGCACCTGTGAGGCTCCGCTCGCGGTCGTCGTCGGCGGTCGCGTCGACGGCACGACCGTCGGCTCGCCCGACGCGGCGACCGCCCAGTGCGGCGGCGGTGCGCAAAGTGCCGAGAACGTTCACGTCTTCGTGCCGGAGGCCGCCGGCGTCTACTGCGTGACGACCGCGCGCAGCGCGTACGACACGGTGCTGCACGTGCGCACGGCGTGCGCCGACGCGGCGTCCGAGATCGCGTGCAACGACGACAACGAGATCGCCGGCGGCACGCGCTCGGCCCTCGAGCTCGACGCCGTCGCGGGCACGCCCTACTTCATCTACGTCGACGGCTACGGCGCGAGCGTGGGCGCCTACCAGCTCCGCGTGCTGCCCGGCGCCTGCGTCGAGCTGCCCGAGTGCGAGGCCGACGGCGACTGCGACGGCGGCGTGTGCTTCGAGGGCGCCTGCGTCGAGTGCGCCGACGACGCGCACTGCGACGACGGCGTCTGCGAGAGCAACGCGTGCGTCGAGTGCCGCGACGACGCGGGCTGCGGCGAGGGCTTCTGCGTCGAGAACGCCTGCGTTCAGTGCCGCGAGGAGGCGGACTGCGGCGAGGGCGACGCGTGCTTCGCGGGCTTCTGCGTGCCGGCGGTGGCCGCGACGTGCGAGACCCCGCGCGCCGGCGGCTTCGGCGACTTCGTCGGCGCCACCCGCGGCGAGGGCGGCGCGTTCGCCGCGTCGTGTGGCGGCGACGCCGACGGCCCCGAGGATGTCTTCGCGCTGCGCTTCGAGCAGGCCGGCGCGGTCTGCATCACCACGACCGGCTCGAGCTTCGACACGGTGCTGCACGTCCGCACCGCCTGCGGCGACATCGAGAGCGAGATCGCCTGCAACGACGACAACTTCGGAGTCACCGGCGGCACGCAGTCGGCCCTCGAGCTGAACGCCGAGGCCGGCGTCGATTACTTCGTCTTCGTCGACGGCTTCGCCGAGGCGAGCGGCGGCCTCTACCGGCTGCACGTGGCGCCGGGCCCCTGCGTCGAGCCGCCCGAGTGCGAGGCCGACGACGACTGCTTCGGCGGCGAGTTCTGCGTCGAGGGCCAGTGCGTCGCGTGCCGCGGCGACGAAGACTGCGGTCCGGGCCGCGCCTGCAACGACGAGGGCACCTGCGAGTCGACGGTCACCGCCTGCCGCCAGCCGCCGCAACTCGGCATCGGCTTCGGCGGGTTCACGCGTGTCCGCGGCAACCTCGCCGAGGCCGTCGACGAGGCCGAGGCCTCCTGCGGCGGCGCCGACGGCGCCGAATTCGCCTATCTCTTCAACCTGTTCGGCAGCGGGCGATTCTGCGCCAGCGCCGTGGGCGAGGGGCTGCAGCCGGTCCTCTCCGTCCGCGGCGCCTGCGAGGACGCGGCCAGCGAGGTCGCGTGCGGCGCGCCGGTCGAGGGCGCCGCGCAGATCGAGTTCGAGACCGAGGCCGGGGCCGCGGCGTTCCTCTTCGTCGACAGCGCGGAAGGGAACGGCGAGTACGTGCTGACGATCAGCGAGGGCGGCTGCGACGAGCGGCCGGCCTGCTTCGAGGACGTGGACTGCGGCGAGGGCGAGGGCTGCCTCGCCGGCGCCTGCGTGCCCGTGGCGGCGCCGGTCGCCTGCGACGCGCCGCGCGCCATCGCCGCCGGTGAGACGGTCGACGGCACGACCGCCGGCGCGGTCGCGGCGAGCGCGGGCTCGTGCGGCGGCAACGGCAGCCCCGAGTCGGTCTTCGTCTTCCGGCCCGACGCCGAGGGCGAGTACTGCCTGCAGACGACGGGGTCGAGCATCGACACCGTCATGTACGTGCGCACCGGCGACTGCGCCGAGGGCGACGAGGTCGCCTGCAACGACGACAACCGCGACGTCACGGGCGGCGTCGCCTCGGCGATCACGCTTCAGGCCGGCGCCGAGACCGACTACTTCGTCTTCGTGGACGCCTTCGGCGACGACAACGTCGGCTCGTACCGCCTGGCGGTCACCGCCGGCGCGTGCCCGATCCTCCCCGAATGCGCGGCGGACGACGAGTGTCTCGGCGACGACGTCTGCGTCGACGGGCAGTGCGTCCAGTGCCGCGACGACGCGGGCTGCGAAGAGGGCCTGGTGTGCGACGGCGGCCGCTGCCAGTCTCCGGTCCTCGCGTGCCGCGACGTCGAGCCGCTCCCGCTGAACCGCCGGGTGCGCCTCTCGACGGCGGACGCGCCGGCCGACCAGAGCGGCTCGTGCGGCGGCGAGGGCGGCGAGCTCGTCTTCGGGCTCGACTTCCTCTTCGTCGAGACGGTCTGCGTCAGCCTCGAGGGCTCGAGCTTCGACACGGTCGCCTACGCGCGGCGGTCCTGCGAGGACGCCGACAGCGAGGTCGCGTGCGCCGACGACCAGTTCGAGGGCGAGGAGCTCGTGTCCACCGACGCGCTGCTCGAGCTCAACCTGGCGGACGACCTCCGGTTCCTGTTCGTCGACGGCGGTGACGGCGGCGACCTCGTGCTCACCGTGACCGAGGGCGGCTGCGACGAGCGGCCGGCGTGCCTCGAGGACACCGACTGCGGCGAGGGCCAGGCCTGCCGCGGCGGCAGCTGCGAGGCGGTCGAGCCGGCCGGGACGTGCGACGAGCCGATCGCGCTCGAGGTCGGCCAGACCGTCGAGGGATCCACGGCCAACGCGCCGTCGCTGTACGAGGCGACGTGCGGCGGCTCGGCGGCCTCGCCCGAGGCGATCTTCTCGTTCACCGCGCCCGCGGCCGGCGCGTACTGCGTCAGCACGCGCGGCAGCGACTACGACACGGTGCTCCACATCCGCGGCACCTGCGCCGATCTCCTCACCCAGATCGCGTGCAACGACGACAACGCCGAGGTGAACGGCCCCGACGCCCGCAGGACGTCGGCGATCACGGTGGACGCCGAGGCCGGCGTCGCCTACGCCGTCTTCGTCGACGGCTTCGGCGAAGGGTCCGCGGGCAACTTCGCGGTGACGGTCACCGAGGGCCCCTGCCTGCCCGCGGTGTGCCGTTTCGACGAGGATTGCCCCGGCGACCTGGTCTGCGACGAGGGCGCGTGCGTGCCGGCGCCGCCGGGCTGCGAGAGCGACGAGGACTGCGACGAGGGCGAGACCTGCGTCGACGGCGCCTGCGTGGCCCTGCCGCCGCCGGTCGCCGCCTGCGAGGCGCCGCTCGACCTCGCGCTCGGCGTCACCGAAGGCAACCTGGTCGACTCGGCCGCCGGCACCCGCGGCTCCTGCGGCGGCAACGGCCCCGAGGTCGCCTACGCGATCACCGTCGACGCGGAGACGACCTTCTGCGCGAACACGGCCGGCTCCGAGGCCGACACGATCTTGTACGTCCGCGCCGGCGACTGCGCCGCGGGCGAAGAGGTGGCCTGCAACGACGACGCGGAGGACGCCGATGCCTTCGAGTCGGAGGTCGAGTTCGTCGCTGCCCCCGGCACCACGTACTACCTGTTCGTCGACACCTTCCGGGACGGCGAGCCGTTCGCGCTGACGGTGACCGACGGGCCGTGCGGCCCCGCGCCGGAATGCGCGGTGGACGGCGACTGCGACGAGGGCGAGCTCTGCGTCGACGGCGCCTGCGTGGCAGCGCCGGAGTGCGTGGAGGACGGCGACTGCGCCGAGGGCGAGATCTGCGACGACGGCGAGTGCGTGGCCGCCCCGGTGCTTGCCGCGTGCGTGGCGCCTCCGGGCCTCGAGCTCGGCGTCACCGAGGGCGACCTGACCCTCGCCGGCGCCGACACGCGCGGCAGCTGCGGCGGCAACGGCGTCGAGGTGGCCTACGCCATCGCGGTCGACGCCGAGACGACGTTCTGCGCGACGACGGCCGGCTCGACGGCCGACACCGTTCTGTACGTGCGCGCCGGCGACTGCGCCGACGGCGAGGAGGTGACCTGCAACGACGACGCCGAGGACGCCGACGCCTTCGAGTCCGAGGTCGAGTTCGTCGCGGCGGCCGGCACGACCTACTACCTGTTCGTCGACACGTTCCAGGGCGGCGACGGCTTCGTGCTGACGGTGACCGAGGGACCCTGCGGCGTGGTCGCGCCGCGCGCGCCGGCGCCCGGCGAGCTCGTCGTGACCGAGATCATGCAGAACCCCCTGGCCGTCGACGACCGCATCGCCGAATGGTTCGAGGTCTACAACGCGGCGGACGCCCCGATCGAGATGGCCGGCCTGGTCTTCTACGACACGCACGGCAACCGCTTCGAGGTGGCCGTCGACTCGCTGGTGGCCGAGCCGGGCGACTACGTCGTGTTCAGCCGCAACGGCAACGCGGCCACGAACGGCGGGGTCGCGGTCGACTACGCGTACGACGGGGCGGCGTTCAACATGGCCAACACGTCCGACGAGATCTACCTCGCCCGCGCCGACGACACGCTGATCGACGTCGTCGCCTGGGACAACGGCCGCACCTTCCCCGACCCCGACGGCGCGTCGATGCAGTTCGACGCCGACCTCGACCCGGCCAGCGACGACAACGCGCTGGGCGCCAACTGGTGCGAGGCCACCTCGGTCTACGGCGCCGGCGACCGCGGCACCCCGGGCGCGGCCAACACGTCCTGCAACCTCTGACTCCCCGCGGTCACATCGCGCCCGCGATGTGACCGTCTCATCCCTGCGACAGCACCTGCGGGGCCACCTCCTTCAGCTTCGTCCGCAGCCACCGCAGGTGCTTCTCCGTCACTTCCTTGCCGTCGGCCACCACGGCGTTCAGCGCCTTGTCGCGCGCGGCCATCGCGCCCTGCCCGACGACGAGCCACTGCGCGTGGGCGGCGCGGGGGCGCGCCCCATCAGCGGCGACGTCCGGGGATGGCAGGTGCGTCGTCCAGGCCGACGAGGCGCGCCCGGCGGATCAGGCGGCGGCGATGCCGGCGCGGCGGGCGCGCGTCCAGAGGAAGTAGACGGCGCCGGAGAGGAGGAAGCCGGTGAACCAGGCGTAGACGTACAGGTCCTCGAACACCTGCGGGATGCCCTGCGCGAACGCCATCTTCGTGCTGCGCAGGAAGCCGGGCACGTTCGGCAGGACGCCGGCGACGAGCGCCCAGACGGCGATCGGGTTGGTGCCCCCGTACTGCCCGTCGGGCCGGTACAGATCGTTCACGTCCAGCGTGCGGCCGCGGATGAGGAAGTAGTCGGCGATCATGATGCCGGCGATCGGGCCGAGCAGCGCCGAGTACCCGATGAGCCAGTTGAAGATGTAGACGTCGGCGCTCGACAGGAGCAGCCACGGGTGGATGGCGATGCCGAGGATGCCCGTGATCAGGCCGCCGGTCTTGAACGAGATGCGCTTCGGCGCCAGGTTCGCGAAGTCGTTGGCCGGGCTGACGACGTTGGCGGCGATGTTCACCGAGACCGTGGCGATGGCGACGCCGAGCAGCGAGACGATCGCCACGGCGACGCGCATCCCCGCCGAGGCGATCAGCGGCTCGGAGAGGCCCGCGGGCGGCGTCGCCGAGGTGAGCTGCGACAGCAGGTACACGGGATCCCAGAGGTGCTTGACGTCGACGCCCTTCAGGATGGCCATCGAGGCGCTGGTGATGATCACGCCCATGGCCGAGAAGGCGATCATCGTCGTCGGCAGACCGAGCGTCTGGCCGAGCATCTGTTCGCGCTGACCGCGCCCGTAGCGCGTGAAGTCGGGGATGTTGAGCGAGAGCGTCGCCCAGAAGCCGATCATGCCGGTGAGGGAGGGGACGAAGACCTTCCAGAAGTCGCCGAAGGTGGCGAACTGCGAGGGCTGCTCGAGCATGGGGCCGAGGCCGCCGGCGCGGTCCACCGTCCACCAGAGCAGCACCGCGGCGAACACGAGGACGATGGGCGCCGCCCAGTTCTCGAAGACGCGCACCGCGTTCATGCCGCGGTAGATGATCAGGATGTTCAGGCCCCAGAAGAGCAGGAAGGTCAGCGCGCTCGGCAGCGGCAGGCCCGGCAGCAGCTGCATGCCGCCGCCGAGGTTCGCGAAGTCGGGCCACAGCGCCACGATGAACGTGCGCACCGCCTCGCCGCCGATGTACGTCTGGATGCCGAACCAGCCACAGGCCACGATGGCGCGCAGCACCGCGGGGATGTTGGCGCCGGCGGTGCCGAACGAGGCGCGCGCCAGCACCGGGAAGGGGATGCCGTACTTCGTGCCCGGGTGCGCGTTCAGCAGGATGGGCGCCAGCACGATGATGTTGCCGAGCGCGATGGTGAGCAGCGCCTGCCACCAGTTCATGCCGACGGCGATGAGGCCGCCGGCCATCATGTAGGTCGGGATGCAGTGCGCCATGGAGATCCACAGCGCGGCGAAGTTGTAGGTCGTCCAGTTCCGCTGGGACTCCGGGACGGGCGCGAGGTCCGCGTTGAACAGCGGACTCTCGCGCACGTCGGCCGGCAGATCGCGATGTGCGTCGGGCCCCTTTTCGAGCGCGTGCATGCCTCCCCCTCTGGCGCCCCCGCGGCGCGCCGACGACGTTAGAACACTTCAAACCCGCTGGACAATGAACGGGATCAGCGGTATCGCCCTTGCCCATCACGCCTCGTGAGGGAGCCGTCTGGACGATGGGACGCATCTTCGAGACCCGAAAAGCCACGATGTTCGCCCGCTGGAACAAGATGTCCAAGGCGTTCACGCGCATCAGCAAGGACATCGTCATCGCCGTGAAGGCGGGCGGGCCGAGCCCCGAGTTCAACCCCGCGCTGCGCCGCGCCATCCAGAACGCGCGCGGCGTCAACATGCCCAAGGACAAGATCGAGGCGGCGATCAAGCGCGCCCAGGGCAAGGACGCCACCGCCTACGAAGAGCTGATCTACGAGGGCTACGCGCCCCACGGCATCCCCGTCCTGGTCGTGACGGCCACCGACAACCCGACGCGCACCGTCGCCAACGTCCGCATGCGCTTCAACAAGGGCGGCGGCAACATGGGCAGCAGCGGCAGCGTCGCCTTCAACTTCACGCGCATGGGCGTCTTCCGCCTCGATCCCGAGGGCCTCGGCGATCTCGAGACGCTCGAGCTCGAGCTCATCGACTTCGGTCTCGAGGAGATGGGCGAGACGACGGGCGAGAAGGGCGAGCCGCAGGTCCTCGTCCGCTGTGGCCTCTCGCACTTCGGCGAGATGCAGCAGGCCCTCGAGGCGCGCGGCATCACGCCGATCTCCGCCGAGTCCGAATTCGTGCCCACCACGATGCAGCAGCTCTCCGAGGACCAGGCGCGCGAGGTCCTCGAGCTCGTCGACCTGCTCGAGCAGGACGACGACGTCCAGCAGGTGTTCCACAACCTCGGGTGAGCGGAGGCGAGGGCGGCGCTCCCGGGGGGACGCCGCCCGGCGGCGGGTCTACTGCTCGGCGGGCGGCTCGGCCGGGGGCAGGGGCGGCTCCCAGCCGTTGCCGGCGTTCCACAGGAACTGGCTCTCGGCGTCGCTGAGGATGCGGATCCACAGGCCGAGCGCGTCGACGACGCCGATGAGGCGTTCGCGCGTGCCGCCGAAGTGCGCGCCGACGTTCAGCTCCTCGGCGCCAGTGAAGATGCCGTTCGCCCAGGGCAGCGTCACCGCCTGGCCGCGCACCTGCCGCGTGCTGACGCGGATGCCGAGCCGGTCGTTGACCGCGTCGTGCCACACCTCGACGAAGTAGAACGCGCCGGCCGCGATGCGCTGCGGGTGCGTCAGCTGCGCGTAGTGGCCCGGACCGTCGCCGCCGTTGTCGGAGACCATCCACTCGATCTGGCTGCTGCCGCCGCGCAGGCGCAGCAGGTACTCGCGGCGGGAGGCGCCGTCGCGGTTCCACTTGCCGAACAGCGTGCGGTCGGCGCCGACCTCGTCGAAGCGGAACCAGCCCGCCCACGTGAAGCTGTCGCCGTAGTGGTTGACCGACCCGCCCTGCTGCAGGCGCAGGTACGCGCCGCCGCCGTTGAACAGGGCGCCGTCGCCGACGACGCCGGGCGTGGCCGGCAGGTTGGCGTCGGCCGGGAAGACCGTCAGCGAGGGACCGCCGGAGACCTCGACGCGCGGCGCGTTGCCGGTCTCGTCGAGGCGCCAGAAGGCCGTGGCGTCCCGGAGCGTGTCCGCAGGCTCGCCGACGCCCGGCGTGCAGGCCTGCAGTCCGTACTTCAGGCCGAGGTAGAGCTCGACGGCTCCCCGGTCCGCGTCGGTCAGGATGCGGTCGAACACCAGCACCTCGGCGATGGTGCCGATGAGCGGGTCGACGAACGAGTTGTTGTTGGGTCCGTCCGCGGCGCCGAGGGTCGACTTGACGTAGGCGGGCACGCGGGGGGCCGCGCCGCCGCGGCCCGCGGTGCGGCAGTCCACGCCGACCCGGCTGCGGCCTTCGGAGTCGGAGAACACGCCCGTCACGATGCGCGGGACGTCGCCGGTGACCGGCCGCGTGCCGTCGATGCGCGTGCCCCCGTTGTTCGTGTTGGCCTTGAGCACCGCGTTCCCGCCATTGATGACGAGGCCCGAGCCGTCGGTGACGAGGTCGTTGGCGGAGGTCGAGCCGGCACCGACGATGTGGCCGGCGGTGTCCTCGGTGCGCAGGACGGCGAACACGGTCTTGGGGTGGTTCGCCGCCGCGAAGAGGTGCGCCGTCAGGTCGAGGCGCTCCTGGCCCGTGAACTCCACGCCGGCGTGCTCGCCGAACGACGCGCGCCGCAGGATGGGCGCGCGCGTCAGCGCCGTCTGGAAGGCGTCGACGCCGTCGCCGGGCCAGATCTGGACGCGCTGGCCGTCGCGCAGCCCGAACAGCTCGTCGGCGCGCAGCCACATCCGCGGCTGCAGCGCCTCGACCGCGTCGCCCGTGCACGCCGTGCCGTCGCCGCCGCACTCGCCGCAGGCGTCGAGCACGGCCTCGCCGCCGAGCGTGCCCTCGCAGTCGACCGGGCCCTGCCGCTCGAGCCCGTACTTCCCGGCGAGGTAGGCCTCGACGCGGAGCCGCGTCTCGTCGTCGAGTGGTTCGGCGAACGCGATGATCTCGGCGATGTCGCCGGTGAACGGCTCGCCCAGCGCGTTGTTGTTGTCGCCGTTGCCGGCGCCGATCGACGAGACCGAGTACTGGTAGGCGTTCTGGGCGCCGGTGCCCATCCCCTCGAGGCGGCCGTCGATCCACACGCTCGAGCGCGCGTCGGTCATGACCGCCGAGACGAGGCGCGGTGTGTTGTCGGCGACCACGAGCTCGCCCGCCACCTTCACGCCGCTGCTGTTGCTGTCGGACTTGACCCAGACCTGGCCGCCTTCGAGCGCGAAGCCGGCGCCGTAGGTCGTCGTCTGGTTCGCCGAGCCCGACCCGGTGCCGACGACGTGGGCGCGCTGGTCCTCGGTCTTCATCACGATGAACAGCGAGCGCGGCACGACGCCACGCGCGAACAAGTTCGCGCTCAGGTCGAGACGGTCGTCGCCGTCGAAGCGCAGGACCGGCTTGCCGCCGAGGCCGTCGGCGACGAAGCGAGGCGAGCGCGCCGGGGTGCTCTGGCGGGCCTCGATGCCGCGTCCGGCCGCGTCGATCCAGCGGTTGACGAGCTGGCCCGGGGCGAGGGTCGAGAGGTCGTGCGCCCGCAGCCAGAGCGCCGGCCGGAAGTCGTCGAACACGTCGGCGCCGCAGTCGTCGCCAGCGCCGCCGCACTCGCCGCAGACGTCGCTCGCCGCGCCGCTGTCGGGCTCGCCGTCGCACCCGCGCGGGCCGACGCGCGGCGCGGCGTACTTGCGGGCGAGGTACTGCTCGATGGCCGTGCGCTGCAACGTGTCGAGCGCGCCCGGGTAGACGATGATCTCGGCGACGTCGCCGATGAACGGCTCCGTCAGGGTGTTGTTGTTGTCGCCGTTCGCCGCGCCGATCGACGCGCGCGCGTAGTTGTACGCGTTGGTGTTGCCGAAGTGCTCGCCGGCGGGTTGGCCGTCGACGAAGATCGCGCTGCCGCCGGCGCGGGCGACCGCGGAGACCACGTGCCGTTCGCCGTCGTTCACCACGCTCTCGGCCGCCAGCCGGACGCCGCTGCTGTTGTTGATCGCCTTGAGCAGCGGCGCGCCGCCGAGCAGCACGAGGCCGCCGCCGTAGGTGTCGATGTTGTTGGCGCTGCCGCTGCCGGTGCCGATCACGTGGCCGCGATCGTCCTCGGTGGCGAGCACGACGAACACCGTGCGCGGGAAACCGGCGCTCGAAAACACGTTCACGTCGAGGTCGAGGCGGTCGTCGCCGTCGAAGCGCACGACCGGACGCTCGCCCGGGCCGCCCGGGACGAACGTCGGCGCGAGGGCCGGCCGCGTCTGGCGGGCGTGGGCGTTGCCGCCCGACGCGTCCGTCCAGACGTCGACGCGCTGGCCGGCGTGCAGGCCGACGAGGTCGTCGGCGCGTAGCCACAGCGCGGGGGCGACCGCGGTGACGGCATCGGCGCCGCAGTCGCTCCCGTCGCCGTCGCACCGGCCGCAGGCGTCGACCACGCGTCCGCTGCCGAGGACGCCGTCGCAGCCGCGCGGACCCCGGCGCTCGATGCCGTATTGCGCCGCGAGGTGCGCCTCGATCGCCGTCCGCGCAGGCGCCGCAAGCGCGCCGTCGTAGACCACGATCTCCGCGATGTCGCCGACGAAGGGCTCGGTCAAGCCGACCGCCGTGCTGCCGGTCGCCGCGCCGATGGAGGTGCGGGTGTACGGGGCGCTGATGCTGCCGAAGGCGCGGCCGGCGGGCTGGCCGTCGACGAAGATCGACGAGTCGGCGTTGGCGATGACCGCCGAGACGACGTGCGGCGCCTGGTCGGCGATCCCCACCGTCGCCTGGAGCTGCGTGCCGCTGTTGTTGCTCACCGCCTTGGCGAACGGGAAGCCGGCGTTGATCGCGAGGCCCGTGCCATAGGCAGTCAGGTTGTTGGCGCTCGTCTCGCCGGCGCCGAACACGTGCGCCGAAGCGTCCTCGGTCTTCAGCACGACGAACACGGTGCGCGGGAAGTTGGCCGCCGCGAACAGATGCTGCGTGAGATCGAGGCGATGCGTGCCGGCGAAGCGCACCGCGCCGTGGCCGGCGATCGCGTTCTGCACGTACTGGGGCCGGCGGTCGGCGGTGGCCTGCAGCGCGTGGTTGTTGCGGCCGGAGAGGTCGGCCCACTGGTCGACGGCGCGCGGGCCGCCGCCGGCGAACAGGCGGTCGGCCTTCAGCCACAGCGCGAGGCCGGCGATCTCGAGCGGGCTGCCCGGCGCGCAGCTCTGGTCGTCGCCGCCGCACACGCCGCACTCGTCGAACACGAGACCGCTGCGGACCACGCCGTCGCAGCCCTCGCCGGCGCACACCTCGGGATCGGCCTCGGGGCCGAGGTCGGTGCAGACCTCCGCCCCCTCGACGCAGAGGCGGGTACCGTTCTGGAGACACGCGCCGCGGCCGACGGTGCAGGGACCCTCGACCTCGTCGATCTCGCCGTCGCAGTCGTCGTCCTCGCCGTTGCAGACCTCTTCGGTGGGCTCGCCCTCCACGGCGTCGCACGCGGGCTCGGCCCCGTCGACGCAGGCGATCACGCCTTCGCGCTCGCACGCGCCGACGCCGACGGCGCAGGCGTCGCCGATGCCGGGCACGTCGTCGATCTCGCCGTCGCAGTCGTCGTCCTCGCCGTTGCAGGTCTCGTCGATCGGATCGCCGGGCGTCGCGTCGCAGACCGGCTCGGGGGTCGCGCCGCAGACCAGCGTCGCCTCGCGGCGGCAGGCGCCGACGCCCACCTCGCACGCGTCGCCGAGGCCCGCCACGTCGTCGTCGGTGCCGTTGCAGTCGTCGTCGGCGCCGTTGCAGGTCTCGTCGGTCGGATCGCCCGCGACCGCGTCGCAGGTCACCTCGCCGTTCGCGTCGCAGCCGAGCACGCCGTCGCGCGCGCACGCGCCGGTGCCCGCGCTGCAGGCGTCGCCCACGCCGGCGACGTCGTCGACCTCGCCGTCGCAGTCGTCGTCCTCGCCGTCGCACGTCTCGTCCTCGGGATCGCCGGGGACGGCGTCGCAGGTCGGCGGGCCGCTCTCGCCGCAGGCGAGCACGCCCTCGCGGGCGCAGATGCCGGCGCCCGAGGTGCAGGCCTCGCCGACGCCCTCGACGTCGTCGGTCGCGCCGTCGCAGTCCTCGTCGGCGGCGTCGCACGTCTCCGCGGCCGGATCGCCGGGGATGGCGTCGCAAGCCAGCTCGCCGGTGAAGGGGTCGCAGGCGCGCGAGCCGGCGCGCAGGCAGGCGCCGGTGCCCGCCTCGCAGGCCTCGCCGACGCCGGGTGCGTCGTCCTCGACGCCGTTGCAGTCGTTGTCGAGGCCGTCGCAGGTCTCGGCGCCGGGGACGACCTCGCCCACGCACGCGCCGAACCCACCGTCGATGCAGGTGCGGACGCCGGCGCGGCACTCGCCGACGCCCGCGGTGCCCGCGACGCCGCCGTAGCACGCCTCGGCGAGCAGGTCGCCGTTCGCGTCCTCGTCGAGGGCGCCGTCGCAGTCGTCGTCGGCACCGTTGCAGGTCTCTTCGGGCCAGGCGCACGCGGACCACTCGCCGGCGACGCACGTCTGCACGCCGCCGCCGCACGGATCGTCGGGGCAGGCGCGCGTGTCGTCTTCGGCGCAGGCCGGGCCGGCGTCGGGATCGGGGACGTCGGCGTCGGGCGGAACGGCGTCGGCGACCGTGGCGTCGTCGGGCGAGGCGTCGGGGAGCGCGGCGTCGCCGGGCGCGGCGTCGCCGGGCGCGGCGTCTCCGGGCGCGGCGTCGCCGGGCGCGGCGTCGCCGGGCGCGGCGTCGGGCAGGGCGCCATCGGGCGGCGCGGCGTCGGGCGGCGCGGCGTCGGGCGCGGCGGCGTCGGGCGTGGCGCCGTCCGGCGTGGGCGGCGCCGCGTCGGGCGTGGCGCCGTCCGGCGTGGGCGGCGCGGCGTCGGGCGTGGCGCCGTCCGGCCGGATCGAGCCGTCGACGTTCGGCGCGGCGTCGGCGTCGCCGCCGGCCGCGTTGTTCTCGGCTTCGCATGCTCCGAGCGCGAGCGCCCAGACCATCCACCCGACGAGTCTCCTCCCTCGCATCCTCTCCCCCCTCTCTCCAAAGGTGCAGTCTTGGCCGCTCGGGCGGTTTCGGACAAGGTTTTCGCCACCAAACGCCCCTTGTGCGCGCCCCTTCGGGCACCGAGGATGGTCGTCGTGCATCCCCCCATCTCTTCGGCGGCACGTGTCGCCCCCACCGGAGGTCCGCCGTGATCGAGTGGCTCGCCGGCCTCGATCTGATCGGTCTGGTGGAGGTCGCGGCGACGATTGCCGGCCTGGCCTCGGTGACCTTCACCGTGCGCCAGAGCGTGTGGTGCTGGCCGACGGGCCTCGTGATGGTGGCGCTGTACGCGTGGGTGTTCTTCCACGCGAAGCTCTACGCCGACGTGGGCCTGCAGATCGTCTACGTGTTCCTCCAGATCTACGGCTGGTGGTCGTGGACGCGGGGCGGCGCCGGGCGGACGTCGCTGCCGGTGCGCCGCGTCCGCCGCCGCGAGGCCGCGGGCTGGACGCTCGCGGCCGCCGTCGCCTGGATCGCCCTGGTCTGGCTCCTCGTGGCCCACACCGACGCGCGCGCGCCCCACGTCGACGCCGCGCAGACCGTGCTCAGCCTCGTCGCCACCTGGCTGATGGCGAAGAAGGTGCTCGAGAGCTGGCTGCTCTGGATCGCGGTGGACGTGCTCTCGATCGGCATGTATCTGTCGCGCGACCTGCACCTCACCGCCGGCCTGTACGCGGTGTTCCTGGTGCTGGCGACCCTCGGCTGGATGGCATGGAGCCGTTCGTGGAAGCGCGCAGACGACGCAGCGGCATGCTCCTCGGCAAGTTCCTGCCGCCCCACCTCGGACACCAGTACCTCGTCGACTTCGCGCGCGCCTACGTCGACCACCTGACCGTGCTCGTCTGCTCGATCGCGCGCGAGCCCATCCCCGGCGCGCTGCGCTTCGCGTGGATGCGCGAGATGTGCCCCGACTGCGACGTGGTGCACGTGACCGACGAGGTCCCGCAGGCGCCCGAGGAGCACCCCGACTTCTGGGACATCTGGCGGACATTGATCCGCCGCCACCTGCCCGCGGGGCCGGACTGCGTGTTCGCCTCGGAGCCGTACGGCGCGCGCCTCGCCGCCGAGCTGGGCGCCGCGTTCGTCCCGGTCGACGTCGCGCGCGCGATGGTCCCGATCTCCGGCACCGCCGTCCGCACCGATCCCATGCGCCACTGGCGCTTCATCCCCGCGCCGGTGCGCCCGTACTTCGTGCGCCGCGTGCGTCTCGTCGGCGCCGAGTCCACCGGCAAGAGCACGCTGGCGCAGCGCCTCGCCGAGCATTTCGGCACCGTCTGCGTGCAGGAGTATGCGCGCCCGTGGCTCGCGCCAAAGCCGGGCCGCTGCGATCCCGAGGACATCCCCGCCATCGCGCGCGGCCAGATCGCCGCCGAGGACGCCCTCGCGCGCCAGGCCGAGCGCGTGCTGTTCTGCGACACCGACGCGCTCACGACGCTCGTGTGGAGCGAATTCCTGTTCGGCGACGCACCGTTGTGGCTGCGCCAAGAGGCCGCCGGGCGCCGCTACGACCTGACGCTGCTCCTCGACACGGACGCGCCCTGGATCGACGACGGCACGCGCATGCACGGCGACGCCGCCGCCCGCGCCGCCTTCGGGGCGCGCTGCGTCGCGGCGCTCGAGGCGCTCGGGCAGCCGTACGTGCGCCTCGGCGGCACGTGGGACGAGCGCTACGCTGGGGCGGTGCGCGCCGTCGAAACGTTGCTGGCGTAGGGGACGACCTTGCCCGCTTCGCCGAGGCGCGGGTCGAGCGTGATCGTCAGCGCCGCGTCCGCGCCCAGCAGCGCCCGCAGGCCGTGCTCGAGCGCGCCGACGTCGATCGCGACGCCCGGGATGGGGCGCAGGCGCAGCGCGCACGCGCCGTCGGCGGCCTGCACCAGCTCGTGCTGCACGAACGCGGCGGTGTCGCGCAGCACGCGCCCGACGTCGACGGCCTGCACCGGCGCGCCGTCCGTCGCCCGGAACGCCACCGGCGCCCGGCCCTCGAACGCGAGCAGCCGCCCGGCGGCCATCCGACCGCGGTCGCCCGTGCGGTAGCGCAGCAGCGGCACGTACGGGTTGCGCCCGCCGGTGACCGCGATCTCGCCCCACGCGCCGTCGGGCACCGGCGCGCCGGCGTCGTCGACCACCTCGACGAACAGGTCGTGGGCGACGAGCTCGTAGCCCTCGCCGTGGGAGAACGCGATCGGCCCGGTCTCGGTCGTGGAGTACCAGTCGATGACGGGGCAGCCGAAGTGCGCGGCGAGGCGCGCCCGGAGCGCCGGCTCCAGCGTCACCGCCGTCGACAGGATGGCCGCCGGCTTCACCGGCAGGTCCCAGGCCATCGCCTCGGCGTGGGCCGCCGGATAGCCGGTGAGCAGCCGCGGGGCGAGCTCGCCCGTGAAGCGGCGCGCCGATTCCACGCGCCATCCCGGCTGCAGGTTCACCTTCGCGAAGCCGGCCTGGTTCCACACGGTGAACACGTTCGCCAGCACGGCCGTGTGCACGTGCGCCGTGACGTTGATGCAGGCCGCGCGGTCCGGCCCGAACGCCGGGACGACGCCGTGGCGGGCGAGGGCGCGCTCGGCGAGGATCTGGTTCTGCGCGACGGCGAGCGGATGGTGCGGGAGCCGCAGCGCGTGCCCCGTCGTGCCCGAGGTGTCGTACACGATGAGGCGCGACAGGTCCGCGTCCGGCGGCACCACGTCCACGAGGCGCGTGACCAGGTCCTCGCGCGACATCGTCGGGATCTCGTGCCACGCCGGCCGCACGCGCGCCCGGAGCCAGGGCGAGCGCTGCGCGTCGACCCACGCGTCGCGATCCCACGCGGGGGCTGTGCGGAAGGCGTCCAACGCCGGCAGGTCTTCGGTCTGCACACGGTCGCCCGTCGTCCAGTTCCAGGCGGGCGCGTCGGCGTGCTCGAGCATGCGCTTCAGCAGCGCGAAGCCCGCCGGCGTGATCAGCGGGTTGCGCGCGCGGCGGTCGGCGGGGACGGGATCGTTCATTCGGGGGACCAGCGGGCCGCCGCCTCCTCGGCCGCCTTGCGGCGCATCGCCTCGCGCAGCTCGCGCGCGCGCTGCTCCCGCGTCCGCATCTCCTGCACCACGCGGTCGCGCGCCACGGTGTCGAGCGTCTTCAGGCGGTCGGCGGCCTGCGCCTCGGTCTCGCCGTGCGGCCGCAGGCCGAGCGCGGCGAGGCAGGCGCGCGCGAGCTCCTCGCGGCGGTCGGGATCGTGGACGAACTGGTCGGCGGGAACGAGCCGGGCGAGCGCGTCGAGGCCGCGCTGAAGCCACGCGAGCGCCGGCGCCGCGAAGCGCCGCGCCGCGCGGAACCACGGGTCGTGCAGCAGCCACGCCGCCACGAGCACCAGCCCGCGCGCCTCGGCGGGGAAGGGCGCGACGCGCGTCATCTCGCCGCCCAGGTCGAGCGCCAGATCGAAGACCACCGCTTCGACGTGCGCGCCTTCGGCGAGGAAGGCCGCGGGACACTCCGCGAGGCGTCGCGTCAGGGTCTCGAGCGGCGGTCCCTGGTGGCTCATCGACCCTCCCGCTGCGCTTCGTAGTGGCGCCGGCTGAAAGCCCGCGCGAAGGCGACGAGCTCCTGCTGGGTGCTCACGAGGTGCACGTCCCAGCCGATCGCCCGCAAGCGCTCGATGCGCACCGCATGGTACGCGGGGTTGGGGATGTTCAGGACGAACGTCGCGCCGCCGCCGGCGACCTCGGCGGCGCGCTTCGCGATCTCCCAGCCGTCCTTCACCTGCCCGAGCATGTGGAAGATGTCGGCGTCGGTGACGACGAGCACATGGGTGGGGCGCGCCGGCGGCTCGGGCCCGAGGAAGGTGTCTTGCAGGCGCAGCACGCCGAACGAGTAGCCGGTGCCGAGGTAGCCGGTGAGCACACCGAGCACGCGCTTCTCGTCGCGCAGGAAGCCATCCGTCTCGGTGTGTTGGCCCGGCTCGCCCGACAGGCATGCCATCACGCGCGCGCCGGCCCGCAGCGCGGAGAGCGTGACGATGGCGCCGGCGAGCACCGGGTACGACATCGCCAGCTTCGGGTTGCTCATCGAGCCCGAACAGTCGACGCCGAGGTACAGATCGACCGGCACCCGCGCCGGCTGGCCCCCCGCCGTCGTCCCGTACACGCGCTCGTACGTCGTGTAGCCGGGGATCACGTGCGGGCTGCGCACGAGCGACTGGATCCAGTCGATCTGCGCCACCGGCGAGCCCACGTCCCACACGTCGAGGCCCTCGGGCAGCGGATCCTCGGCCTGCTGCGCCAGCCGCGCCGGGAAGCGCACCAGGTGCGGCACCGCGAGCTCGCGGTAGTAGCGGATGACGAGCTCGCGCTCGTCGATCTCCACCCCGAGGCTCTTCATCAGGTCCACGTACTGCGTCGGCTCGCGGTGCTGGTTCTTCACGCCGCCCACGGTCTCGCCTCCGCCGAGGGACGCGCCGCCGAGCGCCGGATCGAACGCCGGGTGCACGGGGGCCTCCTCGTCGTCTTCGAGGTCGGCGAGCCCCTCGGGGATCTGTTCGCCGGCGCCGGCGCCGACCGCGTCGAGCCAGGGGGTGAACGCCCCGCGCTCGTCGTCGGGGCGCTCGAGCAGGTAGGTCAGGCACAGGACGGCGAAGGGACCGGCGCCGCGGACCCAGTCGCGGGCGTAGGAGCGCACGAGGCGCGCCGCGAGGGCGGCGTCGACCTGCTGCTCCTCGGTGAGGTCCGCGTCGATCAGGGTGCCCGAGGGCAGGCTCCACAGCACCTCGTAGATGCGCAGATAGACCTGCCACAGGCGGTCCGCGCTCGGCGCCTTCAGCGCGCGATAGACGCCTGCCATGTCGAGGCCCGCGCTGCGCTGCAGGCGGTCGTTGATCAGCAGGTCGGCGTACAGATTGGCGACGAGGCCGGCGTCGCGCTCGCGCGAAGGCAGGCCGGCGCGGACGCGGGCCAACAGACGGGCGTTGTCGCGCAGGTCGGCCGGCGCGTACACGTGGTGGCCGATCTCGTGGGCCAGGATCTCGACGCCGAAGGCATGCAGCCGGTGGGCGGCCACCTGGCGCAGGCTGATGACCACGGCGTGGTCGTCGAGGCGGATCATCGCGAACGAGCCGGTGAGGTCTTCGCGCACCTCGTCGGCGAGGGTGTGGCAGAAGCGGGGCGGCGCGAGCTTGGTGAACGGGCTCCACGCCGCCAGCGCGCGCGGCCAGCAGTCGAGCCAGGCTTGCTCGAGGTCGCTCATCGCGTGGCCGCCACGAGGAACACTTTGTGGCTGTGCGGCAGCGTCACCGCGAGCGTGTCGTCGGTGGCGGCGAGGCTGCTCGGGCCGGCGAGCCCGACGACGCGGCCGCCGAGGCCGCGCCAGAAGACGAAGCCGGCGGCGTCGACCATCGCCTGCGCCGGCGCGCCGGCCGGCGGCGCCGTGCCGTGGCGCTGGCACGTGGCCCCGAAGGCGTCGGCGTGCAGCGAGAAGCAGGCCTCGCCGTCGTGGGCGAACAGACGGCCGCCGGTGGCGACGACGCGGGGCGGGGCGCCGAAGGGACCGCCGAAGCCGCGGAAGCCGCCGGCGCTGCCGACGAGGGCGAGCGACGTGGGCTTGCCCGCGGGCGCGCCGGGCCGCCACCAGGGATCGTCGAGCGCGGCGAGCAGGTCGGCGAGCGTCGGCGGCAGCGGGACCGGGCGGCCGACGGCGACCGCCGCCATGGCCAGCGGCTCGGGCAGCCGCGCGAGCACGGCGCGCGCGCTCTCGCGCCAGTGCGCCATGCCGCACGTCCACGCCAGCACCATGCCGGCGTCGAGCAGCTCGTCGGGCGTCGCGCAGCGCGGCGCGATGTCGGCCATGGCTGCGATCCAGCGCGCCGGGTCGTCGAAGGCCAGCGCCGCGTTCGACAGCGACGCCACGACGCGCCGCGGCGCCTGAGCCAGCAGCGCGGCCACCTCGGGCAGCAGGTCGCGCCACACGGCGACGACGGCCGGATGCCCGAGCAGCGAGCGTGTCATCAGATCGAGCGACAGATCGTACAGCGCTTCGGTCGAGGCATCGGCGGCCTCGGCCGGCACGGCGGCGACGATCGGCGCCACGAGCGCGTCGAGGTGCTCGGCGAAGGCCGCGCCCTCGACCTTGCGGCTCGCGCGCCGCGCCTGCGCGAACTTCGCGTTGTAGCGATCGCGGCCGCGCTCGAGCGCGGCGTGCAGCGGCGTCATCCCTTCCACTGCAGCCACTTCAGGTAGTTGGTGTAGCGCTGGTGCAGGTACTTGAGCTTCAACAGATCGTCGTACATGTGTCCGTAGAGCTTGCGGCCGCCGCTCCACTCGCGCAGCGTGCGCTCGATCGCGACGAGGCGGCGCCGCACCTCGTCCTCGCCGATGCCTTCGAGACCGCGGTCGAACTCGGCGGAGAGGCGCTCGACCGGGTCGTCGCGGTCGAGGCCCAGCCGGTCGTACTCGCGGCACGACAGATCGAACAGATTGCGGATCCAGCTCACGTGGTCGCTGCGCAGCGCGCCGTTGCCCGACTGCTCGAAGAACGGCGAGTCCGCGTTCTGCACCAGCTTGTCGTGCAGCACGAACGGCAGGATCTGGCGGACGTCCTCGTGGGAGACCTCGCGGTCGCCGCGGAACCAGGCCATCGCCTTCACGAACGACAGCACGGTCATGAGGGCGCGCACCGACAGACCGTTGCGCGTCTGACTGCCGAGGTCGGCCACCGCGTCCTTGCCCGTCTCTTCGCCGGCGAGCGTGTGCAGCTCGATGCCGGCGAGCTTCACCGTGTCCTTGGTCATGTATTCGACCTGGCGCGCGGCGGGCTCGAAGAACTCGAAGTGGCTGGCGAAGAACTCGATGCGGCGGCGGACGGCGGGCGGCACCGCGACCTGGCGCACCTCGCGCTCGGCGGCGTCGAGCTCCTCGGTGGTGAAGACGATCTCCGGCGGCACGACGGCCTCGGGCTTCACGCCGGCCTCGATGCGCAGCAGCAGCTCGTTGAGGAACCGGGTGTTGAAGTGCAGCGCCTTGACGACGACGTCGATGCGGTCGCGCAGCGCCTCGATGACCTGGTAGGTGCCGCCGCCGGCGTCGTCGTTGGCCGTGAGATACCAGGCGGCGTCGGGGCACTCGTAGATCTGGTCGTACATCTCCGCGTAGTTGTCGGCCATGACCGTCAGCAGGGCCGACTGCGTGCGCGTCGGGATGCGGTTGTACTCGTCGATGATCTTGATGCGCATGCCGAGCCAGCGCCGCCACGCGATCTTGACCTCGTCCATGTCGGTGGCGTTCACCAGCGACGACGGCAGCGGGTTGCCGAGCAGGTCGGCGATGGTCATCTGCGGCTGCCCGTGCTGGATGCCGCGCTTCACGTCCCGCAGCGAGTAACCGGAGAGCACGCCCATCAGGATGGCGATCGCCGTCTTGCCTCGCCCGGGCCCACCCACCAGCAGGCAGCGCCGTCGCACCGCCAGGTTGAGCAGCGGCAGCAGGACGTAGCTCGAATAGCTCTGGTCCGAGGGCAGCGTGACGCGGATCTTCTGGTCGCCGAGCGTGAACTGCTGCGGCGGTGCCTCGTTGTACTCGATGTCGTAGAACGGGTTGATGATGGCGTGGTTGGTGACCCAGAAGTAGGCCTGCCGCAGCTTCTCGTCGAGCGGGACGGCCACCTGCGACTCGACGCCGCCCTCGTCGAGCGGGCCGCGATACAGGTCGGCGACGTCGAACGGGCGCTCGACCGGCGTGGGGTGCGGCCGGGTCGGCGCCTGGGAGACTTTCTGGAAGTGCCGCAGGATCGACATGCCGGCATCATGCCCCGGCGCGCCGCGGCCGGCCACCGGAGACGATGACGCGGCGCGCCGACGTGCCGTAGCATGGCGCCGACCGCGGGGGGAGGTGCACGTGCGGGTCGTGGTGGCGGTGGTGCTTTCAGTGCCGGCGGCGGCGGGGGCGCAGGAGGCGCCGGCGGCGCCCGAGGCGGTGGACCCGGCGGTGGCCGAGGCGCGGCAGGCCTACGAGGACGGCGCGGCGGCGTTCCGGGCCGGCGAGTTCGTGCGGGCGCTCGAGCGCTTCGAGCACGCGTACAAGCTCGATGACGCGCCGGAGCTCCTCTACAACATCGCACGCGCCAACGAAGAGCTGGGGCGGCTCGAGCCGGCGATCTACCACTACGAGCTGTACCTGAAGCGGCTCCCCGGCGCCGACGATCGCGCCGACGTGGAGCGTCGCATCCGCGTGATGCGCGCGTTCGGGGCGAACGAGGCGCCGAAGGCCGCGACCGAGGCGCCTGCCGAGCCGCCGCCCTCGCTGCGGCCCTTCGCCTATGTCGCACTGGGTCTGGGCGCGGCGGGCCTCGTGACGGGCGGCGTCTTCGCGGCGCAGCTCGCGTCGGCCACGGACGACTACGACGCGGCGAAGACGCCGCGGGCCAAGCGCGCCGCCGAGGAAGACGCGGAGTCGGCGGCGACGGGGGCGAACGTCGGCTTCGTCGCCGGCGGGGCGCTGCTGGCGGCGGGGGTGGCGCTGTGGCTGCTCGAGCCCGAGGCGGAGGGCGTGGCGATTGGTCCCGGGTACGCCGGGTGGAGAGCGACGTGGTGAGGCGGGCGTTCCTGATGGTGGCGCTCGCGGGTTGCAGCGCCGACCTCGGCGGCAAGTGCGAGGCGCCGGGCGACTGCGACGACGGGCAGGTGTGCGCCGAGGGCTACTGCCTCGCGGCGGACGCCGGCGGTGTGCCCACGCGCGACGGGGAGGTGGCGAGCGACGGCGCGCCCTCGCCCGATCCGGACGGGCGCGTCGCGATCCCGGATGCGGCGACACCCGACGCGGCGACACCCGACGCGGCGCCGGCGCGCGACGCCGGCGCCCCGGACGCGGCGGTGCGGTTCTGCGCCGATCCCGTGCCCCACGAGGCGCGCGCCGTGCCGGGCGCCGGCCCGCCGGGCGTCGTCGCCGGGGGGAACGCCCGCACCATGGCCCTCTGGCTCTTCGACGACGGCTTCGATCCCCTCGTGGCCGGGGGGACGCCGCCCCCGTTCGCCAGCGGCTCGCCCTCGCTCGACGTCAAGCCCGTCTCGGGCGTCGAAGGCTGCGGCATCGAGCTCCGCGACGAGGCGGGACAGCGCTTCGAGCTGCTCTCCGACCTCTTCGGCCAGCCGCCGTTCACCGCCTCGCTGTGGATCCGGCCGCTCCAGGGCAGCCGCGGCGAACAGGCGATCGTCTCGTCGGTCATCCCCGGCGCGCCGGGGCTCGGCCTCGCCGGCGGCTGGGAGCTCGGCCTCGACGGCGGCCCGGCGTCGTTCACCCCGTACTTCGAGTGGGCGCAGCTCACCGCCGCCGGCCCGCAGACGGTCCGCGCGCGCTTTCCGCTCACGGTGCGCGCCGACGTCTGGTCGTCGGTGGAGCTGTTCGTCGCCGACGCGCGCCTCCACCTCGCCCTCGACGGCCAGTGGAGCTGCGTCGACGTCCGTGTCGTCGGCGGCGCGCCCAGGGACGTCGAGATCGTGCCGCCGGCGCCCGGGCGTCAGGCCATCGGCCACCGGCCCGTCGTGGCCGATCAGCGGGAGGGGCGGCTCGCGGCGCAGCTCGACGAGGTGCACCTCCTGCTCGGACGCGACGGGCCGCCGCCGGCGGCCGAGCGCTGCGGCGAGGTGACCGTGCTCCCCTGAGCTCGTTCAGGGATCGACGACGATGACCACGCCGCGCGCCGCCGGGCCTTCGACGCGCAGGCTCGCGAAGAGCGCGCGCAGGCAGGCGGGGGTCTCGGGCGGGGCGGCGACGCGGCCGTCGGCGGTCACGTCGACGCGCACGCGCAGGCGGAGCGGCGCCTCGGTCGTGCGACAGCGGCGTACGTCGGCGGCACGATTGGCCAGCGCGCGGGCGACGACGGTGGCGGCCTCCGTCGGACGCGGCGCGACGGCGGACGGCGGCGTCGAGGCGCCGGTCGCGGCGGGCTTCGTGGCGCGCCCTCCGGCCTCGGCGCGCGCGCCGGCGGGCTCGGACGGGCGCGCGGCGGCGGCGACGGCGCCGTCTTCGCCGGCCGGGGTCGGGCGGGCGGCGGTGGCGGCGGCGCCGACCGGCTCGTCCTCGCCGACCGGGGACGGGCGGGCGGCGGTGGCGGCGCCGACCTCGGCGGGGCGGCGTGCACCGCCGGTCCGCGACGGCCGGGCCGCCACGCGCGGCGCCGGCTCGTCCGCGAGCGCGACGGCGACCGGCGCGTCTCTCGTGTCGCCCTTCGCCGCTTCGTCGGCGGGTGGCGGCGCGACCCGGGCGACGGCGGCGGACGCCTCCGCCCGTTCGTCGACGACCGCCGGTGTGTCCTCCGCGGGCGATGGCCGGGCCATGGACGCCGGCGCGGCCACGTCGTCGACCTCGGCGGGCCGCGGCGCCGCGCCCTTCGCCGCCGGCCGCGACGCCGCGGCCACCGGATCGACCGGCGCGACCGTGGCGTTCGGCGCCTCGAGCCCGCCGCCCCGGTTCCACAGGGGAATCGCGATCAACAGCACCGCGCCGAGCGCGAGCGCCAGCTGGATCGAGCAGCCCCAGGCCTTCAGCTCGAGCACCGCCCTGCGCGCCGGCGCCGTCGGCGGCGCGGCCACCACCTGCCCGCCGTCGGGCGCCGTCGCGCCGGCCACGACCGGGACGCTGTCGAGCGTCTCCGCGACCGGATCGGGGTGGGCCGCCGGCAGCGGCGCCGAGACGCCCGCCGGCACGGTGCGCGCCAGCGCCTCGAGCTCGCCCCGCAGCGCCGCCGCCGACGACGGCCGCGCCGCCGGATCCTTGGCGAGGCAGCGCTGCACGAGGTCGTCGAGCGCCGCGGCGCCGCGCAGGTCGGGCGCCACCTCGGCGAGGCGCGGCGGGGGATCCTGAAGGTGCCGCAGCATCACGGTGATCGCCGAGTCCGCCTCGAACGGGCGCCGTCCGGCCAGCATCTCGAAGAGCACGAGGCCCAGCGCGTAGAGGTCCGACGCCGGCCCCACCGGCTCGCCCTTGAGCTGTTCGGGGCTCATGTACGCCGGGGTGCCGGGCCCGGCGTCGACGCGCGAGTCCACGTCGGTGTGGTCGGCGCTGTCGAGCACCTTGGCGATGCCGAAGTCGAGCACCTTGGCGAACTCGCGGCCGGCGCCGATCCACTCGACCATCACGTTGGCCGGCTTCAGGTCGCGGTGCACGAGGCCGCGCGCGTGGGCCTCCTCGAGCGACAGGCAGATCTGCGCGGCGACGTCGAGGGCGCGGGCCGGCGACAGGCGCCCTTCTTCGGCGAGGACCCGCGAGAGCGGCCGCCCGCCGATCAGCTCCATCGCGAGGTAGAGCGTGCCGTCGTCGAGCCGGCCGGCGTCGAGCACCGTCACCGTGTGCGGCGAGCGCAGGCTGGCGGTGACCCGCGTCTCGCGCAGGAAGCGCGCCACCATCTCCGCGTCGCCGCTGACCGCGGTGGGCAGCACCTTCAGCGCGACGGGCCGCTCCGTCGAGAGCTGCCACGCGCGGTACACGACGCCCATGCCGCCGCGCCCGAGCAGCCCCTGGACGAGGAAGCGCCCGGCGAGCACCTGCCCCACCGGCCACGCTTCGCCGTCGAGCGGCAGCGTGGCCGCGCCGTCGCTCGGGCAGCGGGCGGTGCCCTCGCCGGTGCGCGCGAGGCAGCGCGGACAGATCCTCACGGCGGATCCGGCAGGACGACGAGGCGCCGCCGCAGGTAGGCGAGGTTCGGCGCGTTGAAGGCCGGCGGGTCGCCGAAGGCCTCGGAGAGGCGGAAGCTGCGCCCCGACTGCATGAGGTTCGCGCCGGGCGTGTCGATGTGGTGCTCGTCGAGCGGCTCGGCCACCCACGGCCCCTCGACGCCGCCGAGCAGCCCGTACGGCGGCGGCCCCGGCTTCACCAGCCCCAACGAGTGCCCGATCTCGTGGGCCGTCACCGACGCCAGCGCCAGCGGGACGTACTCGATCAGGAGCTTGAAGCGCGCCGCGCGCGTGCGCTGCCCGGCCGGCAGCGTGTCCGGGTCGAGGTCCGGCGCCAGCAACGCGGCGTCGCCGGGCAGGCTCCCGAACGGCGTCCCGCCCGCCGCCGGCGCGTACTCGGCGACCAGGATGGCCGTCACCGGGTTGCCCATCAGAAAGCGCAGGAACGAGGTCGTGAAGATGCCGCGGTCGGGGCGCGTGTCGTCGTCGGCGCGCGTGTTGTTCCAGTCGAGCGCCGCGCGGCCGAAGAAGGCGCGGCCCGCCTCCTGCCGCGGGTCGTCGCCGCCGACGGCGATGCGCGACCAGCCCGCGTCGTCGGGCGCCGGCGCGTCGGGATCGCCCTCGAGCGCGAAGCGGATGCGCACCGAGTCCTCGCCGATCGCGCCGCCTTCGCCGAGCAGGAAGAAGCGGTGGAGCCAGCCGCGCATCGCCTCGCGCACCCGCCCCACGATCGCGGCGCGCCACGCCTCGTCGCCGCCGAGCAGGCCGACGGCCTCGAGCGCCTCGTCGAAGTCGGGGACGCCGTCGGCGCCCGCCGCGGTGGCGACCGTGAAGACGCCGTCGGCGAAGGTGACCTCGAGACGCCCGAGGTCGCGCGAGAAGGTGACGAGCCAGGGGTCGACCTCCTCGAAGGGATCGGCCTCGGGCGACAGCGGCGCCACCGCGAGCCGGAGCGGCGTCGACAAGAGGTCGCCCACCTTGGCCTGCAGCGTGTAGTCGCCGGCCTCGGGCGACGGGGCGTTCACCACCTGCGCCTGCCAGACGCGGCCGCCCTCGACGGCCGTCCACCGGCCGCCCTCGGGGGACACGTCGGCGGCGCGGACGACCACCGGCGGGTGCGAGGCCGACACGAAGCGCCACAGCAGGTAGGGCATGCCGTCGGGCTGCCAGCCGGGGCCCGCCTCGACGTGGACCTCGATCGTCCAGCGGTCCGGCGGCAGCGTCCACGTGAAGGTGACCGGCGCTTCCATCCAGCGGGCGGGCGCCTGGCCGAGCATGTCCTCGGGGATGTCGTTGACGCCGACCCACACGCGCGTCGCGATCGGCGGAGCCGCATCCATCACGGCGTCGGGCGGGGCCGCGTCGGTGGGCAGCGCGTCGGACGACGGGGCCGCGTCGAGATCGGGCGCGGCCATGTCGACGGCGGGCGCGGCGTCGGTCGCCACGTCGGCATCGCCGTCGTCGTCCCCGCCGCCGCCTCCGCACCCCGAAAGCAGCACCAGCGCGCACAAGAGCCGCACCACGGCCTCCCTCCTCACGCGGCAGCGTAGGGGAGGGGCGGGCGCAGGGGCAATCAGGGCAGACCGACGATCTGCACCGTGCCCACCACGATGAGCTTGAGCGCGTCGCGGGCCTTCTCGTCGAGGGGCAGCACGAAGCCGAGCGAAGGCTGGACGAAGCTGCCCGCGTAGCCCAACGAGACGGCGGCCGTGTGGATCACCGCGTCCTCGCCGTCGACGTCCTCTGCCGTCAGCGCGGCGAGGTTGGCGAGCTCGGCCGTGACAGTGCCGCCGTCGCCGAAGCGCGCGCCGACGCCGACGTTGAGGCGCGCGAAGGCCTCGGCGTCGTCCCGCAGCCTCACCGCGTCCTCCTCGTCGCTCATGTCGATGAGCACGTCGGTGCCGAGGTCGAGGCGCCAGAACAGGTCGCCGCCCCCGATCGCCGAGAACGACGGTCGCAGGCCGAGCGCGTTGGGCGCCGTGGTCGTGATGTAGTCGGTCATGCGCTCGAACGCGGTGAGCGCATGCGCGAACAAGCCCTCGCCGTCGTCGCCAGTGGGCAGCGAGACGCCGCCGCGGAAGACGAGGTCGATGCCGTCCGCACGCTTGAGGCCGAAGGCGCCGAGCTCGATGTTGCCGGTGCCCTCGAGGCTCGGCCCGTCGTCGGGGACGAGCGTCGCCGTCGCGAGCCGGGCATAGAACCCGGCGCTCTCGCCGGCATATTGGCCGTAGAACTCGAGGCGGCGGCCGTAGAAATCGTCCTCGTCGTACAGGTGGAGGCCGGCCTGCAGGCCCACGCGCGTGGCGGTGTCCTGCCGGTCCAGCGTCAGGAAGCTCTTGCGCGGCGCCGCATGGGCGACGCCCGCCCACACGCCGATGACCGCGATCGTGACCCGTTTCATCCCGTGCACCCCCGCCGGCACGAATAACGTGTCATCCCGTTGCGAGACAACTGCGCCGACTACTCGGCGAGGGAGGCGTCGGCCCAGGTCTCGCCGCCGTCGTCGCTGACCGCGATCGCGCGGTGGCCGACGGCGACGACGGTCCGCCCGGCGGCCGCGAGCGCGACGAAACCGCCTGCGCCCTCGTGGACGACGCGCCAGCCCTCGGCGTCGAAGGGGCCCGCCTTCCGCCACAGGCGGCCGTCGGTGGCGACGTGGCCCGCGTCGACCGCGACCGCGTCCGTGAAGACGGGGCCGTCGGCGGGCCAGGGCGCGTCCGTCCAGAGGTGGCCGTCCGCGGACCGGACGCGCTCGACGGCCAGGCGCTCGCCTTCGTCGCCGCGCGCCGTCAACAGCACCTCGAGGCGGCCCTCGACGGCGAGGACCGCCGCGGGCAGGACGTGCGGCGGGCGCCCGAGGTCGACGGGGGCGAACGCGGCGCCGTCGGCGGAGAAGTGCAGGCCGCGCTCCCCGGACGCGACGAGGACGAGGCCCGGCGCGCCGGCGACGAGCCTCGGCCAGCGGGCGTCGATGTCGTGCGCGCGCGGCGCGTCCCAGGTGGCGCCGTCGGCGGAGGCCATCGTGCGCACGCGATCGTCGGCGTCCTCGCCGGCGACGAGGAAGCGGCCGCTCGCGAACACCACCGACTTCGGGTGGAAGGGCGGCGCGGGCGCCGGCGTCCAGGTGTCGCCGCCGTCCGCCGAGCGGAGCGCGACGTCGTTCCAGCGGAAGCCGTCGGGCGTGTCGCGCAGGCTCGATCCGACCGCGACGAGCGCGCCGTCGCCCGCGGCGACCTCCCACGGCGCGCCGGTGCGCTCGCGAAAGCGCAGCCGCCAGCGGTGGCCGTCCTCGGAGGTGAGGACGATGGCCTCCGCGGGCTGCCCCGGCGTGTCGTCGGCGGCGGCCACCGCGACGAAGCGCCGGCCGTCGTGCAGGACGTCGGTCGTGTCCGGGGGGAAGGCGAACGCCGGCGGGCCCGCGTCGGGGAGAGGCGCCGCGTCGGCGGGGGCGGCGTCGGCGGGCGCGGCGGCGTCGGCCGGCGCGCCGTCGGATGCCGCCTGGTCGCACCCGGCGAGCGCGACGGCGAAGAGGGCGAGCGCAGCGAGAGTCGATTTCACCGTTCACCGGACGGACGCGTCGCGACATCTTACGCCCGGTCGGTGCTCGTGCTCGTGCTCGGCCGCAGGTCCCGCGCATTCTCCATGCGGCGCGACGACGCCGCGAGCATGCGCCGACGAGACGCGTCGCTCGCCTCCGGCGGAGCACGCCGGGGCGCGGCGCTGCGGGCCTCCCGTCCGCCGTCGCGGACGCGCCGTCGGGCGCCGGCGCCCGGTGACGGCGCGTCCGCGCGCCGGGGCGCTCGGCGGTCGCCGCGTGGAGCGCCTCGGGCCGGACTGCCGGCGCCCCGCGCGGCACGGGCCGGACGGCCCGCATCTTGCGGCGCTCCGGCGCGGAGGCCACGCACGGAGGTGATCATGCAGCGGTTCCGGAACCGAGAGGACGCGGGCCGGCAGCTCGCGCGGCGACTCGAGGCGTGGCGCGGCCGCGATGTGGTCGTGCTCGGGCTGCCGCGCGGCGGCGTCCCGGTCGCCTGGGAGGTCGCGCGCGCGCTCGGGGCGCCGCTCGACGTCATCGTCGCGCGCAAGCTCGGCGCGCCGGGCAACCCCGAGCTCGGCATGGGCGCCCTGGCCGAGGGGGGCGCCCGCTGGATCAACGATCGCATCCGCCACCTGGTCGGCGCCGCCGAAGGCGACGTGGCCGCCGTCGTCGAGCGCGAGCAGCGCGAGCTCGACCGCCGCGTGCGGCGCTACCGCGGCGACCGTCCGCTGCCCGATCTGCGCGACCGGACGGTGCTCCTCGTCGACGACGGCATCGCCACCGGCGGCACCGTGCGCGCCGCCATCGGGGCGTTGCGCGCGCTCGGCGTCGGCCGCCTCGTGGTCGCGGTGCCGGTGGCGGCCGCGCAGACGACCGAGGCGCTTTGCCGCGAGGCCGACGAGGTGGTCGCGCTCGCCGAGCCGTCCGATCTGATGGCCATCGGGTACTGGTACGACGACTTCGGGCAGACCAGCGACGAGGAGGTCTGCGCCCTGCTCGCGCGCGGCGACTGACGGCGGGCCCGGATGGCACGCCGCTTGCGCTGCCTGCGGTGGCGTGGAGGCCATGATCCCAGCGGGGCTGACGAGCGCCGAGGCCGAACGCCGCCGTGCGGAGGTCGGGCCGAACGCGCTGCCCGAGGCGCGGGGCCCCTCGACGCTGCGCCGGCTGCTGCGGCAGCTGAAGAGCCCGCTCGTGTACCTGCTGCTCGGCGCGCTCGCCGTCGAGACCGGCCTGTGGATCGCCGAGGGCGCCCGCGGCGTGCCCGTCGAGGCGCTGGCGATCTTCGCCATCGTGTCGCTCAACTCGTGGCTGGGCTTCTGGCAGGAGCGCAAGGCCGACGCGGCCCTGGCCCGCCTGCGCGAGATGGCGGCGCCGCGCGCGTGGGCGCTGCGCGACGGCGCGTGGACGCGGTTGCCGAGCCGCGAGCTCGTCCCCGGCGACCGCGTGCGCGTGTCGGAGGGCGAGCGCGTGCCCGCCGACGGCGCGCTCGTGCAGGGGCACGGGGTGCTCGTCGACGAGTCGATCCTCACCGGCGAGTCGGTGCCCGTCGACAAGGCGGTGGGCGAGACGCTGTTCAGCGGCACGATCCAGGTCCGCGGGCAGGGGTTGCTCGACGTCACCGGCACCGGACCGGCGAGCGCCATGGGTCGCCTCGCGGGATCGCTCGCGGCGCTGCAGGAGGAGGCCACGCCGCTCGAGAAGCGCCTCGACGCGTTCGGCGCGCGCATCGCCCGCTGGATGCTGGCGCTCGCGGTCGTGCTCGTCGGCCTCGGCGTGGTCGTCGAAGGGGTCGAGCACTTCGCGCACCTGCTGCTCTTCGCGGTGGCGCTGGCGGTGGCGGCGGTGCCCGAAGGCCTGCCCGCGGTGCTGACGCTGACGCTGGCGCTCGGCACCGAGCGGATGGCGAGGCGGCGCGCCGTCGTGCGCCGTCTCGCGGCGGTCGAGGCGCTCGGGGCGGTGACGGTCATCGCCACCGACAAGACCGGGACGCTGACCGAGAGCCGCATGGACGTGCGCCGCCTCGAGGCCACCGACCGAGACGCCGCGCTGCGGGCCCTCGTCCACGCCAACGACGCCGACCCCGGCAGCGGCGCCGGCGACCCGATCGACGCCGGCCTCCTGCGCTACGCCGCGGCCGAAGGCCTCGACGTGGCCGCGCTGCGCGCCGGCGGCCCGCGGGTGGCCGCCCGTCCGTTCGACGCCGCCTGGAGGTTCACGCGCGCCACGGTAGAGGAGGGCGGCCGCCGCGTGGCCTGGCTCAAGGGCGCCCCCGAGGAGCTGCTCGGCCGCTGCCGCCTCGACGACGCCGAGCGTCGCGCCTGGCTCGCCCGCACCGAGGCCGCCGCCGCCGAGGGCCTGCGCGTGCTGGCGCTCGCCCGCGGCGACGGCGAGGCCGAAGAGGACCTCGAGCTGCTCGGCCTCGTCATGGTCTGGGACCCGCCGCGCGCCGAGGTGCCCGACGCCATCCGCCGCGCGCGGGCGGCGGGCGTGCGCGTCCTGCTCGTCACCGGCGACCACCCGGCGACCGCGCTCGCCGTGGGCGGCGCCATCGGCATCGACGCCGACCACGCGGTGACCGGCGACAGGCTGGCGGCGCTCGACGGCGAGGCGCTGACGCAGGCGGTGCGCGCGACCAACGTGTTCGCGCGCGTGGCGCCCGAGCAGAAGCTCGCCATCGTCGAGGCGCTGAAGGCCGACGGGCACGTCGTGGCGATGACCGGCGACGGCGTCAACGACGCGCCGGCGCTCAAGCGCGCCGACGTCGGCGTGGCCATGGGCATGCGCGGGAGCGACGTGGCGCGCGAGGTGGCCGACGTCGTGCTGCTCGACGACGACTTCGCGACGATCGTCGCCGCCATCGAAGAGGGGCGCAGCATCTACCAGAACATCCTCAAGTTCATCCGGCTGCTCTTCACGGACAACCTCGCGGAGATGCTGCTCATCCTCGGCGGCATGGCGCTCGCGGTGGCCCTCGGCCTGCGCACGCCCGAGGGCGCCCTGCTGTTGCCGCTCACCGCGGTCCAGATCCTCTGGATCAACCTCGTGACCGACTCCTTCCCGGCCCTGGCGATGGCCGTCGAGCGCAACCCGGACGTGATGCGGCGACCGCCGAACGCGCCCGGCGCGCCCATCCTCGCCGGCCGGACGCTGCGCTTCATCGCGCTCGCCGGCGCCATCATCGGCGGGACGGACCTCGCGCTGCTCATGCTGCTGCCGCTCACCGGGCGCGACCCCGAGGTCACGCGGACGATGGTCTTCTGCTACCTGCCGCTCGTGTCGGCGACGCTCGGCTTCGCGGTGCGGCGCCTCGACGAGGTCCCGCCGCCGAACCGCACCCTGCTCGGCGCGGTGGCGCTCATGGTCGTGCTGCAGGGGGTCGCGTTCTCGGTGCCGGCGCTGCGCGTGGCGCTCGACCTCGCGCCGCTCGCGCCGGCCGACTTCGGCATCGTCATCGCCACGACCGTCGTCAGCGGCTTCGTCGTACACCGCCTCGCCGATGGGATGCGCCGCCGCGCCGCCGCGCTGCTCGCCCAGCCGCTCTCCGGCCGCGACGGCGCCCTGCGCTGCGAGGGCTCGTGGAGCGACTGGTCGGCGGATCCGTCCCGCCCGGCCGCGAAGGGGCCCACCCCGGGCCGGGCGCCATGAAGCGCTCCGCCCCCGCCGCCGAGCGCAACCGCGGCCCCATCCTCGACGTGCTGCGCGGCGTGCTGCCGCCCGCCGGCCTCGTGCTCGAGATCGCCAGCGGCACCGGCCAGCACGTCGTCCACTTCGCCGCCGCGTTGCCGCGTCTCGAGTTCCAGCCGACCGACGTCGACGAGGCGAACCTCGCCAGCATCGCCGCCTGGCGCGCCGAGGCCGGGCTGCCGAACGTGCGGCCGCCGCTGCGCCTCGACGTGCGCGACCCGGTGTGGCCCGTGGACCGGGCCGACGCGGTGTTCTGCGCCAACATGATCCACATCGCCCCGTGGGCGGCGGCAGAGGGCCTGCTGGCGGGCGCGGCGCGCGTGCTGCCGGCCGGCGGCGTCCTCTGCCTCTACGGCCCGTTCGCGTTCGGCGGACGCTTCCTCGCGCCGAGCAACGAGGCGTTCGACGCGTCGCTGCGCGCCCGCGACCCCGCGTGGGGCGTCCGCGACCTCGACGTCGTCACCGTGACCGCGGCGCGCCACGGATTCGCCTGCGCGTCCGTCGTCGAGATGCCCGCCAACAACCACACCGTCGTGTTCCGGCGCGAGGCGCCCTGACGAGCACGACGGACGGTCCGTCCGGCGCGCCGCGAGTCGCCGGACGACGCCGCGCCGCCGCCCGGCAGCCTCCAAAGGCTGGAATTGAGCCCCGGGGGGGCCTTCGGGGGCCTCCAGTGACTGGAATTGAGTGTCCGGCGGCCGCCCGGCGGCCTCCGCGGACTCACGGTGAGTGTCCGGCGGCTGCCCGGCGGCCTCCGCGGACTCACGGTGAGTGTCCGGCGGCCGCCCGGCGGCCTCCGCGGACTCACGGTGAGTGTCCGGCGGCTGCCTGGCGGCCTCCGTGGACTCAACTCGAGTGATTGGAGGGTCGGAGGGCGCCCGCCGCGGAGCCGCGGCGGGCGGAGGGGGGTCAGCGCGGCGCCACTTCGCGGACGAAGATGAACCACTGGCCGGCGGCGTTGTCGTTGAAGCCGCACTTGGCCTGGGCGTCGTCCTCGCCCCAGTCGGTGCCGTCGAGCGGGCCGTCCATGCCGCGGTCGTCGAAGTCGAGGGTGAAGTCGCCGTCGTCGCCGCAGAAGTCCTCGCCCTCCATCGCGCCCGAGTCCCACTGGTCGCCGAGCTCGCGGACCTCGCCGCTCACGTTGTTCCGGCGCGCGACCGGCGGCACCGTCTGGCCCTGGCCGTCGAGCTCCTCGAAGCAGCTCGCCTCGTCGTTCGGCGCCGCCGCCCACTCGCCGTACCAGCCGACGTCGTAGAACGACAGGTCGACCGTCAGCGGCGCGTCGGCCGGCCCGAGGGCGTCGCGGCAGGCGAAGCGCACGTCGAAGCGGTCGGCGAGGCCGGCGACGCCGCCCCAGATGCCCTCGTGGGCGTTCTCGGGGGCGAGCGTCGTCAGGTCGTCGTACCAGGCCGACGACTGGTCGTTCAGGGTGCCGAGCGCCGTGCTGGCGACGAGCGTCCAGCCGCCGCCGTCGGTGGTCATGTCGCAGTAGACGTTGACCACGCCGCCTTCGGGATCGATCAGCGGGTAGATGCCGCTCTCGTCGTTGCCCGCGTCGAGCGCCGCCTGGCACGAGGCGAAGAACGGGCACTCGAGGCCCTCGTCGATCTCGCCGTCGCAGTCGTCGTCGATGCCGTTGCACGCCTCCTCGGAGGGCTCGCCCGGCGCGACGCCGCACACCGCCTGGGCGGCCTCGTTGCACTCGGTGACGCCGCGGCGTCGGCAGGCGCCGAGGCCCGCCACGCAGGGCGCGCCGACGCCGAAGTCCTCGTCGGCGCGGCCGTCGCAGTCGTTGTCGAGCTCGTCGCAGGCCTCCTCGGCGGGCTCGCCCGGGGTGGCGGTGCACGACAGCCCGCCTTCGAGCGATCCGCCGCGGACGTAGACCACGCGCCGGAAGCCGGGCTCGAACGGGAAGTCGTTGCCGCAGCGGTAGCCGCCGTTCAGGTTGCCGTCGCCGGTGTGCCAGCACATGCGCCGCTCGCCGTCGTCCTCGCGCGTGTCGCACGACTGGCGCTCGACGCCCGCGCCCTCGGGGGCGAAGCCCCACGACCACGAGTCGTTGAAGTACCAGTCGACGCCGTTCGCGGTGTGGACCGCGTCGAGCTCCATGCCGGTGTCGAAGATCACGTCCTCGCGCGCCGCCATCGCCGCGAGCTGCAGCGCGTCGCCGTCGGCGCGACCGCAGCCGATGAGCATCACGTCGCCCTGGCACCGCCGGAGCACGTCCTCCACCGGCGGCTCGAAGTCGCTGAAGTCGCCGCTGAAGCACTCGACGAAGCCGCCCGCGCGGATCTCGGCCAGGGGCACGTCCTGCCGGATGCCCGCGAAGGCGAGGAACGCCGGCGCGCCCGGCTCGCACGTGAGCACGCCCTCGGCGGCGCACTCGCCGAGGCCGACGACGCAGGGCTCGCCGAGACCGGCGACGTCGTCGATCGCCTCGTTGCAGTCGTCGTCCTCGCCGTTGCAGATCTCGACGGCGTCATCGTTGAGCGTCGGCAGGCACAGCATCTCGCCCTCGGGCGTGCACGCGCGCTCGCCGTGGAAGCAGCTCGCGAAGTCGCCTTCGCACGCTCCGCCGATGTCGAAGTCCTCGTCGGCGACGCCGTCGCAATCGTCGTCGCGCGTGTTGCAGGCTTCGGCCTCGGGCTCGCCCGGCGCCGCGCTGCACACGAGCCCGACGCCCACCTGGCCGGCGCGCTGGTAGATGACGCGGCGGTACTCGCGGCCGAAGACCTGGTTGCGGCCGCAGCGGTAGCCGCCGTCGAGGTGGCCCTCGTTCGTGTGCCAGCACATGCGCTGCGCCCCGTCGCCGCGGTTGCGGGTGTCGCACGAGTTGCGCTCCACGCCGGCGCCGCCGGGCGCGAAGCCCCAGGACCAGGCGTCGCTGAAGTACCAGTCGACGCCGTTGGCGGTGTGCACGGCCTCGGCGTCGACGCCCACGTCGAAGATCACGTCCTCGCGGCGGCCCATGGCGGCGACCTGGAGCGCGTCGCCGTCGCGCGGACCGCAGCCCATGAGGAGCACGTCCTCGCCGCACGCCTCGAGGATCTCGGCCACCGGCGTCTGCGAGCCGAAGTGGCCCTCCCAGCACGGCCGGAAGCCGCCGCGCTCGAGGTCGGTCAGCGGCAGGTCCTCGCGGACGCCCGCGAAGTCGAGCGCCACCGGCTCGCCCTCGCCGCACCGGGCCACGCCCTGGCGCGCGCACTGGCCGAGGCCGGCGGTGCAGGCGTCGCCGAGGCCCGGCACGTCGTCGACCTCGCCGTTGCAGTCGTCGTCGATGCCGTTGCAGGTCTCGGGGCCCCGCACGTTGGGCACCGCCTCGCACACCCGCTCGCCCTCCGGCGTGCAGCGGCGCTCGCCGTGGAAGCAGGCCTCGAACTCGCCCTCGCAGACCTCGCCGACGCCGAAGCCCTCGTCGACCTCGCCGTCGCAGTCGTCGTCGACCGTGTTGCAGGTCTCCTCGGCGGGCTCGCCCGGCTGCCCTTCGCAGGTCAGCGGCGGCGGGCCGTCCAGGGGGCCCGGGCGGTGGTAGACCACGCGCTCGTACTGGCCGAACTCGAAGGGCGTGTCGAAGCCGCAGCGGTACCCCGGGTCGAGGTTGCGGCCGTTGACGTGCCAGCACATGCGCAGCTCGCCCTGGTCCTGCGCGACGTCGCAGCTGTTGCGCTCGACGCCGCTGCCGGCCGGGGCGAAGCCCCACGAGGCGTTGTCGCTGTAGTAGAAGTCGACGCCGTTGGCGGTGTGCGTCGCGCCGGGATCGTCGCCGACGTCGAAGATGACGTCGGCGCGGTCGGCCATCGCCGCCAGCGTGAGGGTGGGGGCGCCGGCGGGGCGGCAGCCGATCAGCAGCACCTCGCCGTTGCAGCGCGCGAAGACGTCGTCGATCGGCTGGCCCGCGTCGCCGAAGTCGCCGGCGTAGCAGGGCGCGAAGCCGCCGGCGAGCAGCTCGGCCTCGGGCACGTCCTGGCGGATGCCCGCGAAGTGCAGGCCGCCCGCGCCGTCGCCGGCGGCGTTGCACGCGACGACGCCGGGGGCGGCGCAGGCGCCGACGCCGACGGTGCAGGGCGTGCCGAGCTCGCCGGCGAAGTCCTCGTCGGCGACGCCGTCGCAGTCGTCGTCCATCTCGTTGCACGCCTCGCGGTCGGGCGCGATCGGCTGCGCGTCGCAGACGACGCGGCCGTCCTCGAGGCAGACGCGCACGCCGCGCGCGGCGCACGCGAACTCGCCGACCTCGCAGGGCTCGCCGATGGCGAGCTCCTCGTCGACGCGGCCGTCGCAGTCGTCGTCGATCTCGTTGCAGCGCTCGTCGTCGGGCACGCCGGGCTCGGCGTTGCACTCGGCGCGACCGTCTTCGCTACAGACGATGCGCCCGCGGACGAGGCAGGCGCCGACGCCCGCCTCGCAGGCGTCCGTCACGCCGAGGCCCTCGTCGATCTGACCGTCGCAGTCGTCGTCCTCGAAGTTGCAGCGCTCGGCCGCCGCGGGGATGCAGCCGCCGGCGCCGCCCTCGCCACCCTGGCCGCCGGCGCCGCCCTGACCGCCGGCGCCGCCCTGGCCGCCCTCGCCGCCCTGACCGCCGGCGCCGCCCTGGCCGCCGGCGCCGCCCTCGCCGCCTTCGCCACCCGCGCCGCCGAGGCTGCCGCCGCCGCCGTCGCCGCCGCCGCCGGACTCGCTGCCGTCCCCACCGTCACACGCCGTCGCGGCGAGCGCGAGGGCCAGCCAGCCGACCTGACCGAGCCTTACGATTCGCAAGATCCACTCTCCCGGTGTTTCGCCGGAGTTTCGCCGGAGTTTCGCGCGCAACCTAGACCGAAGGCGTCATCCGCCGCAAAGCGGACGCGAACCGTCAGCCGGCGAGCGGCAGCGGACGGCGCAGCATCCGCGCTACGGCCACGAGCCCGGCGAGGCTCAGCAGGGCGGTGGCGCCGAAGTGCGCCGCGTAGGCGGGCAGCGTCTCGAGGTGCAGCAGGAAGCCGAGGCCCTGGGCGAGGTAGCCGGAGAACGTCGACGTCACGCCGGTCGCCACGACGACGACGCACGCCTGCACGGTGTAGTCGGTGGCGGCGTGCCCCGGGCGGCAGGCGTCCATCATGCGCGTGAAGAGCGCGGCCGTCGCCATGCTGCCGAAGAAGTGCTCGGCGAGGATGGCGCCCACGACCGCGCCCTCGCCCCCGATGCGCAGGGCCGGCAGCGCGTAGAGCGGCAGCGTGACCACCTGCAGGACGCCGAAGGCCAGCAGCGCCCGGTCGCGCCCCAGGCGCGCCACGCCGAAGCCCCCGGCCATCGCGCCGGCGAGCGCCGCCAGGGAGCCGAAGAGGCCCGAGAGGCGGCCGATGTCGCCGGGCGTGTACCCGAGATCGATGAGCATCGGCTTCACCATCGGGCCGGCCATCGACTCGAAGCCCTTGTACAGGGCGAGGAGCAGCGCCCAGCGCCAGGCGCCCGGCCGCGCGAAGTGCCCGGCGATCGCGGCCCAGGTGGCCCCGTCGGCCGCGGGACGGCGCGGCGCCGCGGCCTCGCGGTGCAGCAGGATGGGCAGCGTCGCGAGCCCCAGCGCCGCTGCCATGCACAAGAACGCGCGGAACCAGTCGAGGTGCTCGAGCAGCATGAGCAGCACGCCGCCCCCGAGGACCATGCCCAGGCGGTAGGCGGCCACCTGCACGCCGTTGCCGGGCCCGCGCTCCTCGGGCGCGAGCATCTCCACGGCCAGCGCGTCCGTGGCGATGTCCTGCGTCGCCGCCAGCAGGTTCACGAGCAGCACGCCCGCGAACACCCACGCCATCTGCGTGCGGAAGTCGAGCCACGCCATGCCGAGCAGCGTGAGCGCGCTGACGAGCTGCAGCGGCACGATCCAGGCGCGGCGCCGCCCGTGGCGGTCGACGAGCGGCGACCACAGGAACTTGAGCGCCCACGGCAGCGCCAGCAGCGACGCCAGGCCGATCTGGCCGAGCGAGAGGCGCTCCTGCCGCATGAGCGCCGGCAGGCCCACGGTGAAGAAGCCGAAGGGCAGGCCCTGCGAGAGGTACAGGCAGGCCAGGAGGCCGAGGCGCCGGCTCACGGCGCCCGCCCGCGCGGCGATTCGCCCCGGGCGCCGCCCCTCCGCGCCCGGAACGCGCGTGGTCCGCATGTTGCGTAGGGAATTCCCCGAGCATGAGAGGAGGCCACGATGAACCCGGCATTGGAGCGGTTCGCGTACGGCCGGCCCGACGCCGAGGCGGCCGAGCGCGCGCGGGTCTGGCCCGCGCTGATGGTCGTGGGGCGCGCGCTGCTGGCCACGATCTTCGTGTGGAGCGGTCTGGCGAAGTTCATGGACTCGGCGTCGACCATGGAATACATGCGCGCCGCGGGCCTCCCCGGCGTGCCGTTCTTCCTGGTGCTGGCGGCGTTCGTGGAGGTCGTCGCCGGGCTGATGCTGTTCACGGGCACGCTCACGCGCGTCGCCGCGCTGGTGCTGTTCCTGTACCTCATCCCGGTGACGCTCGTCATGCACCCGTTCTGGGCGCTCTCCGGCGCCGAGCGCGCGATGCAGCAGACGAGCTTCCTGAAGAACCTCGCGATCATGGGCGGCCTGCTCGCCGTCGCGAGCCTCGGCGCGATCCGCTACACGGTCGACAGCCGCATCCGCCGTCGCCGTGCGACGCCCGCCCGGCCCGCGAGCGCGCCGCTCGAGCGCGAGGTGGTCAGCCCGACCATCCCCGCCCCGAAGGGCTGGGACGACACCGGCCCGGTGAGCGACGTCGGGCGCCGCCCCGAGCCCCCGCCCACCAGCGGCGTCTGACGTGGTGTGTCCGGGCCAGCAGGCAGCGAAGCGACCGACTTGCGGGAGCGAGCTGCGCCGAAGGCGGCGCAGAAGCGAAGCCGCAGACTTGCGGCGGCGAGCTTCCGATTCACTCGCCCGGAGCGAGGGCGCTCGGGCAGGCGCCCGAGTGCGTCAGCCGACCGTCCTGCGGATGGTGTGCACGAGGTGGTCGCAGGTGCCGTCCTTGGTGAGGCAGTCGACGGCGCCCGCGGCGCGCATGCGCGCCTCCATCGTGCGCGTGTCGTGCATCGTCAGGCCGATGACCCACACCTCCGGCATCTCGGCGCTGATGATGCGGGTGGCCTCGATGCCGTTCATGCGCGGCATCGACAGGTCCATCACCACCACGTCGGGGCGGAGCGAGCGCGCCAGCTCCACGGCGGCCAGCCCGTCGTCGGCCTGGGCCACCACCTCGAGGTCGCCGTGCGTCGCCAGGATGGCGGCGAGCCCCTCGCGGACGATCTTGTGGTCGTCGACGAGCAGGATGCGCACGCGGCCCTCGCCCGGGCGAGGCGGCGGCGGCTCGGCACGCTGCACCGGCAGCCGCGAGGGCGGGGTGCGCGCCTCGGGCCGGCGGCCATCGCGCACGCGCAGCGTCACGCGCACGCCGCCGCCGGGCGCCGCGTCGAACGAGCACTCGCCGCCCAGCAGCTCGAGGCGGCCGCGCACCTCGTTGAGGCCGTAGCCGCCCGTGCCCACGACCGACGGATCGCAGCCGCGCCCGGTGTCGGAGACGACGAGCTCCACGAAGCCGTCGCGGGTGCGCGCCATGTCGACCCGAGCGCGCGCGGTGCCCGAGTGCTTGACCACGTTGAAGAGTAGCTCGCGCGTCGCCTGGAAGAGCAGGACGCGCACCTCCTCGGCCGCGGGATCGGCGTCGGCGCCGAAGTGCATGTCGACGAGCAGGCCGTACTGCGCGCGCATGCGCTCGCCGAGCCACTCGAGCGCCGCGGCCAGCCCGCCCTCGTGCAGCACCGGCGGGCTGAGCTCGACGGTGAGCGAGCGCGACACCTCGACGCACTCGCGCAGCAGCGCCTCGGCCTGCTCGAGCCGTTGCCGCGGGTCGTCGGCGGGCACGTCGCGCCGCAGCGAGGCGAGCTGCAGGCCGGCCGCCGTGAGGAGCTGCTGCAGGTGGTCGTGCAGCACCTGGGCGACGCGGCGGCGCTCGCGCTGCTCGGCCAGCGTCAGCGCGCGGGCCATGCTGCGCAGCTGGCGGGCGCGGTGCTCGGCCTCGGCGGTCCGCTCGGCGACGCGCTGCTCGAGCGTGGCCTTCAGGTCGAGCAGCTTCTGCTCGGTCAGCTTGAGCGTCGTGACGTCGGAGACGAAGCCCTCGAGCGCCACCACTTCGCCGTCGGGACCCAGCACCGCCTCCCCCCGCTCGCAGACCCACCGCGCCTCGCCGGCCCGCGTGGAGATGCGGTAGGTCACCTCGTAGGAGCGCGCCGGTCCGCTGCCGGCGCGGATCGTCGCCAGCGCCGCCTCGCGATCGTCGGGGTGCGTCACGTTCGCCCACGGGACGTCGCCGCGGGTGAGCTCCTCGGGCGCGTAACCGGAGAGGGCGCGGCAGCCGTCGCTGACGAAGTCGAGCGTGCGCGCGTCGTCGGGCCGGCAGCGGAACGCCATGCCCGGCAGGTGGGCGATCAGCGTCGTGAGCGCGCGCTGGCTCTCGCGGAAGGCGCCCTCGGCGCGGACGCGGTCGGTCACGTCCTCGACGAGCGCCAACCGGCGCGTGTGCCCGCCGACGCGCACCGGCACGAGGCTCAGCAGCGTGTCGTAGGGCGCGCCCTCGCGGGTGCGGAACCGGACGTGGTGCCGGTGCAAGTACCCGTTCCGCTTGAGGATCTCGAAGACGCGCGCCCGGTCGTCGAGGCTGACGTAGAGCGCGGCGACGTTGCCGATGGCCCGGATGTCGGCGTGCGTATAGCCGCCGGGCTCCATCATGGCGTCGTTCCAGGTGATGAGGTCGCCGGTCTCCGTGGCGATGGCGAGGCCGACGGGGCAGGCCTCGAAGAGGGCGCGGTAGCGCTCCTCGCTCTCGCGCAGCGCCTCCTCGGCCTCCTTGCGCGCGTTGATGTCGATCACGACGCCGATCACGCGGCCGGGCAGGTCGACGATCCGCGCCGTCACGAGGTGCGCCCAGACGAGGCCGCCGTCCTTGCGGACGTATCGCTTGTCGACGCTGAAGCCGCTCGTGCGGCCCTGCGCCATGTCGCGCATGTGCGTGGTCTCGCGCGAGCGCTCCTCGGGGTGCGTGAGGTCGACGGGCGAGCGCCCGACCAGCTCCTCACGCCGGTAGCCGGTCAGCTCACAGAACTGCTCGTTGACATCGGTGTACCGGCCGGTGTGGAGGTCGACCTGGGTCATGCCGACGCCCTCGAGGTCGAACAGCGCCCGGTACTCCGCCTGCGTGACCGACATCGTCGCGACCCCCTCGGCGGAAGTTCATAGACCTTCTCGCGTTCGTTTGGAATCGGGGGACCGCGGAGAAGGCATCTGACAATCGGTCGCGAGCGGAGGGAGAGAGATGCCGAAGACCTCGACGGGCAAGAATCAGAGCCGCAAGACGAAGACCGCGACGAAGCGCACCGGGCCGACGCGCAGGACGAGCGCCCGCCCCGCGCGCGGCGAGCAGCGCCAGCGCCGGACGACCTCGCCGCGCGGTCACGGTCGGCGCGCCTCGCTCCGGGACCACACCGTGCGCGAGCTGCGCGAACAGGCGCGCGAGATGAACATCGAGGGACGCAGCCGGATGACCAAGGACCAGCTCATCCGGGCGATCGGCCGCCAGGGCCGCTGACCGCGGGACCCGACCCGGCGCACCCCGCCCGCTCCACCGTGCTCGCGGCCGGCGCGGGGTGCGCCACTGCCTTCAATTGCCGAGGGCGATCACCAGCAGGGCGCGCGGCGCGCGCTTGCCGAGGCGGCGGACCGCCTGCTCGACGGCGGACGCGCTGACGGCGAGCGGCCCGAGGATGGAGAGGCCGCCGTCGGCCTTGCCGCCGAGCGAGCCCGCGCGCAGCAGGATGCCCGGCGCCGGGCAGGCCCCGCGGGCCGACTGGCGGACGCGGGCGGCGTCGGGCTCGCGGATGGAGAAGACGTCGCGCCACCGCGCGACGGCGTCCTTCTCGGTGCCGGGCGACTCGATGAGCGCGGCGTACACGCGGCCGTCGCCGTAGTGGCCGTCGGGCAGCGGCAGCAAGAGCTGCAGCGCGTCCTCGCCGGCCGCCGTGCGCCGCTGGATCACGAGCGCCTGCCCCCGCTGACCGGCGACGGGGACGAAGCACGCGACGTCGGCGCGGTCGTCCTGGCGCGCGCCGGCCAGCTCCAGAAACGTGAGCCCCGGCGGCGCCGTGCGCGCGATGGCGATGCCGCTGCGGCGCACGCCGTTGCCCGCCTCCTCCCACTCGGCGACCACGTCGGGCTGCGCGTCGCCGTCGAGGTCGCCGGTCGCCGGGAAGCGCCACGTGAGCGTCTCGGGCAGCGGCGTGCGCAGCCGGTCGCGCACGGTGGCGCCCTTGTCGTCGAGCACCGCGAGGGCGAGCACGCCTTCGCGACGCGCCTTCGGATCGCCGGCGGGCGCGGTCGACGTCTCGCCCGCCAGCAGGACGAGCGTCGGTCCCTTCTTGGGCTGCGCCACCCGACGCGCCCAGGTCACCGTCGCCACCGGCCGGTCCGCCGCCTGGCCGAGCGCCTGCTCGAGCCGCGCCCGCTCGGCGGCCGTGGGCCAGGGCGCCTCGGCCGCGCCGGCCGCCGACCATGCGCACAACACCACGAACGCCACGAGCGCGCGCACCGGATCCCCCACCCACGCCGAGCCCGCACGATAGCCGGGCCGGCGGTCGCCTGTCACCGGGATTGCCGGCGGCCCGGCGCCGGGCCATGCTGGTCGCCATGTCGGAGGAGCGCGTCGACGTCATCGACGAAGAGGATCGCGTCGTCGCGGTCGTGACCCGGAGCGAGATGCGCCGCGGCAACCTGCTGCACCGCGCCACCGGGTGCTTCGTCCTCCGCCCCGACGCGCGCCTGTTCGTTCAGCAGCGGACGCTCACCAAGGACCTGTATCCCGGCTACTACGACGTGTGCGTCGGCGGGACCGTCGTCCACGGCGAGACCTGCGACGAGAACGTCGTCCGCGAGCTCGAGGAGGAGATGGGCATCGCCGGCGCGCCGGTCTACCCGCTCTTCACGCACCGCTTCGACGGCGGCACGCGCGTGCGCTCGGCGATCTACGCCTGCGTCTGGGACGGCCCGGTGACGCTGCAGCCCGAGGAGGTCGCCGGCGGGGACTGGCACGACGAGGCCGCGGCGCTCGCGCTCGTCGACGCGGGCCGCGTGTGCCCCGACACCGCGCGCGCGTTCGCGATCTTCCGCGAGCGCTTCGGCGGCATCGCGGCCTTCCTGCGCGACGGGCGGTCGGGGCTGACGCCGCTCAGTGCGACGTGCGGATGATCTCGATGACGACGAGGGCGATGAGGGGCAGCAGGAACCAGGCGATGGCGATCTTCGCCGGGCTGCGCATGGGCTCGTTCTGATTCTCGGTGCTCATGTCGGTCCGCATGGGTTGAAAAAAGCGGCGGGAGCATAGCGGGCCCGCCGCCGAATTCCGAGTCCCTCCGCGTCAGGCGCCCGCCACGCCCGCGCCGACGGGGCACGAGACGCCCGTGCCGCCGAGGCCGCAGTAGCCGTTCGGGTGCTTGCCGAGGTACTGCTGGTGGTCGGCCTCGGCGTAGTAGAACGCGCCCGCCGGCGCGACCTCGGTGGTGATGCGCCCGTGGCCCGCCTCGGCCAGGGCGCGCTGGTAGGCTTCACGCGAGGCCTCGGCGGCGCGGCGCTGGTCCTCGCCGTCCCAGTAGATCGCCGAGCGGTACTGCGTGCCCACGTCGTTGCCCTGACGCATGCCCTGGGTGGGGTCGTGGCTCTCCCAGAACAGCCGGAGCAAGGCCTCGTACGGGACGACCTTCGGGTCGAAGACGACCAGCACCGCCTCGGTGTGTCCGGTGCCGCCGGAGCACACCTCGGCATACGTCGGGTTCGGCGTGTGCCCGCCCGCGTACCCGACCGCGGTGGTGTAGACGCCCTCGCGCTGCCAGAACTTGCGCTCGGCGCCCCAGAAGCAGCCCAGCCCGAACACTGCGTGCTCGAGGCCGGCGGGGAAGGGCGGGACGAGCGGCGTGCCCTTCACGAAGTGGCGCGCCGGCACCGGCATGGGGCGGTCGCGGCCCGGCAGCGCCTCGTCGGCCGCCGGGAGCCTCGTCTTCTTCGTCGCGAACATGGCGTCGACCTCCGTCGGCTTCATCCTACGCCCGGCCGGGAACAGATGCGCGCCGAATTCCTGTTGCGTTTCGCGGCTTCCCCTGCCACGGAGTCATGGCCCGATGCGTCTGTTCCGCCCGCTCGTCTTCGTCCTCTTCGCGGTCGCCGCCCTCGCCGGCTGCCAGGAGGACCCCGCCCTCCTGAGCGCCACGTCCACCGGCGACCTGAGCCTCGGCAAGCTGCCGCGCCAGACCTTCGACGTCCGGCAGACGGCCGCGTGCGGTCCCGGCGGCACCACGCCGGCGGGCGACGCCGGGCTGATGCGCATGCCGTATCTCCAGCAGGTCACGTCGAAGTCGGCCCAGGTGCTGTGGACGACGGACGCCACCGCGGCGTGCCGCGTCCGCCTGCGCGGCCCCGACGGCGTCGAGCGCGAGGTCGCGGCGGAGGTGGACGCAAGCGCGAGTCCCAAGGGCGCGCGGCAGCTCGTGGCGCGCCTCGACGGCCTCGAACCGGCGACCGCGTACTGCTACGAGCTCGTCTGCGGCGACGAGCCCTGGGTGGCGCCGACCGGCTTCCTGACCGCGCCGTCGCCCGGCCCCTCCGCCGAGCCCGTGCGGTTCGCGGTGCTCGGCGACCTCGGCGAGGCCAGCAGCGCGCAGCACGCCGTCGCGGCGGCCATGGCCGACACCGAGTTCGACTTCGCGCTCGTGACCGGGGACATCGCCTATCCCTCGGGCTCCCTCGCCTCGTTCGAGAAGCACTTCTTCGACGTGTACGCCGAGCTGCTCGACGAGGTGCCCTTCTTCGTCGCCAGCGGCAACCACGACCGCAACAAGGGGCAGGGCTCGCCCTACTCGCAGGTGTTCTCGTTGTTCGAGAACGGCGGCCCGTCGGGCAAGGAGCTCTGGTACTCGTTCGACTGGGGCCCGGTCCACGTCGCCGTGCTCGACACCGAGCGCGTGAACGCGACGCAGGCCGCCTGGCTCGACGCCGACCTCGCCAGGAGCGACGCGCCCTGGAAGCTCGTCATGGGCCACCGCCCGCCCTACTCCGCTGGCGAGCACGGCGACAGCCGGCGCATCCAGCGCACCTTCGAGCCCATCCTGCAGAAGCACGACGTGCCGCTGGCGCTGTGGGGCCACGACCACAACTACGAGCGGACGCGCTCCGTCGGCGGCGTCACCCACGTCGTCACCGGCGGCGGCGGCAAGAGCAGCCGGAGCGTGCGGCCGACGAAACGGACGGCGTTCGCCGATCCCACCTCGCACTTCGTGCATGTGACGATCGAGGGCGACGAGCTGCGCGCGTATGCCATCGACGCCGGCGGCGAGGAGTTCGATACCTTCGTCCTCCATCGCCGCGGCGCGCCCGCAGTGGCGGAGCGCCCGTGACACACCGACGCTGACCGTTGACACGTCGCGCCGCGGCGCGCACGTTCGCCCGGTGACGAATCCCGCCCTGCCGCTGTTCGTGCTTTTCCCACCGGACGTTCCCGGGTTAGGTTCCCGGTCGCTCGCGCCGTGACCGGCCGGCTGTACTCCCGGCTGCTCGAGGCCGCGCACCTGGGCGTCGTCGTCGGCGCCTGCGTGGCGTTCGCGGCGATGGTGGGCGACATGCCCGCCCGGTTGCCGGTGCACTGGGGCCTGGACGGCCGCCCCGACCGCTGGGGAAGTCCGCACGAGTTCTGGATTTTTGGCGGGGTCTTGTGGTTCGACCTGCTCGTCGCCTGGGCGTCGCTCGCGGTGATGTCGCGCTGGACGCCGGACCGGCCCGAGGGCGCCGACGCGCGCTGGGACGCCCTCGATGCGCAGCGGCGCCGCGCGGCCGCGCGGGGGCTGCAGGGGCTGATGCTCGGCCTCGACGTGCCCATCGCGGTGGCGTGGCTGCTCATCGCGCGGCAGGCGGCGACCGGCGCGCACCGGGAGGTGACCGCGACGGTGATCGCGCTGATCGTCGTCGTGGTGGCGGTGATCGCCGTCTTCCTCGCGATCTACGTGCGCTCGGCGCGGCGTATCGAGCGGGCGCTCGCCGCCGCCGGCCTCCCGGCGACGGCGAAGCGGCCGGAGGACTGGCGCTGGGGCGGCGCGATCTATTACGCCCCGGACGACCCGGACGTCTGGGTCGAGAAGCGGTTCGGGTTCGGATGGACGCTCAACTTCGCCCGGCCCGCGGCCTGGGCGCTCCTCGCGGTGCTGCTCCTGCCGGGGGTGGTGGTGGCGCTGCTCGTGTGGCTGACATGACGGGAACGAAAGCTCATGGCTGAGGGGCGCAGGCGGCGCGGTCGCCGGGGGGGCGGACCGCTGACCGCGTCGATCGAGGGGGCGGTCGAGGCGGCGAAGCGCTGGTTCGGCATCAAGGGGCTGCGCGACGAGCAGGTCGCCGCGATGGAGGCGCTGTTCGCCGGGCGCGACGCCCTCGTGGTCCTGCCCACCGGCTACGGCAAGTCGCTCATCTACCAGGTGCCGGCGATGCTCGTCGACCGGCCGACGGTGGTGATCTCGCCGCTCATCGCGCTGATGCGCGACCAGGAACAGGCGCTGACGCGGCGCAGCCTCCCCGTCGTCCGCATGGACAGCACGCTGCGGGCGCAGGAGCGGCGCGACGCGCTCGCCCGCATCCGCCAGGGCGGACGGCTCGTCATCCTCACCACCCCGGAATCACTGCAGAATCCGGAGGTCGGCGCCGCGCTTCGCGAGGCGAGGCCGTGGCTCTTGTGCGTCGACGAGGCCCACTGCATCTCGGAGTGGGGCCACGACTTCCGGCCGGCCTACCTGCGCATCGGCGCCGAGCGGCAGTCGCTCGGCATCCCCACCGTGCTGGCGCTGACCGCGACGGCGACGCCGCGCGTGCAGGACGACGTCTACCAGCGGCTCAAGCTGGACGAGCCGCTGGTGGTGCGCGCGCCGCCGTACCGCGAGAACCTGCGGATGGAGGTCGCCATCGCGACCGGCAGCCGCAAGATCGAGATCGCCGGCCGGCTGCTCCGGCGCCTGCAGCGGCCGGGCATCGTCTACTGCGCGACGACGCGGGCGGTCGACGAGATCTACGCGGCGCTGATGCGGGCGCGCATCCCCGCCACGCGCTACCACGGCAAGATGAACGAGACGGAGCGCGACGAGCAGCAGCTCCGCTTCATGAAGGCCGGGCGCAAGGGCGTGATGGTGGCGACCACCGCGTTCGGCATGGGCATCGACAAGCCCGACATCCGCTACATCGTCCACTACCAGGCGCCGGGCTCGCTCGAGCAGTACGTCCAGGAGGCGGGGCGCGCGGGGCGCGACGGCAAGCCGTCGCGGTGCGTGCTGCTGTACGACCCGGCGGACCTCGAGATCCACGAGCATCTGCAGTCGCAGGGCCGGCCGAGCGCCTCCCAGCTGCGGCGCGTGGGCGGGGCGCTCGAGGCGTGGGCGCGCGAGGGGCGACCCGTCGACAACAAGTCGCTGGCGCTGAGCGCGGGCGTGCCGCAGACGACGGCGCGCTCGCTCGGCGCGCAGCTCGAGGAGATCGGCCTCGTCACGATGGAGGGCGGCGCCTGGGTGTCGCTCGTGCCGGCCGAGGGCCTGAAGCGGGGCGTCGAGGACCTGGCCGGGCGCTTCGAGACGCTGCGGCGCGAGGATGCGCGGCGGCGGCAGGCGGTCGACGAGTACGCGCAGACCGAGACGTGCCGCAGCGCGTTCATCCGGCGCTGGTTCGGCGAGGAGGCGCCGCCGGTCTGCGGCGTCTGCGACCTCTGCCGCGCGCAGGCGAAGGGCGCGAGCAAGCTCCCGGAGCTCGACGAGCTGGGGCTCGAGCGCGTGCCGCGGCCCGAAGAGGGGCGCCAGCGGCGGCGGCGCGGGAAGCGGGGCGAGGGTCCCGCCGAGGCGCCGCGGCCCGTGGAGGCGGCGCCGGGCGGCGAGGGCCGCAAGCGGCGGCGGCGCGGCCGGCGCGGGCGCAGCGGCGAGGGGCAGCCGCCGCGCGACGAGGCGGCGGCCGGTCGGCAGACACCGCGCGACGAGACGGGAGTCGGCCGGCAGTCGCCGCGCGACGAGATGGCGGCGGCCCGGCCGTCGCCGCGTGACGAGGCGGCGGCCGACGGCGCGCCGGGCGAGGGGCGCCGCCGGCGTCGGCGGCGTCGGCGGGGACGCGGCGGCGCGCCGGAGGGGGCGGAGATGCGTCCGCTGCCGGCGCCGCAGCCCGCGCCCGCGATCGGCGGGGAACCGGGGGAAGGGCGGCGGAAGCGGCGCCGGCGCCGCGGCCGCCGCGGCCGGGGCGGCGACGGCGAGATGGTGGCGTCCGGACCGGAGCGCGCGGGCGCGGGCGAACGCCGCGAGCAGGCGCCCGGGCGGTTCGCCGAAGAGGCGCCGCCGCCTGCATCGACGCCCGAGCCGGGGCCGCCAAGGGTGCGCAAGTACGCGGATGGGCGGCCGGATCGTCCCGCGGGCACCGAGGCTCCCCCTCGGCGCGAATCGGCGCCGGCTGAGACGGCGCATCCGGAGCGGGATGCGCAAGTGTTCGAAACGACGGCGGAATTGCCGCGGGTTGAGGCCGAGCCGCCGCGCCGCGGCCGGGCCAGGCCGCCGCGCGACGGGGTGCCCGGAGGCGCGACGGCGGAGGTGCCCGCGTCCCCGGGGGAGAACCCGGGGCGCGGCCGCGCGGCCGAGGCGGCGCCCGCGAAGGCGAGGCGGGGCAAGGCGGAGGCGGCGCCGGCGCCCGCGGAAGCGGCGCCCGCGAAGGCGAAGCGGGGCAAGGCGAAGGCGTCACCGGCGCCCCCGGAAGCAGCGCCCGCGAAGACGGCACCGGCGCCCGCGAAAGCAGCGCCCGCGAAGACGACGTCTGCGAAGGCGAAGCGGGGCAAGGCGGAGGCGTCACCGGCGCCCGCGGAAGCGGCGTCTGCGAAGGCGAAGCGGGGAAAGGCGGAGGCGGCACCGGCGCCCGCGGAAGCGGCGCCTGCGAAGACGAAGCGGGGCAAGGCGGAGGCGTCACCGGCGCCCGCGGAAGCAGCGCCCGCGAAGACGACGATGCGGGGCAAAACGGAGGCGTCACCGGCGCCCGCGGAAGCTGCGCCCGCGAAGACGACGTCTGCGAAGGCGAAGCGGGGCAAGGCGGAGGCGGCACCGGCGCCCGCGGAAGCAGCGCCCGCGAAGACGACGTCTGCGAAGACGAAGCGGGGCAAGGCGGAGGCGTCACCGGCGCCCGCGGAAGCAGCGCCCGCGAAGACGACGAAGCGGGGCAAAACGGAGGCGGCA
>CAUJDF010000068.1 GCA_963169045.1 Myxococcota bacterium
CCCGCCTGCGACCCCGCTTCTGGATCTCCGCTCGAAGCGCCGCGAGATTCGTCGCCATCTCCGTCCTCCCGATGGATCCGACCGACGACGCTCGCATACGCGAGGCCGAGGGTCACGACGGGGGACGGCGAGCACTTACGCTCAACCTCGTCTCGAACGCGCGGAAGTTCACGCGCCACACGAATCGACCGCGCGTCGAATTCGGATGCGACGCTTGCGGCGGCGATCCCGTCTACTTCCTCGCCGACAATGGGGTGGGCTTCGGAGGGGTCGAGCCGTCCCACCTCTTCCGGCCGTTCTTTCAAGCGCACGACCCAGGCACCTACGGCGGCTGCGGGGTGGGACTGGCCATCACGGCGCGGGTGATCGCCCGCCACGGCGGACACATCCGCGCCGAGTCACCGGCCCACGGCGGCGCGGTTTTTCGCTTCACCCTGGGTCAGACCGCGAGCGGAGCTCGAGAAGACATGTACACTTCGACTCTTCGGGAGGGAGGGAACACCGATGCGTGAGGCCCTGGCAACGGAAGTGATGGAGACGCGCGTCTTCGTGGTCGACGACCACCCGATCGTGCGTCGCGGGCTCGTGCAGCTCATCGAGCAGGACTCCGACTTCAAGGTGTGCGGGGAGGCTTCGAGCGCCGAAGGGGCGCTGCAGAACATCCCGAAGCTGAACCCGCACCTGGCGATCGTCGACATCTCGCTGCAAGGCACGAGCGGCATCGAGCTGCTCAAGCGCCTGAAGATCGAGCATCCCGAGCTGCCCGTGCTCGTGATCTCGATGCACGACGAGTCGCTGTATGCCGAGCGGGCGCTGCGCGCCGGCGCGCGCGGCTACATCATGAAGCACGAGGCGATCACGACGTTGCAGACGGCCATCCGCCGCGTCGTGTCCGGCAACATCTTCCTGAGCGAGCGCATGACCGAGCGCCTGCTCGAGAAGGCGACCGGCCGCCAGACGAACCCCGGCCCCACCGGCGTCGAGTCCCTTTCGGACCGCGAGCTCGAGGTCTTCGAGCTGATCGGCCGCGGGCATCGCACGAGCGAGATCGCGCGCCGTCTGTGCCTGAGCGTGAAGACCATCGAGACGTATCGCGCCAAGATCAAGGACAAGCTCCACCTGCGCAGCGGCGCCGAGCTGGTCCAGCACGCCGTGAGCTGGGTGCAGGGTCGCTAGACCCGATCGGAGACCACGTTGACGACGCACGAGGGTCACGCCGGGGGCCCGGCGGGGCCTGCCCTGGTCGTGGCGGTCGGCGTGGGCGCTGACGCAGCCGGCCTGCGGCGGTTCATCGACGGCGTAAGGTCGAACGGCGCCGTCGCCCTGCTCCTCGACCGCGCGGACGACGCCGTCCCCGCGGTGGTCGTCGACGCGCCCATCGTCCTCGAAGGCGGCCGGATCTACGCCGCGGCGCCGGGCCGACACCTGCGCTTCGACGAGGCCGGCCACCTGCATGCGGTGGGCGACGAGGCCATCGCCGGCAGTCCACTCGACGACCTCCTCTCTTCGCTCGCCTCGCAGTACGGCGATCGCGCCGCCGCCGCGCTGCTCGCGGGCGCCCACGGCGCGACCGGCGCCCGGGCCGTCCGTGCCGCCGGCGGCCTCGTGCTCGTCGAGTCCGCCGAGGCGGACGCCGCCCGTCGCCCCGGCGACGCCGACTACGTGGTGCCTGCCGGCGAGCTGGTCGACGCGCTGCTCGGTTACGCCCGCCAGATCGGCGGCCGGGGCGGCGAGGACCGCGTCGAGGCCATCGACGCCGAGTCGCTGATCCAGGTCCTTTCGCTCGTGCGCGCCCGCACGCGCCACGACTTCCGTGGCTACCGGGAGAAGATGCTGCGGCGGCGCATCGCGCGCCGCATGGCCCTCGGCGGCCTCGAGGACCCGATCGACTACCTCGCGCTGCTGCGCCAGAGCGAGGCCGAGGCGCAGCGCCTCGTGCACGACCTGCTGATCGGCGTCACCGGATTCTTCCGTGATCCCGAGGCCTTCGAGGTGCTCGACCGGCTGGTGATCCCCGAGATCGCCGCCCGCCGCGACCCGGTCCGCGCGTGGGTCGCCGGCTGCGCCACCGGCGAGGAGGCGTACTCGATCGCCATGCTCCTGCTCGACGCGGTCGGCGCCGAGGGCCGCCCGGTGCAGGTCTTCGCCACCGACGTCGACGCGCAGGGCCTCGAGATCGCGCGGCGCGGCGTGTACGAGGCGGCGGCGCTCGCCGGCGTCCCGCCGGCGCTGCGGGAGCGCTGGTTCGTGCCCGCGGGGCCGCATCGCTCTCAGGTGCGCCAGGCGCTGCGCGACGTCGTCGTCTTCGCGCGGCAGAACTTGCTGAGCGACCCGCCCTTCTCGCGGCTCGACCTCGTCAGCTGCCGCAACGTGCTGATCTACCTGCGTCCCGAGGTGCAGGCCGACGTGCTCGGCATGCTGCACTTCGCGTTGAACGACGACGGGCACCTCTTCCTCGGCGCCGCGGAGAACACCGGCCGCCAGTCGGCGCTGTTCCGACCCGTCTCGAAGGTGTGGCGTCTCTACCGCCGCGCCGCCCTGGCGCGCGGGGACCGGCTGCCGGCGCTGCCGCGGACCGAGGGCGAGCGGCGCGCGCCGACGCCCCTGGGCGTCGCGCCGCGCGCGGTCGGGCCCGATCCGGGCGACGTCGCGCGGCGCCTGCTCCTGACGCACTACACGCCGCCCGCGGTGCTCGTCGACGGGCGCTTCGACGTGCAGTACATGCACGGCAACGCCGGACGGTTCCTCGAGCTGCCGTCGGGCGAGCCGACGCGCAACCTGCTGGCGATGGCGCCGGACGGCCTGCGCCGCGCCCTCCGCTCGTGCGTGCGCACCGCCGTGCGCGAGGAGCGCGCCGCCACCGCCGAGGCGACCTGGACCGACGGCGACGGCGCCCTGCGGCGCGCGCGCGTCGAGGCGCGGCCCGCCGGCGAGCCTGCCGACCGCTTCCTCGTCACGTTCACGCCGTTCGAGGGCGCCGACAGCGCCGGGCCGCTGCCCGCCGCCGCCGACGACGAGTACCTGGGCATGCTCGAGCACGAGCTGCGCACCATCCGCGGCGAGCTCAGCGGCGCCATCGAGGACCTCGAGCGCTCCAACGAAGCGCTGCGCGCCTCCAACGAGGAGGTGACCTCGATCAACGAGGAGCTGCAGTGCACCAACGAGGAACTCGAGACCTCGAAGGACGAGCTGCAGTCGCTCAACGCCGAGCTGATCGCCGTCAACGAGGAGCTGCGCGAGAAGGTGGCGGCGCTCGAGGGCGCCAACGACGACCTGCGGCGCGCCGAGCAGGCCCGGCGCGAGGGCGAGGCGCACCTCCGCCTCATGGCCGACTCCCTGCCCGCGCTGGTGGCCTACATCGACGCCGACCGCCGCTTCCGCTTCGTCAACCGCGCCTACGAGGACTGGTTCGGCCGGCCGCGCGAGACGATGATCGGCCGGCTCGTGCGCGAGATCGTGGGGCGCCGCCTCTTCCGGCACATGCAGCCGCACCTCGAGATCACGCTCGGCGGCAGCGCCACCAGCTTCGAGTGCCGACCGCGCCACCGACACCTCGGCGTGCGCCACGCGACGTGCGACTTCGTGCCCGACGCGGACGAGACGGGACGTGTGCGCGGCGTGTTCGCGCTGTGCCACGACATCACCGACTTCAAGCGCACCCTGGGACAGCTCGAGGCGCTCAACGGGAGCCTCGAGCAGCGCGTCGCCGAGCGCACGGCGATGCTGGAGCTGCTCGAGGACGTCGCCTCGACCGCCAACGAGGGGCAGCGCGTCGATCAGACCGTGCGCATCGCGCTGGAACGCCTCGCCGACTACACCGGCTGGCCGCTCGGCCACGTCTACTGGATCGACGATGTCGCCCAGAACGAGGCGGCGCCGTCCGAGATCTGGATCGACCGCAGCAACGGCCGCCTCGACGAGCTGCGCCGACTGGTGATGGGTGAGCGGCTGGCGTCCGGCCTCGGCATGATCGGGCGCGTGATGGAGACGGGCACCGCGCTGTGGACCGGCGACGTGCGGCACGACGAGCGCTTCTCGCGCCGGATCGGCGGCGGCGACCTCGGCGTGCGGGCGGCGATCGCGTTCCCCGTGCTCTGCGGCCCCGAGGTGGCCGGCGTCGTCGAGTTCTTCTCCGACGGGCCGATCGATCCCAACGAGCCGCTGGTGGAGCTGTTGGCGAACATCGGCGCCCAGCTCGGCCGGGCCGTCGAGCGCGCCCGCGCCGAGTGGCAGCTCGCCGACGCCGTGCTGGCGCAGCAGCAGCGCACCGTCCAGGAGCTGCACGACGGGCTCGGCCAGGAGCTCACCGGTCTCGGCCTGCTCGGGCGCGCGCTCGCGCACCGGCTCGAGGCCGCGCAGCACCCGGAGCGCGAGTTGGCGGCGCGCCTCGTCGCCGGCATCCAGCAGGCGCTCGGCGAGGTGCGCCTCATCGCGCGCGGCCTCTCGCCGGTCGACGCGCAGACGAACGACCTCACGGCGGCGCTCGACGCCCTGTGCGTCATGATCCAGGAGCAGACCGGCATCACGTGCCGCCTGGTGGGCGACGACGACGAGAGCCTCGACGACAACGTCACCGCGACGCACCTGTACCGCATCGCGCAGGAGGCGCTGAACAACGCCGTGAAGCACGCGCGCGCGACGCGGCTCGAGGTGCACCTCGAGCGCCGGCCGCAGGCGCTCGTGCTCGAGGTGCGCGACGACGGCGACGGCCTCGCGCGGGGCGAGACCGATGCGCCGCCCGGCGCCGGGCTGCGCATCATGCGCTATCGCGCGCGGATGATCGGCGCCGCCCTCGAGGTCGGTGCCGGCGCGCCGCGCGGCACCATCGTGCGCTGCGTCCTGCAGCTCCCCGACCGCCGGACGCCCGACGCCGAGGTCAATTGACGCCCGCGCGCGTCGGCTTCTATGTTCCCGCCATGTCGACCGTCAAACCCCGCACCATGCCCGGCGTGCTCGAGCTGCTGCCGCCGGAGCAGATCGCCTTCAAGCGCATGCTCGACACGATCCGCGACGTGTACGAGCGCTACGCCTTCCTGCCGATCGAGACGCCGGTGGTCGAGCTCACCGACGTGCTCTTCACGAAGAGCGGCGGCGAGACCGAGAAGCAGGTGTACTTCGTGCAGTCGACGGGCGACCGCCAGCACGGGCGCGAGCCGGATCTGGCGCTGCGCTTCGACCTGACGGTGCCGCTGGCCCGCTACGTGGCCGAGCACGAGCAGAAGCTGCAGTTCCCGTTCCGCCGCTACCAGATCCAGCGGGTGTACCGGGGCGAGTCGGCGCAGCGCGGGCGCTATCGCGAGTTCTATCAGTGCGACATCGACGTGATCGGGCGCGATCGGCTGGCGCTCGAGCACGACGCCGAGATCCCGGCGGTGATCGCCGACGTGTTCGGGCGGCTGAACGTCGGCGACTTCACGATCCGCCTCAACAACCGGCGCCTGTTGCGCGGGTTGCTCTCGGGCCTGGGCGTCGGCGACGCGGAGACGCAGGCCGCGGTGCTGCGTGAGATCGACAAGCTCGAGAAGCGCGGGCCGGGCCGCGTCGCGCACACGCTGACCGAGTCGGGGCTCGACGCCGACCTGGTCCGCCGCCTGATCGACACGCTGGGGCAGCGCGGCAGCAACGACGAGGTGCTCGCGGCGCTCGACCGGCTCGACGTCGCCGACGAGACGTTCCGCGCGGGCCTGAACGAGCTGCGCCGCGTCGTGGAGATGCTGCGCGCGTCGCAGGTCGACGAGCGCCGCTTCCAGGTCGACCCGGCGATCGCCCGCGGGCTCGACTACTACACCGGCACCGTCTACGAGACGCGGCTCGACGCCCGGCCCGAGTTCGGCAGCGTGTGCTCCGGCGGCCGCTACGACGACCTCGCCGGCTTCTACACGAAGTCGAAGCTCCCGGGCGTCGGCATCTCCATCGGCGCCACCCGGCTGTTCGCGGCGCTGCTCGAGGCGGGCCTGCTGAAGGCGGGCGAGAGCACGGTGAAGGTGCTGGTGACGCGCCTCGACGACACGCTCGGCGACGACTACCTGCGCCTCGCCGCACGCCTGCGCGCCGCCAACGTGCCCACCGAGGTCTACGCCGAGGCGGCCCGCATGAAGAAGCAGCTCGCCTACGCCGACAAGGCCGCCATCCCGTTCGCGGTGATCATGGGCGGCGACGAGCACGCCCGGGGCGTCGCGCAGCTCAAGGACCTGCGCAGCGGCGAGCAGTGGGAGGTGTCGCGAGACGACCTCGCCGGCGCCGTCCGCGAGCGGCTCGACCGCCGGTGAGCCATCGGCCGCGCCGCCGGAAGCGCCCGAAATACCGAGCGAGCCCGGGCACCTCGCCCGGCACGCTCGTCGCGCCGCACGGCGCGCTCCCCACGCGGATCCGCGCGATCGCGTACGGCCCCAACCAGCACGAAGAGGTCGAGATCGGCCCCGATCTCGACGCCCTCCGTCAGCTGCGCCGGCGCTTCCCGGTGGTGTGGATCGACGTCACCGGCATCTCCGACATCGCCCGCATCCGCGCGCTCGCCGAGATGTTCGACGTGCACCCGCTGGCGCTCGAGGACGTCGTCAACGGCCACCAGCGCGTCAAGGTCGATCGCTACCCGAACCACATGTTCTTCGTCGTGTACATGGCCGAGGACGACGAGGACCTGGGCACCGAGCAGCTCAACGTCTTCATCGGGCGCGACTTCGTGATCACCATCCGCGAGGAGTGGGATCGCTCGCTCGCGCCGGTGCGCCAGCGCGTCGCCCACACCGAAGGCCGCATGCGCCGGACGGGCACCGACTACCTGGGCTACGCGATCCTCGACTCGGTGGTCGACCACTACTTCCCGGTGCTCGACATCGTGAGCGAGCGGCTCGAGGCGCTCGAGGACGAGGTGCTCGAGCGGCCGGGGCCGGCGCTCGTGGCCCGCATCCAGGGCGTGCGCCGCGAGCTCAACGCGCTGCGGCGCGCGGTGTGGCCGCTGCGCGACGTGATCGGCGAGCTGATGCGCCTCGAGAACGAGGCGGTCATCGCGCCGAGCACGATGATCTACCTGCGGGATCTGCAGGACCACGTGCTGCGGGTGATCGACCTCGTGGAGAGCTACCGCGAGCTCGCGGCGAGCCTCATGGATCTGTATCTGTCGTCGATCAGCAACCGCATGAACGAGATCATGAAGGTGCTGACGATCATCTCCACGATCTTCATCCCGCTCTCGTTCATCGCTGGCGTGTATGGCATGAACTTCCAGATCGAGCGGTCGCCGTGGAACATGCCGGAGCTGACATGGCGGTACGGATATCCCATCGCGCTCGGTCTGATGCTGGCGGTCGCGCTCGGCCTGCTCCTGTTCTTCCGGCGGAAGGGATGGCTGGGCGCCCGCTGAGCCCGGCGGAGACGACGCTGTGGCGGCTCGACCGCGCCTCGCCGGTCGGCTTCACGACCATCGCGCGCGTGACAGGGCCGCTCGACGCGGCCGCCCTGCGTGCGGGGCTCGCGGCGGCGCAGGCGCGGCACCCGCTGCTGCGCGTCCGCATCGAGGCCGACGGCGTGGACCGTGCGCGCTTCGTGCCCGATGCCGGCGAGGTGCCGCTCACGTGCGAGGACGGCGACCCCGACGACTGGCCGGCGATCGCCGAGGCGGAGGTGAACACGCGGGTGCCGTGGGAGCGGGCGCCGCTGCTGCGCGCCCGCTGGGTGCGGCACGGCCCCGGGGACGGCACGCTGTTCGTCACGCTCCACCACGCGATCGGCGACGGCCGGTCGGGCGTATTCGTCGTGCGCGACGTGCTCGCCGCCGCCGCCGGGGAGCCGACGCCCGGGGCGCCGGCGTTCGACGGTCCGGTGGAGCGGCGCATCCGGCTGCGCGGCGCGCGGCTCTGGTGGGTGGTGGCGCAGACGCTGGGTCGCGAGGCCTGGCGGGCGATGCGCGTCGGCCGCCCGCGGCGCCTCGTGCTCGACGCGCCGTCGCCGGCGTCCGGCCGCCGCTACCGCGTGCGCGGCGCCCGCCTCGACGAGGCGGCGACCGCGCGGCTGACGGCGCGCGCCCGCGCCGAGGGCACCACCGTCCACGCCGCGTTGAGCGCCGCCCTGCTCCAGGCCGTCGCCCACGTCCAGGGCGGCCCGAGCGCCATGGGCTGCGGCTCCGCGGTCGACATCCGGCGCCACGTCGACCCGCCGCTCGCCGACGAGGTGCTCTTCGCGGTCAGCGCCGCCAGCTCGACCGTGCGCGTCGCGCCCGATGAGGACCTGTGGGCGCTGGCGCGCACCCTCCGCGCCCACCTGCTCGCGGACGTGGCGCGCGGCGGTCCGCTCGCCCTGCACCACGCCGTCCACGTCCTGCTGCGCCTGCTCGACCGCGGCCGCCTCGAGCCGGACCGCTTCGCCGCGCTCGTCCTGCGCGCCGGCATCTCGACCACCGGCGTGACGAACCTCGGGCGCCTCGACGTCCCCGAGCGGTTCGGCCCCCTCACCGCCCTCAGCATGCACTTCGTGGTAGGGCCTTCGGCGCTCGCCGACCTCGTCACCACCTCGACGTGCTTCGCCGGTCGCCTCGCCTGGAACTTCGTCGCCACCACGCCGGCCATCGCCGACGCGCGCCTCGACCGCCTGTTCGCCGAGGCCCTGCGCCGCCTCGATCAGGCGTCGTCTTCACCCAGCGCCGCGTCGTAGAGGGTCGAGCCGTCGGCGGCGAGGAAGGTCACCTGCACCCGGTTCGCGTCGGGCTCGAAGCGGAGCAGCGTCGCGGCGTGCACGAAGTTGAGGTGCGAGAACTGCGCCGGCGGGAAGAAGCGCTCCACGCTCGCCGGGTCGCGATCGTAGAAGAGCTTCAGCGGGTTGTAGGAGCTCGCCCCCGGCCCGCACAGGATGTCGCGCATGCGCCGGCGCGGTCCGTCGACCTCGACGCGCGCGACGGCGCCGAAGTGCAGGTCGCCGCTCAGGAACCAGACGTTGCGGATGTCGTTTGAAGTGATGTGGTCGAGCAGCTCGTCGCGCTGGCTCGGGCAGCCCTGCCAGCGGTCGTTCTCGAAGCCGAGATCCGGCGGGAACCGCAGGATGGGCACCGAGTTGAGCACCACCTTGAAGTGACAGGGGCTCGCCGACAGACCGGCCTTGATCCAGGCCATCTGTTCGGGGCTGACATACTGCTGCAGGCCTTCGTCGGTGTAGATGCGTTCGCCGCGGCAATCGAGCACGAACACCTCGACGCTGTCGCCCCACCGGAAGCTGCGGTACAGGCTGCGCGCGCCCGTGCGCCCCACCGGCAGGGCCTCGAAGAAGGCCTCGATGCCCGCCGCGCGCGACTCGGCCGTGAGCTCGCCGTTGTGCGGCAGGCCGTCGATCAGGTTGTTGTTCGAGATCTCGTGGTCGTCCCACGTGGCATACAGACCCATCTTCGCGAACACATCGCGGTAGCCCGGGTCCTTCAGGGTCGTCTCCCACTTGCGGCGGAACTCTTCGCGCGTCTCGGCGCCGTCGTTGTAGGACATGTCTCCGAGGTGGAGCAGCGCGTCGGCGCCGCGCTCCGCCGCGAGGCTCAGCGTGCGGTAGGGCGTGTTCGCCGAGTTGGTGCAGGCCGTCGCGGCGAACGTCACGGCTTCGAGGGTGCCGGCGGCGGGCGGCGTGCGGAAGCGCCCCATCGGCGAGCGGCGGCCGCCGGCGAAGAAGGCGAAGTGGTAGGTCGTGCCCGCGTCCAGCCCCTCGAGCTCTGCGGCGAGGTGGCCTTCGGCGGGCGTGACCGGCGTCTCGGAGACGAGGTCGAGGGCGTCGAAGTTGTCGGCGAAGAGGCGCAGCGTCACGGGCTCGTCGAGCGTCGTTCGGCCGCGCACGAGGACGCGATCGGGGCGCATGTCGCCGGCAAGGACGGCGGTGGGGAAGAGCGCCGCGTCCTCGACGGCGACCGCGGCGTCCGGCGCCAGCGCGTCGGCCGCGCCGCCGTCGGGCGCCAGCGCGTCGGCCACGCCGCCGTCGGGCGCGATCGCGTCGGGCGGTGCGGCGTCGGCGCCGGCGCCGGCGCCGTCCGACTCGCCGCCGCACGCGGCGAGCAGCGCCGCCCCGGCGCCCAGCTTCAGAAACTCACGTCGGTCCAGGGGTTTGCGGGCCATCGCCATCTCCGCGTCGATGGCCGCGCATGGTATCAGGGGTCACATGCCCGAGGGCATGATCTCGATCAGCTCGACGTCGAAGACGAGCATGCCGGCGGGGGCGCCCGGCGGGGGGTTCGCGCCGTAGGCCAGCTCGGCGGGGATCCAGAAGCGGCGCTTCTCGCCGACGCTCATGAGCTGCACGCCCTCCGTCCAGCCCTTGATCACGCGGTTGAGCGGGAACACGGCCGGATCGCCGCGCTCGACGGAGCTGTCGAACATCTTCCCGTCGGTCGTCCAGCCGGTGTAGTGCACCTTCACCGAGTCGGCCGCCTTGGGCTTCTTGTCGCCGGTGCCGGGCTTGATCACCTTCGAGGCGAGGCCGGAGGCCGTCTTCTCGGCGTCGGCGGGGGGCGCGGCCACGTCGGCCGGGGCCTTCAGCGGGTCGTCGGCGGCGGCGCCGCCCGCCGGGTCGGAGGCGGGCGCGGCCTCGGTGGCCGGCGGCGGCGGCTCGGTCGCCGGCGCGGCCTGGGTCGCCGGCGCGGCCTGGGTCGCCGGCGCGGCCTGGGTCGCCGGCGCGGCCTGCGTCGCGGGCGCGGTCTTGCCGCCGCCCTTGTCGCCACCGGCCTTCTCCGAGGAGCAGCCGGTCGCCGCCGCCAGGAGGGCGACGGCGATCACACGGCGCAGGGCAGAATCGTTGAGCATCGGAGCGTCTCCTTCGTCGGCTCGTCCGACTGTCGCCTTGTAATGCGACCCGGATGCGCGCGCAACCACCGAAGTCGCGCGCCGAGCCGCGCCGTGCGTGAGCATGGAAGTTGCTAACTTCTGAGGTCGTGGACTGGATGGAGTGTCTCACATGAGGGTCTATCGCAAGGCGACCGAGGCAGAGGCCCGCGCCCAGCCGTTCCTCACGGACGTGGAGTCCATCCACAACCGCATCCGGCGCAAGATGAAGCGCAAGATGGCGGCGAGCGGACCCGACCGGGACGCGGTGCGGCGCATGCTCGAGGGCGTGCTCGCCGCCGAGCTGGCGTGGGCGCGGCGCAACCGCGTCCAGGGCACCAGCGCCCGCGGCCCCGCGACGCAGTGGTTTCTCGACCAGGCGCGGGCCGAGCAGACGCTGGCCGAGCGCCTGGCCGCGCGCATCGAGGAGCTGGGCGGCCGGCGCCCGGCGCGGCGTCCGCCCCGGCGCGCCGAGGACGGGAACGAGCGCGGCCTGTGCGCCCGTCTGCGCGAGGACCTGGTGGCCGAGCGGGTCACGATCGGCACCTACCGGGCGCTGCTGCGCCTGCTCGGGGACCACGACCCGGACACGCGGCGCTTGCTGGAGGAGATCCTCGCCCGCGAGGAGGAGCACGCCGAGGGCCTCGTCGGCCTGCTGCGCGACGCCCGTTACTGCAGCTGAGGGCGCGCGGCAAAAGGCGACGGTCCGCGGGCGGAACGCCCCGCGGAGGGCCTTCGGCGGCGGGGCGCGGCGGGCACGGCCCTTGCCCGGGACATCGGTGGACTGCCGAGGAGGCGCCCGATGGCCACGAGCAACGACAAGGAATTCCGCAAGATCCTGCACGCCTTCGACACGGCGATGCTCGTCACCCAGGAACCGGACGGACACCTGCGGGCGCGGCCGATGTACATCGCCGACGCCACGGACGAGGGCGACCTCTGGTTCGTCACCCAGAATGACACCGAGAAGACGCGCGACGTGAGCCAGAACCCGCAGTGCGCGGTCGTCGTGCAGGGCGACGGCCGGTACCTGAGCCTGAGCGGCCGCGCGTCGGTGCTCACCGATCCGCAGCGGGTCAGGACGCTGTGGCGCGAGACGTGGCGCGCGTGGTTCCCGCGCGGGCCCGAGGATCCGAAGCTCGGCCTCATCCACGTGGAGGCGTTCGAGGCGGAGTACTGGGATCAGACGGGTGCGCGCGGGCTGCGGTTCGCGTTCCGGGCCGCGAAGGCCATGCTGAAGCGCGAGCGGCTGCGCGACGAGGGCGGGGCGGGCACGCACGGGCGGGTCACCTTCTGACGGCGACCCGCCCGCGCGCGTCGTCCGTCAGTTCTGGTCGCAGCCGATGTCGCGGGCGGCGGGGCGCGCTTCGCCCTCGATGTCCGAGGGCACGTTGTCGACGGCGACGCCCTGCCCGTCCGGCGCCGAGCCGGGCCTGAGCTCGAACGAGTCCGGCGCCATGAAGAAGCCGTCCTGGGCGTCGGTGCGGTTGCCGGTGGAGGTGAACTGCACGTTGCCGCGGTTCCAGACCGGGGCGCTGATCAGGTTGTTGACCAGCTGGATGCCACGGCCGTTGCTCACCTCGATGGCGCCGGGATAGCCGCCGCCCACGCGCACCGTGTTGTGGGCCACGAGCGTGTTGTTGGCGCTGCGCAGCTCGATGCCGGCGTCGCCGGGGCCCGCGCGATAGATGAAGTTGTTGCGGACGATGCCCCCTTCGTGGCCACGGTCGAGGCCGAGCGCGATGTTGCGGAAGTTGTTGATCAGCAGGTTGCGCTCGATGACGGTCCCGCGGGAGTTGTTCCACACGAGGATGGCCGGGCCGCTGTCGTACGTCCCGCAGGAGATGTCGACTTCGCAGCCGTTGCCCTGGCCGGTGATGTTGTAGAGCTCGTTGTCGCGGATCACCCAGTCGATGGCGTTGTGCAGGTCGATGCCATCGATGTAATCGCCGCGCACCTTGCCGGGGGTGTAGCCGATCGACGAGCAGGCGATGACACCGCCGGCGATGTTGCCGGGCGTCATCTTGATGTGCTGCGTCCCGATGTCATAGAGGTGCAGATTGTAGAGGTACGGCGCCTGCGCGCCGCGCTCGCCCTTGATCGAGATGGCGTGGTTGCGCATGCCGGTCATCGACAGATCGGCGATGACCGAGCTCGCGCCGACCATCGTCAGGCCTTCGCTGCCCGTGCCGTAACCCGCGCCGCGGATGAGGACGCGCGAGCGGTTGCCGCTCTGGCCGCGCACCGTGACGTTGGCGGGCACGTAGACGGCATAGGTGCCGCCCATGGCGTACTCGCCGTCGCGCAGGAGCACCTCGGTGCCCGCCGCGGCGTTCTGGATGGCGCTCTTCCAGTTGTCGGTCGGGCCGACGACCACCTGGCGCTGACGCGCGCGGTAGAGCGGCGACTGCGCGTACGGCGGGCAGAAGCTCGCGACGGGCGCAGGGGCCGGAGCCGGGGCCGGCGCAGGGGCCGGCGCAGGCGCAGGGGCCGGCGCAGGCGCAGGCGCCGGGGCCGGGGCCGGGGCCGGGGCCGGGGCCGGCGCCGGCGCGGGCGCCGGGTCGGGCAGCTGGTACGTGATGACCAGCTTCGGCCGGCGCGCGGCCGTGCCGTTCTCCGACGACGCGATCTGCATGTCGTTGGCCCAGCGGCGCGTGCCGCGGGCGAGGAGGCCGTGGTTCGGCTGCGATCCGGCGACCCACTCGCGGACGACCGCCGTCACGTCGAACTCGTTGAAGACACCCGGCCGCACGGCCGCGGACGACACGCGGGACGGCGCGGTGCCGCCGAGCGTGCTCCACTGCGGCAGGCCGGGGCCGCGCGAGCGCCAGGTCACGCCGTTGGCGTTGCAGTGGTACTGCGAGGCGCAGCTGCCCTCGACCCAACTCTGGGAGACGCGGTAGAGCTCCACCGTCGCCGGGCTGCTGGGATAGTCGTTGCGCGTGACGAACAGCGACAGGCGAGCGCTGTTGATGGTCGCGTTGCGCGGGATCGAGGACAGATCGAACTTGAACAGACCGCGGCGGCTGTTGATCTCGTAGAGCTGTACGACCTGGTTGCCGCCGAAGTTGCCGTTGAGCTCGGGCACGGGCGTGAAACTGATGCTGCTGAGGGTCGCATCGGTGGTGCCCGCATAGCCGCTCGCGCCTTGCTGCAGGGTCACCGTCCGCGGCGCGGTCAGGCTGTCGGCCTGGGTGGCCACGTCGGCCACGTCCGCGCGGGGCACCTCGGTCACCTCGACGCTCTCGGACGCCGGGCCCGTCTCGCACGCGGCGAGCGACATCGCCACCACGGCGGCCAGATGCCGGTAGTCGAAACGCATGGGATCTCCCGTCTGTCGACCGGTCGCCCTTCTTCCCTCGGTGCGGGCGCCGGTGGGGGTTGCCATCGGCCGTGCCAGCGGGCACGGCATGGTCGCGGTTCGTGCGCGCGCGGGTGGCGCGCGGACGTCAATCCGCCGGACTTGTCAGGAGCGGGTGGCCGATGTGGATGCGGGGCGGCCCCAGGCGGAACCGCAAGCGTCGAAGCGTCATGTCTTCTCCCTCCGTGGAGCCGGCGCCTGCCTCCCGTTACGTGAGCGCCGGTCTGTCGAACGCAGACGACGCTAGTCGGGTTCGGTCATTGACGCAAATAGAAGATTGAGGAGCATTCAGCGCGTCCGCAGCGGGCCGCTTGCGCGGGCGCGCGTCCGGGGAGATGCTGCCCCCCGCCCCCACAAAGGATCGCGTCCCGATGCGCATCGCCTTCACCCACAACCTGCAGGCCGCCCCCGAGAGCGAGGCCGAGGCCGAGTTCGACTCGCCCGAGACCGTCACGGCCATCGTCGACGCGCTCCGGCGCCTCGGACACGAGGTCGACCCCGTCGACGTCTCCATGCCCGTCGGGCGCCTCGTCGAGCGGCTCGAGGGCTTCCGGCCCGACCTGGTGTTCAACACCGCCGAGGGCTGGTCGGGCCGTACGCGCGAGGCGTTCTACCCCGCCCTGCTCGAGCAGCTCGGCCTGCCGTACACCGGCTCCGACGCGTTCACGTGCACGGTCACGCTCGACAAGCGCCTCTCCAAGGTGATGGTCGCCCAGTACGGCGTGCCGACCCCGGCGTGGCGCTACGTCGAGAGCGTCGGCGATCTCGAGGGGATGGCGCTGCGTCTGCCGGTGATCATCAAGCCGAACTTCGAGGGCAGCTCGAAGGGCATCACCGAGGACTCGGTCGTGAGCGACGCGGCGCTGCTGCCGGCGCGGGTGGCCGAGGCGCTGGCGAAGTACCCCGGCGGGCTGCTCGTCGAGGAGTTCATCGTCGGCCGCGACGTGGTCGTCCCCTTCATCGAGGGCGTGTCCCCGGAGACCGGCGGCGTGCTGGCGCCGGTCGAGTACCGGTTCGCGCCCGAGGTGGCGGCGACGCGGCGGCACGCCATCTACGACTACGATCTCAAGCATGACCAGTCCTTCGCGGTGGAGCTGCGCGTGCCGGCGGCGCTGCCGCCGCTGACGGCGGCGGAGCTGCAGCGCCACGCGCGCCGCGTGTTCGAGGTGCTCGGGGTGCGCGATCTCGGACGCACCGACTTCCGCGTCGACGCCGAGGGGCGCGTCTGGTTCCTCGAGGTGAACGCGCTGCCGTCGCTCGAGCCGGGGGCCGGCATCTACGCGGGCGCGGCGCTCTGCGGGCTGCCCGACATGGAGGCCGTGCTCGCCGCCGTCATCCGGAACGCGCTCGCGCGCCGCGGCCTGGCGACGCCGCCCGCGGTCCCCGAGCCCGAGCGCCTGCGCGTCGGCCTCGTCTACAACCTGAAGCGCGTGAAGGGCGCGCCCGACGGCAGCCGCGACGAGGAGGCGGAGTACGATTCGCCGACGACCGTGAACGCCATCGCCGAGGCGATCGCCAGCTTCGGCCACGAGGTGGTGCGCCTCGAGGCCACCCCCGAGCTCCTCAACCGCGTCGGCGGCGCGCGGCTCGACGTCGCGTTCAACATCGCCGAGGGCATCCGGGGCCGTGGCCGCGAGGCGCTGGTCCCGGCGGTGCTCGAGCTGCTCGACGTGCCCTACACCGGCTCCGATCCGGCGACGCTGGCCGTGGCGCTCGACAAGGGCCTCGCCAAGCGCATCGTGCGGGAGGCCGGCGTGCCCACCGCCGACTCCGTCACGATGATGACGCCCGACCACCCCCTGCCGCCCTCGCTGCGCTTCCCGCTCATCGTGAAGCCGGTGGCCGAGGGCAGCAGCAAGGGCGTCGTCGAGAAGAGCGTCGCGCGCGACGAGCCGGAGCTGCGGCAGGCGGTGGCCCAGGTGATCGAGCGCTACCGCCAGGGGGCGCTCGTCGAGAGCTTCCTGCCCGGACGGGAGTTCACCGTGGGCCTGCTCGGCAACGGCGACGACCTGCGCGTGCTGCCGCCGATGGAGATCATCTTCCGGGACGCGGCGAACCCGACGCCGATCTATACGTTCGCGCACAAGCTCGACTTCACGAAGGACGTCGGCTTCGAGGTGCCGGCGAAGGTCGACGCCGCGCTGGCCGCCGAGATCGAGGCCGTCGCCCGCGGCGCCTTCCGGGCGCTCGGCTGCCGCGACGTGGCGCGCGTCGACCTGCGCTGCGACGCCGCGGGGCGCGTGAACTTCATCGAGGTCAACCCGCTGCCGGGCATGACGCCGGACTTCTCGGACCTGTGCCTGATCGCCAACGCCGCGGGCATCGAGTACCGCGCGCTGGTGGGCGCCATCCTCGCGCCGGCGCTCGAGCGGCGCCGGCAGCAGCTCCGCAAGGCGGAGCGCGCGTGAGCGCGGGCGGACCGGCGGGGCGCGCGCGCCTGCGCGACCTCGGCATCTCGATCGGGCGCTTCCGGACGGGCCCGCTCAACGCGATCACCGACGTCGACGGCGTGATGGTCGGCCACAGCACGATCATCGCCGAGTCGGACGCGGGCCACCCCGTGCGCACGGGCGTGACCGCCATCCTGCCCAACGCGGGCGACATCTTCTTCGAGCGCGTGCTCGGCGGGGCCTTCATCCTGAACGGCGCCGGCGAGATGTCGGGCCTGCTGCAGGTGCTCGAGTGGGGCATCATCGAGACGCCCATCCTGCTGACGAACACGCTGTCGGTGGGCACGGTGCACGAGGCGACGGTGCGGCACATGCTCGACCGCTACCCCGGCATCGGCACCGAGCACGACGTCATCATCCCCATCGTGGGCGAGTGCGACGACTCGTTCATGAACGACATCGCCGGCGGACACGTGCGCGCCGAGCACGTCTACGAGGCGCTCGACACCGCCGCGGGCGGGGTCGTGCCCGAGGGCAACGTCGGCGGCGGCACGGGCATGGTCGCCTTCGACCTGAAGGGCGGCATCGGGACGAGCTCGCGGCGCCTGCCCGACGAGCAGGGCGGCTACACGATCGGCATCCTCGTGATGAGCAACGTCGGGCGCCTGCGGGACCTGCGCGTCGACGGCGTGCCGGTCGGCGAGGTGCTCGAGCCGATGTTCGCCGATCAAGAGAAGCGCAAGTGGCTGTACGGCAGCGTGATCGTCGTGCTCGCGACCGACGCCCCGCTGCAGGCGCTCCAGATCAACCGCATCTGCAAGCGCGTCGCGCTCGGCTTGGGCCGCGTCGGCTCCTACGCGGCGCACGGGTCCGGCGAGATCGTGCTCGGCTTCAGCACGGCCAACGTCGTGCCGCGGGCGAGCAAGCGGCGGCTGTACTCGGCCACCTTCCTCGCCGACCAGGCCCTCGACGCGCTGTACGAGGCGTCGATCGAGTGCACCGAAGAGGCGATGCTCAACGCGCTGACGGCGGCGTACGGCCTCGAAGGTTTCAGCGGGCACTACGCGCCGGCGCTGCCGCTCAACGTGCTGCAGGACATCTGGAACCGCTACCGTCCGCCGGGCACCTGACCGCGCTGACGGGACGCTGACAGGGGCCGCCGCCGACCTGCCGCCCGGGGAGACCGCGCGGCCGGTCGGCCCCCGCTTTCGTCCGCTCGCGCGCCCGGATCGGCGGCTCGGAGGGCGGCGTCCCCACGGGCCCCGCGGCCTGCGCATCATGGGCTCGTCCACCACGGACGGAACGGAGACGAGACGATGCGCAAGTCCATGATCCCGATGGTGTTTCTGCTCTCGACGCCCCTCGCCGCCTTCGCCGGCGAGACCTGGTCCGGCGCGGGCGAGGTGTACGGCCGCGACGGCAAGCGGCTCGGCACCTACGAGCTGACGCTGACGCGCACCGAGGCCGCGAAGGGCGTGGTGAAGCAGGTGGTCACGGTGAAGCTCCCGGACGGCTCGGTGCGCGAGACGCGCTGCACGATGTCGGGCGGCGGGAACGGCTGGGGGAGCGTGTGCGAAGACGGCCGCCGCGGCGGCGGCATGTGCCTCGGCGACGGGATGTGCCTCGACTACGTGGCCGACGCCGAGGGCGCCTTCTCCACGACCGTCGCCAAGGACGGCGAGGACCGGATGCGCCTCGTCCACACCGAGCTGAAGGGCGGCCAGGCGGTGCGCTTCCTGCGCGAGACGTTGAGCCGCGTGACCGAGTAGGATCGGCGGCCGATGCGCACATACCTGTGGTCACTGCTGTTCTGGAACGTCGGGACGGCCGCCGTCACCGCGTTCTTCTCGGGGCTCGAAGGGTTCCCGCTGCGGTGGCTGCTCAACATGCTCATCGGCAGCGTCACCGGCACCGTCTGCTACGGCGGCACCTGGGCGGTCGTGCTGGCCGAGGCCGCCCTCCTCGAGCGCCGCGGGCGCGACGTGCCCGAGCACGGCAACCTGTGGAAGTTCTCGGTGGCCTCGTTGTGGCTCTTCCCCGGCCTGTGGCTCGGCTTCCGCGCCGCGAAGGGCGCCGGCGCCCTCTTCGGGCTCGCGCTGAACACGCCCGACCTGTCCGACTACCGGGTCGGCGTGTTCTTCGGCGTCACCGTCGCCGGGCTGTTCTTCCTCGTCGAGACGGTGCACGCGCTCCGGGCGACGCGCGAGCAGGCGGAGCTGCGGGCGCAGCGCGCCGAGAACGAGCGGCTGCGGGCGCAGATCGCGGCGCTGACGGCGCAGATGAACCCGCACTTCCTGTTCAACGCGCTCAACACCATCGCCGCGCAGGCGCGCGAGCGCCCGGCGGAGGCCGAGGAGACGACCGTCGCGCTCGCCGAGCTGCTGCGCGGCGTGCTGGCCGCGAGCCGCCGCGACCGCCACCCGCTCTCCGAAGAGCTGGCGCTGTGCCGCGCCTACCTCGACGTCGAGGCGATGCGCTTCGGCGGGCGGCTGCGCGCGTCGATCGAGGTCGAGCCGGGCCTCGATCCGGCGCGGCTCGAGGTGCCACCGCTGGTGGTGCAGCCGCTCGTCGAGAACGCGGTCAAGTACGCGGTCGCGCCGCGCGCCGCCGGCGGCCGGGTGGCGGTGTCGGTGCGCCGCGCCCCCGGCGGTGTGGTGGTGAGCGTCGAGGACGACGGGCCGGGCATGGGCGCGTCGCCCGCGGCCGCCGGCGCCGGCTCGGGGCTCGCCAACTGCCGGGCGCGCCTCGACCTGCACTACGGGCCCCGCGCCGCGCTCGCCGTCGGCGGGCGCGAAGGCGGCGGCACCGCGGTCCGCCTCACGCTGCCCCAGGAGGCCGCCGCGTGCGCGTCCTGATCGCCGACGACGAGGCGCCGGCGCGGGCCCGGATGCGCCGCCTGCTCGACGAGATCGGCGGCGTCGAGGTCGTCGGGGAGGCCGCGGACGGCCTCGAGGCGCTGGACCTGGCCGCCGCGCTGCAGCCCGACGCGGCGCTCCTCGACATCGAGATGCCGGAGCTCGACGGCCTCGGCGTCGCGCGCGCCCTGGGCCCGCAAGGCCCGGCGGTCGTCTTCGTGACCGCGTACGACGGCCACGCGGTCGCCGCCTTCGAGGCCGCCGCCGTCGACTACGTCCTCAAGCCGGTCGTCCGGGCGCGGCTCGCCGCCGCGCTCGAGCGCGTCCGTCATCGGCGCGGCCCCGACCTCGAGGCCGTGCTGGCGCGCCTGGCCCCGCGGCGCGGCCCCGCCCGCCTCGCGGTGCGCTGCGGCGCCCGCTTCGCCGTCTACGACCCCGACCGCATCGCCGCCATCCTCGCCGAGGACCACTACGCCACGCTGCGTTGTGACGACGGCCGCGAGCTGCTCTCCGAGGAGCCGCTCGACGCGCTGCAGGCCCGCCTCGACCCCGGCGCGTTCCTGCGCGTCCACCGCGCCGCGATCGTCAACCTCGCGTTCCTGCGGGAGCTTCAGCGCCTCGGCGATCGCCGCTACGAGGCCGTGCTCTCCGACGCGCAAGAGACGCGGGTGCCGGTCAGCCGCGAGCGCCTGCCCGAGCTGAAGCGACGCCTCGGGCTCGGCGCGTGACCCCGCCGGCCGCGGCGAGCGGACCGAAGACTGAACCCGCGTTCAGCGCGCGGAGGATTCCGCGGCGCGCGACGGCGTGCTACATCCTCGACCCATGACCGCGTTCGACGACGTCGACTGGGACGCGTGGCAGCCGCAGGTGCGGGCCACGCTGCTGTTCGTGGTGCGCGACGGGCGCATCCTGCTCATCCGCAAGAAGCGCGGGCTCGGCGCCGGGAAGATCAACGGCCCCGGCGGCAAGATCGACCCCGGCGAAGAGGCGATGGCCTGCGCGGTGCGCGAGGTCGAGGAGGAGCTCGGCGTCACGCCGGTCGACGTGTCGGCGCGCGGGACGCTGGCGTTCCAGTTCACCGACGGGCTGGCGCTGCACGTGCGCGTGTTCGTGGCGAGCGACTGCCGCGGCGAGGCCGTGGAGACGGACGAGGCGGTGCCACTGTGGACGCCCGTCGACGCCATCCCCTACGACGAGATGTGGGCCGACGACCGCGTGTGGCTGCCGCACCTGCTCGCCGGACGCCGCGTGGCGCTGCGGGCGCTGTTCGACGGCGACGCGATGCTCGGGCACACGCTCGCCCTGGAATGAAGCGCCGCGGGCATCCGAATCAGCTCGACTTCTTCGAGCGGCTGACGGCGCCGCTGCCCCCGCCCGCCTGGGACGACCCGCCCGACGCCCCCCACACCGACTTCGTGCCGGCGAGCGAGCGCTGCACGCGCTACCTGTACGCGCCCGGCGAGCCGGGGCTCCGCGCGCTGACCGGCGCGCTGTTCGGCGCCTTCGTCGCGCTCCGGACGGCGCTGCGCGACCGCGCCTTCACCGTGTACTTCGGCGAGGCGGAGGGCGACATCGTGCTCGCCCCCGCCACGACCGAGGGCCGCGTGACCCGCGTGCTCGACGAGCACCTGCGCCTGCCCGGCTTCCGCGCCGCCGAGGCCGGCGACGCGCGCGCGCTGGCGCCGCGCTTCCGCTATGACCACGGACACGTCGTGGAGTACGCCGCGCCCGAGCTGGCGGGCACGACGTGGGTCGACCACGCGCGCCGGCACGGCACCGACCTCGTCGTGCACCGGCGCGTCGCCGTGCCGGCGCGCGGCCGCCTCGGCTACGCGCGGTTGGTCTGAGACGAGTGTCTCCATGAGAGCACAGGCGCGAGACACACCGACGCTCGGTGAGACGGGCGCGCACGATGGCTCGACGCCTTCATGCCCGCGGAGAGGCGACGGCGTGCGACAGTCGAGGGAATCGACGCCGCCCGCAGCGCTCCGGGACAGGCCGTCGAGCGCGCCGCGGTCGACCTCCTTGCGGCGCGCCGAAAAGCCGACCCATCATCGAGGTCTCCGCGGGGAGGACTCGAGCGATGCGCAGGCGGTTGGCGGGTGTCCGGTCGGCGTGGCTATGTGTGTTGCTGACGTCGTGGGGCTGCACCGAGAGCAATGACGCCGCGCTGCCGCGGGACGGCGACGCGGCCGTCGACGCCGCCGGGTCGAGCGCCGATGGGGCGACG
>CAUJDF010000069.1 GCA_963169045.1 Myxococcota bacterium
CTGCTCGGAGGGGGGTGCAGGGGGGTCCCCCCTGCTGGGGGTGGAGCGTGAGGCGGGGCCCTCCCCGCCTCACTCTGCGCCGCGCCAGCGGATGAGCGACCGCGGCGCTCGCGCGCCGCACCCCACGCCCGCCGTGCCCACGGCGCGCCCGCCACGGCGGCAGCCGCCACGAGCGCCCGCGCCGCCGGCGCGCCGCACCCCACGCCCGCCGTGCCCACGGCGCGCCCGCCACAGCGGCAGCCGCCACGAGCGCCCGCGCCGCCGGCGCGCCGCACCCCGCGCCCGCCGTGCCCACGGCGCGCCCGCCACGGCGGCAGCCGCCACGAGCGCCCGCGCCGCCGGCGCGCCGCGCCACGGCAGCCCGCGCCGCCCCCCACGCCCGCCGACCGACCCGAAGTCGGGCCGCGCCGGCGCTGACAGACGAGGACCCGCCGGCCATGGTGGGGGGTCAGTTCCAGTGGCGCCGAGGGGGGTCAATCTTGGTGGCGCGTGACACCGGGCTGAGAACGAGCCATCCGCCGAACGCGTCGGGGGATCAGGATCGGTGGCGTTCGACAGCCCGCGACCCGGCGGCGCCCACCCCGAGCGCCCGCGCCGCGCCACGGCGCCCCCTCAAACGGCGTAGCCCCACGCCTCGAAGTTGCGGCGCCACGCCGACTCCACGCGCGCGCGCAGCGCCGGCTCGAGCGCCTCGTACCGGTTCGTCCGGTACTTGCGCAGCCCGCCGAGGTAGGCACAGACGCGCGGCCGCGCCGCCTCGAAAGACGCGAGGTCGAGCGCCTGGTAGACACCGCGCAGCGTGCCGACCGGATCGTCCGTCAGCGCGCGGTACGAGATCTCGGTGTACTGGCCCTCGGGGATGCGGCGGACGTCGGCGAAGAACGCGTCGTACATGACGACGTAGCGCCGCAGGATCTGGTCGTCGAGGTGCGCGAGGTCGGGCATCTGGAACTGGAACATCGGGCGGACCTTCAGCTCCATGTGCCGCGTCGACTGGAACACCCGGTACGGGTCGCGGTGGATGTGCACGAAGCGCGCGTCGGGGAACGCCTCGAGGATGAGCGGGATGCGCGCGGTGTGGCATGGCGACTTCAGCACGACGGGCCGCCGGTGGCGCCACGTCAGGCGGCGCACGAGGCGGCGCAGGGCGAGCACCCAGGCCTCGCGCTCGGCGGGTCGGGCCTGACGCAACGTCAGGTAGCGCTCGTAATGGTCGGCGCGCTGGGGGAAGTGCCAGGCGAGGTGCGGCGAGAGGGCCGTCTCGGCGCAGAGCGCGAGCTCGTCCTCGGCGGGCGCGTCGAGGCCGAGCGCGACCGCGTCGTGGGGGCGCCGGCGCGGGACGAGCGCGTCGCCGAGGCGGGATGCCTCGGTCACGAGGAACGTCCGGGGAAAACTGCACTCGTAGTATCCGGCGTACGCCAGCCGGTCGTCGGCGGACAGCAGGTTGTGCAGGTGCGTCGTGCCGCTGCGGTAGTGGCCGAGCACGAAGACCGGCGGCGGGACGTCGAGCGCCTCGAGCTCCGCGCCGAACCGGCGCTCGGCGAGGCGCGCCTGGACGCTGTTGCGCGCGGCGACGGCGGTCGTGAGCAGCGCCCGCGGCCAGTAGGCGGGGTGCACGCGCAGCCGGTTGTCCACCAGCACGCGCGTCCAGGCGTCGAGGGTCATGCCCTGTAGCGGGTTGAACAACCAGCGGGCGAGGAACTCGCGCATCGGCTCGCCACTTGGGCGCTCGGACAGGGACGCGGCGGTCATGGCCTCCTCGGGGGACGCCGGAGCGTCCGTCGGCATCGAACCTGCGTCGGAAGAAGCAAGGCGGGCGCCAGCCTCGCGAACCGGACGAAAGGAGCCGCACGACGTGCCGACCGAGGAACCGAAGAGGTCCGAGGGGTTCGCCCGCAGGGTGCTCGTCGCGGTGTCCATCCTCCTCGGGGTGGTGGCCGTCGCCGTTCTGATGTGGCGCCTGGCCAACGTGCTGGCCCTGGTGTTCGCCGGCGTCCTGCTGACGCTCGCCATCAACGGCGCCTGCGACGCGCTGATGCGCCGGATGCCTCTGCCGCGCGGTGCCGCCGTCCTCTCGCTCCTCGTCGTCGTTCTCGGCGTCGCGGCGTGCCTCGCCTGGTTCGTGGGGCCGGACCTCGCCGCCCAGTTCGAGCGCCTCGAGCAGGAGCTGCCCGCCGCCATCGACCGCCTCCGCGAGTGGCTCGGCGGGCACGAGCTCGGGCGCCGCCTCCTCGACGACCTGCCCGGCGGCGGCGAGGCCGTCGACGCCGAGGGGGCGGGCGGCACGGAGCTCTTCGGGCAGCTGGCCGGCTTCTTCTCGACGTTCGTCGGCTTCGTCACCGGCGTCGTCGTCGTCGTGACCGTCGGCTTCTACGCGGCCTTCCAGCCGGACCTGTACGTCAACGCCGCCCTGCGCCTGCTGCCGCCGCCGAAGCGCGCGCGCGGCCGCGAGATCCTCGAGGCGCTCGCCCACGTGCTGCGTCGCTGGCTGCTCGGCCGCTTCGCCGCGATGACCGTCATCGGCGTCCTCACCACCATCGGTCTGTTCATCGTCGGCACGCCGCTGGCGCTCAGCCTCGGCCTCATCGCCGGCGCGCTCTCGTTCATCCCGTTCGTGGGACCCATCGCCTCGGCGGTGCCGGCGGTGCTGATGGGCTTCCTCGAAGGGCCGTCGAGCGCGCTGTGGGTGGTCGTGGTCTTCATCGGGGTGCAGATCCTCGAGAGCAACGTGATCACGCCGCTCATCGAGAAGCGCGCCGTCTCCATGCCGCCGGCGCTCGTCATCGCCGTGCAGTTCCTGATGGGCTCCCTGCTGGGGCTGCTCGGCATCCTCGTCGCCACCCCGGTGGCGGTCGTGGTCACCGTGCTCGTGCAGATGGTCTACATCGAGGACATCCTCGGGGACCGGGTGACCGTGCTGGGCCGGTGAGGCGGGGCCCCGCGCGCGTCAGCGGTCCTCGGTGACCCCGGGGCCGACGACGAGATCCGGATCGCCGGCGGGGCGCACCGGCCGCTCGACCGCGGGCAGGCCGAGGACCTGGCGGGCGCGGTCGAGCGCGTCGTCGATGTCGGCGTGCACGTTGTCCTCGCCGATGTGCTCGAGAAGGCCCGAGCGTTCGAGGGCGATGAGCGGCTGCGCGTGCACGCCCGAGAGCAGCAAGATCGTCCCCTCGTGGCGCGCCTTCTCGTAGACGTACTCCACCGCCTGCAGCGCGGTGGCGTCGACGCTCGGCACGTGCCGCAGGCGCAGGATCAGCACCTTCGGCGGCCGTGCGATGCGGCTGAGGGCGTCCTTGAACCGGTCGGCGGCACCGAAGAAGAACGGGCCGTTGACCTCGAACACCTCGACGTCCTTCGGCACGGCGCGCGTCGCGAGCGTCATCGGGTCGGACGCGTCGGCCTCCTCCTGGTTCATCATCGTGGTGATGTAGCCCACCTCGGTGACCTCGGCCATGCGCCGCATGAAGAGCAGCGCCGCCAGCAGCACGCCCACCTCGATCGCCACCGTCAGGTCGACGAGCACCGTCAGCAGGAACGCCGTCAGCAGGATGGCCACGTCGCTGCGCGGACTCCGGAACAGCTTCACGAAGTGCCGCCACTCGCTCATGTTGTAGGCGACCACGAGCAGGATGGCGGCGAGCGCGGCCATCGGGATCTGCGACGCCCAGTCGCCGAACGCCAGCACGATGAACAGCAGCACGAGCGCGTGCACCATGCCCGCGATGGGGGTGCGGCCGCCGTTGCGCACGTTGGTCGCCGTGCGCGCGATGGCGCCGGTCGCCGGGATGCCGCCGAACAGCGGCGACGCGAGGTTGGCGACGCCCTGCGCGACGAGCTCCATGTTCGAGCGGTGTCGCTGGCCGGTCATGCCATCGGCGACGACCGCGCTGAGCAACGACTCGATGGCCGCGAGCAGCGCGATGGTCACCGCGGGCTGGAACATCTCCTGGACGAGCGGCCAGCTCATGTCGGGCAGCGAGGGCGCGGGCAGGGCGCCGGACACGGTCCCGAACCGGCTGCCGATGGTCTCGACGTCGAGGCCCAGCAGGCGCACCGCCGCGGCGCTGGCGATGATCGCCACGAGCGAGCCCGGCACCCGGCGGGTCACGCGGGGCCACAGGACGATGACGAGAAGCGCGCCGGCGCCGACCGCGAGCGCCGCGGGGTTGAACGTGTGCAGGCTCTCCGCGTACGCGGGCCACTTCGCGAGGAACTCGGCGGGTTCGCTCTCCATCCGCAGCCCGAGCAGGTCGCGCAGCTGGGCCGCGCCGATGATCAGCGCGATGCCCGCCGTGAAGCCGACCGTCACCGGATAGGGGATGAACTTGATGATCGAGCCCAGCCGGGCGATGCCCATCAGGACGAGCAGGCCGCCCGCGAGGAGCGTCGCCACGGCGAGGCCCGGGTAGCCGTGCTGCTGCACGATGCCGTGCACGATGACGATGAAGGCGCCGGTGGGGCCGCCGATCTGGACCCGGCTGCCGCCCAGCGCGGCGATGAGGAAGCCGGCGACGATCGCGGTGGCGATGCCCTGCTCGGGGCTGACGCCCGAAGCGATGCCGAAGGCGATCGCGAGCGGCAGGGCGACGATGCCGACGATCACCCCGGCGAGCGCGTCGCGCCCGAGCACGCGGAGGGACAGGCCCTCTTGCAGTACGGTGCGGAGCTGAGGCACGAGGCGCGTGTGCATGCCTTCCCCTCGAGGATCCGACGCCGATTGTCTTCCTCCCTTGCTCGCGAACGCAATGCGTGGGACGGACCTCGGTCACCGCTCCCTTCGCGCGAGCCCGCAAAGCAGCAGGTCTGCGATCTGCGCGGCGTAGGCCTCGAAGAAGGCGTCGTCCTCGGGGAGGGGACCCATCGTCTCGACGAGCAGCGGGCGCACCAGGAAGTGGGAGTAGGCGGCGCTGGCCATGGCCGGCGCGGCGATGTGCAGCGGCAGGCGCGACGTGTCGATCACCGCCGCCAGGTGCCGCTGCAGGAGCGCGCCGATCGCCGCGAGCCGCGCCGACTTGAGCGCGCCGAGCCCCGGCACCTCGTTCGGGTGCCCGGCGAACGCGATGCGCATCTCGTCGGGCCGCGCGCGGGCCACCTCGATGAGCGAGCGCACATAGCCGCGGACCTTGCCTTCGAGCGTCGTCTCGCCCTCGAGCGCGCGTCCCATCGCGTCGTGCCAGGCCGCGTACAGGCGATCCAGCAGCTCTTCGAGCACCGCGCGCTTGCTGCCGAAGTGATAGTTCACCATCGACAGCGACATGCCCGCCTCGCTCGCGATCTGTCTCAGCCCCGTGCCCGAGTAGCCGTGCGCGGCGAAGAGCCGCGCCGCCACGTCGAGCAGGTGCTCCCGGGTCTCGTTGCCGCGCGCGCCCGCGCCGGCCGTGGTCTTGCGCATTCGTTCCTCCCCCCGCGACCGCCGGCTACTCCGGCGCGACCTCCGGCGCCGGCATGACGTCCGCCCGCGCCTCGACACCGCGCTCCGCCGTCGCCACGCTCGACACCACCGCGATGCCCGGCACGGGCGCCGCCAGCCGGCTCACGATCACCCTGGCATCCACCGGCAGGTCCTCGGCGCGCACGAGCACACGCTCGCGCTCGCGCCGGACCACGCGCACGGACCGCACCTCGAGCACCTGCCCCACGTCGCGCCCGGGAAAGGACGCGCGCAGCGCCGGCTCGGCGCCGTCCAGCCGGACGTCGCGCGCCATCCACACCGCGTCGCCCCCGCGCAGCGCGCGCCGCGGGATCTCTCGCACGTCTGCGATCTCGCGGCCCTCGAGCGTCACGTCGACCACGCTGCCGAGCAGCAGCGGCGTCAGCTGCGGGTTGCGCAGGCCGAGCGGATCGTCGACCTCGACGAGCAGGCGTGCCATCAGGCCCACGGGGTCGACGTCCGACATCAGCCGCACGACGCGCCCGGTCCGGCTGGCGGTGCGCCCGCCGCCGAGGTCCTGGAGCACGGTGGCCCGCGCGCCCGGCACCTCGAGCCAGCCGAGCTCGTCGGCGGGCAGCGAGACCTGCACCCACCACTGGTCGGTCCCGACGAGCGACGCCACGGTCTGGCCCGGCCGCACGACCTGGCCGACCTCGACGCCCTCGGTGCGCACGACCGCGTTGAACGGGGCGCGCAGGCGCGTCCGCTCGAGCGCGATGCGCGCCTGCTCGAGGCCGCTCTCGGCGGCCTTCACGCCGGCGCGTGCGTTGCGCACCTGCGGCTCGCGCAGCGCCAGCGACTTGCCCTTGGCGTCGTGGGGCGCGTCGTCGCCGAGCAGCTTCCACTCGCGCTGCGCGACCGACTTGCGGCCCTGCTCCATGTCGAGCTCGTAGCGGGCCTTCTCCACCTCGGCGCGCCGCTGCTCGATGGCGAGGCGGTAGTCGCGCTCGTCGATGCGCATCAGCTCGGCGCCGCCCTCCACGCGGCCGCCGGGGGCCAGCGCGGCGCTCACGTGCGTCACGCGGCCGGCGATCTCCGCCTGCAGCGCCACCTCGCGGGCCGGCACCAGCGTGCCCTGCGCGCGCACCACGACCGGCCCGTCGGCGGGCGGCGCGTCGGTCACCTCCACCGGCGTCACGACGGGCGGGCGCGCCTTGCGCGGGGGCGCCTCGCGGCCTGCCAGGAGGGCGGCGGCGCCGGCGCCGCCACCGGCGAGCACCAGCACGGGCAACAGGATGCGGGCGGCCTTGCTCATCGGGTCTCCTTCGCGAGGGGGGCGGGGGCGGGCGGGCGCACGGGCAGCGGCTCGGGGGCCTGCATCTCGCCCATCCAGTCGCCGCCGAGGGCGCGGTGCAGGTCGATGCGGTGGACGACGAGCGCCAGGCGCGCCGCCTCGAGCTCGCGCTGCGACCGGTGCAGCGTCTCCACGGCGTTCAGCACGGGCAGGTAGTCGGAGAGGCCCTGGGCGTAGCGCAGGCGGCTCTCGGCGACGAGGCGCTCCGAGATGGCGACCTGCTGCCGCACGCCCTCGACGCGCTCGCGCTGCCGCGCCTCGGAGACCAGCGCGTCCTCGACCTCCTGCATGGCGACGAGGAAGGCCTGGCCGAGCGCGGCGAGGCGCTCCTGCACGATGGCCTTCTGCTTGCGCACCTCCGCCTTGCGGCGGCCGCCGTCGAAGAGCGGGGCGACGATGTTGCCGGTGAGGCTGTAGACCCACTTCTCGATGATCCCGGTGAAGCTGCCCGAGGCGAGGCCCGTGGTCAGCTGGATCCGGAACTGCGGGTACTGGTCGGCGACGGCGACCGCGACGCGCTGGTCGGCGGCGGCGAGCCGGTGCTGGGCCGACTGGATGTCGGGCCGCTTCTTCAAGAGAGCCGAGGGGATGCCGGTCTTCGGCGGCGTCGACGGGTCGGGGAGCGCCGCGGCCTCGCCCGACAGGGCCTCGCCCTCGGCCGGCACCCGCCCCGCGAGGACGGCGAGCTGGTGCTCGATCACCTCGATGCGCGCGAGCACCGGCGGCAGCTGGCTCTCGGTCGACTGCAGCTGCTGCCGCGCCTGGAAGACGTCGACGGCGTTCGCCATGCCCTGGCCGAAGCGCGCCTCGACCAGCTCGTGCAGCGTGCGCGCGTTCTCGATCTGCTTCTCGAGCAGCGCCTTCTCCGCGCGGGCCTGCACGAGGCCGAACCACGCCTCGGAGACCTCGGCGGCGAGCGTCATCGCCAGGGCCTCGACGTCGAAGCGGCTGGCCTGCGTGTCGAACTTCGCGCCGCGGGCCTGCGCCGCGGCCTTGCCCCACACGTCGATCTCGTAGCTGGCGCCGAGCCCGACCGAGTGCCGGTTCGCGGTGACCGCCTCCTCGCCCGGCTTGTCGCCGGCGGCCTGCGGCGGCACCGGCTGGTAGGTGCGCGCCCGCGTCGAAGAGGCGTTGGCGTCGACCGGCGGCAGCCGCGACGCCTTCGCGCTCTTCGCGACGGCCTCGGCCTGCGCGAGCCGCGCCCACGCCTGGCGCAGGTCCAGGTTGTCGCGCTCGACCCGCGCCATCAGCGCGTCGAGGTCCCGATCACCGAACGCCGTCCACCAGCGGTCGGGCGCCTCGGCCGTCGGTCCTTCGACGGATTCGCCATACATCGCGGGGACTTGCACCGGGCCGGCCGTCACGTCGTCGGGCTGCACGGCGTCGTAGGGCGAGCACGCGCCCGAGAGCGCCGCGAGAAGCGTCGCAGTGGCGATCTTCCTCATGGAACCTCGTCTACCGAACGAACGTTCGAGAGAAACGCCGGCGAGGGGGAGCGCATTCCCTGCTAACCTGACGCCCATGTGCCTGATGGTGGTCATGCGGCGGGTCCACCCCGCCTTCCCGGTGGTGCTCGCCGCCAACCGCGACGAGGCCTACGCGCGGCCCACGGCGCCGCCCGCCGCGCTCTGGCCGGGGGTGGCCGGCGGCCGCGACCTGCTCGCCGGCGGGACGTGGCTCGGCGTGCGCCGCGACGGCTTCTTCGCCGGCCTGACGAACCATCGCCAGCGGAGCATGGATCCCACCCGGCGCTCGCGGGGCGAGATCGTCACCGGCCTGCTTGAGGCGCCGGACCCCGTGGCGTGGATCGCGTCGATCGACCCCGCCGACTTCAACCCGTTCAACGCGCTGTTCGGCGACGCGGGCGACCTGCGCGTGGCCTACGGTCGCCGCGACGGCCTGCGGCTCGACGTCGTGCCCGACGGCGTCCACGCGCTGCCGACGGACGTGCTCGACGCGCCCGGCGTCTTCAAGGTCGGGCGCTCGGTGGCGCTCGCGTCGGCGGTGGCGACGCGGCCCTGGCCGGCGCTGGGGGACGCGCTGCGCGCCGTGCTCGCCGACCACGTGGAGCCGGCGGAGACACCCGCGGACTCGCCGTTCCCGCCCGAGATCACGCGCAAGCTCGAGGCGATCTGCATCCACACGCCGATCTACGGGACGCGCTCGTCGACGCTGCTGGCGCTCGCGCCGGGCCGCGTCGCCCACTACCTGCACGCCGAGGGGCCGCCGTGCACGGCGCCCTTCGCCGATTTCACGTCACTGCTCGGGTAGGGGCTCCCGGCCGAGGAGGAGGCCGACGTCGAGCTGAATCGCGTCGAAGGGCTCGGCGCGGACGACCTCGCCGGCGGACGCGCGCAGCGCGACGAGGTAGCCGTCGGCCGTCCAGCGGTAGACGGTGAGGACCGCGCGCTCGTGGTCGACGATCCAGTAGTGGCCAACGCCGGCGCGGTGGTAGACGCGGAACTTGTCGTGCTCGTCCCGGGCCGCGGTCGAGGGGGAGAGCACCTCGCAGACCCAGTCGGGGCGGATCGTCACGGGGCGCCCGGTCGGGCGATCCGGCACCCGCTCGCGCCGCCAGCCGGCGATGTCGGGCCGGAACACGTCGTGCGGCCCGAGCTCGATGTCGACCTCCGTCCCGAGCCACCAGCCACCCGGACCGCGGCGCCCGAACTGGAAGGGCGACTTCAGCTCACCGACGATCGCGCTCTGCGCGTCCGCGTGCTCGAACGAAGGCGCGGCCTTCTCGACGATCTCCCCGCCGAGCACTTCGCACCGGGCGTCGCCTCCGAGCGCGGCGAGGTCGGCGAACGTGGCCAGTCGGCGTGCGGCGTTTCCCATGCCGACCATGTTCGCCGCGGCCCGGGGGAGCGTCAACGGGCCGCTTGCCTTCGCGCCCGCGCGAAACGACACTGCGCCGCGATGGCCGATTTCCCGAGCCGCGTCGCGCACCTCCCCGTCCTCGGCCTCGGCGTCTCGACCGAGTACGGCGCCGGCGACGCCCGCCACGCGCTCGACGTGCCCGCGCTGCGCGACCGCTGCCCGCAGTACGCCGGCTTCCTCGAGGTCGGCGTCGAGACGGCGAAGGGCCTCGACGCCCACGCCCGCGCCTGGGCCGCCCGCGGCCTGCCGACGACCTACCACTTCCTCGACGTGAACCTCGACGAGCCCGAGGACCTCGACCCGGCGTGGCTCGACGAGGTGCGCGCGCTCGCCGCCGTCCTGCGCCCCGCGTGGATGTGCGGCGACGCCGGCCTCTGGCACTTCGGCCCGCGCGACCGCGGCCACATGCTGCTGCTGCCGCCCGTCCTCAGCGATGAGCAGGCGACGGGCATGGCCCAGGGCATCCACGCCCTGCGCGCCGCCACCGGCTACGAGGTGCTGCCCGAGAACCCGCCGGGCGCCGTGTACCTCGGTGATCTGCATCTCCTCGATTTCTATGCGCTTTTGTGCGAACGCGGCGACACGGGGATGCTGCTCGACGCCGCGCACCTCGCCATCTACCAGCGCGCGCTGGGCCACGGCGCGCTCACCGCGCTCGACGGCTTCCCGCTCGACCGCGTCGTCGAGATCCACGTCGCCGGCGGCGCCGAGCGCCACGTCGACGGCTATGGCTTCGTCGAGGACGACCACACGCCCGACGTGCTGCCCGACACGTGGCGCATCCTCGAGCACGTGGCGCCGCGCGCGCCGAACCTGCGCGCCGTCGTCTTCGAGTGCGAGCGCAACGCGCTCGAGGCCTGTCTCCCCGGCTTCGGGCGCATCGCCGCCGCCCTGGCCGCCACGCCGTTCGGCCGCGCCGCGGGGCTCGCGCCGTGAGCGCCGTCGCCCTGCAGCGCGTCGCCGTCCGCATGCTCTTCGACGCCGCCTTCGCCGACGCCGTGTACCGCGACGCCGACGCCGCGCTCGCCGGCGTGCCGCTCACCGCCGCCGAGCGCGGCTGGCTCCGCCGCCCCGACCGACGCGCCTGGGGCGCCGATCCGCTGCGCCGCTGGCGCGCGCTCACCGGCCTGCTCGAGGAGTACCCGGTCACCGGCGCGCTCGTGCACCGGCGGCACGGCGATCTCGCCACGCTCGACGCGTTCTTCTCGTCGCCGGCGTTCCACGCGTGCATCCAGTCGCGGGGCTCGCTGGCGCTCTGCTTCGGCGACTTCGCGGCCGGCCACGCCGATCCGCGCGCGCGCGCCGCCGCCCGCCTCGAGCGCGCCGTCGCCCGCGTCCGCCGCCCGCGCCCCGCCGCCGGCGAGCTCGTCGCCGCCGCCGAGGGCGTCACCGTCCCCGCCGGCGCGCTCGCGATGTACGAGGCGCTGGCGCCCCGCGTCCCGGGCGTGGAGGCGGTCGTCGACCCGCGCGCGCTCCCGCCTGCGCTCCCGAGCATCGGCCCCGGCGAGGAGCACCTCGTCGCCGAGCGGACACCCGACGGCGGTGTCGGCCTCGGCGAGGCGAGCGCGCCGCTCGTGGCGCTGCTCGAGGCGGCCCGCGAAGGCGCGCGCCGCGAGGACCTCTTGGCGCTGGCGCGCCGCCACGGCTGCGACGCCGGCGAGGACGCCGAGGTCGTCGACGGCCTCATCGAAGAAGGGCTCTTGCGCAGGTCATGAGCGTTCGCCTCGACAAGCTGGTCTCGGAGCGCACGGGCCTCGCCCGCTCGCAGGCGCAGAAGCTGGTCCGCTGGGGCCGCGTGGCGGTGGGCGGCGCGGAGGTCCGCGATCCGGCCGCGAAGGTCGCCGAGGACGCGACGCTCGTCGTCGACGGCGACACCTACGAGGCGCCGCCGGCCATCCTCGTGCACCACAAGCCGGTCGACGTCCACTCGACGATGGACGACCCGTGGGGCCGCGCGAACCTGAGCGACGTCGTGCCCGAGGTGTGGCGCGACCTCTTCCACCCGGTCGGCCGCCTCGACGCCGACACCTCGGGCCTGCTGCTCTTCAGCGCCGACGGCGGCTTCACCCAGTGGATGCTGCACCCGCGCCGCGCCATCGAGCGCGAGTACGTGGCCACCGTCGAGGGGGCGCCCGGGCAGGCCCTGATCGACGCGCTCGCCGCCGGCGTCGCGACCGAGGAGGGCACCTTCACCGCCCGCGTGGTCGACGTCGACGGCCCCCACGTCCGCCTCGTCGTCACCGAGGGCAAGCACCGCATGGTGCGCCGCATGCTCGCCAACGCCGGGCACCCCGTGGCCGCGCTGCGCCGCGAGCGCTTCGGCGGCTTCCGTCTCGGCGATCTCGCCGAGGGCGAGATCCGCCCCGCCACCGCCGAGGAGCTGGCCTGGGTCGCCGAGTCCCGCGCGAAGAAGAAGACCTGAACGGCGCGCCGTGGGTCCGCTGTGGAGACTCGCGCTCGCGCTCGCCCTGCCGGGGTGCGCCGCCGGCTGGCGGGTCGGCGCCGGGCCGACGCTGGACGAGCGCGGGCTCGCCGGCGCGCACGTGACGCTCGGCGGCAGCTTCGGCCTCACCGCCGACGACCGCGCGGCCGCGCAGGAGTTCGTCGCGCTTTCGGGCGGCGGGCGCCTCGGCCCCGCGTCGCCGACGGCGGGCGTGATGGCCGGCCTCGAGTACCTGAGCCAGGGCGCCGCCGTCGGCGACGCGACGTGGCGCCTCGGCCTGCACGCGCGCCTGCACGCCGCCGCCGACGGCGACGCGCTCGGCGGCGGCGGCCTGCACGCCGCCTTCCTCTTCACGAACGACGTCGACGGCGGCACGTTCCGCAACTTCGGCGGCGAGCTCGCGGCGTCGGCGGGCGTCGCGCCCGGTGGCGGCCACGCGGTCCGCGGCCTGCTCGCCCTGGCGCTCGTCTACGAGACCAACCTCTTCGTCGACTTCGACGACCTGCTGCCGGAGAAGCACTGAGCATGAGCGACGACTCCCTGCGCTGGACGCTCGTCGCGCGCCAGCCGCCCGTGGACTTCGACGTCTTCGGCGTCGAGCGCCGGCGCGCGCGGCACCCGACCACCGGCGTGGAGCGCACCTTCAGCGTCATCCGCTGCCGCGACTGGGTGACCGTCATCGCGCTCACGCCCGACGACGAGGTGCTGCTGGTGCGGCAGTTCCGGCACGGGGTCGAGCGCGTCACGCTGGAGACGCCCGGCGGCATCGTCGACGAGGGCGAGGCGCCGCTCGCGGCCGCCGCCCGCGAGCTGCGCGAGGAGACGGGCCACGTCGCCGACCGCTACGTCCTGCTCGGCGCCGTCGAGCCCAACCCGGCGCTCCAGGACAACCGCTGCCACGTCGTCCTCGCCCTCGACGCCCGCCCCGCCGGTGATCCGACCCCGGACGAGGGCGAGGCCCTCGCCGTCGAGCGCCGCCCGCTCGCCGCCATCCCCGCCGCCGTCGCCGCCGGGGAGATCGGCCACGCCCTCGTCGTCGCCGCCTTCCTCTTCCTCGTCCAGCGCACCGGCGGCTGGCGCCGCTGACGGCGATGTCACCGCACTTGCAGGGATTCATTGAAGAATCCCGCGAGGATGGAGGCGTCGTCATGGCCGAGGAGAAGAGGGAGTTCCCGCCGCAGTCGCAGTCGCTCCCGGGCAGCGAGGAGGCGATGACACCAGAGCCGCGCTTCGACGCGCCCTGGTACAAGGCCGCCGGCAAGCTGAAGGGCAGGGTGGCGATCATCACCGGCGGCGACAGCGGCATCGGCCGCGCGGTGGCCGTGCTCTACGCGCGCGAAGGCGCCGACGTGGCCATCGCCTATCTGAACGAGCACGAAGACGCACAGAAGACGAAGGCGATGGTCGAGAAGGAGGGCCGCCGCTGCCTGACCTTCGCCGGCGACGTCGGTCAGAAGAAGTTCTGCCAGGACGTGGTCCAGAAGACGGTGGAGACGCTCGGCCGCCTCGACATCCTGGTGAACAACGCCGCGATCCAGGTGGAGCAGGCGCACCTCGAGGAGATCTCCGAGCAGCAGCTCGAGCGCACCTTCCGCACCAACATCTACTCGTACTTCTTCATGGCCCAGGCGGCCCTGCGGCACCTGAAGGAGGGGGCGTCGATCATCAACACGACGTCGGTGAACTCGTTCAAGGGCCACAAGACGCTGATCGACTACACGTCGACCAAGGGCGCGATCACTGCCTTCACGCGCGCGTTGGCGCTGAACCTGGTCGAGAAGGGCATCCGGGTGAACAACGTCGCCCCGGGGCCGGTGTGGACGCCGCTCATCCCCGCGTCGTTCGACGAGGACCACGTGGAGCGTTTCGGCGCGAACGCGCCGATGGGGCGCGCCGCGCAGCCGGACGAGATCGCGCCCTGCTACGTCTTCCTCGCGGCGCACGACTCGATCTTCCTGACCGGACAGACGCTCCACCCGAACGGCGGCTACGTGGTCGGGGCGTAGCGCGCGCCGGGTGACTTGCGGCGGCGGCGATGGCACGCTGCCGCCGATGTCGCTCCTGCTGGCCGCGGCGCTCACGATCGCCGTCCCCTTCGAGAAGCTCACGCTCGACAACGGGCTGGTGGTCATCCTGCACGAGGACCGCCGCGTGCCGCTCGTCGCCGTCGACGTCACCTACGCGGTGGGCTCCGCCGACGAGCCGCCGGGGCGTACCGGGTTCGCCCACCTGTTCGAGCACCTCATGTTCATGGGCACGGCGCGGGCGCCCCGCGGCGCGTTCGACGCCTGGATGGAGGCCGAGGGCGCCTGGTCCAACGCGTGGACGAGCGAGGACGCGACCGAGTACCTCTCCGTCGGCCCGTCGCACGCGCTGCCGCTGCTGTTGTGGCTCGAAGCGGACCGCATGCAGGCCCTCGGCGGCCAGATCGACCGGCAGAAGCTCGACGTGCAGCGCGACGTGGTCCGCAACGAGCGGCGCGAGGCCGCCGAGAACACGCCCTTCGGCGTGGTCGACCTCGAGTTGCCGGCGCTGCTCTGGCCGCCCGGCCACCCGTACCACCACCCCGTCATCGGCTCCCACGAGGATCTGCAGGCGGCCACCGTCGAAGACGTGCGAGCGTTCTTCGCGCGGTGGTACGTGCCGAACAACGCCTCGCTGGTGATCGCCGGCGACTTCGATGCCGAGGCCGTGAAGCCCCTGCTGCGCCGCTACTTCGGGGCGGTGCCCCGCGGCGCCGATCCGCGCGACGGGGCCGCCCCGCCCCCGCCCCGACCGGCGCCGCCCGCGCCGCAGCCGCTGGTGCTGCGGGACCGCGTCGACGCGCCGCGCGTGGTGCTGGCGTGGCGCAGCCCGGCGGCGTTCGCTCCCGGCGACGCCGAGATGGCCGTCGTCGCCGACCTGCTCACCGACGAGCGCACCGGCCGCCTGTACGAGACGCTGGTCGCCCGCACGCAGATCGCGCGCGACGTGGGCGCCGTCCATCGGCCGCTCCGGCGCGGATCGCAGTTCGTCCTCTGGGCCGAGCCGACGGAGCAGGTCACGCCCGACGTGCTCGAGGCGGCCCTGCGCGACGCGCTCGCCGAGGCCATTCACGCCTTCGAGGAGGACGAGGTCGCGCGCGCGCGCGCCCGCACCGAGCGCCTCTTCGTCGAGGAGCTGCAGTCCCTTCGCAACCGCGCGGGATTGTTGAACTTCTACCAGCTCGTCGCCGCCGACCCCGGCGCGCTGGAGCGCGACCTCGCCCGCTATCGCGACGTGACGCTCGAGCGCGTGCGCGCCGTCGCCCGCGATGTGCTGCGCCCCGAGGACGCGGTCCGCCTGCGCGTCGTGCCGGCCGATCCGTGAAGACGACGGGGCTGCTCGCCCTCCTGCTGCTGTCGGCCTGCGGCTCGACGCCGCCGGTCCCCCCCGCGCCGCCGCCGCCGGCGCCCCCGACCGCGCCCGCGGTGGACGCCCTGGGCGCGCGGCCGGCGCTCGCGGCCCCGCGGCCCTTCACCCCGCCGGTGCCCACGCTCGTCTCCGTGCCGGGGGCGCCGCCGGTCTGGCTGCTCGAGCGCCCCGGGCTGCCGCTGGTCGTCGTGCACGTGGTGGTGCCCTACGGATCGGCCGCCGATCCGCCGGGCAAGGGCGGCCTCGCGGCGCTCACCGCCGAGATGATGGAGAAGGGCGCCGGGCGGCGCGCCTCGATGGCGTTCTCGCTCGAGGTGCAGCGCCTCGGCGCGGCGCTGTCGGTGTCCGCGGGGCGCGATCAGGGCGACGCGCGGCTCGCGGTGCTCAAGCCGCGCCTCGAGCCCGCGCTGGCGCTCCTCGCCGACGTGGTGGCGCGGCCGCGCTTCGAAGCGGCGGAGTGGGACCGCATGCGGCCGCAGTGGATCACGTCCCTGCGCGCCGGCGCCTTCGAGCCGTCGATGGCGGGGGCCCTGGCCGCGGACCTCGCGCTCTTCGGGCCGACCCATCCCTACGGCCACCCCGTCGACGGCACCCCGGCCAGCGTGGAGCGCCTCACCGTCGACGACGTCCGCCGCTTCCACCGCACCCACTGGCGGCGCGACCGCGCAACCGTGATCGTCGCCGGCGACCTCACCGCCGCCGAGGTCCGCGCGCTGTTCACGCGGCGTTTCCTCGAGTGGGGCGCGGTGGGGCCGCCGCCGCCGGTCCCGGCCCCGTCCGCCGTCGACTCGCGGCCGCGTGCGGTCGCGGTGGCGCGGCCCGGGGCGCCGCAGACGCTCCTGCTGGCGGTGGCGCAGGGCTCGCCCGCCGCCGACGAGGACCGGGCCGCGCTCGAGCTCGCCAACCAGGTGCTCGGCGGCATGTTCACCTCGCGCCTCAACCAGAAGCTGCGCGAGGAGAAGGGCTACAGCTACGGCGCGACCTCGGCGCTGCCGTTCCAGCGCGGGCCCTACCGCGTGACCGCGCAGGCCTCGGTGGAGGCGCGGGCGACCGCCGCGGCCATCGTCGACCTGCGCGCGGAGCTCTCGCGGTTCTCGGCGACGGGGCCGGACGAAGCGGAGCTCGAGAAGGCTCGCGCCACCGCCCGCGCCATCGACGTCGAGACCTACGAGGCGGTCGACGAGGCCGCCGACCGCCTCGCGATGCTCGCTTCGCTCGGCCTCCCGCGGGACTTCGACGCCGAGGTGGCGCGGCGCCGCGAGGCCGTCACCCTCGACGACGTGCGCCGCGTGGCGACGACGCTGGCGCTCGCCGAAGCGACGCTCGTCGCCGTCGGAGACCCCGCGGTTGTCGAGCCGGCCCTGCGCGCCGCCGGCTTCCGCGACTTCGACCGGGTCGCCGCCGCCGAACGCTGATCAGGGCAGCGCCGTCAAGTCGAAAGCGACCCGCAGCGGCAGGACGTCGGGGAGCGGCGCGGCGCGGTCGAATCCGTACGCGGCCTTCACGAGGTTGGCGGCGCCGTCGGCGTCGATGCCGGCGATCGACGTGATGAAGCCGACGAGGTCGGCGCTGCCGATGCCGCCGGCCAGCTCGCCCGTGGCGAGGGCCTCGGGACCGGCGCCGGCGACCGTCAGCGCCGGATCGCGCACGGTCAGGCGGCCGAGGACGGTGCCCGCGCCGTCGCGGATCGCCAGCGGCCAGCCGGCGGCCGTCCCCCGCCAGCCCTCGCCGTCGCGGGCCGCGGCGACCGCGATCTCGGAGCCGGCGTCGGGCTGCCCGTCGGACTGGTGATCGGCGGCGAGGCGCAGGTCCAGCGTCGCGTCGCCGTCGACGAAGGCCACGAGGAGCCGCGGCACGAAGCCCTGCATGACGCGCGCGGCGAGCGGCCCCGCCGGCTCGACGACGGTCATGGCGGCCTTCTCGGCGGCGTACACCGCGCGCGGATCGGCGGACCAGACGTCGTCGTCGGCGGAGAAGACCTCGTCGAGCAGCGCCGCGAGCTGATCGTCCCGGCGCGACCAGAAGAAGCCGGTGCTCGTCTCGGCGAGGTAACCGAAGCGATAGGCCGTGGGGCTCTCCGGTTTGGGCAGCGTAAGGATCTCGCGGGGATAGCGGTAGCGGTCCTCGGCGGCCACGAAGAGCGCGGTGACCTCGGCGGTGATGGCGCGGGCAAGGTCGAGCGCCGCGCGCGCGCGGGCCTCGTCCTCGGACGACCGGGAGGCGCGCCACGCCCGGGCCGCCGCGGCCCCGCCATAGAGCGCGACGGCGTGGTCGACCCGGCGCGCGGAGACGTGCAGCGCGTCGCGGGCCTCGGCGTACAGCCGCTTCTGCTGCTCGGTGCCCGTCCCCGCGGCGGGCAGCGCGTCGCGCAGCGCCGCGTACTCGCCGCGCATGCGCTCGAGCATCGCGAAGTCGCGCGCCTTCCAGGCGTCGAACGTCGCGTCGTCCCACTCGAGCAGCTGCCGGAACGCGATCTTCGGCCGCCGCGCCAGCACGCCGGCCTGCTCGCCGAGCTCGTCCTGGGGCAGCTCGCCGGCGAGGTAGAAGTAGATCAGCGGGTTTTCCTCATAAAAGTGGCGCACTTGCAGCGCCGTCCAGCCCTTGAGGGCGGTGGCGACCTCGGGGCCGCCGTACAGCGGCGCCAGCGACTCGAGGTAGGCGTCCCACGTCAGGTCGCCGTCCCACGTGAGCCGCGTGAGGTAGTGGTCGTACTGCCAGTACGTCCACTCGCGACCCGAGGTGAACGTGACGTGCCCCGACACGGGGTAGTCTCGCAGCGCCTGCTGGACGTCGAACTGGCGGGACCAGCCGGTGATCGGCAGGACCAGGGGCACGTTGTTGTCGAAGCCGAGCCACCAGGCCGTCTCGGGAAAGAACACCAGCTCGCGGTCGTCGCCGGAGCGCTCGAGGAAGTCCTCCTGGTGGGAGAAGTCCTCGCAGTCGTACACCGGGGCCGGGTGGCGCAGCGTGTAGAACATCGTGGTGTGGACGAAGGCGCCGAGGCCCTCGACCTGCAACGGCAGGTGGTAGTACTTGCCGCCGCGCTCGTCTTCGAGGGAGCAGGTGGTGTGGATCCAGCCGTAGGGCGTCACGTCCGGCCAGCGCGCGCGCAGGTGGGCGATGGCGGCGCGCATCCAGCCGAGGGCGTCGGCGTCGGCGGGCTTGGTGAACTCGCTCGTCCCGATCTGCAGGCCGATGGCGTCGAGGCCGGCGGCGAGCACGCGGTCGAGGCCGGCGGCGATCTGGGCCTCGGCGCTCTCCGGGGCGTCCTCGCGGATGAGCCGGAAGGCGTGCTGCTGCTGGTCCACGAAGCCGATCACCGCGCCGACGCGGACGCCGCGCGCGTGCGCATCCTCAGTGATCTCGCGCATATACGGCACCCACGCGTCGAGGTCGACGGTGCCGAGCATGTGGAAGAACGCCATGTTCTGGCGGTTGCGCGCGAGCCAGCGCACGTAGTTCTTCGCCCACTTTCGTCGGGCCTCGTCGCCCGGCCTCAAGAGGAAGTCGCTCGCCGGGATGGGGTGCTGCGTGTGCTCGTGGAAGCCGCGCGTCGCGAAGTGGGGCACGTCCGCGGCGCCGTCATGACCGCCCGGCAGGCGCGCGTCGGGCCGCGAGGGGAAGAAGCTCTCCTCCGGCTCGAGGTAGACGGCGCCGACGTCGGCGGCGACGCGGTACAGACCGTACATGGCGCCGATCTCGGTGGCGGCGCGCACCGTGAGCCCATCGTCGTCGGCCAGCAGCCGGTAGCCCTGCTCGCCGAGCGCGTCGTCCGCGGCGATCTCGACCCGCACGCGCGGGCCGTCGGCCTCGGCCACCGGCGCGGGAATGGCCGCGGTCGCACCGCCGATGCGGGCGAACGCCTCGAGCAGGTCCGCGGCAGCGTCGCGCAGCCCCGTCCCCGCCGTCGCCGGCACCACCACGGCGACGGCCACCGCGCCGTCGCGCACGAGGAGCGGCCGCTCCGCCGGCGCCTCCCCGCCGTCCGTCCCGCCCCCGCACGCCCCGAGCAGCAACAGCCCCAGGGTGACCGTCCATCGCAGCATGTTCACCTCGTCATCGGGCGCGCAGCGCGACGCCAATCACGTCGTCGCCATTGACGTTGCCCGAAAGGTCCAGGCGGTGGAAGCGACCGTCGCCGCGCGTGCCGGTGCAGCCGAGGTCGCCGTCGTTGTACGCGGGCCGCGCCGGGCAGGGCCCCCACGCGGGGGAGCCGTTGCCGGGGCCGCCGTTGCTGTCGGCCCAGCCGACGAGGACCTCGACGGCCTCGGTCATGGCCTGGGCGCGCGCCCTGTCGGCGGGGTCCTGGCACAGCCAGGCGAAGCCGAGCTGGTCGTTCCCGTCGACGTCGCCCCCCAGGAACATCGGGCGGAAGCGGCCGTCGTAGCCGGTCGAGGTGCAGGCCACGTCGTCGCCCTGGGCCGCCTGCAGCCCGCCGGGGCAGGCGAGCCAGCTCGGCGAGCCCTCGGGCGGGCCGCGCCGGTTGTCGGCCCAGCCCACGAACAGCGCGCAGTGCGTCTGCACCCATGCCGCGAGCGCCGCGTCGTCGGCGGCCTGGCACGTCAGCGCGAAGCCGAGCTGGTCGTTGTCGTCGACGTCGCCGTTCAGATCGAGCACGCGGAAGTTGCCGTCGCGCCGGGTCGAGTTGCAGCGTACGTCGCCGACCTGGTGCTCGAAGACCTGCGGGCACGGCCCCCACGACGCCGAGGTGCCGCGTGGGCCGCGGCGCTCGTCCGCCCAGCCGATCCAGAGCGTGCAGTGCCCCTGCACCCACGGACCGCAGACGCGGCCGTCGTCCGCGACGCCGTCGCAGTCGTCGTCGAGGCCGTTGCAGACCTCGGCCGCGCACGCGGGCCCTCCGTCGGGCGGCGGCGCGGCCATGTCGGGCGGCGGCGCGGCGGCGTCGTCCGCCGGCGCCTCCCCGTCGACGCCCGGCGCGGCGTCGCCGGGGAGGCCGCCGTCGGGCTCGGGCGCGCGCGCGTCCATGCGGGGCCGCGGCCGGCCGAAGTCGCGCAGCGGCGTGGCGTCGGGGCGCGCGAGCGGCGGCAGGAAGGCGTCGGCGCCGGCGTCGGGCCCGGCGTCCTCGTCACCGAGGTCGCCGGGCAGCTCCGCCGCCGCGCACCCCGCCAGCACGGCACAGAGGGCCATCGCTCCGAACGACCGCGCGCGCATCGGCTCCCCGCCTCCCGTGGGGCGAGGCTGACACGAAGCCGGCGGCGCGTTCAAACGCCCTGGCCGTGGCGGCCGGCGCCCCCGGCGAAGCGCGTGGCGCCGGCGAGGCTCTCGGCGCCCAGCGCGGCCTCGCCGATGCGGTGCTCGTTCTTCAGCGCTTCGGCGAGGTCGAGGTCCGCCTGCTCGTAGGCGCTCTGCCGGTCGCCGCGCATGCAGATCTGCGGAAACGCTGCGATTTCGGCGGCGAGCGCCTCGGCGGCGGCGCGCGCCTGCCCGGCGGGGACGACGCGGTTGACGAGCCCCATGGCCAGCGCCTCGTCGGCGCCGACCCCGCGGCCGGTCAGGATGAGGTCGAGCGCGCGCCCGAGGCCGACGATACGGGGCAGCCGCACCGTGCCGCCGTCGATGAGCGGGACGCCCCAGCGCCGGCAGAAGACGCCGAGCACGGCGTCGGCCTCGGCCACGCGCAGGTCGCACCAGAGGGCGAGCTCGAGGCCGCCGGCGACCGCGTGCCCGGCGATCGCGGCGATCACCGGCTTCGAGAGGAAGAGGCGGGTCGGCCCCATCGGCCCGGGACCGTCGGCGTCGAGCCGGTTCGGCGCGCCGGCGGCCACCGCCTTGAGGTCGGCGCCGGCACAGAACGTGCCGCCCTCGCCGAAGAGCACGGCCACGCGGGCCGACGGATCGGCCTCGAACGCGCGAAACGCGGCCTCGAGCGCGTCGGCCGTGTCGCGGTCGACGGCGTTGCGCACCGCGGGCCGGTGCAGGACGACGGTGGTGACGGGACCGCTCCGTTCGACGCGCACCGCGCTCATGGGCGCCTCAGCGAAGGGTGAGGGGGAGGTTCACGCGCATCGGATCGCCGGAGAACGCCGGAAACTTCGCGCTCCGCAGGGCGCCCTCGACGCAGGACGCCACCGGCGTGCCGCGGAACCGCGCCGTGACGACGGTGGCCTGGGTCACCGAACCATCGCGGTTGATCGTCGTCGAGACGCTGATCGTGCCGTTGAGATCGGGCTGGGCGTCGTTGCAGGCGTCGATCTCGCCGGCCTTGCTCCGGAGGACGCCGAGCATGTCGTCGCGGCTGAGGAGCCGGGGCTTGTCGCCCTCGGCGGCCTTCGGCTCGGACGGCGCGACGGGGCGCTCGCGGGGCGGCGGGCGGTCGCGCGGCTCGAACCGCTGCGCCACCGACGCCGGCGCGGCCGCCGTCGCGGGCGCGGCCTCGGTGGCGGGCGCGGCGACCGACGCGGGGGCGGCCTCGGTGGCCGGGGCGGCCTCGGTGGCGGGCGGCGCCGGCTCGGTCGGGGGCGGCGGCGCCGCGTCGACCACCACCTGCGCCACCACAGGCGGCAGGTCGGTCTGCGCGACCGTCGGCGGCGGCTCGACCCGCTGCTTCTTCATGTACATCACGCCCAGCGCGGCGCCCGCGCCGAGCACCGGCAACAGGATCATCAGCGGGAGCACCCACGCCGGCCGCCGGCCGGTCGCGGCGCCGACGAGCGGCGCGCCGGGTGGGGGGAGCGACGGCGCGACGAACGCGACGTCCTCGTCGGGCGGCGGCGGCAGCGCCGGCCCGCCGAAGAAGTCGTCGACGGGCGCCCGGTCGCCGAACGGGCCGCCCGCGGACGGCAGCGGCGGCGGCGTGGGACGGCCCTGCACCGGCGCCGGCGGCATCGGCGCGACGCCGCCGGGCACCGCCCAGGTGGCGTCGGGGTCGGGGATGGGCTCGAACTCGACGGAGCCGCTCGCGGAGTCGTCGGGCGTCGAGAGCGCGTCGGGAATCCTCGGCAGCGCGGGCGGGCGCCCCGTCGCGGGACCCCGCGCCGGCGGCGGCGCGGACCGGGGCGCCGCGGACGAACGCTGCTGCTCAGCGGACCGGGGCGCCGCCGACGAACGCTGCTGCGGCGCCGGCGCACTGCGCGCGGCCGCCTCCGATGCCCGTCGCTGGTCGTCGAGGTCGGAGAGCATGCGGGACCACTTCTGCCCCTCGTCGCCCTCGACCATCACCGTGGCGCCCTCGTCGTCGTCGTCCCCGTCCTCGGCCACCGCGATGACGCCGGCGTCGTACAGGCCGTCCCGGGCGGCGTCGGCGATGTCGTCGGGTAGGAAGAGGTGGGCGAAGTCGGGCACGGACGAGAGGGGCAGCCACTCGGGCATCCCCGCCGTCCAGACGTACGTCTCGCCGTCGATCTGGCGACGACGGAACAGAGCGACGACGCCGTCGGGCGTCAGGGGCGCCGACTGCTGTTCCCCGATGAGCGCGTACCACATGCCAGCGGCACCTTACCGCACCTGCGGGCCGGCGGCCACGTGGCGCCGATCCGCCGCGTCAGGAGAGCGCGATCTGCCAGCTGGGGGCCTCGCGGCCGCCGGCGTTCACCTCGGTCGCGGTGACGCCGTGGTGATCGTCCGGCACCTCGAGGCGGGCGTGGCGGCCGACGAGCAGGCTGCCGGCGCGCAGCAGGCCCTCGACGCGGACCGTCACCGCCTCGTCGTCGTCGATGGCGGAGCGCAGCTCGAGGGAGAGCGCTCGCAGGCCGCGGATCTCGTTCTCGAGGACGGCGGCCTCGTCGCGCACCTTCGCCGCCTTCGCCTCTTGCTCCGCCTGCTCCTCGGCCGCGACGCGGCGCCGCTTGTCCTGGCGCAGGAAATCGGCGGCGAGCGAACGCGCGGCGGGCCGGCCGCGCATGCGCTGCAGCTCGCCGGCCAGCCGGTTGAGCACCTCCTCGGCGGCGGCGCGCTCCTGCGCCCGCATGGCGGCCCGCTGCATGTGCCCCGTCAGCTCGTCGCGGACGGTCCGCAACCGGCGCCGCAGGCCGGCCAGCGCGCCCTGCGTCTCGTTGAGGCGCCCCTGGCGCAGCGGGTCGACCCCGAACTGCAGGTGGCAGGGCGCCGAGCGCTCCGAGCCCACCCCCAGCGCCTCGACGCCCTGGCGGGCGATGATGCGGCACGCGACCAACCGCCCGCGCGGCACGTAGACCCGCCCCGAGCAGCGGATCTCGCACTCGATCATCTCCGCGCCGACGTGGACGTCGCCGAGCGCCTCGATGCGGCAGCGCCGCAGCGACCTGGCCCGCACCGTGCCGCCGGCGCGCACCGTGGTCGCGAGCCCCGCGCCGCGGATGAGCACGTCGCCCTCGGTCTCGATCTCCGCCTCGCTCACGTCGCTCACGTCGAGCCGCCCGCAGGCGACGCGGTAGCCAGGCTCCACGTTGCCGGCGACCTGTACGTAGCTCGCGGTGGCGAGGTTGCCCGTCGAAGGACCGACGTCCCCGTCGACGCGCAGGACCGGGAACACGCAGACGCGCCCGTCCGCCAGCACGCACGGGCAGCCTTCGGCGGCGGCGACGATCGAGCAGCCGTCGGGCCCCAGCCTCGCGTTCGGCCCCGGACGGAGCACCACGTCGCGCGGCGGCTTCACCGGCAGCACCCGCCCGTGGATGGTCCGGCCGGCGCGGCCCGGCGCCATCGGCACCCGCACCGCCAACCGCGCGCCGTCGGTCACGGGATCGCCTTCGCGCGGATCGAAGGCCAGATCGATGCGCGCGTCCTCGCCCGGGACGGGCGGCTCGCCGCGCGCCACCACCAGGGGGGCGCCCGGCGCCGCGATCCAGCGGGCCAGCGTGGCCTCGTCGATCAGGCCGGACTGCACGCGCTCTCGCTGGAACAGGCGATGGGCGTCGGCCAGCGACGGCGCGTGGCCCGCCTCGGCGCGCAGCTCCAGCGTCGCGGTCAGGCGGTCCTTCGCGATCCGCAGCCGGAGCGCGCCCTGCTCCGCCACGACGGCATCGGTCCCCTCGACCGCCGACGGTTCGGCCTCGGCGGGCGGCGGCGCGGGGTAGTCCGCGGCCTCGTCGAGCAGGTCGTCGGCCGGCGGGGGGGCGAGCGGGCGCAGCGCGGGCGGGGCGGCGGCATACGCCGGCAGCGGGGCCGGCGGGGCGGCGGCGGGCGGCAGCGAGGGCGGCGTGGGCGCGGGCGGCAGCGTGCTGGGGGGCGGCGCCGGCGTCGCGAGGATCTCCTCGAGCGCGCGCACCGGGCGACCGGCCAGCCACTCGCGCTCCTGGGTGTCGAGGGCGGCGCGCAGGGCGGCGGCGTCGACGGCGCCGCGGCGCCGCAGCTCCGAAGCGGTGCGCAGATCGGCGGCGCACTGCCGCAGGAGCTCGCGCATCGAACGGATGCGCGCCACCTGCCGCGAGTTGAGCAGCCCGCGCTCGAACAGGCGGCCCGCCAGGTCGCCGTGGGTCGGCAGGCCGGCCAGGCCGCGGTCCGCGCGCTCGGGCGTCAGGAAGCCGAAGCGCAATGCCAGCTCCGCATCGAGCGGGCGCCGGCCGTCGTCGGTCACGGCGGAGAGCATGCCGGGGTCGTTCACGCCCCTCGGAACGGCCCCCCGGGCGCCGCGCGGGAGGGCCGGGTGCGCGGCCACCCTCTCAGCGGGGGGCGCCGAACCAGCCGCGCAGCACGCCCGCCGCCGGCTTTCCTCGCGGCGTGTACCCGCGGTCGCCCTCGCCGCCCTCGCCGGCCCACACCCAGAAGAAGACGCCGCCGAGCTCCGGCACCGCGTCCCAGGCGCGGGCGAACGCGGCATAGGCGCGCCGCTGCTCCTCCGCGTCGGCGGCGACGTCGCGCGTGTAGTCCCATGGATAGCAGGCGCCGCAGTCGAGGCTCGGGTAGCCCACCTCGGTGATGAGCAGCGGGCGCCCCGCCGATCGCGCCGCCGCCCGGAGGCCCTCGCGGAGCGTGCGCCACTTCTCGGCCAGCTCGCGCTCCTCGGCGTGCCCGCGGTCGGTGAGCTCGTGGTAGGCGTTCACGCCGACGTAGTCGAGCGCGTCCCAGAAGGGCACGCCGGCGAAGCGGTCCCAGTTCGCCGAGTAGGTCAGGCGGCCCGGGAAGCGCCCGCGCACGTCGGCGACGAGCGCGCGCCAGCGGTCGCCGTCGGCCTCCATCGACACGAGCTCGCTGCCCACGCTGAAGATCGCCGCGCGCTCCTCGGCCGCCAGATCCGCGTAATACAAGATGAATCGGCGGTAGGCGCGCCACCAGGCCTCGCGGTCGGCGGGCACGAGCGTGCCGCGCCACTGGCCGGGCGCGCGCACCACGACCCGCACGATGGGGAAGACCATCGCCTGCAGGCCGAGCTCGCGCGCGCGCCGCAGGACGTAGCGGACGCGCGTGTCGTCAGTGCCGTAGCGGAAGGGGGTGATCGCGGTGGCGGCGACGTCCTCCTGGGCCCACTCGACGACCACCGAGACGTGCGTGGCGCCGAGCGCCGCGACCTCGTCGACGCGCGCGAGCGCGCCCTCGAGATCGAGGCCGCTCTCGAAGTGGGGCGCCACCGCGAGCCCGCGCACCGGGGGCGGCGCCGCCAGGACGAGCGCCGCGAGCAGCCGGATCATCCGAAGCGCAGGACGTGGAAGGTCTTCTTGCCGCGCCGCAGGACGACGTAGCCGCCGGCGAGGACGTCGACCGCCGACAGGCGTCGCGCGGGATCACGGGCCGTGACGCCGTTGACGGAGATGGCGCCGGCCTCGACCTGCTTGCGGGCCTGGCCGCGCGAGGGATAGAGCTCGCTCGTCGCCAGCAGCGCCACGAGGTCGGCGTCGGGCGTGCCGAGCAGGCCGGCGGCGAGGTCGGTGCGCGGCGCCGCGGCGAACGCGGCCTCGATGTCCTCGGCGGAGAGCGTCCGCCAGTCGCCCTCGCCGAAGAGCACCTCGGTCGTCTGCTGCGCGCGCCGGCAGGCCTCGGCGCCGTGGACGAGGCTCGTCACCTCGGCGGCGAGCGCGCGCTGGGCGCTGCGCGCCTGCGGCGCCCGCGCGGCCTCGGCCTCGAGGTGCGCGATGTGCGACACGTCGAGGAACGTGAAGAACTTCAGGTACTTGCCGACGTCGCCGTCGTCGGTGTTCAGCCAGAACTGGTAGAACTCGTAGGGCGACGTCAGCCCGGCGTCGAGCCACACGTTGCCCGCCTCGCTCTTCCCGAACTTCGTGCCGTCGGCCTTGGTGACGAGCGGCATGGTGACCGCGAACGCCTGCCCGCCGCGCATGCGCCGGATGAGGTCGGCGCCCGACACGATGTTGCCCCACTGGTCGCTGCCGCCGAGCTGCACCTTGCACCCGAGGCGGTCGTACAGCGCCAGGAAGTCGTAGGCCTGCAGGAGCATGTACGAGAACTCGGTGTACGAGATGCCGTGCTCGCGCTCCGCGAGGCGCAGCCGCACCGAGTCGCGCTGGATCATCGCGTTGACCGAGAAGTGCTTGCCGACGTCGCGCAGGAAGTCGATGAGCGGCAGCGCGCACAGCCAGTCGCCGTTGTCGACCATCGTCGCCGCGCCGGGGCCGGAGAAGTCGAGGAAGCGCTCGAGCTGGCCGCGGATGCCGGCGAGGTTGGCGGCGACGGCGTCGCGGTCGAGCAGCGTGCGCTCGGCGGTCTTGCCGCTTGGGTCGCCGATGAGGCCCGTGCCGCCGCCCACGAGCGCGACGGGCCGGTGCCCGGCGCGCTGCAGCCGCGCGAGCGCCAGCGCCGGCAGCAGGCTGCCCACGTGCAGGCTCGCCGCGGATGGATCGAAGCCGATGTACGCCGTGACCCGCTCCTCGGCGAACAGGGCGCTCACCGCGGGGTCCGACACCTGGTGCAGCAGGCCGCGGGCCTCGAGGTCCTTCAGGAACGGGGTACGGGTCGTCATGGCGTCCTCGCGCACGGGCAGACGGCGCGGATGATGCCACGAACCGGGCGGGCTTTGGAGCGTTGCGCCGCGCCCGCGTTCGGCGCTATCTCGGCGCCATGACCGAAGGCGCCCTCTTCTCGGTGTCGCTCGGCGGCGGCGCCGTCGCCGGCGGCAAAGTCCTGGCCGCCGGCGACGACGTCGTCCGCGTCGCCGTCGCCGGCATCGTGTGGGACTGCGCGCCCGACGCCGCCTGGGTCGACGAGGCCCCGCGCGCCGTCGACCACCTCGCGCTGCGCCCCGAGGCGCTCGACGGGGCCACCTGGCTCGGCGCCGCCGCCGTCCGCCCCGAAGAGCGGACGCCCGCCTTCGCCGCCTGGGATGCGCTGCCCCCCGGCGAGCGCCCCGTCGTGCGCGCCCCCTTCGCCGCGATCGCCGCCGCCCTCCTCGGCTGAGTCGGCCCGATGGCGCATTGACTGTTCCGTGGGCCCATCGTGTAGAGTGCGCCGGCCTTCCGCCATGCAGGACGCAGACCCCTCCGCCGAACCGGTCCCCGCGGCCGAGACCCGGGGCACACCGCCGGCGTCGAGCGAGTTGCGCGTCGGCGCCGATCTGCTCGTGACGGGGCTCCTGGCGCTGCTCGCGGCGGCGATGCTGCCGCTCGGCACGCCGCACTGGTGGTTCGGGGCGGCGTTCGGCGCGGCGGCGATCGCGTTCGGCCGGGCGCCGGTGATGGCGCTCCTGGGCCGCGTGGGCGCCCGCTGGCCGCTCCTCTCCGGCTATCGCGGTCCGGTGGCGGGCCTGCTCTGCGTGGCGACGCTGGCCGCGCTGGCGGCCCTGATGCTGGCGCCGGCGATCGGCGGCGATCGCCCCGTGGACCACGACCACCCGGTGCACTACCTGCGCACGTGGGAGATCCACGAGCACTTCCTGGCCGAGGGCCGGCTGCTCGGCTGGAGCCATCGCTGGTTCGCGGGCCAGCCCGTGAACTACCTGTACCCCTTCGGGGCCGATCTGTGGGTGATCGGCGTGTGGGCGCTCAGCTTCGGCGCGCTCACGATCTCGGAGGCCTACGGCGTGGCCCTGTGGCTCTTCTACGTGCTGCTGGGGTACTCCGCCTATCGGTTCGGCAGCCGCGCCTTCGGCCGCGGCGTGGGCCTCGTCGCCGGCTGCCTGACGCTGGTCGACGCGGGCGCCTTCCGCTACGGCGGCTGGGTGTTCTCGCTCGAGTGGGGCGTGTGGCCGCAGTCGCTCTCGGTCGCGTTCGCGGTGCTCGCGGTGGCCGAGCTGCCCGCGATCCTCGACGGCGCCGGCTGGCGGCCCGTGGCGCGCTTCGGGGCGCTGATGGGCATGGCCATCCTCACGCACCCGCTGCAGGTCGTGTTCGTCGTCATCGCGGCGGCGGTGGCGATGGTGGCGCGGGCGATGGCGCGGCCGCCGGTCCCCTGGCTCACGGGGCCGGCGCGGCTCGGCGCCGCCGGCGGGTTGGCGCTGATGGTGGCGGCGGGCTGGCTGCTGCCCTTTTTGACGTCGAAGCCGTTCACCGCGTCGTTCGGCGTGCCGTGGGTCTCCGCGTGGGAGATGGGGGCGGCGCTCGTCGAGGGCGACGCGCTGCAGGGCACGCACTGGTTCGTGCTCGCCGGCGCGGTGCTCGGCGTGACCGCCTGCCTGCGCAGCCGCCAGTTCATCCACCTGTACACGGGCCTGATGGTCGTCGTGCTGCTCGGCGTGTCGGTGAGCAGCTTCGTCGACGAGCTGCACCTCACGGCGGTGAGCGACGCGTTCTCGCGCATCCAGTACGAGCGGTTCGCGATCCTGCTCAAGCCCTTCGCGCTCGTGGCCGCGGCGGCGGCCATCGTGCACGGCGCGCGGGCGCTCGTCGGCGAGCCGGCGGCGGGCCGGGTGGCGCGCGTGCAGGGGGCGGCCAAGGTCTTCGTCGTGGCGTTGCTGCTGGCGCCGCTGGCCGTGGGTGCCGGCACGGAGCTGTACCGGACGGCGATCGACCGCGATCTGAACTACGCGTCCGAGCGCAAGGACGCGAAGGGCCGCGAGGCGTTCCTCGCCTGGGCGCGCACGCTCCCGAAGGACGGCTTCTTCCGTTGGGGCGTCGTCGCCGCCGACCCCGACCACGAGCTGATGGACCTCGGCGTCGAGCTCGACGCCCCGATCTACAAGTCGAGCTTCGTCCCCGCCGCCACCTACCGCTACAAGGTCTGGGGCACCACCCCGCAGACCCTGCGCGCGCTCAATGTCCGCTACCTGGTCACCCGCCAGAACCTCGCGGGGGCCGACTACGAATTGCTCAAGCAGTTCGGCAGCTTGCGCGTGTATCGGTTCAGGCCGTGGCAGCCGCTGCCGTTCGAGGTCACCGGCTCGGGACCGGTGGCGCTTCAGCGGTTCGAGGACGAGCGGATCGAGCTCCTGGCGGGGCCCGGCGCCACCGGGAAGCTGAGCCTCAACGTCTCCCACTACGATCGCTGGCACGCCACGCGGGACGGCGAGCCCGTCGAGATCACCGCCGAGCCGCGCGAGCACGTGCCCGCCGGCGGCTTCATGACGGTGCCGCTCGCGCCGGGCGCCTACGTCTTCGAGTTCCGGCCCAGCTTCGCGGACCGCGCGGGCATGGCGCTGTCGCTGCTCGGCCTGCTGGTCGCCTTCGCGCTGCTGCTCGTCGACGTCGAGCGGCCGTTCGCGCGGCGGGCGCGCGGCCTGCTCGAGGCGGGCCTGGCGCCGCTCCGTCGCTGGGAGCTCCGATGGCCGGCGGTGCCCGTCGCCCTCCTCACCGTGCTGCTCGCGCTCGGCACCGCGACGGGCGTCGGCCTCGCCGCATGGACGCCGCCGCTCCAGCGTAAGGACGACGGCCCCGTCTACTACGACTTCCGCGAGCGGCTCGACCGGGCGACGGTCACGCTCGTCGACAAGGGCGAACCGCGTCCCTGCCGCCGCCAGATCGATCGCTTCACCTGCGCCGACACGCACAATTGGGACGTCGGCCCCGAGCTGCTGGCGATCGAGGGCTACAGCACCCGCCGCTGCATCGCCGTGCGTCCGCCGCGGCGCGGCAAGCTGGTGCTGCGCTTCGAGGACGTGCCGCTGCAGGGCCGCATCGTGGGCCACCTCGGCATGTCGCGCGAGGCCAAGGGCTACCGCGCCGTCACCTTCAACATCGCCGTCGACGGCCACAACGTCCTGAGGAAGGACGTCAAGGACGCCGGGCGCACGCACAGCTTCGCCACGCCGCTACCCAAGGGCGCGCAGGGCACCGGCGAGGTCTCGTTCAGCCTCGAGACGAAGGGCTCGTCCGACGAGCCCTTCTGCGTCTACGTCCAGATGGCGGAGTAGCCCGGGTCAGTCGGAGAGGGCGCGGGGCGGGAGGTCGACGCGGCGGTCGGCGTTGAGGCGCTCGACCTCGGCGCCGAGGTCGATCCACGGCAGCAGCACCGACTCCTGGAACGTGTTCGAGTTGGCGACGTAGATCGACGTGGCGTCCGGGCCCACCGCGAGCCGCGTGAAGCGGCCCTTCGCCTCGCCGGCGTCGATCTGGTCGCGCACGACCACGTCGTCCTCGGTCATCTCGATCTCGCGGCGGAACTTCACGTCGCTGCGCCGCTTGCCGGTGATCAGCACCTTCTGCAGCGAGGCGCGCACGAGGTTGGCGCTCGCGGGGAAGCGTCCGACGGTCAGGTTCATGCCGCGGAAGAGGATCTGTTTCGCCGGGTCGGACAGGTGCCGCTTCCAGCGGTGCATGCGCCCCTCGCTGGCGAAGCGCCCGCTCGACGGATCCGCCTCGATGGCGAACTCGGTGTCGACGAAGTTCGTCGCCAGCACGTGCCCCTCGTCCGTCTCGAGGAAGAGGCCGGTGTCGGAGAACAGCGGCCCGGACTCGTCGAACACCTTGAGGACGCCGCCCTTCGCCAGCGACAGCACGGCGTAGTAGCGGTCGGTCTTCTTCACGAAGAGGCGCGCGCCGGGGAACCAGCGCTCGAACGGCCCGCGGTGCTCGTCCAGGGTGCCCTGCCGCGGCTCGCGCCAGTCGAGCCACGACTGCATCCAGTCGTACACGTAGTGGGCGAGCATGCGGTTGTCGTCGTTGAAGTACCGTCGCCGCTCGGGCAGCGCCCGCCGCAGGTAGGTGTCGGCGATGCGCCCGGCCGCCGGGAAGAGCGGCGCCATCACCTCGAACCCGTGCGGATAGAAGTGATAGGTGTTGCGGCTCCCGTACTCGCCCGCGTAGCTGCCGTCGGGGTGCATGAAGTACTGGGCGAACTCGATGGCACGCCCGAGCGGCTCGATCAGCTTCTCGTCCTTGCTCTTCTGCCAGAGCTTCGCGAGGAAGGCGATGGAGCAGGAGTGGTAGCCCGGATCGGCGCCCTCGTACTCCTGGAACCAGCCCTCGGGGTGCTGCCACGAGAGCGTCAGGTCGCGGAACGCGTCGCTGGCATCCCGGTACACAGGGTCGCCGGTGATGAGGAAGATGTTGTACAGCGCCAGCGCGGCGAACGCCTGGTGGTTGGCGAGCTGCCCCGTCTCGTTGTGGTTGCGCAGCCAGTCCCCGCGCAGCCTGAAGAAGTCGGTGAACTCCTTGCGCTCGAGCCCGAGCTGCAGGCAGCTCTCGGTCATGGCGTACGTGGAGAACACCAGCGCGCCCAGGGCCCGCTCGTAGGGGAAGTAGTCGTCGCACGAGCCGTCGGCGTGGGACGACCGGCGCGCGAACGAGATCGAGGCTTCGACCAGCGCCCGCAGCCGCTCGTTCTTGTAATACGGGTTGTGCGGGAACGGATGCGCGTACGCCAGCGCCAGCGGCAGGCACATCTCCTGGCTCATGCCGCACGGGAAGTCGACGGTGCGGTAGTGCCAGAATTCGCGGTCGAAGCAGCCGTACGTCTCGCTGAACGGGTTGCGGTCGATCAGCGTGAGCAGGCGCGGCAGGCTGCGCAGGGCCTCGTAGGCGTACCAGTCGCGGTGGCCGGGCGGCGGCTGCGGGAAGCGCTCGCCGGGCGCGCCGTAGGCCGCGTCGACCTTGGATGCGGGGGCCTTCTTCGTCATTTTCGTCGTCACTTCGAGGGTTTGCGGGCGATGACCGCCTGGTTCACGAACGTGAAGCCGGCCCAGGGCGCGCGCTGCTCCACCCAGCGGTCGATCTCGAGCGAGCGGCGCGGATCGACCGACAACCGCAGGTAGGGCAGGAAGCCGACCGGCGAGAACATGAAGGGGCGGAAGGTGACGTCGGCGAAGCCGGCCTCGGTCGCCAGGCGCATCATCGCCGGACCGTCCAGCTCCTGGGCGTGGTGCTCGTCGGCGACCATCTTGAGCGCGCCCGCCACGTGGTCCCAGACCGGGTGGGGGCAGGTGGCGACCAGCACGCCGCCGGGCTGCAGCATGCGCCACGCCTCGCGCAGGCACGCGCCGGGGTCGTCGAGGTGCTCGAGCAGGGCCAGCGCCGTCACCAGCGTGTACGTGCCCGCCTCGAGCTCGGCCGGCAGCTTCGTGACGTCGCCCTTCAGCATGCGCGTGTTCGGCGGCAGCGCCGGCGCCGCCGCGAGCAGCGCGTCGGAGAGCTCGACGCCGTCGTACCTGCCGGCGCCGCCCAGCAGGCGCCGCATCTCGAGCAGCGTCCGCCCGTCGGCGGCGCCCAGCTCGAGCACACCGTGCCCGGCGCCGAAGTCGGTCCGGCGCAGGTACTCGTCGACGGCGAGCCGCGCCCGCACGCGATACCGGAAGCTCAGGTACGGCCGCGCCGTGCGCCCGGCGGCGTAGTCGGCGCCCATCACGCCCGAAGGCGCATTCGCAGTCACGTTTGGATCTCCCCGAAAAGACTCATGTTTCGGCGGCGGCGGGCGCGGCGTTCATGCGGAACGTGAACGGCAGGCCCACGAGCGCCCAGAGCCAGGTGCCGACGACGGCGTAGGCCAGCGTGGCTGCCAGGACCGCCGACTCGTCGACCGCGCCGCCGGCGAAGCGCCGCAGCAGCAGGACGAACGCGGCGTCGCGCGTCCCCATGCCCGCCATGCTCACCGGCAGCAGGCCGACGAAGATCGCCGCCGGCCAGAAGGCGAGCACCACGTCCCAGCGGACGTCGGCGCCCATCATCTCGAGCAGCGCCACCAGCATCGCCCCGGCCAGCAGCCACGACGCGATCGAGCTCGCGGCCACCGTCAGCAGCGCCCGCCGGCGGCTCCCCACCGCGTCGAGCGCCGCGTAGAGCCGCTCGAGCTTCGGGCGCGCGCGCCGGATGCCGGGCAGCGCCAGCAGCATCGCGCGGAACCGCATCGCCACGAGCATGCCCGTCCACAGCGCCAGGAGCGCCGCCAGCGCCAGCCCCGCGCCGGCCCACATCCCGGTGAGCGCGAGGCCGAGGCCGCCGAGGATGCAGAGGCTCTGCACGTCGATGAGCTTCTCGAGGATCACGCTGCCGATGCCCGCCGGCAGCGGCAGGCGGTCGCGCAGCGGCCAGGCGCGCAGCACGTCGGTCACGCGCGACGGCGTGACGGCGGCCAGCGGCCACGTGCCGAGTACGATGCGCAGCGCCTGCCCCAGGGTGAGCGGGCAGTCCATCGAGCGCACGATCAGACGCCAGCGGTGCGTCGCCACCATCAACTGCACGACGCTGAGCGCCAGGACGACCGGCAACAGCGCCCAGCGGGCCCGCGCGAGCGCGTCGCCGAGCGCCGCGGCGCCGCCGAGCCACCGCACCACCGCGAACACGAGCACGCCCGTCAACGCCACCAGCAGCGCGTACTTCCAGCGCGCAGGGCGTCGCAGCGGCGGCCCGGCCACGGTCATCAGTCGAGCCGCCGGTTGACCATGTCGGCGAGCATGCCGATGGCGAGGAGCTGCACGGACGTGGAGAAGAGGAGCACGGTCGTGACGTCCATCAGCTTGCCGGCGATGGAGCTGCCGACGCCGACGCCGAGCGCCGCCAGCATGAAGATCGCCGACACCGGGATGAACACCCGGAGCGGGTCGAAGAACATGATCGTGCGGATGATCAGCTTGAGGAAGTTGAGCGTGTCGTGGATCGGCCGGATCTTCGAGGTGCCCTCGCGCTTGTGATAGTCGATGGGCATGTACTTGACCGCGTATCCGCACGACAGCATCGCCAGCGTGATGGTCGTGGTGAACGAGAACCCGTCGGGCAGGATGCGGGTGAAGCGTTCGACCACGTCCCGACGCATGAGGCGCAGGCCGCTGTTGAGGTCGGGGATGTCGCGCTGGCTGAGGTACGAGGCGAGCTTGTTGAGCACCCACTTCGGCGGCCGGCGCAGCCACGGGATGTTGCGGACGGCGCCCGTGCGCGAGCCGACGACCATCTCGAACTCGTCGCGCAGGGCGACCAGCTTCGGGATGTCTTCGTTGGGATAGGTGCCGTCGGCGTCGGTGATGACGATCCAGCGGTAGCGTGCGTGGTGGATGCCCGTCTTGAGCGAGGCGCCGTAGCCCCGGTTCTTCGGGTGGCGCACGAGGCGGATCACGTCGTCCACGTAGGGCTGCACGGCGTCGGCCGTCTTGTCGGGCGAGCCGTCGTCGACGACGATCACCTCGACCGGCACATCGGCGCGCATCTGCTCGACGATGCCCCGCAGCGACTGCAGGACGGGGCCGATGCCGCGCTCCTCTTTGTAGGCGGGGATGACGATGCTGACGCCGTCCTCGGCGCTCTCGGCGGAGCGGCGAGGCTCCGCCACCAGCGTGCGGGTAGCCAGTCGAGTCACGCGCAGCAGACCTCGGCCTCGAGGGCAACGGAAAAGAGCGCATCTGGTACCGCAAAGGGCGCCGGGGCGTCAATGCCGGGATCCGGCTCCGGTCGTTCGGCGGATGGGGCCGCGACGTCGCGTGGAGGCGTCTCGCGGGGCAACTTCTTGCACTTGGTTGTGTCGGGTCCGGTTCGTAGGTTGCGAGCTTCGCGGCGCGGAACGTCGTGCGGCGCGCGCCGCTACGGAGGCATCCGCATGCGTTCCATCTTCCGTCTCGTTCCCTCCGCCTGGCCGGCGATCGCCGCCCTCGCGCTCGCGGCCTGCGGCCAGCAGGAAGGCACCGGCACCCTCGGCGAGGACTGCGGCAACGCCGGCGACTGCGCCAGCGGCATCTGCATCACGCTCGCCGGCGGCAACGCGATCTGCTCCGAGGCGTGCGAAGGCAGCTGCGAAGGCGGCTTCGCGTGCCAGGGGCGCGATCAGAACGATCCCAACGTCTTCTACTGCGTCCCCGGCGAGCGCGGCGTCGGCGGTCCCGGCGGCGAAGGGCCGGGCGCGGGCCCCGGCGGCGAGGGGCCGGGCGCGGGCCCCGGCGGCGAGGGGCCGGGCGCGGGCCCCGGCGGCGAAGGGCCGGGCGCCGGACCGGGCGCGGGTCCCGGCGGCGAAGGGCCCGGCGCGGGTCCCGGCGGCGAGGGGCCCGGCGCGGGTCCCGGCGGCGAAGGGCCCGGCGCGGGTCCCGGCGGCGAAGGGCCCGGCGCGGGTCCCGGCGGCGAGGGGCCGGGCGCGGGTCCCGGCGAAGGGCCGGGCGCGGGCCCCGGCGGCGGTCCCGGCCCCGGCGAGCTCGACTGCGCGGGCCTTTATGATTGCATCGTGCAGTGCGGCGACGATCGCGCCTGCGGCCAGGGCTGCTTCGAGCAGGGCACGCCCGGTGGCCAGCAGGACTTCTCGGCGCTCGCGCAGTGCCTCAACGGCAGCGGCTGCATGTCCGACGACGAGTGCCAGCAGGCGTGCGGCGGCGAGATCGCGGCCTGCTTCGGCGGCGGCGGCCCGGGCGGCGGCCCGGGCGGCGGCGGCGACCTGTCGTGCGCCGAGGTGGTCGACTGCATGCAGGTCTGCGGCGAGGACGACCAGGCCTGCCTCCAGGATTGCTTCGGTCAGGGCTCGCCCGACGCGCAGGACGCCTACATGGCGGCGGCCGAGTGCGTGAACGGCAGCGGTTGCGGCTCGCAGCAGGCGTGCGAGCAGGCCTGCGGCCGCGAGCTCGCCGCGTGCTTCGGTGGCGGCGGCCCCGGCGGCGGCCCTGGCGGCGGCCCGGGCGGCGGGCCCGGCGGCGGGCCCGGTGAGCTGGCGTGCGGCGAGATCGTCGGCTGTATGCAGAGCTGCGGCGAGTTCGACGACGCCTGCTTCCAGGATTGCTTCGCCCAGGGCTCCCCCGACGGACAGGACGCCTACATCGCGGCCGCCGACTGCGTGAACGGCAGCGGCTGCGAGACGGAGGAGGAGTGCGAGCAGGTCTGCGGCCGTGAGCTCGCGACGTGCTTCGGCGGCGAGATCCCCGGCGGGCCCGGCGGCGGGCCCGGCGGCGGCGAAGAGCTCACCTGCTCCGGCGTCATCGACTGCCTGAACGGCTGCCCCGAGGACGACGACCTCTGCGGGCAGGACTGCTTCGATGCCGCCTCGGCCGAGGCCGGTCGGCTGCTCGACGAGCTCGCGTTCTGCCTCGATGAGAGCGGCTGCAACTCGCAGCAGTCCTGCGAGCGGGCCTGCGGCGACGAGATCGACGCCTGCTTCGCCGACTGACGGTCAATCCGGCCGCGAACCGTAGAGGCGCCTGACACCCTCCACGTCCCGATCGCTGAGCCGCTGCCGGTGGCCCGGCACGGGCGCCCCGCTCTCCTTCACGACCAGGGTCGGCTCGCCGTTCTTCGAGAAGATGTACGGCCCGTAGTGCATCACCGACTCGTAGTCGTAAGGGCCGAGCTCCTGCGCATCGTCCTCGAGGCGGCGGAAGTTGTGGGCGTGCCCCGGTTTCACGTTGTCCCAGAGCACCTCGACGAAGTCGTCGCGATCGGAGCGGGACTGCTCGTGCCACAGGCCCACGGCGTGGCCGATCTCGTGGATGACCGCGCCGGTGGAGCACCCCTCGCTCAGGTAGAGCACCTGCTGCCCGCCGACGCGGCCGACGTGGCTGCCGCAGCCGTCGCCGGGGCAGAACTCGACGAAGTCCGCCTCCTCGGTCCGCGGCACGAAGCGGATGCCGGTGCGCTCCTCCCAGTGGGCCATCGCCTTGCGGATGCGCTCCGGCCGGGGCAGATCCTCGCGGATCGCATAGGGGATCACGCCGCCGGGCCAGAGGCGCGACTCGTTGCTCGCTGCGGTGAGCGGCGCCTGGCCGTCCTTCAGCAGCAGCGCGTCGTCGAGCAGGATGTCCGCTTCGGCGACCGCCTCGCCGTCATTGCGGAGGAAGGAGACCGGCACGAAGCCGCCGGGCACGGCATAGCGGCCCTCTTCGATCTCGCCCGCGGCGCCCGGAAAGAGGACCTCGGCCGCCGTCCGCATCATCGCCGCGACGGGGCGCACCGGCCGACAGAGGCTGCGGGGCGCCTCTTCGCCGCAACCCGCGACGGCGACTGCGGCGGCCGCCCAGAAGACCCAGCGCATCGACCCTCGAGTGGGTGGACAGGTTCGTCATCTTCTACCCATCCGACGGCGCGAGGTCGAGTCGGTCAGCCGAAGAGGTGCCCCGAACGCAGGCAGGAGGCCAGCTCGGCGTAGACGGCGCGGACGCGGTCGCGGCGGGGCTCGCGGCCCAGGGCGCGCGCGAGCCGACGCGAGAGGCAGCCGTTCGCGAGCACGTGCCGGAGCGCCGTGTCGACCGCGGGCGGCATCGTCGGCCAGGGCTGCGCCAGGTGCCGCCAGACCTCGCCCGCCGTGGCGCTCGATGCGCGCAAGCCCAGCAGCGCCAGGTACTCGCGGTCGCGGATCACCGCGCGATCGCCGTCGCGCACGACGTCGAGGAAGAGGCGGGCGAGGGGCTCCACGCCCCAGCCGCGCTGCGCCGGCCCGTCGCCGTCGACCAGGCCGCGCAGCGCGTGCGTGATCGCGGTCAGCACGGCGAGGTCGGCCGCCGGCGTCTCCTGCACGTCCAGGACGCGGATCTCGATGGCGTGCCGGTCGAAGCGGGCGATCGCGCCGCGCGAGTTGATCCACTCGTGCCGCAGCACCGCGTCCGGGTCGAGCGGGGCCACCGCCCGGTACAGCGCGCCCAGCAGCTCGCCCTCGTAGTCGGCCCGCGTGAACACCGGCTCGGGGATCACCTGGCCGGTGAGGATGGGCACGCGCTGCTGGTTGGTGCGGTAGACCTCGAGCCGCGTGTCGGCGATGCCCGTCAGCCGGCCCTCCATCATCGGCGAGCTGGCGGCGAGCGCCGGCAGCAGCGGAAGCAGCACGCGAATGGCCGCGTGCAGGCGCCCGAACTCCTCGTCGCCGCGGAAGGGCAGGTTCAGGTGCACGCTCTGCAGGTTGGCCCAGCCGTGCCCCTGGCATCCGAAGATGCGATCGTAGGTCTCGTAGACGACGCTGTGCTCGTGGGGCCACAGCACGGTCTCGGTCGCCGGATCCATGAGGGGATGCATGCCCCCGGGCAGCAGCATCGCGCCCATGGGCTCGAGCAACGCGTCGATGCGGCGCACGTGCTCCTGGAAGTGCCGCTCGCACCCCGCCAGCGCCGGCGCCGGCCCGTTCGTCTTCAGCTCGATCACGTGCAGGCAGAGCTCGTTCGACCAGCGGAGCGGCCCGACCTCGATCTCCGACTCGATCGCGCCGCAGGCGGCGCGGAGGACCTCGTCGCAGAGGGGTCGCACCGCGAGGCTGCCGCGGTCGACGATCATATACTCGACTTCGATGCCATGCCCCTCGAACAGGCCGAGGGGCTCGGGTGGGTCGTCCTCGACGGGCGCGGCCGTCGGTTCGTCTCCCGGTTGCCTCAAGGCCGCCTCCCCAGGCGACGGATGGCTTCGATGCGTCTCACGAAGCCTTCCATGATGTGTTTGTAGAGCGCGGGACCGAGTACGGCGTCTTCGACGCCGGCGTCGATGTTGGGGTTGTCGTTGATCTCGATGACGACCACGCCGTTGTCGAGCTGCTTCAGATCGACGCCGTACAGGCTGTCCCCGATGAGGCTCGCCGCCTTGACGGCGGTCTCGATGACCGCCGCCGGCGCCTCGTCGAGCGTGATCGAGCGGTGGTTGCCGTTGCGTTTGCGGCCGGCGGCGTCGCGCTTGATGATCTGCCAGTGTTGCGGTGCCATGTAGTACTGGCAGACGAACAGCGGCTTGCGATCGAACACACCCACCCGCCAGTCGAACCGCGTCGGCACATATCGCTGGGCGATCAGCAGGTCCGACCGGGCGAACATGTCCTTCAGCGCCGCCTCGAGCGCGTCCTTCGTCTCGCAGCGGACGACGCCGTGCGAGAACGTGCTGTCGGGGCGCTTGAGCACCACCGGCAGCCCCAGCGTCGGCACGATGCGGTCGACGTTGTTGCGGTGCACCACCAGCGTGTCGGGCGTCGGGATGCCATGCCGCGCCAGCAGCTCGGCGAGGAAGACCTTGTTCGTGCAGCGGAAGATCGACGTCGGATCGTCGATGACCGGCATGCCTTCCGCCGCCGCGCGCCGCGCGAAGCGGTACGTGTGGTGGTTGACGTGCGTCGTCTCGCGGATGAACAGCGCGTCGTACTCGGACAGCCGGTTGTAGTCGTCCTTCTGGATGAGGTCGACCGCCACCTCGAGCGACTCGGCCGCGTCGATGAAGCGCTGGAGCGCGCGGGCGTCGGACGGCGGCTCGGGGTCGTCGGGGTCGTGCAGGATGGCCAGGTCGAAGCGCGCCGGCTTGCGTCGGAAGGCGCCCGCGCCCTTGGTCGAGAAATACCGCTCGGCGAGGGCCGCCAGTGTCTCGCGCTGCGTCTCGGGGACCTGGCTCACCGGCAGCGGCGACACGGCGCCGAGGCCCCACTGCTTCGTCTTCGGGTTGCGGACGAACGTCGCCTTGATCAGCGGCGACGGGAAGTGGCGGAACAGGCGCGACGCCAGCGCGCCGTGGCGGCCGTCGAGGCTCTGGCCGAAGGCGACGACGATCGAGACCTCGTCGGCGGCCTCTTTGCACAGGGCCTTCTCGAGCGTGGCCTCGATCTCCTCCGCCTGCATGCGGGCGAAGCTGACGCTCTTCAGGTCCTGGATGGTGGTGACGTGGGGGACGGGCTTGTGGCCGCGCGCCTCGGCGAGCAGCGACACGTAGTACCCGACCGACTGATAGCGGAAGGACCGGCAGAGATTGAAGACCTGGGCGCGACGGAGCTCGGAGAGCTCCGTCGCGGTGAGGTACCGGCGCGCTTCGACGACTTCGGCGCCGGCCAGCGGTCTCGGCCAGTCGGTCTCCTGCTCGACGACGATGAGGTTCTTCATGGTGACCCCGCTGAATCCCGCGGGCGGCTGAGTAGGACGTTGCGGACGGCTTCGATGAGGCAATGTTGCTCTACTTCATCGATGGCCCCGTGGGCCAGGGGATTCGGACAAAGCGAATCGGCGATACACACCACCGGTCTCTCGGGCGTCCCCGAGGCATCGTCGCGCGGCAGAAGCATGGAGCGGCCCACGGGCCATGGAGGTTCAGGGGGAGGGCGCATTCTCAGTACGCGCAGCCGAAGACGACGTCGACGTCGGCCACGCCATCTTCGCGAAGTCGTGTACAGGCGGAACCGAAGAACGTCACGGAGTTGTTCGCGGCGTTGTAGTCCCACCCCTCTTCGTGCTGCGGATCGCGGGGGACGCGCTCCCGATCGTCGAAGAACACGGCCAGCTCCAAGGGGTTGGGCGGCACCGCGTCGAGCCGGTACTCGCAGCTCGCGAGGAGGCCGGCGATGTCCCGCAGCGCTGCGAGGAGGGCCGGCGCGTCGTCGGCCTGATGGTATCGGGGCTCGCCGGGGCGGGGGACGCCGCCGGCGACGGCGAAGCGGGCGAGATCCGCGGGGCTCACCTCGCCGCCGAAGCCCACCACGTACGTGGACACGCCGCGCTGCTCGTGGAGCGCGCGCAGCGCCCGCTCGGTGCCGGCGTCTCCGCCGTCGGCGGCGCAGGCCGACTGGCGTCCGTCGGTGACGAGCATCAGGTAGTGGGGCCGGGCCGGGTCGTCGAGCGCCGGGTCGAGCGCGGCCCGGGTCACACCCGAGTCGATGTTCGTGACGCACGGGCCGTCGGGCCAGTTCGGATCGGCGTCGTCGAGCGCGGCGCGCAAGAGGTCGGTGACGCGCGGTCCGTTGCCCTCGCCGAGCGGGATCGCCGTCTCGTTCTGCCGGCACTCGTTGCCGATCCGGTCGGGGAACAGGACGAGGCCGAAGCGCAGCCGGTCCCCGAAGTCGCGGGTGATGGCGGTGATGGCGTCGACGGCGGCCTGCCACTTGCGCACGCCGCCCACGCGGGCGCGCATCGAGCAGGACCGGTCGAGCACGAGCATCAGGTCGGGTCGGACGCGCGTGGCGGCGAACGCCTGGCCGCCGCAGGGGCTGCCCGGCACGCACGCGCCGGCGTCGTCGCAGACGTGCTCGGCAGGGCAGTCGGCGCCGTCGGCACAGCGACCCTCGGGCAGGCAGCGCCCGGCGCGGCTGCAGAAGGTGCCCGCCGCGCAGTCGCCCACGTCGCGCGCGCCGTCGTTGCAGTCGAGCGCGCCGTCGACGTGGCCGGCCGGCGCCTCGCAGGCGTAGGTCACGGCCCCGGGGTCCCCCTCGCCGTCGCCGTCGCCGTCACGGAAGAACGCGCGGGCGTCGGCGGCGCCGTTGTCGGCCGTCCCGTCGCAGTCGTCGTCGCGGCCGTTGCAGCGCTCGGCGGCCTGGGGGCCCACGGTGGGATCGGCGTCGTCGCAGTCGCCGGGCTCGGCCACGTGGCCGGGGAGCGGCGCGCAGACGTCGACCGCGCGGGCCGGGTCGCCAGCGCCGTCGCCGTCGCCGTCGGCGAAGTAGCGGAGCGGATCGGCGCAGCCGGGCGCCGCCGCGTCGGCGGCGGGCGCGGCGTCGGCCGCGCTGACGCCCACGTCGGGGGGCGGGCTCGACGCCGCGGCGTCCGCGGCGTCCACTGCGTCGGTGGGGACGGCGGCGTCGAGCCGCGTCGGATCCGGAGGTTCGCCCGCGTCGGCGCCCTCGACGCCGGAGGGCCCGCCGTCGCGCGACGGCCCCGCAGCGTCGTTCGCCGTGCAGCCGGCGACGAGCAACGCGGCGGCCAGCATGCCGGCCTGGTGGCGAGTGGCGATGGGGTGTTTCGAGCCGTTCATCGCAAGTAGATGGGGTTGCTGTAAATCCAGATGAGCTTCGTAATCAAGCGATCCGCGAAATCACCGAGCTCGGGCCGAAAATGCTCAGGGGTCACGCGGACTTCGACACGGTAGACGCCGGCCGCGGACGCCTCGTGCTCGAGGCGATCCCCGGCGCTCTCGGCGACGATCTCGACCCCCTCGGCGGTGACCCGCTTGAGGGCCACCTCGATGGCGTCGCCGCCGGGCGCGGCGGGGGGGACGACGACGAGGCGCGTGCCGGGAACGAACGGCCGCTCGGCGCCCATCTCGAGGGTCTCGCCGTCGGGCGTGACCGCGTGGAAATCGAAGCCGTCGGGCGCCCCGAGCAGGTCGAAGGCCACGAAGAGGCGCCCGCCCTCGAGCGCGTCGCGCACGCCGGCGTAGTCGACGCGCCGGACGAGCAGGTAGTTGGCGAACCACGACGACAGGCGGCGGTAGCTGTCGATGCGGTCGCCGTCGGCGGGCCGCACGAGGGCCGTGTTCTCGTGGATGTCGGAGCCGGCGGTGCCCAGCATGCGCCGGTGCGGCGTCACGCCGTCCCAGGCGGTGAGCGCGAGCGGGTTCTCGCGCAGGATGCCGAGGAACCACAGGTCGGGGTGCGTCCCCCGGGCGCCGGCACCGGCGAGCGCGCTGAGCAGGCGCAGGAACTGCTGCAGCTGCTGCAGCTCGCCGTTGGGCGCGAGGTTCGCGTGCAGGTTGTAGATCTCGACGCCGTCGACGCCCATGGCGAGGACCTCGTCGGCAGTGAAGCGCTCGGTGTGCGCCTGCAGCAGGAAACCGCCGGCGAGCCGCAGGCGCTCCGCCGCCTCGGGGCTCGTGCTGCGGTAGGCGCCGAGGTCGTCCGGGTGCCTGCGCAGCATCACCGGCACGAGGTCGCCCTCGGAGCCGGCGCTCACCAACACCTCGTGGCCGCCGGGGCAGACGACGCGGTTGGCGATCGGCGCCTCGCCGTCGCGCTCGAGGCGGTCGCCCTCCCGATGCAGCAGCGCGTCCAGGAAGGGGATCTCGTCGAGGTGCGTCGGGTGGTCGGTCAGCAGCAGGTAGTCGAGGCCGACCTCGCAGATGGCGGTCCGCAGGCGATCGAGGCAGGGCGCGTTGACCTGGCCGTCGATGCGCGGGCGGCCGTCGCACGCGTCGTGGCTGTGCGCCGAGTGCATGTGGATCAGGCCTCGGGCGAACCGCCAGTCGCGGGGCGCCCGCAGCTGGGCCGCGGGGGTGGGCAGCGGGCGCCGACCGAAGGCCGGGCCGGGTGCGGCGTCGGGGGGCGCCGCGTCCGGGGGCAGGGCGTCGGGCGCGTCGGCCGCGTCGGGCGCGCGCGCGTCGGGCCCTGCCGCGTCGGCCGTCTCCGCGTCGGGCGCGCGGGCGTCGAGCCCCGCCGCGTCGACCGACACCTGCGCGTCGCCCGCCGGCGCAGCGCCCTCGTCCTTTCCGTCACCCGAGCACCCCGCGACGGCCATACACAGGACCGCCGCGACGACGCCGCCGCTCCACCGCATCGATGCCTCCCCGATGTCGCGAGATGCTACCGGGCGGCGATCGCCGACGCACGGCCGATCGTCAGCGGCAGCACCGGAAGCCGACGTCGTCGTCGTAGTAGGCCTCGGAGGCGAAGTAGTAGGTGTCGCAGCGCGCGGCGTCGACGCGGAAGGTGGCCGCGTTCACGCGGAAGCTGGCGCCGCGGCGGGAGCCGTCGGCGGTGAGCTCCCACACGTTGCCGGAGAGGTCGTGGACCCCCTCGGGGGTGGCGCAGTCGGCGAAGTCGCCGGTGGGGCGCAGGACGCTGAGGCCGCTGACGTGGTCGTTGCAGCGGCCGGGCCCGTGGGCCTCGCCATAGGGGAAGATCCAGCCGCGGCCGCCCATGCAGGCGCCCTCCCACTCCGCGTCGCTGCAGAGGTGGAAGCCCGAGGCCTCGCAGGCGGCGCGGGCCTGGGCGTTCGTCACGTTCGTCCAGGGGAGGACGCCGGCGCGGCTGCACGCGCGCGACGTGTCGGCGCCGGCGCCGGCGCCGTCGGCATCCGGTCGGCTCGCCTCGTACGCGAAGATCTCGAGGGGGCCCACGCGGACGACGCCGCCGAGGCAGTCCGTCGAGGGCGGGGCGGCGTCGGGCGGGACGCCCTGGTCCGGCCGTGCGGCGTCCATCCCCGGCGGTGGCGGCTCGCCGCAGCCGCCGCCGGGGCGCGGCGCCGTCCCCGGACCGCAAGGCCCGGCGTCGGCCTCGTCGCGCGGCTCCGCGCCGCACTCACCGCCCGGTCGCGGTGCCGTCCCGGGGCGGCAGCTCGCGGCGTCGTTCGTCGCGGCGTCGGACACCGGCGCGCCGCCCTCGTCGGCGGCGCCGCACCCCGCGAGCAGAAGCGCCAGCACCGTGGCCGTCCGCATGGATCCCCCTCGTCGCGCGAGCGGCCACTGTACAACGTCCGCGCGCTCGCCGACGATGCCCCGCATGTCGCACGTCGCCTTCGTCGCCGGCGCCACCGGGTACACCGGACGCGCGGTCGTCCAGGAGCTCCGCGCCCGCGGCGTCTCCACCTTCGCCCACGTCCGCCCCGACTCGTCGAAGCTCGACGCGTGGCGGGGCGTGTTCGAGTCGATGGGGGCGGTCGTCGACACGACGCCCTGGACGGCGGAGGCCTTCGCGGCGCGCTTCGCCGAGGTCCGCCCCACGGTCGTCTTCGCGCTGCTCGGTACGACGAAGGCCCGCGCCCGGGCCGCCGAGCGCGTCGGCGCCGCGTCGGCCGACTACCAGGCGGTCGACTGGGGCCTGACGATGCTGCTCGTCGAGGCCGCGCAGGCCGTGGCGGCGAAGGTGGTGTACCTCTCGTCCGCCGGCGCCGACGCGCGCTCGCGCAGCGCCTACCTGGCGGTGCGCGGGCGCGTCGAGGCGCGCCTGGAGGCGAGCGGGCGACCGTTCGTCAGCGCGCGGCCATCGTTCATCACCGGGCCGGACCGCGACGAGCCGCGGGCGGCGGAGCGCCTGGGCGCCGCGGTGGCCGACGGGGTGCTCGGGCTGGCCGGCGCGCTCGGGGCGCGGCGGCTGCGCGATCGGTACCGGTCGACGACGAACGTGGCGCTGGCGCGGGCGCTCGTGCGGCTCGGCCTCGACGACGGCGCGGCCGGCATCTTCGAGTCCGAGGCGCTGCGGGATTCGTGACGCCGGCGCGGCGCCGGGTGGAAGAAGCGGGCGGGCCGCCGGCGGACGATGGCCTCACAAGCTGTCAGCCGAGCGCGGCGCGGGCGGTCGTCAGGCGGTCGCGGGCGTCGGGCGGCGCGCCGGCGGGCAGGCGGGCCAGGGCGTCGTCGAGCGCCGCGGCGGCGTCGGAGACCTTGCCTTCGGCGGCGAAGGCGTCGGCGCGGACGAGCGCCAGCGTCCAGGTGTCCTCGTCGGCCACGACCAGGTCGAGGGCGTTGAGGAGGGTGTGCGCACGGTCGAGGCGCTCCTTGCGCGCGACGAGCAGGCGCGCGAGGCGCAGCGTCGAGTAGGCGTCGAGCTGCACGACGCGCCGCCGCGGATCGAACTGCCAGCGCAGCTTCATGACCTGCTCGTAGGCGGCGATGGCCGCCTCGGCGCGCCCCGCCTCCTCCTCGAGGGTGCCGAGCGTGCGCCACAGCGTGAGGTCGGCGCTGCGCTTCGAGAGCTGGCGCCGGACGAGCGCGATCGCCGCGTCGTACTGCTTGCGGGCGCGCGCCACCTCGACGCGGAGGGCCACGGCGTCGGGCTCGTCCTCGCCCTCGAGCGCGGTGAACCGGCCCGCCGCGTCGCCGGCGGCGTCGGTGTCGCCGGCGGCGAGCGCGGCGGCCACGAGCTGGGCCAGGGCCGGCGCCGCCTCGGGGCCGAGCCCGTCCGCTGCGGCGCGGAAGAGGCCGACGGCCTCGGCGGGGCGGCCGCCCAGCATCGCCGCGCGGCCGCGCTCGTAGGCGAGCCAGGGGGCGTCCCCGGGCACCTTCGCCAGCGCGGCGGTCGCGCCCTCGGCGTCGCCGTCGTGCAGCGCCAGCACCGCGTCGCGGAAGTCGGGCCCGAGCGCCAGGTAGGCCGCCTGCCGCTCTTCGGGCAGCGTCTGGATGAGCAGGTCAAGCTCGGCGTCGGGATCGTCCGCGGGCTCGTCGGAGACGGGCATCGCGGCCTCAGCGGCGGCGACGCGCGCGGCTTCGGCGGCGTCGACGCGCGACAGCAGCGCCTCGGCCTCGGCCAGCAGCGCGGCGTCGCGCGGCCGCGCGAGCTCGACCGCGTTCCGCAGCGCGTGACGGGCCTGCTCGGCCGAGCCGCGCTCCAGCCAGCGTCGGCCCTCGGCGATCTCGCGCCGCGCAAGCTCGCGCTCGATCTCTGCGAGCCGCTCGCCGACGCGCGCCCGCTCCGCCGGGTCGTCGACGCCGTCGCGCCAGGCGTCGAGCGCCGTCGCGTACTCGCCGCGGGCCAGCCCGAGCTCGCCGCGCGCGGCCTGCGCGTCACCCCGCTTCGCCAACTTACTGAAGTTCTTCCGGAACAGGCCGAACACCACAGGCACTCCCCGACGGATTTCAGATGGGCGTCACGCCGATCGAGAAGACGGCCTCCTCGGCGGCGATGGCGTCGAGCGTCTCGCGCGCCGGCTCGCCGACGACGTGGATGCGGGCGACGGCGGCGCGCGCGCCGTCGAAAATGGTGTTCTGCATCTCCTCGACGTTGATGCCGGCCTGGCGCAGCGCGCCGAGCACGTTGGCGAGCACGCCCACGCGGTCGGCGTGGCGCACGACGAGCACGTGCGTGGCGGCGGTGCGCGTGGCGAGGTTCACGCAGTTGGGGATGGGCTGGCCGGCGCGGTAGGCGGCGACGATGCGCACGACCTCCTCGGCGACGGCCTCCTCGGCTTCGTGGGTGCTCGCCCCGATGTGGCACGTGCCGAAGACGCCGGGGTTGTCGCGCAGCGCGTCGGTGAACTCCCCCTTGCCGGCGGCGGGCTCGGCGTCGAAGACGTCCAGCCCGGCGCGGATGCCTTTCTCGGCGATGGCGGCGGCGAGCGCCCCGTGGTCGACCACCTCGGCGCGCGAGGTGTTCACGAAGGACGCGCCGTTGCTCATGGCCTCGAACACGCTCGCCCCGATGCGGCGCTTCGTCTCCGGCGTGAGCGCCAGGTGGACCGACACCGCGTCGGCGCCGGCGACGGCCTTCTCGGGCGTCTCGGCGCGCGTCACCCCGAGCGCCTCGGCCTGCTCGTCGGTGAGGCGCCGCGACCAGGCCACCACCCGCATCCCGAACGCCTGCGCGAGGCGGGCGACGTCCTGCCCGATCTGCCCGAGGCCGAGGATCGCGAGCGTCCGCGTGCGCAGGCCGCGCGCGGCGCCGAGCTCCTTCTTGTTCCAGACGCCGGCCCGCAGCGACGCCACGTTGTCGGCGAGGCGGCGGTCGAGGTTCAGCAGGTGCGCCAGTGTGAGCTCGGCGACGGCGGCCGCGTTCTTGCCGGGACAGTTCGCGACGTAGATGCCGTGCCGCGAGGCGGCGGCGAGGTCGATGGTGTTGACGCCGGAGCCGGCGCGGACGATGAGCGCCAGCGAGCGGGCGGCCTCGACGTCGGCGGCGGTGACCTTCGTGCTGCGGACCACGAGCACCTCGGGGTCGACGTCGGCGAGGCGCTCGGTGAGCGCGGGGCCGGCGAGGCCGGTCTCGGTGGTGACCTTGCCGCCCAGGTCCTGCAGGCGTCCGGCGGCGAAGCTGGCGAGTTTGTCGGCGATGAAGATGCGCATGGGCACCGGTCTACACCGGTCCGGCCCCCCGTCTCAACGCCCGTGTCCGCGTCGTCCGCCGCCCGATGGGCCCGGCCGGACGTGGCACATCGCCCCACGCGGGGGCACATCGCCCCGTCCACGTCGCGGCGAGACACGCTCGGAAGCATGGGCCGGCGCACGGGCACGGGCGTTGCTCGGTAGGGAACGGACGCGAGACAGGAGCTGAACTGCATGACGCCGATCCGCCGCGAAGACCTCGAGGCGCTCACGACCCCGGAACGCACATCCTGCCTGTCGCTCTACGCGCCCATGGTCCAGGCCGGGCCGCAGACGCGGCAGAACGTCATTCGCTTCCGCAACCTCGTGCGCCGCGCCGACGAGATGCTCGCCGAGCGCGACATGCGGCCGCTCGAGCGCGAGCGGTTCCTCGAGCCGCTGGCGACGCTCGCGGCCGACGAGGACTTCTGGCTGCACCAGCTCGAGGGCCTGGCGGTCTTCCGCGCCGCCGACCGCTTCGTCCACTACCGCCTGCCGACACCCTGCGAGGAGCTCGTGACGCTCGGGCGGCGCTTCCACGTGACGCGCCTGATCGACGAGCTCAACCGGGACGGGAGCTTCCGGCTGCTCGCGCTGTCGCACGACGACGTGCGCCTGTACGAGTGCAACCGGCGGGGGCTGTACCGCCGCGTGCTGCCGCCCGACGTGCCGACGAGCATCACTCAGGCGCTCGGGCCGACGCGGCCGAGCCCGGCCGACTATCAGCACGCCAACTACGCCCAGCCCGGCGACCACCGGCCCGGCGCGGGCGGCAGCTTCTACCACGGCCAGTCCTACGGCGACGCCGACCCCAAGCAGGAGTTGCGTAAGTTCTTCTCGATGTTCGACGAGGGCGTCTTCGCCGCCGTCGAGGACAAGGACGTGCCGGTGGTGCTGGCGGGCGTCGAGTACGTCGTGAGCCTGTACCGCGACGTGTCGAAGCTGCCGAACGTGGTCGAGGCGGCGATCTACGGTCACCCGACCGATCTCGGCGAGCAGGCGCTCTACGAGAAGGCGTGGGCGATCATGGCGCCGTGGCTGGCGCGCGCCGCCGAGCGGGCGAAGGAGCGCTGGCACGTGCGGGCCGAGCGCGGTCGGGCCTCGAAGGACCTCAAGGACGTGCTGATCGCCGCCGGCGAGGGGCGGATCGACACGCTGCTCGTGGCGCGGGACGCGCACGCCTGGGGGTCGTTCGACTTCGACCACCGAAAGTTGGCGGTCGACGGCGGCCCGACGCCGCAGAACGAGGACCTGCTCGACCTGGCCGCGGTCAACACCTGGCGGAGGCGGGGCGCCGTCTACTCGGTGGATCCGGCGCTGCTGCCCGATCCCGCCTGCCCCATCGCCGCGCTCTATCGGTACTGAGGTCCGCTCGAAGGGAGGAGCCGATGGCGACGAAGGAGCGACGTTCGTTCGATGCGATGGAGGCGCTGCGTGCCGTGCGCGAGTTCGCGCAGGAGACGTGGCGGCGCATGGTGAAGGGGGGCGACGAGCCGTCGGCGCGGAACCGGCCGGACCTGCGTCCGGTGGGCGAGGGCGAGACGTTCGCGGCGGGCGCGGCGGCGCCGCGCCCGACCGAGGCGACGGCGAAGGCCGCCGCCGAGCGGCGTAGCCGGCGGCAGACCTCGTCGCCGAAACGCGGGGCGGTGAAGCCCGCCGAGCCGGCCCGCCCGCGGCGCGCGCCGGCGGTCGAGAAGCCGACGGAGGCGATGGCGAAGGCCGCCGCGGACAAGGCGCGGCGGCGCCGCGGCGAGGAGAAGACGACGCGCGGCGAGGGGAAGGCCGCGAAGCCACGGCCGACGACCGCGGCGACGACGGATCGCGCGCCGAACCGCCGCGCCCGCGCAGGCGCGGCGCCCGCCGTGAAGCCCGTCTCGCTCGCCAAGCCGACGCGCGCGCGCAAGGCGCCCGCGTCCCCGGAGACGACGACGCCCGCCGCCGCCGGCCTCGACGACGCGGAGCGCTGGAACCGCTACGTGAAGGCGCTGCCGGACCGCTCGCGCCGCTTCCTCGAGCTGCTCGAGCAGCGCAAGACGCTGAGCACCGACGAGATGATCGACGCGCTGGGCCTCGAGGGGCCGCGCACCGTGGGCGGCGTGATCGGCGGCATCCGCCGCTGGGCGCCGCTGTATGGCGTCACCCCGCCGTTCGACGCCCGCGAGGACGACCTCGGCAATCGCGTCTTCCGCTGGACCGGCCGCTGACAGCGGCGGGCGCGGGGCCATGGGCTCACCCCGGAGGGGCCATCCCCTCGACGGACAAGCGAGGCGTTGCCCACTTGGACGGCCGGCGCCGTGAGCGCCCCTCAGGGCGTCGTGCGGCACGTCAGCACACCCCCGCCCTGGCTGCACGACATCCCCACGCCGCCGCAGATGGCCGTCGCCGCGCAGAAGCACGTCGCCGGCTGCGGCGCGCAGGGATTGGCGCGGCAGGCATAGAGGCCGGCGAGCCCGGCGTCGAGCTGCGTCTGCACCCGCGTGTCGAAGAAGACGCACACCTCGCCCTGGACGCACCGGACGTCCCCGCAGGCGAAGCCACCGGGGTCGATCTCGCCGACGTCGTCGTCGTCGTCGGGCTCGGTGCCCTCGACGTCGCAACCGCACACGGACAGCACGACCAGGAATCGCATCCAGCGCGACATGGCGCCTCCACGAACCGCGGCCCTGTCGTTCGTGATGGCCCCGCGACGGGGAGGGTCGCCGCCGCGTTCACCCGCGACGGCGGTCGGGGAGCGTCCGACGGCGAGGGAACTCCTCTTGCACGTTGGGCGCGGCGTGACGCGTCCTCACCTGCCCCCGGTGCCGGCCGTCGTGGCGATCCACCTCGCCGGCACCGCCGCGACCATGGGCCTTCGCGTGGAGCACTTCGCCGGGAACGCGCTGCTCCTGGGCCTGTGGGCGGGCGGCGGGCGGGCGAGGCGCCTCGCGACGTTGATGTTCCCGTTCTGGGTCACCGCGGTGGTCTATGACGCGTTCCGCTTCCTCGAGCCGCTGCGCGCGCCGGTGCGCGTCGCCGGGCCCTATCTCGTGGAGCGGGCCTGGTTCGGCGTCGGGACGCCCGCCGAGGTGCCCGCCATCGCGTGGCAGGCGGCGCCCGCCCCCGGGCTCGACCTGGTCTGCGGCCTCGCCTACATCCTGTACCTCCTGCAGCCGCTGGCCCTCGCCGCGTACCTGTTCGTCCGGGGACACCACGGGCGCGTGCGGTGGCTCGCGTGGAGCTTCCTCGCGGTGAACGTGGCGGGCCTGGTCACGCACCTGCTCTACCCGGTCGCGCCGCCGTGGTACGTGGCGCGCTACGGCCTCGAGTACGTGGGGCCGGTGCCCCCCGAGGCGGCGGGCGCGGCGCGTTTCGACGCGCTGACCGGCACCGGCTGGTTCGCGGCATGGTACGCGCGCAGCCCGGACGTTTTCGGCGCCCTGCCGTCGCTGCACGCCGCGTATCCCGTGTTGTGCCTGGGCGCGACCTGGGGCCTCGGCGCGCGCTGGCGCGTCGGCGGCGCGGCCTTCGCGCTGCTCGTCGGCGCCGCCGCCGTCTACCTCGGCCACCACTACGTCATCGACGTGCTCGCCGGCTGGGCGTACGCCGCCGTCGCGCTCGCGGGCGTGGCCGCCCTCGTCCGCGCGCCGGCCTTCCACGCGCGCCCCGGTCACTTCGGAGAGGACGCCGCCCGGGGGCGTCCCGCGGAAGGGGAGTCCGCATGATGGAGACGTTCGGGCAGTGGCTGCACGGCGATCTCGGCACGGCGGCCCGCATCGGCACCGCGCTGGCGCCGGCGGCGCTGTTCCTGCTGTGGTTCTTCGGCGGCCTCGTGCCCTATGCGCTGCACCAGCGCCGGCACGGACGCCACCACGACGCCGACCTCGAGTCGCGGGGCGACAGCGTCCTGCTCGGCATGCGCCTGCGGGTGTATTTCGGGTGGCTGATGCGGCCGGTCTGGTCGGTGCTGCAGCGCTCCGGCCTGCCGGCGAGCGCGATCACCGCCGGATCGCTGTTGTTCTCGCTCGCCGCCGCCGTGGCGCTGGCCAGCGGGCGATTCGCGCTCGGCGGCTGGCTGTACATCCTGGCGGGGATCGGCGACTTCCTCGACGGTCGCGTCGCCCGCGCCCGCGGCGAGGCCGGGCCGCGCGGGGCGGCGCTCGACTCCATCCTCGACCGCTACAGCGACACCGTCGTGCTCGTCGGCCTCGCCTGGTACTACCGCGGCTCGTGGGTGCTCGTGGCGGTCCTGGCGACGCTCGTGGGCTCGATGCTGGTGTCGTACGTGCGGGCGCGCGGCGAGGGGCTCGGCATCAAGATCCGATCGGGGCTGATGCAGCGGCCGGAGCGCATCTTCGTGTTGGGATCGACGGTGGCGCTGAGCCCGGCGCTGGCGGCGGTCCTGGAGCCCACCGATCCCACGCCGATCCACTGGCTGGCGGTGGCCGGCCTGACGTTCCTGGCGGTGACCACGCAGATCACCGCGATGCGGCGCTTCTTCGACCTGCTGCACGCGCTCGACACCACACACCCCGCGCGCCGGTCGGCGGTCCTTCACGCCGGCGTGGCCTCGCTCGTGGCGACGGCGGTCGACTTCCTCGTCGTGTGGCTGCTCGTGACGCGCGGCGCCCTGCCGCCGTGGCTGGCGACGGCGGTGGGATGCGCGGCGGGCGCCGCGCTGGCCTGGGTCGGGACGCGGCGCGACGCGCCGACGCCGTGGCGCTTCGTGTTGCTCAACATCGTCGGGGCGCTGCTCAACGCCGGCGGCGTGGCGGTGGTGATGCTGCTGCCGGACGTCGACTGGCGCGTGGCGTGGCTCGCGACGCGCGTCGTCGTGTTCGGCGCGTGGAACCTGCCGCTCCACCGCGAGTACCTCTTCGGCGACCTCGAGCCCGGCGCCCGCGACGCGCGCGTCGCCGCACCCGGGCCGTCGCGATGAGGGCGGCCGGGGCGGTGGCGGCGGGGCGTGAGCCCTGGCGCTTCGTGGCGACGGTGGGCTACGCCGGCCTGTCGCCGGTGGCGCCGGGCACGATGGGCGCGCTGGTGGCGCTCCTGGCGGGGCTGGGGCTGTTCGCGCTGCCGTGGCAGGTCTGGATCCCCCTGCTGGCGTCGCTCACCTTCGCCTCGATCCCGATCGTCGACCGCTACCTGCGCGGTGGCGACCTGCACGACCCGCAGGAGGTCGTGCTCGACGAGTTCGTCGGCTGCCTCCTCGCGATGGCGCTCGTGCCGGCGACCCTGCCGTGGCAGCTCGCCGCCTTCGGCCTCTTCCGCGTGTTGGACGTCTACAAGCCCGGCCCCATCCGCCTGCTCGAGCGCCTGCCGGGCGGCGCGGGCGTCATCCTCGACGACGTGGCCGCCGGCATCGTGGCGGGCGCTCTGCTGGCCGCGCTGGGTCCGTTCCTCCCCTGAATTCTCGATATCGGGCTGCAAATCCTCTAATTGTTTCAGAATCTTCACCCCGATCGCCCATCAGGCCGCGCTCGCGTGGCTGCTCGCCGCCACGGCGCCTGCTCCGGCAGCGGCGCCGCCGGCCCGCCTCGCGCCGCCGGCGGCCGAGGGCGGGCTCGTCGGCGCGCCCTACGTCTTCTACTCGCCGGAGACGCAGCTCGGCGGCGGGGTGGGCGGCCTCTGGTACGGCGAGCCGGCCGAGGGCGCGTTCGGGCTGATGAAGGCGTCGGTCCGCTACACGCAGAACGACCAGGTCATGGCCTCGGTGGCGCCGGAGCTCGAGCTCGGCGACGTGCGCCTGAAGCTCAAGCTGGGCTTCGAGCGCTTTCCCGACCGCTACTTCGGCCTGGGCGCCCGGGCGCCGGCCTCCGCCGAGGAGGGCTTCACCCCCGTCGTGTGGACGGCGAAGGGCGAGGGCGAATACCGGCTCGCCGGCGACGTGTTCGTGGGGGGAGACCTGGAGGTCAGACACGTCCGGATCGCCGACAGCGAGGCCGGCGGCCTCGTCGAGGGGGCGCCGGGCGCACGGGGCGGGCTCGCCCTGGGGCTCGGCGCGCACGTCAGCCTCGACACCCGGGACGCCCCGCGCGGGACGCGGTCCGGCGGCCTCCTGCGCCTCTCGGCCATGCACTTCGAAGGCGCGCTCGGTGCGGATCGCTTCGAGCGCTTCACCCTGGACGCCCGACGCTTCGTGCCGCTCTTCGGCGAGCACGTGCTGGCCCTGCGGGGGCTCGCCGAGGTCCACCAGGGCGACGTCCCGTTCCACCAGATGTCCATGCTCGGCGGCGGCGACCTGCTGCGCGGGCTCTACCGCGGCCGCTACCGCGACCGTCACCTCGCGACGGCCCAGGCCGAGTACCGCATGCCCCTGTTCTGGCGCCTCGGGCTCGCCGGCTTCGTCGAGGCGGGGACGGTCGCCCACGAGATCACCGACCTGGCCGTGCCGGGGCTCGACGCGGTCAAGCTCGGCGGCGGCCTGGGGCTGCGCTTCCTCGTGAACGCCGAGAAGCGGCTGGCCTGCCGACTCGATGTCGGCCGCTCCGAGGGACACACCCAGTTCTACTTCACCTTCGACGAGGCGTTTTGAAGCCGATCCTCCGTCTCTTGCCGCTGCTGCTCGCCCTGCTGGCCGGCTGCCGCCGCCACGCCGAGCTCCCGCTCGACGCCGAGGGCGCGCGGCAGTGCGCGCCCATCGAGGACGGCGGCGTGCCGCTCGACTGCGCGCGCTTCCGCGCCACGCACAACTCGTACTCGACCACCGTCGACCGTTCGCTCGCGGCGCAGCTCGACGACGGGGTGCGCTTCCTCGAGCTGGACGTGCACGACGAGGACTTCCGCGGCAAGGGCGACTTCGAGGTGGGGCACGCGCTGCCGGGCTGGGAGCTGCGGAGGGGTGGCGGCAACCCCGACTCCGACCGCCTCGGCGAGTGGCTGCGCGTGGTGGCGGCGTGGTCCGCGGCGCACCCGGGGCACGCGCCGGTCACGGTGGCCCTCGACCTCAAGGACGACCTCACCGACAACGCCGACGCATCGCGCGGCGATCCCGGGGCGCTGAACGCGCAGTTGCGCGCCGTCTTCGGCGAGAAGCTGTTCACGCCGGAGGCGCTCGAGGCCGCGGGGGGCGAGTGGCCCACCGTCGACGCGCTGCGGGGGCGCATCCTGGTGGTGCTCTCCGGCGACGTCGGCACGCGGCTCGACTACCGGCGACGGACGGCGGCCTCGCCGGCGGTCGCGCTCGCGGCGGACGGCCGCGCGGTCGCCGTCTTCGAGGGGCCGCACGGCTGGCTGTGGGCCTGGACGGGCCACCGCCGTGCCGACGGCACGTTCGCCTGGACGCACCGCGCCCGCTACGCGCGCGGCCGCGCGCCCGCCGTCGCGATCGGCGCCGGCGGCGAGGTGGTCGTCGTGCACGCCTCGGGCGTGGACGCCGGGCTGTGGTACCGCGCGGGCCGGCTCGGCCCCGACGGCATCGCCTGGGCCGGCAGCGGCCGCTACGACGAGGGCGACGCGCCCACCGTCCGGTTCGAGGGGCCGGGGCGCCTGGTCGGGCTGCACCGCGATCCGTCGGGGCAGGGGAACCGCATCGTCCGCGGCACGCTCGGCGCGGCGGGGGTGGCGTGGTCGGCGCCGCTGCGCACGTGGCGCGCGCGTCACGACAAGGCGACGGACCGCGTCGCCGGCCGCTTCCTCCGCGTCTCCGTGGGGCCCGACGCCTCCATGCCCGCGGAGACGCTGCGCTACTCGTCCGACGCCGTGCCGGACGCGCGCCTGCGCTTCGATCAGCTCGCCTTCGTCGAGCTGCAGCCCGGCGATCCGCCCGAGCTCGCCGACGATGGGCTGCGGCATGCGGCGGCGCCGAGCGGGGACCGCGCGTTCGCCACGGACCAGCTCGCCGCCGGGCGCATCGTGCGGTGGTGGGGGTTCGACGATGGGGCGGTGTCGGCGGGCGTGCCGGTGCACCTGCCGGCGACGGATCGGCCGCTGGCGCGGTGGTATCGGGCGTTCGCGGACAAGATCCGCGCCGAGGAGTAGAGCGCGGCGGACGGTCGACGTTACGGCCCGTCGTCGTTCCACCGCGGGTCGCGCGGTCCCTCGACGCGCGCGACGGCGACGCCGTGCGCCTCGAGGTAGTCGATGCCGTTCTCGCCGATGTAGCCGCCTTCGACGACGAGCACCTTCTCGATGCCGGCGTGGTGGATGAGCTTGGCGCAGAGGAGGCACGGCTCGCCGGTGACGATGAGCCATGCGCCGCGCGTGGGCACGCCGTTGGCGGCGGCGTTGCACACCACGTTCATCTCGGCGTGGTGGCAACCCACCTCCATGCGGGTGCCCGAAGGGATGGCGAGGGTGTCGCGCAGGCACACGTCGCCGCCGCAGAGCTCGCCGCCACCGCGCGGACCGCCGTTGTAGCCGTCCATCAGGATGACGTTGCGGGTGGGATCGAGGAGGAGGGCGCCGAACCGTCGGCGGACGCAGTTGGAGGCGCGCGCGAGCGTCAGGCACTGCTCCACGCGGATGCGGATGTGCTTGTCCTTCATGGCGATCGGGCTCCGTCGAAAAAATCGCGCCGCGGCGACTCGACTTTCTGAGGGGGCATCTTCTGGGCGAGGCCGCGGCCGGGCGAAAGAAAAAAAGACGCCTCGACGCGACGCCTCTGCGGGCCCGGAATCGAAAGGGCGCAGGGCAGAAGAGAAGGGCACGGGCCGGGACACACAGCATCTCAGAAATGGCGGTCGCGCAGCGCTCCTTGCCCCCCAACCTCCCCCGGACGCTGCGAGACTGCTTGCCCGGACGGCTTCGGCAACCCCGTGCCGCCCGCCGGAGCCTCCGGGCACCCTTTCCCACGGTCCCGCCTCCGCCCCTCCTCGAGACCGGGTCGGAGGCTGCCGGGGCCCCGCGGACGCGGCTGGAAGAACGCCGCTGCCCGCGGGGCCCCGAAAGACCCCCGCGACTCACCGACGCAACAGGGCGAGGGCGACCGCGGCGAGCGTGACCGCGCAGCCGGCGGCGACGACCGGCGGCACCGCCTCGCCGAGCCACAGCCAGGCCAGCACGGCGGCGCCGACCGGCTCCCCGACGGTGGCCATGCCGACGACGGCGGGGCGCGCGTGGCGCAGGGCCCACGTCAGCAGCGAGTGGCCGACGAGCTGCGGCAGCAGGGCGGCGGCGACGAGGGCCCAGAGCGCCCGCTCGCCTTCGGGCAGTGGCGCCGTCCCGGCGGCGAGGCCGGCGAGCGCCAGCAGGAGCGCGCCGACCGCCACCGCGACGCCCATGAAGGCGACGGCGTCGAGGCGCGGGCCCTGGGCGCGCGCCAACAGCAGGTAGGCCGCCATCGCGCCGGCCCCGGTCAGCGCCAGCGCGTCCCCGACGAGCGCCTCGCGGGAGAGGCTCAGGTCGTGCCAGCCGATGATCGTGACGCCGGTCGTCGCCAGCGCGATCGCCGCCCAGAGGCGCGCGTCCGGCCGGTCGCGTCCCGTCGCCGCCGCCACGAGCGCCAGCAGCAGCGGCGTCGCGGTGACGAGCGTGACCGAGGCGGCCACCGACGTCAGCGTCAGCGAGGTCACCCACGTCCCGAAATGGACGGCGTACGCGACCCCGCCGAGGACCGCCGCGCGCAGCGCCTCCGGCGGCAGGCGTCCCGCCCGCCGGCTCCGCGCCACCAGCGGCGCGAGGAGCGCGGCCGCCAGCGCGAGCCGGAACGCCGCGGCGGCGAGCGGCGGAGTCGGCGCGGCGAAGCGGAAGAGCGGCGCCGCGAACGAGAGCGCGAGGCTGGCCGCGCCCAGGCCGAGCGGGACGAGGCGCCCAGGCGTGTTCATCGGCGCGCGCCGCGCGGCCGGCGCAGATCATCGATCTGGTGAGAGCCATGCCGAAGCGCTTCACCCTCGCGGAGGCGCGCGGTCTGCTGCCGGAGGTCCGGCGGCTCACCGACGACGCCCGCCGCGACTTCTCCGCCGCCCAGCAGGCGCTGGTCTTCGCCGACGAGCGCGGGGCCCGCGCGCTCGAGGCCCGCATGAACCGCGCCGTGGGCGACTGGGCCGAGGCGATCGCCGCCCTCGGCGCCGAGGCCAAGGGTCTGTGGCTCGTCGACTTCGACAACGGCGCCGGCTACTACTGCTGGTCCCACCCCGAGACCTCCCTCGACCACTTCCACGGCTACGAGGACGGCTTCGCCGGCCGGATGAAGATCAATTGACGACGGCGATCTCGAGGTCGAGGAGGCGGGCGGCGTTGGCCCAGAGGACCTGCCGGCGCAGCGACCGGTCGCCGTCGCTGGCGATGAGGACCTTCGCGAGCGGCAGGGCCAGGTGGTAGAAGGGCCAGTCGCTGCCGAAGACGATGCGGTCCGAGGGCGCCTTCTCGAGGATCGTCCGCACGGCGGGCAGGCCCTGGGACGAGAGCTCGAGCCAGACGTTCGGGTACTTGCGGGCGAAGCCGAGCGCCGTCTCCATCTGCAGCGCGCCGGAGTGGCCGAGCACGAACGTGAGGTCCGTGCACTCGGCGATCGTCTTCTCGTAGCGGTAGACCTGGGAGCGCAGGCGCCCGGCCTTGGGCTCGATGCCCACCGGCCCGCAGTGGAAGAGCACCGGCAGCCCCAGCCTCTCGCAGTGGCGGCACAGCGCCCGCGACCTGGGGTGGTCCGGCGCGACCATCTGCACCGCGGGGTGGATCTTCACGCCGCGCGCGCCCTCGCCCTGCTGCCGCCGCAGCTTCTTCTCGGGATCGCGCGCGTGCGGGTGCACCGAGCCGAAGGGCACGAACGCCGGATCGCCGCGCACCGCGTCCATCCACGTCTTCGCGTTGCGCGAGAGCGCGGGGAAGTCGATAGGCAGCAGCACCGCGTGCCGCACGCGCATGTCGGCCATCTCCCGCTTGAGGTTGGGGATGGTGTGCGTGCCGCGCATGCCGCCCGCCGCCAGGCTGCCCAGCGTCAGGTCCTTCTTCATGGCCGTCAGGCCCTGCGGCTGGAAGTTCTCGTTCGCATAGGGGACGAGGTCGATCGGCCCGTCGGCGTCGAGGTAGTGCTGCGTCCGCGGCGTCGCCCGGTGCAGGTCGACGCGCGGCGGCAGGACGTAGGAGAGCGCCAGGTGCGCGTGCATGTCGATGGACGGCGGCACGTCGGGATCGGCGAGCACGAGGCGCCCGTCCTGGACGTCGAACCACGGCAAGCGCGCGAAATCACGGACGTTCTGGAAACGGGTCGGCAGATCGTCTTGCATGGGGCCGCATCTTGACACGGCCCACGCGCTCAGGCCACGTGCTCTTGTCGACGCAACGTGTAGACGGTGAGCGCGTCGCGGGCGGCGTCGGGCAGCCACGTGAACTCCACGGCGATGGCGTGGGCCACCGGGCCGCCGTCGCTCGGCCGCGTGGCCTCGGTGCGCAGCACGCGCGCGACGGCGCGCCACGTCTGCGGCGCCTCGGCCACGCCCATCTCGAGCAGCAGCGTCGCGTCGGCCGCCGGCGGTCGCAGGTCCTCGAACTGCAGGCCGGTCACGCTGAAGTTCATCAGCGGGTCCGGCGTGGACCAGGCGCCCGCCAGCTCGCGGGCGTTGGCCCCCTGCAGCCACGCCTGCGCCTCGCCCTCGCCCCAGCGCGACGGCATCAGGCACCAGCGCAGCGGGACGTTGCCGAGCAGCCGCGGGAACGCGCGCTTCTCCGGCGGCACGACGCGCTGCAGCAGGGCGTGCATGCGCCCGGCCCGGGACGTCGCGACCGTGGCGCGCACGCGGCCGCCGAAGTCGCCGCCGAGGTCGAGCACGACGCGGGAGCCGGCCGGGACTTCCTCCCGACCATCGTCGAGCTCCACGTCGAACATGCGCTGGTCGAAGGCACGGACGCGTCCGCGCAGCACGCGGACCGCGGGTCCGCCGACGCAGATGACGTCCACCGGGACGGCGATGGGATCCCCCACCGGAACGAGCATCGGTCACTCCAGGCGGCCCCGCGGCCGCTCGTGGCCGAGAGAACGGCGGAGAAGGCCGCGGCCTTGAGCCCCGGTCACTCGGCGACCACGGACAGCTCGTAATCCCAGGGGCCGTCGTGGGCCGGCGTCACCTCGAGATCGGCGGCGAGGGGCTGCGTCAGTCCGATCCCGCCGATCCGGTTCACGACGGCGTAGAAGGTGAGGGGCAGGCGGACGCGACGCGCGGCGATCGTCACCTCGAGGCCGTCGAGCGCATAGGTGACGTCGTCGAACCGCAGCGGATCGCTCGGCACGAGCGCGTGAATGACGGTCATCCCCCAGCCGGCGCGCCGCTGGGTCGCCATGTAGGGGATGCGGAGGGCGCCGGCGTCAATCTCCCCGATCCCGCGGCGCCACTCGCCGGCGCCGAGCGTGCCGCGGACGGTGAACGCGACCTCGACGTCGTCGCCCTCGGCGGCGGGCAGCAGACGCACCCGCCACACGCCCGCGCCGGCGAAGTCGCTGACGACGCGCATCGCGACGTCGCCGACCACGACCTGGCGGTCCCCGACCCGCGCGTCGAGGGCCGCCTCCGCGCCGCCGGCGGCCACGCGCAGGGTGCCGTAGGTGTCGAAGGCGTCGTCGCCGCCGTCCGCCCAGCCGTGCTCGCCGAGGTCGTCGTGGCGCGGCTCGAAGTCGGGGAACTGCGGTACGTCGATCGGACCGCCGCGGCTGGCGACGCGCCAGCCGCCGGCGGCGTCGACGACGACGAAGTACTCGCCGGGCTCGGCGTCGACGAGGCGGACGGTGGGGGCGGGTCGCACCGCGTGACCGGCGCACGCGATCGTCGAATACACGTCGTGGCAGTTGCGCCGGACCGAGACGTACGCCGGGAACGTGGTGCCGGGGTGCGCGGCGCTCACTGTCACCGTCCCGCGGCGATCCAGCGTGAAGCCGAGGGCGGCGTCGGCGCCGCCGCGCGGACCGCAGGGCGTGTCGTACGCGTCCGGCGCGCCGGCGAGCGATCCCCGAGCGACCCCGCCGACGGCGATCACCCCCGACTCGCCGAGGCACTCCTGCCATTCGCCGTTGTCGCCGGCGGCGCTGCAGCCGGGATCTGCGGGCCAGTCGACCAGGCCGTCGCCCTCGTCGTCGACGCCGTTCGAGCACCCGCGCGCGACCTCGCTGCCCGCCTCGCCGGCGTCGTGGCCCGAGTGGATGCAGGCCCGGTCGGCGAGGTCCGTCAGGCCGTCGCCGTCGTCGTCGACGCCGTTGCCGCAGGCGGGCAGCGCCGCGCCGGGGTCGAGCTCGTCGGCGTCGGCGGCGGCTCCGCAGCCCGGGTCGCGCGGGAAGTCGGCGCGGCCGTCGAAGTCGTCGTCGAGGCCGTTGGCGCAGGTCGGCGCGATGGCGGGATCGGCCTCGTCGCGGTCGGCGGGACTGGCGCACCCGGGATCGGCCGCGTCCGCCCGGCCGTCGCCGTCGTTGTCGGCGCCGTCGGCGCAGGCGGGGCGGCGTCGGCCGATCATGGAGGCCATCAGCGCCACGCTCTGCGGCGAAAGGTCGCCCTCCCGGTCCTGCCAGTCCGCTTCGACGAGCCAGAGGCGGCCCGCGCCGCGGTCGACGTAGCCGAGGGAGACGGCCTCGGGCGTCCAGCCGCCGAGCGGCACGAGGCCGGGGACGCCCGACAGGTCGTAGCCGCAGCCGCTGTCGCCGAAGGGGAGCGGCACGAACTCGTTCTCGCTCCAGAACGGGTCGCCGGCCGTGTGCTGCACGACCGGCTGGATCTGGTTGTTGCATCGCCCCTGGCGGTCGCGCGGCTGTTCCAAGTCCTCGTCGAACAACGCGGCGTAGGTCGCGTGCGACGTGCCGTGCTCCGTGATCACATTGCCGCCGCCGTCGAGGTACGCGCGGATCGCGTCCGCCTCGCGGGCGACGTCCAGCTCGCTGAAGCGGACGACGAGGAGCGCCCGCACGTCGGCGTCGGGCCGGCAGCCGCCGACCACCGGGAGCCCGGCGAGACCGCCGACGAGGAACTCCGCGACGTCGCGCGCGCTTCGGCCGCACAGCATGAGCACGCCGCGCGCGCAGGCGCCCCCGACACAGGCCTGGCCCGCCGGACAGGCGTTGCCGCAGCGGCCGCAGTGGGCGGCGTCCGTCGCGAGGTCGAACGCCTCGTCGACGGCGCCGTCGCAGTCGTCATCGGCGTCGTTGCAGACCTCGGCGGGGCCGACGCAGGCCGACCAGTCGCCGTCGGCGCAACGCTGGGTGCCGTCGGCGCACGCGGGGTCGGGGCACGGCCGCGAGGCGCCCTCGGCGCAGCGTGGATCGCCGCCGTCGGGCGGGGTCGCGCCGCCGTCGGGCGGGGGGGCGCCGCCGTCGGCGTCCGGATCGCAGGCGTCGCCGGCGCCGTCCCCGTCGTCGTCGGCCTGGTCGAAGTTGGCCGCGCCGGGGCAGTTGTCGCAGGCGTCGCCGCGGCCGTCCTCGTCGGCGTCGGCCTGGTCGAAGTCGGCGACCTCGGGGCAGACGTCGAGGTCGTCGGGGACGCCGTCGTCGTCGGCGTCGGGCGCCGGCGCGGCGTCCGGTGCGGCCTCCGCCGTCGCGTCGCCCGCCGCGCCGCCGTCCCCCGCGCCGCCCCCGGCGCTCTCGCCGCCGCACGCCGCCAGCGCCAGCGCCAGCGCCACCACCCACCCCGATCGAGTCATGGCACGTCCCACCGCCGTTCCCCTCAGCATGGGACAGACCGTCACGTCCGGCAACGCCCGCCGTGAGACGGCGGAATTCGACGTGTTTCAGAGGGTGTTCCCATGAAAATGTCGCCGCGAGCGGACGGATGGCCGAGCGAGCCCGTGGCGCCGACCGAGGACGGCCGCAGGCGTGCCCGAAGGCACGTCGAGGACCGGCCGACCGAGGCGCGGGCGCAGCCGGTCAGCGGTTCGCGCAGCAGGCATTTCCGTGGGAACACCCTCTCACAGCGGCGGGCGTTCAAGTCGACGAAGGAACGCGCCGGACGGTGAGGCGAGGCCCAGGCGCGAAGCCGCAGTCATCGCCGAGCCCGAGCCGATGGCGAGGGGGGCGGAGCAGCGCGTCGCCCGCCTCCGCCCCGCGGGCGGCGCAGGGCAGGAGCCCGGCGAGCCGCAAGACGCCGGCATCGCGTCGCCGGACAAGCGAGGCGTCGCCAACTTGGGCGCCCGCCGCTGTCAGTCGGGGCGGCGCGCCTCGAGCGCCGGCTGCGCGAACACGGCGCCGTCGTCGAGGCGCACGGCGGTGAGACGGTCGCCCCAGACACAGCCCGTGTCGAGGCCCAGGAGGCCGGGCCGGCGCAGGAAGCCGAGCGCCGCCCAGTGACCGAAGAGCACGGTCACGTCGGCGCTGCGGCGGCCCGGCACGTCGAACCAGGGGAAGAGTCCGGGCGGGATGGCCTCGGGGCCCTCCTTGAAGTCGCGATCGGGCATGCCGTTCGCGTCGCAGACCCGGATCGTGGTCATCACCGCCGCGATGGCGGCGTGGCGATCACGGCCGCGCTGCGAGGGCGTCCACGGCGGCGCGCCGCCGAAGAGCGCGGCGACCTCGCGCGCCCAGTGGCGGCCGCGGAGCGCGTCCTCGACCTCCGCGGCGAGCGCCTGCGCGTCGTCGGCCGTCCAGTCGCGGTGCAGGCCGGCGTGCACCATCAGGCGGTCGCCCTCCCGGTGCACGAGCGGCCGCGAGCGCAGCCAGTCCAGCAGCGCCTCGGCGTCGGGCGCCCGCAACACGTCGTCGAGCGTGTCGCGGTGCTTCCGGCCGCGGGCGCCGGCGGCCACCGCCAGCAGGTGCAGGTCATGGTTGCCGAGGACGGCGGTCACCGCGTCGCCGGCGTCTCGCGCCCAGCGCAGCACCTCGAGCGACTTCGGCCCGCGGTTGACGAGGTCGCCCGCCAGCCACAAGCGGTCGCGCCGCGGGTCGAACCGGATGCGCGCCAGCAGCGCCTCGAGCGTGTCGAAGCAGCCCTGGACGTCGCCGATGGCATAGGTGCTCACCGTCCCATCAGCGCCGCGAGAACGTCCACGCCGCGCCGCACGACGTCGGGCGGGGCGCATGTGTAACAGAGGCGCACGTGGGTGGGGTAGGGGCCGCACGAGGTGCCCGGCGCCACGAGGAGGCCGCGATCGGCGCAGCGCTCGAGGAAGCCGCCGAGGCCGCCCGCGTCGAGGTGGGCCGCCACGTCGAGGAAGAGGAAGGTGCCGCCCTGCGGCGCCTCGACCCCCAGCCGGGCGGCCGCCTCGCGCGCGATCGCCGCGTACTGGGGCCGCACCGCGTCGATCCACGCGTCGCCGGGGCCGCCGAGCGCCCGCGCCGCGGCGATCTGCGAGGCGGTCGGCGTCGAGTAGAACGTGTGCGTGCTGATCTTGCGCACCTGGGCGAGCGCCTCGGCGGGCCCGATCACGTAGCCGCACCGGTTGCCGGCCATGCCATAGGCCTTGGAGAACGAGTACGACGAGAACGTGCGCTCCGGGGCCATCGGGCGCGTGTACACATGCTCGCCCTCGAACACATAGTCCTCGTAGACCTCGTCGGAGAGGATCCACAGGTTCTCGCGCCGCGCCCAGGCCACCAGCGCCTCGACCTGGTCCCGCGGCATCACGCGCCCGCTCGGGTTGTTGGGCGTGTTCAGGTAGAGCGCGACGGTGCGGTCCGTCCGGGCGGCGGCGACGGCACGCACGGCCGACGCCGCGTCGGACACGTCGGCGCCCGCGAAGAACTTCACGGGCACCGGCGTGCCGTGGAACGAGCGCACGATGCCGGCGATGAGCGGCCAGTAGGGCGCGAGGATGAGCACCTCGTCGCCGGGCGCCACGAGCGCGCCGACGATGGCGCCCAGGCCGCCTGTGGCGCCGGCGGTCATGAGCACCTCGGATCGCTCCGTGGCGTGGCCGGTGCGGGCGCGCGTGCGCTCGACGATGGCGTCGATGAGCGCGGGCAGGCCCTGCACGGGCGCGTAGCGGTGCAGCCCGGGGTGGTCGGCGACGCGCAGGTCCTCCATCCGACAGCCCTCGGCCGGCTCGAGCCACGTGTCGCCGACGTGCAGCGCGAACACTTCGGGCCCGCTCGCGGCGGCGCGTTCGGCGAGCGACGAGTAGACCGAGCCGCCCATGGCGGCGACGGCGGGGACGACCTCGGGATGGCGAGGCATGTCAGTTGTCCTTCTGGGGCTCGACGGCGAGGCGCATCGCGCGGTCGGCGATGGCGGGAATCCAGCGGCGCGGCACGAAGCGCAGGAGCCACATGCCGAGCGCATTCGAGAAGCCGGTGACGACGGTGCGGCGGCCGCCGAGCATCTTGTCGACGGCGATCTCGGCGCAGCGCGACGCGGGCATGAGCAGGGCGCCGCGCCCCGACTTGAGCTGCTGGCCCGCCTGGTCGAGGAAGCCGGTCGCGGTGCCGCCGGGGCACACGCAGCAGGCGCGCACGCCCGTGCCCTGCAGCTCGTGGTCGAGCGCCTCGGTGAAGTTGCGCACGTAGGCCTTGCTCGCCGCGTACACCGCGAACCAGGGCGTCGGGGTGTAGGCGCCGATGGACGCGACGTTCATCACGTGCCCGCGCCGGCGCGCGATCATGCGCGGCACGAACAGGCGCGTGAGCTGCGTCAGCGCCGTGACGTTGACCTGGAGCAGGCTCGCGGTCGTCTCCCAGGGCGCGTCGGCGAAGGCCTTCCAGGCGCCGAGGCCGGCGTTGTTCACCAGGATGTCGACGGGCAGGCCCTCGCCCTCGGTGCGCGCGTAGAGCGCGACGGCGGCGTCGGGCGCGGCGAGGTCGGCGGGCACGACGCGCACGTCGACGCCGTGCTGCGCCCGGAGCTCGGCGGCGAGGGCGGACAGGCGGTCCTCGCGGCGTGCCGTGAGCACCAGGTCGGCGCCACGACGCGCGAGCTGGCGCGCGATCTCGAGCCCGATGCCGCTGCTGGCGCCGGTGACGAGGGCGCGGCGTCCCCTCAGCGTCCCTTCGGCCATGTCCCCACTCCGACCCGTTCCGGTGGTGCGCCGGCGACGATGCCGTCATTTCGCGAGCGGGGCAATGGCCGCCCGCGGCGGTGGGCGTTGCGTCGGCGGGGAGGCTCGCCCATGCTGCGCCCAGGAGTGACGTCCATGACCTTCGTCCCCGCGCACCTGACGGTGCAGGCCGACGGCGCGGCGCCGACGCGCACGGCGTTCGTGCTGCACGGCATCCTCGGCTCGGGCAAGAACTGGCGCACGTTCGCGCGGCGCATGGTCGAGCGGTGGCCCGACTGGCGGCTGGTGCTCGTCGACCTGCGCAACCACGGCGAGTCCCACGGCGCGCCGCCCCCGCACACGGTCTCCGCGTGCGCCCGCGATCTCGCCGCCCTGGCGGAGCGCCTGGGCGCGCCGCCCGAGGTGGTCGTCGGCCACTCCTTCGGCGGCAAGGTGGCGCTCGCCTACGGGCGCGACGTCGCCTCGCCGGCCCTGCGCCGGATCTGGGTGCTCGACGCGGTGCCCGGCCCCGCCGGACCGGCCGTCGATCCGACCCACGAGGTCGCGCGCGTCATCGCCGACCTGCGCCGCCTGCCGCTGCCGATCGCCAGCCGCGACGCGCTCGTGGCGTCCATCAAGTCGAAGGGTTACAGCGACGAGCTCGCCGGCTGGATGACGACGAACCTCAAGCGTGTCGAGGGCGGCTTCGCCTGGCGCTTCGACCTCGACGCGATCGAGGCGCTGCTGGCCGACTACGGCCGCGAGGACCTCTGGCCCTGGCTCGAGGGGCCGGGGCCGCGGGTGGACGTGGTGCGCGCCGGCCGCAGCGACCGCTGGACGCCCGAGGTCATGGCGCGCCTCGACGCGCTCGCCGGGGACCGCGTGCGGGTGCACGTGCTGCCCGCCGCGGGGCATTGGCTCCACATCGACGATCCGCAGGGGCTTCTCGACGTGCTGGTGCAGGGGTTCGGGTCATGACGGTGCTGTTGTACGGGGCCTATGGGTACACGGGCGATCTCATCGCGCGGCGCGCGGCCGCGCAGGGGGCGACGCTGACGCTGGCGGGGCGGCGCGCCGAGGCGCTGAAGCCGCTGGCCTCGGCGACGGGGATGCCGACGCGCGCCTTCGGCCTCGACGATCCCGGCGCGCTCGACGCCGGCCTCGAGGGCGTGAAGGTCGTGCTGCACTGCGCGGGTCCCTTCGAGCAGACGTCGAGGCCGATGGCGGACGCGTGCCTGCGCCGCGGCGTGCACTACCTCGACATCACCGGCGAGGCGACGGTGTTCTCGGCGCTCGGCGCGCGCGACGAGGAGGCGCGGCGCGCCGGCGTGATGTTGCTGCCGGGCGTCGGCTTCGACGTCGTCCCCACGGACTGCCTCGCGGCCCACCTCAAGTCGCGGTTGCCCGACGCGACGCGGCTGGCGCTGGCCTTCTACGGCACCGGCAGCCTCTCGCACGGCACCGCGACGACCATGCTGCAGAGCGCCCACCGCGGCGGCCTCATCCGGCGCGGCGGCGATCTTCTGCCCGTGCCCGCCGGCTACGACGAGCGCGCGGTCGACTTCGGTCAGGGTCCGAAGAAGGTGGTGAGCATCCCCTGGGGCGACGTGGTCACCGCCTGGTACTCCACGGGCATCCCCGACATCACCGTGTACACGCTGATGCCCACGGTCGCGCGCCTCAGCCTGCGCCACGCCGGCGGGCTCGTGACGCGGCTCATGAGCTCCGACCGCGTACGCGCCCTGTTGCAGCGGCGCATCGACGCCGCGCCGGCTGGCCCCGACGAGGCCACGCGCGCTCGCGGCCGCTCGTTCCTCTGGGGCGAGGCGAGCGACGCCGACGGGCGGACGGTGACGGCGCGCCTCGAGGCGCCCGAGGGGTACTCCCTCACCGCGGACGCCGCGCTGCGCATCGCGCTCCGCGTGCTCGCCGGCGAGGCCGAGCCGGGCTTCCGCACGCCGTCGCGCGTCTTCGGCGCCGACTTCGTGCTCGAGCTCGACGGCGTGACGCGCATCGACGGCTGAGACGCTCGCAGGACGCCCGCCGCGGTGTTTCGCGTCGCCGGGCCGGAAGATCCCCGATGTTCGCCGGCGTTCGGCGCTGGTAGATTTATACACATCCGCCGTCCGCGGCGGCGTCCATCCGTGGGGAGGCGGTCAGTGCGCCAGCGGAGCAGCCGGTGACAGAGACGCCTGCCGGGAGCGGTCCCGCCCGGGACCGCGAACGGTGCGTCCGCATCCTCGTCGTCGACGGGGAGGCGTCGTTTCGCGGGGTTTGCGAGCTCTTCGCCGCCGATCCCGGCTTTCCCTGCACGCTCGACGCGCGCGGCGATCTCGACGGCGCGGTCGCCGCGCTGGCGTCGGGCGAGTACGACGCGGTCCTGCTCGACCTGCACCTGCCCGGGTGCGCCGAGCTCGAGGCGCTCGAGCGCCTGGCGGGGACGCGGCCCGCCGCCGCGTTCATCGTGATCACCGGCGCCGACGACCAGGCGCTGGCGACGCGCGCCGTCGGCGCCGGCGCCCAGGACCACCTCGCGCGCCACGAGCTCGACACACGCACGCTCGTGCGCGCCGTCCGCCACGCGCTCGAGCGCGCGCGCCTGCAGGAGCAGCTGCGGCGCTTCAACGAGGACCTCGAGCGCCGCGTGGCCGAGCGGACGCGGGAGCTCGAGATCTTCACGCACTCGCTGTCCCACGACCTGCGCTCGCCGCTGCAGATCATCGACGGCTACGCCCAGCTCTTGCGCGAGGACCTCGACCCGCACCTCGGCGACGAGCAGCTCGACTACTTCGAGCGGCTGCACGCGTCGGTCCGCCGCATGGCGCGCCTGCTCGACGGCCTGCTCCAGTTCTCGCGGGCGACGCGCTCGCAGATCCATCGGGAGCCGGTCGATCTGGGCCTCGCGGTGCGCAGCTTCGCCACCGCGCTGCGCCGCGAGGCGCCGCAGCGGCCCGTGCGCTTCGTCGTCGCCGACGGCCTGCACGTGCGCGGCGATCCGCATCTGCTGGCGTCGGTGCTCGAGAACCTCGTCGGCAACGCCTGGAAGTTCAGCCGCGCGCGCGAGCCGGCGATCATCGAGGTGGGCCGCGCCGATCGGGACGGCGAGCCGGTCTTCTTCGTGCGCGACAACGGCGTGGGCTTCGACGCGCGCGAGGCGGCGACGCTCTTCGAGCCGTTCCGGCGGCTCCCGGGCAGCGCCGGCGTCGAGGGGTCGGGCATCGGCCTCGCCGCGGCGCGCCTCGCCGTGGAGCGCCACGGCGGCCGCATCTGGGCCGAGGGTCGGCCCGGCGAGGGCGCGACCTTCTACTTCACGCTGCCCGAGGCCTGAGTCTCGGGCGCGAGCGCCCCGATGGTCGCCGCCAGGCGGTCCACCTCGGCGGCGTACAGCGGACCGAGCTTCGCCACCGCCTGCGCCAGATCGGATCCGTCGGCGGTGACCTCCGCGAGGACGCTGCGCGGCGCCGCCTCGTCGCCGGGGCGCACCTCGAACTCGACGGCGAGCCGCAGCCGGACGCGGCCCTCGGTGCGGTAGTCGGCCTCGAGCACGCGCACCGTTCCGCCGACCAGCACCTCCGCGGCCGCGGGCGCGTCGGGCGACGCGACCGCGGGGAAGTGGCGCTCGAGCCGACGCGCCGCCAGGCTCGCGAAGAGCCACCCGGGATCGGCGGCCCACTCGCGGTACGAGAAGCGCTGCAGCACCGCGGGCGCGCTGCGGAAGGTGACCTGCGTCGTGTCGTAGGCGGGCACCACGCGGAAGGCCTGCACCGACACCGACACGGCGGGCGTCGTCGGCGGCGCGTCGCCGGTCGCCTCGGGCAACGGCGGCAGGTAGTAGGTCGTCGTCTGCAGTCCCGCGCAACTCGTCGAGATCATGGCCAGGATCGCGAGCCGCCTCACGGCTTCACCTCCGGTCGCCCGCGCAGCAGCATCCCCGGCTGGCTGCGCACCTGCCGGAGCAGGAGCTCGAGCTCGCGGCTGGCGCGCTGCAGGGACGCGAGCAGCGTGAGCGACTCCTGCACGCCGCGCACCACGCCGGCGTCGGCGCGCTCCATCGTGCCCGCGAGATCGGCGGCCGCGGCGGCGAGGGCGTCGCCGGCGCGCTCCAGGTCGGGGTCCGTGGCGATGCGCCGCAGGGCGGCCACCGTCTCGTCGAGGTTGCGCCCGATGCGGGCGATGGGCACTTCGGTCACCGCCGCGTCGAGGTGCACGAGCAGGCGCTCCGCCCGCTGCGCGACGGGGATCGCCGCCTCGCCCAGCCGGCTCAGGGCCTCGAGGCTCGCGCCGGCGCTCGCGAGCAGCGCCTGGATGCCCTGGCGGTTGTCCTTCAGCAGGTCGCTCAGCGCGTTCAGCGATCCGGTGAGCGCGTCGATCAGCGCCGTGAGGCGGTCGCGGTTGGCGGGCCCGATCAGCGCATTGACGTTGGCGAGCAGCTGCTCGGCCTCCTTCACGACGCCCTCGAGGTCGCCGGAGATCGCCTCGAGCGCGCTCGCCCCCACGGGCAGCGTGGCGCCGGGCGGCAGGCGCGGCATCTTCGGGCTGCCGGGCGTGACCTCGACGTAGCGCAGGCCCGTGAGGCCGAGGAAGCCGAGGCGCGCCTCGGCGTCGGTGCGCAGCGGCGTGTCGGGATCGATCTCGATGACGGCGTGCACCCGCGCCCGCTCGGCGTCGACCTCGAGCCGCGCCACCGTGCCGCGCGAGACGCCGAGCACGCGCACCGACGCGCCGGGCTCGAGCCCCGAGACCGACTCCTCGAAGTACAGGTGGTACTCGTCGCGCGCCGAGAAGAGCGTGGTGCCGGCGAGGACGCCGAGGCCGACGGCGAACACGGCGCCCGCGACCACGAGGAAGAGGCCCAGCCGCGCGTTCTGGGCGCGTGTGGTCTTCATCGGCGCGCGTCCCGAGGGCGCAGCTCGTCGAGGAGCGGCCGGCCGAGGCGCTCCGTCGGCGGCGGGCGGCGCTCGAAGAACTCGCGAAGGCGGGGGTCGGGCGAGGCGCGGACCTCGTCCAGGGCGCCCTGGGCGATCACCTCGCCGCCGACGAGCATGACCACGCGATCGGCGATGCGCTCGACGCTGCTCAGCTCGTGGGTGATCGCGACCACCGACACGTGCAGCCGCCGGGCGAAGAAGACGAGCAGCTCGTCGATGCCGGCGGAGACGACGGGGTCGAGGCCCGCGGACGGCTCGTCGCAGAAGAGGACCTCGGGATCGAGGATCGACGCGCGGGCGAGCGCCGCGCGCTTCTGCATGCCGCCGGAGAGCTCCGAGGGGCGGCGATCGCGGGCGTCGGCGAGGCCCACCTGGGCCAGGCGGAGGTCGACCATGCGGTCCATGAGCGCCGGCGGCAGGCGCGTGTGCTGCTCGAGCGGCAGGCGCACGTTCTCGCCGACGGTCATCGACCCGAAGAGGGCACCCTGCTGGAAGAGCATGCCGACGCGCCGCAGCACGGCCTCGCGCTCGGCCGCCGGCGCCCGCACGATGTCCAGGCCGAGCAGGGCGGTCGAGCCGGCGGAGGGCGCGAGCAGGCCGACGAGGCACTTGAGCAGCGTCGTCTTGCCGGAGCCGGATCCGCCGAGCACGCAGGTGATCGCCCCGCGCGGGAAGTCTGCGTCGACGCCCCGCAGCACGCGGCGCTCGCCGAAGGCCAGGTCGAGGCCGCGCGCCCAGGCCACGAGGTCTACGTCAGCCATATCGTGTGCAGCGTCGTCACCGTCGTGTCGACGAGGACGAGCAGGAAGATGGAGGTGACCACCGACGCGGTCGTGGCGCGGCCGACCGTGTCCGGGCCGGACTTCGGCGCGAGGCCGTAGGCGACCGCCACGAAGACGATCACCCACGCGAACAGCACGCTCTTGAAGAGGCCGATGAGCAGGTCGCCGGGGACGACGAAGCGCAGCGTCTGCTGCAGGTACGCCTGCGGCGCGATGTCGAGGTAGGTCACGCCGATCAGCAGCCCGCCCAGCAGGCCGGCGGCGTCGGCGAAGACCGTGAGCGCGGGGACGGCGATCGTCATCGCGTAGAGGCGTGGGACCACGAGGTACTGCACCGGGTCGATCCCCATCACCTCGAGGGCGTCGACCTCCTCGCGCACGACCATGGTGCCGAGCTCGGCGGCGATGGACGAGCCGCTGCGGCCGATCACGACGACGGCGGTCATCACCGGGCCGAGCTCGCGCAGCACCGAGAGGGCGACGAGGTTGGCGACGAAGATGGAGGCGCCGAACTGGCGGAGCTGGTAGGCGGCCTGGAAGGCCAGCGCGAGGCCGAGCAGCAGCGCGATGGTGACCACGACGGGGGCGCCGTCGCTGCCGAAGCGCACGAGGTGGCGCACGGTCTCGGCGAACCGGCCGCGCGGGCCCCGCCAGGCGCTGGCGATCGCCAGCCACGCGGCGCCGCCGGCGAGGCGGAGCGAGCGCGCGAGCGCGGCGCCGGCCCCGTGGGCGCCGGCGCCCAGGTGCTCGAGGAAGGGGGCGCGGCGCCGGTGCGGGCGGACGGGCGGCAGGACGACCTGCTCGAGCACCTCCTCGTGCTCGGGGCGGGGGCCGGCGACGACGACGCGGCCGCCCGCGGCGCGGGCGCGGGCGCTGCCCTCGGCGAGCGCGGCGGCGCCCGCGGTGCCGAGCCGCGAGACGCCGGAGAGGTCGACGGTGACGTCCCCACCCTCGGCCACGCGGGCCTCGAGCGCGCGCCACAGCGCGGCGGCGGTCTCGGCGGTCAGGGGTCCGCGCACCCGCAGGGTGTCGCCGTCGGTCTCGATGCGGAGCTGCTCCATGCCCTCCGGGATCCGCCAGTCAACGCCGGCGACTCTCGATCAGGGACAGTCGATCGGCTTCGAGGGCTTCGCTCGGCAGGGCGGGGTAGGGCGGATCGGCGGGGGCGAGCGCGCGCACGCGCGCCGGCAGGCGGTCGATCTCGCGGCGGGCGAGCGCGCGCGCCTCGTCGAGGGCGGGCGTCGCGAGGCGGCGACCGCCGCACATCACCGGCGCCAGGAGCGGGCGACCTCCGGGCGCCTCGTCGGCGCGTCCGATCACGTCGCGGACGGCGCGCCCCCCGTCGAGGAAGCGGAACACCTGCTTGCGACCCGGCCAGATCGGCTTGCCGGGCGAGAGCTTCGTGCGGCCGCGGCCGTCGTACTCGACCAGCTTGTAGGCGAGGTCCAGCGCGGGGGCGTCGGCGGAGACGATCATCGCGGTGCCGACGCAGAAGACGTCGATGGGCGCCCCGGCGGCCACGAGCGCGGCGACCGCCTCTTCGTCGAGGCCGCCGCTGGCGAAGATGGCCGTGTCGTGCAGTCCGCCGTCGTCGAGCAGCCGGCGCGCCCGCACGGCGAGGTCGCCCAGGTCGCCGGAGTCGAGCCGGATCGCGCGCGGCCGCAGGCCCTCGTCGCGGGCCAGCTCGACGATCCGCGCGACGGCGGCGAGCGTGTCGTAGGTGTCCACGAGCAGCACCGGGTCGGGATAGAGGGCCGCGAACGCCCGGAACGCCCCGGCTTCGTCCGCGTGGGCCTGGACGTAGGCGTGGGCCATCGTGCCCGCGACCGGGACGCCGTACGTGTAGCCGGCGAGGGTATCGCTCGTGCCGCCGACGCCGGCGACGTGGAAGGCGCGCGCCGACTTGAGCGCGGCGTCGGCGCCGTGCGCGCGGCGGATGCCGAAGTCGATGACCGGGCGTCCGGCGGCGGCCTCGACGACGCGCGCCGCCTTGCTCGCCAGCAGCGTCTGCAGGTGCAGCGTGTTCATCAGCAATGTCTCGACGAGCTGCGCCTCCGGCATCGGCGCCTCGACCTCGAGCAGCGGCTCGTTGCCGAACACCGGCGTGCCCTCGGCCACTGCGCGCACCTCGCCCGTGAAGCGCAGACGCGCGAGCCAATCGACGAATTCCTGAGAGAATTCGCGGCGTGACGCGAGGTAGTCGAGCGCGGGGCCGTCGAACGCGAACCGTTCGAGCGCCACGAGGGCGTCCTCGAGACCGCAGGCGACGAGGTAGTTCCGCGTCGGCGGGAGGCGGCGCACGAGCAGGTCGAAGACGGCGGGGCGGTCCATGCCCTCGCGCCAGTACGCCTGCGCCATGGTCAGCTCGTAGAGATCCACGAGCGAAGCGGCATTGCGGTCGTCGACCCAGGCCATCGCGCCCTCCTGTCCGAGCAACCGATGCCCGGCGGCCGCGCCGGGATGTGGGCGCCGCCGCGCCGTCACCACCCGGTGACCCGACCGTGTCGCACGCGGACCGTCTCCTCCATGTGATCGGGCATGTGCTCGGGCATGTGCTCGGGGGCCGCGGCCGCGGCACGGGAATCGCACTTCGACCCGTCGCATGGACGCGCATCCCTCCGCGCCACCGGCCCTGCGGCGCGCCCTCGGCTGGCCCGCGCTGACCTTCGACGCCGTCGGGCTGATCCTCGGCGCCGGCATCTACTCGGTGATCGGCCTCGCCGCGGGCACGGCGGGCGAGGGGCTCTGGTGGAGCTTCGTCGTCGCGTCGGCGGCGGCGCTGCTCACGGGGCTGTCGTACGTGGAGCTGGCGACGATGCACCCCGTCGCGGGCGCCGAGTACGTGTACCTGCGCGAGGCGTTTCCCACCCGGCGCTGGGCGCCGCCGCTCGTCGGCTGGATGCTCGTCGCCTCGGGCGCCGCCACGGGCGCCGCCGTGGCGCTGGCCTTCGCCGAGACGCTGCGGCTGTTCGTGGATTGGCCGCCGACGGCCGTCGCCGGCGCGCTGCTGCTCGCCGCCACCGCCATCAACCTGGTCGGGGTGCGCGAGTCGAGCCGCTTCAACGTGCTCTTCACGCTGGTCGAGGTGGGCGGGCTCGTGCTGTTCATCGCCCTCGGCGCGTCCGCCGAGGGCTTCGGCGACGCGCTCGCGGTGGCGCCCGGCGCCGGCCTGCTCCCCGCGGCGGCCCTCGTCTTCTTCGCCTACATGGGCTTCGAGGGGGTCGCCAACCTTGCCGAAGAGGCGCGGGACCCGGCGCGCGACCTGCCGCGGGCGGTGCTGCTGTCGCTGGCGATCACCACCGCGCTGTACGTGCTGGCGGCGCTGGCGGCGGTGGCGCTGCTGCCCGCGGCGACGCTGGCCGAGAGCCCCGCGCCGCTGGCCGATGCGGCGGCCCGCGCCACGCCCCGGGCCGCGGGCGTGCTGGCGGGCATCGGCCTGTTCGCCACCGCCAACACCGCGCTCCTGCAGCTGCTGGTCTCGAGCCGCACGCTGCTGGCGATGGCCCGCGGCGGCGACGCGCCCCGCGCGCTGGCCCGCCTCTCGCCGGCACGGCGCACGCCCACCGTGGCCTCGGTGGCGCTGCTCGGCGGCAGCCTCGTGCTCGTGCCGCTCGGCGACCTGCGCCTCGCCGCCGGGGTGGCCTCGTTGAGCGCCCTGGTCGCGTTCGGCGCCGTGCACGCCTCGCTCATCGCGCTGCGCTACCGCCGGCCGGACCTGCCGCGCCCGTTCCGCGTCGTGGGCAGCATCGGCCGCTTCCCGGTGCTGCCTGCGGTCGGCCTGGCGACGGTGCTCGTCCTCGTGGCGCAGCTCGAGGCGGCGGCGTGGGCGGTCGGCGGCGCCTGCGCGGCGGCGGCGCTGGTCCTCGGCGCGCGGCGAGGCGCGCGCGACCGGCGGGCGAACTGACGGGGCGGATCAGGCGACGGTGGCGTCGTAGCCGGCGTCGTCGAGCGCGGCGAGGAGGGCGTCGGTCGTCGTGCCCGCGTCGTGCCGGACGAGCGCCTTGCCCTCCTGTAGACGGACGTCGACCTCGGCGACGCCGGCCACGCCGCGGAGCGCCTCGTCGACGTGGTGGACGCAGTTGCGGCAGGTCATGCCCTGCACGTTCAGGACGGTCTCTTTGCGGTTGCTCATGGGTTGCCTCCTGTGCGACCGGGCTGACGCGGTCCGGCGTCGGGAATTACAGTGCGCCGCATCGTGGTCGGAAGCGTAATGCGACGTCGTGCCGTGCGTCTTCCCGGGCGAACCGAGAGGGGTGCACGATGAATGACATTCAGCTGCCGGTGCGCGGCATGACCTGCGCGAGCTGCGTCCGGCGCGTCGAGCGCGCGCTGCAGAAGGTGGACGGCGTGGGCGAGGCGTCGGTGAACCTCGTCGCCGAGCGCGCGTCGGTGGCCTTCGACCCGGCGCGCACCTCCGTCGAGGCCATCGCCGAGGCGATCGAGCGGGCCGGCTACCAGGTCCCGCGGGAGGCGCCGCCCGCCGACGACGCGCCGGCCCCCGATGCGGCCCTGCGGGCGGGCGGGCGGGACGCGGCGGAGGAGGCGGACCGCCGCGCCCTGAAGCGCGACTTCCTCGTGGCCGCGGCGCTGACGGTGCCGCTGCTCGTCGTCGCGATGTCGCACGGCGCGATCCCCGGCACGGACGGCCCGGTCGGGCGCTGGCTGCAGTTCGCACTGGCGACGCCGGTGGTGCTCGGCCCCGGCCGGCGGTTCTTCCGGCTGGCGTGGACGGCCCTGCGCCACGGCACGGCGGAGATGAACACGCTGGTGGCGCTCGGGACGGGCGCCGCGTGGAGCTACTCGACCGTCGCCGTGGCCTTCCCCGGCGCCTTCCCGCACACGGCGCACGGCGTCCTCCCCCACGTCTACTTCGAGGCCGGCGCCGCGATCATCACCTTCGTCCTGCTCGGCCGGCTGCTCGAGAGCCGCGCCCGCAAGCGCCTCGCCGACGCCGTGCGCGGCCTCGTCGCGCTCCAGCCGAAGACCGCGCGCCGGCTCGTCGGCGACCGCGAGGAGGACGTGCCCGTCGAGCGGCTGCGGCCCGGCGAGCTGGTCCTCGTGCGGCCCGGCGAGCGCGTCCCCACCGACGGCGAGGTCGTGCGCGGCGCGTCCGCGGTGGACGAGTCGATGCTGACCGGCGAGAGCATGACCGTCGACAAGGCCGCCGGCGCGCGCGTCTTCGGCGGCACGCTCAACCGCAACGGCTCGCTCACGTTCCGCGTCACCCGCACGGGGCAGGGGACGGCGCTCGCCCGCATCGTCGAGGCCGTCGAGCAGGCGCAGGGGTCGAAGGCCCCGATCGCGCGCCTCGCCGACGTCGTCGCCGGCTGGTTCGTGCCCGTCGTCGTCGGCATCGCGGTCGTCACGTTCGCCGTCTGGCTGGCGATCGATCCGAGCAGCGACGGCCTGGCGACGGCCATCGAGCGGTTCGTGGCGGTGCTCGTGATCGCGTGTCCCTGCGCGCTGGGCCTCGCCACGCCGGCCGCCGTGGCCGTGGGGACGGGCCGCGGCGCCGAGCTCGGCGTGCTCGTCAAGGGCGGCGCGGTGCTCGAGGCGGCGAGCCGCGTCGACACGGTCCTGCTCGACAAGACGGGCACGCTCACCGCCGGCGAGCCCACGCTCACCGACGTGGTGGCGCTCGAGGACGAGGCGGCGCTGCTGTCGCTCGTGGCCGCCATCGAGCGCGAGAGCGAGCACCCCGTGGCGCGCGCCATCGTCGAGGGCGCGCTCGCCCGCGGAGCACGGCCCGGTGCCGTGCACGCCTTCGGCAGCGCCGCCGGCCAGGGGGTCGAGGGTGTCGTCGACGGGCGCCGCGTCCGCGTCGGCACCGGCGCGTGGCTGGCGCTCGCCGGCGTCGACACCGCGGCGCTCGAGGCGCAGGCCGACGCGCTCGCCGGCCTCGGGCGGACGCCCGCTTTCGTCGCGGTGGACGGGCGCCTCGCCGGCCTTGTGGCGGTGGCGGACCGGCCGACCGCCGAGGCGCGGCGCGTGGTCGAGGCGCTGCGCGACCTCGGCGTCGAGGTGGCGATGGTCACCGGCGACCGGGAAGGCGTCGCTCGCGCCGTGGCGGCGGAGCTGGGCATCACGCGCGTCCATGCCGGCGTCCGCCCCGAAGACAAGGCCGCCGTCGTCGCCGCCGAGCGCGCGCGCGGCCGCACGGTGGCCATGGTCGGCGACGGCGTGAACGACGCCCCGGCGCTCGCCGGCGCCGACGTCGGCGTGGCCGTGGGGACGGGCGCCGACATCGCGGTCGCCGCCGCCGACATCGCGCTCCTGCGCGGTGGCATCGCGTCGCTGCCCGCGGCGCTGCGCCTCGCCCGCGCGACCCTGCGCAACATCCGCCAGAACCTCTTCTGGGCCTTCGTCTACAACGTCGTCGGCATCCCGATCGCCGCCGGCGCCCTCTACGTCTGGACGGGCTGGCTGCTGTCGCCGGTGCTCGCGAGCGCGGCCATGTCCCTGTCGAGCGTGTCCGTCCTGCTGAACGCCCTGCGCCTGCGCCGTTTCGGAGACGCCTGACCCATGCGCGACCACGCCGCCGACGATCCCGCCCTCGAGACGACCCCCGCGGTGGCGCGGGCGCTCGTCGACAACCACCGCCAGTTCCTGGCCTTCGTCGAGCGCCGCGTCGGCGACCGCGCGCTGGCCGAGGACATCCTGCAGGACGCCTTCGTCCGCTCTCTCGACAAGCTCGGGACGCTGCGCGACGACGAGTCGGCGGTCGCCTGGTTCTATCGCAGCCTGCGCAACGCGGTGATCGACCACTTCCGCCGCCGCGGCACGGCGCAGCGCGGCCTCTCGGCCTTCGCCGAGGAGCTCCTGGCCGCGGAGGCGCCCGGCGACGAGGTGCGTGGCGTCGTGTGCCGCTGCGTCGCGCAGCTCGCCGCCACGCTCAAGCCCGAGTACGCCGACGCCCTCCGGCGGATCGAGCTCGACGGCGTCGCGGTGAAGGACTTCGCCGACGAGGCGGGCATCACGAGCAACAACGCCGCGGTGCGGGTCTTCCGCGCCCGCGACGCGCTCCGCAAGCAGGTGGCGCGCGCGTGCGGCACCTGCGCCACCCACGGGTGCGTCGACTGCACCTGTCGCTGAAGTCGCCGCCGCGCTTGCCTCGGTGGGTCGTCTGCGGCGAAAGTTCAGCGCTCCGGTCGTTCAGGTCGATAATCACGGCACCGTGGCGGATTCTGCATCGCTGAGAGCCTCGGAGGGGGACGACGCCGCGCTCGCGCCGGCGCCGGCCGACACGCAGGCGCCAGGCGCCGCGCCCCAAGACGCGCGGCGGCGCTGGCGCGCGCTGGCGGCGACCGTCCTGGCCGCCGTGGCGACGATCGCGCTCGCCGACCTCGCCCTGCAGCGCGTGCGGCCGCTCTTCCCGCCCGTGCGCCACGTGCACGAGGGCGTCGCCGACCTCGCGGCGGGCGATCCGACGGTCCTCGTGCTCGGCTCCAGCCACGCGCGATCCTTCGACGCGGTGAAGGCGGCGGTGGAGTCGAGGACGTCGGGGCGCCAGCGCCTCGTGACGGTGCCCGTCGAGATGGGCGGCTTCACCTCGTATCTCTGGGTGCTCGAGCACCGCGTCGCCCCGCTGCTCGTCGCGCGGCGCGCGAGCCTGCGGCACCTCATGCTCGTCACCACGTTCTACGACGCCTGCTCGACCGAGGTGAGCCGCAGCGACCTGAACGTGCCCGCCCGCGCCTGGACGATCGGCCACTACCTGCAGGACGTGCGCGAAGGCGGCCTGAGCGACTTCAACCGCAACTACGTCCGCGAGCGCGCGAAAGGCCTGGCGCCGTGGTCGGTCCTCGTCCAGGACCGCGGCGCCGGCAACATCGCCCACGCGCTCCGCCAGCTCGTGCAGCCGGAGACGAAGGGCGAGATCGTCGCCGAGGCGCGCGCCATCCTCGAGGCGCAGCACGCCGGCTGCCAGGACGAGCGCGAGCTGGTCTCCCTCGCGCGCATCGCCGACTTCGCCGCCGCCCGGGGGCTCGCGCTCACCGTCGTGCTCTTTCCGCTCGTGCCCGACATCGTCAGCGAGCAGGCGCGGCGCACCACGCTCGCCTGGTACGACGAGCGCGCCCGCAACCTCTCGATCGAGAAGGACTTTCGCGTCGTCGACCTCACGACGTCGACGCCGCTCGTCCTCGGGGACTTCGCGCCGGACCTCGACCACGTCACCGCCGCGGGCAACGCCCGGTTCGCGGCCTGGGTGCTCGACCACGACCTGCGCTGGCTGCTCGATCCATGACCTTCGAGTCGCTCGAGTTCGCCTTCTTCCTGCCGGTGGTGTTCGTCGTCTACTGGGCGCTGCCGGCGCGCGCCGCGCTCCAGAACGCCTTCCTCGTGCTCGCCGGCGTGGCCTTCTACGCCTCGTGGAGCTTCGGCCTGCTGTGGGTCTTCGCGCTCGCGGCCACCGTCGACTACGCGATCGCCCGCTACCTCGAGGCGGTGCGGCCCCCGCCGGGTGCGGCCGACGCCGCGGCGAAGCGCCGCATGCGCCTCGCGCTCGGCGCGAGCGTCGTCTACAACGTCGGCCAGCTCTGCTGGTTCAAGTACGTCGGCTTCTTCGCCGACTCGGCGAACGTCTTGATGCACCGGCTCGGCCTGCCGGCGGACCTGCCGGTCCTGCGGCTGGCGCTGCCCATCGGCCTGTCGTACTGGACGCTCCAGAAGCTCGCCTACGTGCTCGACGTGTACTACGGGCGCGTCCCGGCCTGCCGCTCACCGCTCACGTTCGCCGCCTTCGTCACGTTCTTTCCGCAGCTCGTCGCCGGCCCCATCGTGCGCGGCAGCGAGATGCTCCCCCAGCTCGAGCGGCCCCGCCGCCTCGATCCGGACCGCCTCGCCGCGGGCGGCGGCGCCTTCCTGCTGGGCTTCGCGATGAAGGCGTTCGTGGCCGACTTCCTCGGCCAGAAGGTGGTCGATCCGGTCTTCGCCGATCCCGCCGTCTGGTCCGCCGCGGGCCACTGGATGGGCCTGTTCGGCTACGCGGCGCAGGTCTTCTGCGACTTCGCCGGCTACAGCCTCATGGCCATCGGCGTGGGGCGCCTGTTCGGGTTCGAGCTGCCGGTGAACTTCGACTACCCGTTCTTCAGCACCAACCTCATGGAGTTCTGGCGGCGCTGGCACATCACGCTGAACCGCTGGTTGTTCGACCATCTCTACGCGCCCCTCGTGGCGGGGAACGGCTGGTTCAAGGGCCGCTTCGACAGCGGCCTGTTGCTCGTCTTCGGCGTGTCGGGGCTGTGGCACGGCGCCACGTGGGGCTTCGTGCTCTGGGGGGCGATGCACGGCGTGGGACTGGTCGTCCAGCGGCGCTTCGGCGACTACTACAAGACGCTGTGCCGCAAGGACCGCGTGTGGGTGCAGCGGCGCAAGTCCACGGGCTACAAGGCCGTCGCCTGGCTGCTCACGATCGGCTTCTTCGTGCTGACGCTGGTGCCGTTCCGGGCCGGTGGGCTCGACGCGACGCTCTCGTTCGCGCGGGGGCTCTTCACCAGCCCGGGGACGCTGCTGCCGGCGGTCGATTCGGCCATGTCGCTGCACAACCTGGCCTGGTCGGTGCTGTTCCTGGCCGGCTACCACGCTTTCGGGACGACCGCCGGCCGCCGCTGGCGCGCGCAGCTCGCCGCGTTGCCGCCGGTGGCCCGCGGGGTGGCCTACGGGGCGATGATCGTGTTCCTCTTCGTCTTCATGCCGACCTCCGGGTCGACCTTCGTCTACGCGAACTTCTAGAGGGAGGCCCGATGCAGCAGGGGGAGCTCCGCCAGCTGATCGTCGACTGGCTCGACGACAACTACCACTTCGGCGACGCCGCCTCGTTGATCCGCGACGACGCGATGTCGTTCCTCGAGAACGGCGTGCTCGACAGCCTGGGCTTCTTGCAGCTCGTCCTCTTCCTCGAAGGGCGGCTGGGCCTGCGCATCGACCGCCAGAAGCTCACCCGCGAGAACTTCGACGGCATGGGCAAGATTCTGCGCTACGTCACCACGCACCCCGACTGGCGGGGCTGAGCCCGCTCGATCGTTCGCATGCGAAGGGGCCGGGGCGGTTTCGAGTCGACAGGCCTCGCCTGACGCGGCTATGGTCGATCCCGGCGCTTCCGCGCTCCGGCGTGTCCCTTCCGTCCTCCGGTACACGCGCCTGCGGATTCCTCGCGCCGACGACAAAAATCGTGGAGCGGTCCGACCGGCCTCGCGGCTGGCCAGGACCTCGGTGTCGCGCTGCGCTCGCCTCGTCGGGCGCCGGTGGCCGGACGGTCGCTCCCTCGCATCCGGAGGAGAGACGTGCGCCCACTCATCGAGCCCCGCCCGTTCCGGCCGTACCACCAGCGCGATCTCGACAAGATCCCCCAGTTCCAGAAGCTGTCGCCCGAACGCCGTCTCGCCGTGCGCGCCGTCGCGTCCGTCCTGCCGTTCCGCGTCAACGCCTATGTCGTCGACGAGCTGATCGACTGGGACCGCGTCCCCGACGATCCCATGTTCCAGCTGACCTTCCCGCAGCCCGACATGCTCGAGCCCGATGATCTCGAGCGCATGGTCGCCCTGATCGCCCGCGACGCGCCGCAGGCGGAGATCGCGGCGGCGGCGCGCGCGATCCAGGGGCGCCTCAACCCGCACCCGGCCGGGCAGCGCGACCTCAACGTCCCGCGGCTCGACGGCATGACGCTGCCGGGCATGCAGCACAAGTACCGGGAGACCGTGCTGTTCTTCCCGCAGCAGGGACAGACGTGCCACAGCTACTGCACGTACTGCTTCCGCTGGGCGCAGTTCGTGGGGCTCGAGGAGCTCAAGTTCGCGAGCAGCCAGGCGGAGATGCTCGTCGAGTACCTGCGGCGCCACCCCTGCGTGACGGACGTGCTGTTCACCGGGGGCGATCCGCTGGTGATGCGCACCGAGGTCCTCGCGCGCTACGTCGAGCCGCTGCTGGCGCCCGAGCTCGAGCACGTGTCGCACATCCGCCTCGGCACGAAGGCGCCGGCCTACTGGCCGCATCGGTTCGTCACCGATCGCGACGCCGACGACCTCTTGCGGCTGTTCGAGCGCGTCGTCGCGGCGGGGCGCCACCTCGCGGTCATGGCCCACTTCAGCCACCCGGTCGAGCTGTCGACGCCCGCCGCCGAGGAGGCCATCCGCCGCATCCGCTCGACGGGCGCCGAGGTGCGCTGCCAGGCGCCGCTCATCCGCCACGTCAACGACGATCCGCGCGCGTGGGCCGAGATGTGGCGGCGGCAGGTCCGGCTCGGCGCCATCCCGTACTACTTCTTCGTCGAGCGCGACACGGGCCCGAAGCGGTACTTCGAGGTGCCGCTGGCGCGCGGCCTCGAGATCTACCAGCAGGCCTACCGGCAGGTGTCCGGCCTCTGCCGGACGGTGCGCGGCCCGTCGATGTCGGCCACGCCGGGCAAGGTGCAGGTCGTCGGCACCACGTTCCTCGGTTCGCAGGAGGTCTTCGTCCTGCGCTTCCTGCAGGCGCGCGACCCGGCGTGGGTGAACCGGCTGTTCTTCGCGAAGATGGACCGCCGCGCGAGCTGGCTCGACGACCTGCGGCCCTTCGGCGCCCCGGAGTTCTTCTTCGAGCGCCGCATGCGCGAGCTGAAGGCCGGCGCGCGCTCGCCGGCGATGTGGGCCGGCGAGGCGGAGGTGGCGTGATGGGCGGGCGCGGCCCCGAGGAGAACCTGCACCCGATCGTGCGCGGGCTCCGCCCGTCGGCGACGCTCGCGATCAACGAGCGCTGCCGCGAGCTCGAGCGCGACGGCCGCCAGGTGTTCCGCCTCGGCCTCGGGCAGTCGCCGTTCCCGGTGCCGCGCACGGTGGTCGAGGCGCTGCGCGCCCACGCGTCGCAGAAGGACTACCTGCCGGTGCGCGGCCTCGAGGCGCTGCGCGACGCGGTGGCCCGGTACCACGCGCGGCGACAGGGCATCCCGTGCACCGGCGACGACGTGATCATCGGGCCCGGCTCGAAGGAGCTGATGTTCCTGCTGCAGCTCGCCTACGACGGCGAGCTGGTCATCCCGACGCCGTCGTGGGTGTCGTACGAGCCCCAGGCGCGCATCCTCGGGCGGCCGGTGCGGTGGGTGCCGACGCGCGCCGAGGAGGGCTGGCGCCTGCTGCCCGGCGCGCTCGAGCGGCTGTGCGCGGCGGAGCCCGGACGGCCGCGCATCCTCATCCTGAACTACCCGGCCAATCCGCACGGCGGGTCGTATACGTCCGACGAGCTCGCGGCGCTGGCGGAGACGGCGCGGCGGCTGCGCATCGTCGTGCTCTCCGACGAGATCTACGGGGAGCTGCACTACGAGGGCGCGCACCAGTCGATCGCGCGGCACTACCCCGAGGGCACGATCGTCAGCGGCGGCCTCAGCAAGTGGTGCGGCGCCGGCGGGTGGCGCCTCGGGACGTTCACCTTCCCGCGCTCGATGCGCTGGCTGCTGCAAGCGATGGCGGCGGTGGCCAGCGAGACGTACACCTCGACGAGCGCGCCCATCCAGTTCGCGGCGGTGCGCGCGTTCGAGGGCGGCACCGAGATCGAGCGCTACCTGTGGCGCAGCCGGCGCGTGCTCGGCGCGCTCGCGAGGGCGCTGACGGCGCGGCTGCGCGCGGCGGGCGCGCGGGTGGTCGATCCGGCGGGCGCCTTCTACCTGTTCCCGGACTTCGGCGACCTGCGCGAGCCGCTGCGGGCCCGCGGCATCGAGGGCAGCGCGGCGCTGTGCGAGCGCCTGCTCGAGGAGACGGGCGTGGCGATGCTCCCGGGCCGCGACTTCGGGCGCCCCCCCGAGGAGCTGACGGCGCGCATCGCCTTCGTCGACTTCGACGGGGCGCGCGCGCTCGAGGCGCTGGCGGCCGCGCCGACCGACTTCGTCCCCGAGGCCGCCTTCGTCGAGTCGCTGGCCCCGAACCTCTTCCGCGCCTTCGACCGCCTCGCCGCGTGGCTCGGCGCCGTCGACCGGTGAGCGCAGGGCACCGTCCCTGACGCTCGCCTACGGCTGCCGCCCGGCCCTGGCCTCCGCCGCGGCGACGTGCCGCTTCACCGCGACGAAGCTGTCGGGCGTCACCGAGAGGGAGTCGATGCCGGCGCCGACCAAGAAGCCGGCGTAGGGCGGGCGGTTGCTCGGCGCCTGCCCGCAGAAGCCCACCTTGCGGCCGGCGGCGTGGGCGCGGGCGACCACCTGCTCGATCAGCATCGTCACCGCGGCGTCCGACTCGTCGACGAGCCCGGCCAGGCGGGCCGAGTCGCGGTCGACGCCCAGCGTGAGCTGCGTCAGGTCGTTGCTGCCGATCGAGAACCCGTCGAAGCGTTCCGCGAACCGCTCGGCGAGGATCACGTTCGACGGGATCTCGCACATGACGTAGACCTCGAGCCCGTCCCGTCCGCGCTCGAGGCCGTTCTCCGCCATGACGGCGAGCACGCGGTCCGCCTCCTCGGGCGAGCGGCAGAAGGGGATCATGACCACCACGTTGCGCAGGCCCATCTCTTCGCGGACCTTGCGCAGCGCGGCGCACTCGAGCGCGAAGCCCTCGCGGTCGCCCTCGTCGTAGTAGCGGCTCGCCCCGCGCCAGCCGAGCATCGGGTTCTCCTCGTGGGGCTCGAACGCCCGCCCGCCGACGAGGTTCGCGTACTCGTTGGTCTTGAAGTCGCTCGTGCGCACGACGACGGGGCGCGGGCACCAGGCCGCGGCGATGCGTCCGATGCCGTACGCCAGCCGGTCGACGAAGTACTGGCGGCGGTCCTCGTAACCCCGCGTGATCTCTTCGATCTCGGCGCGGGCCTCCCGGTCGGTCACCCGGTCGGTGTGCACGAGCGCCATCGGGTGGACCTTGATCAGGGTGCCGACGATGAACTCCATGCGCGCGAGGCCGACGCCGTCGGCGGGCAGCCGCCACCACCGGAACGCGGCCACCGGGTTCGCGACGTTCAGCATCACCTTCGTCGCGGTCGCGGGGATGTCCTCGAGGCGCAGGTCGTGGGACTCGTACTCCGCGGCGCCGTCGTAGACGTGGCCCTCGTCGCCCTCGACGCACGAGACGGTGACCTCCTGGCCGTCGCGCAGCACGCGCATGGCGTCGCCGGTGCCGACGATCGCCGGGAGGCCGAGCTCGCGGCTGACGATCGCGGCGTGGGAGGTGCGCCCGCCGTGCTCGGTCACGATGGCCGCCGCCCTCTTCATCACCGGGACCCAGTCGGGATCGGTGATGCGCGTCACGAGGATCGCGCCCTCGGGGAAGAGGTCGCTCTCGCCGGGGTTGTCGAGGCGGCGCACCCGCCCCACGGCGAGCCCGCAGCCGACGGCGAGGCCCCTCGCGAGGCGCGGGCCCGTCTTCGTCAGGCGCCACGTCTTGATACCGCCGGCCTCGCGGCGCGACTCGACCGTCTCCGGCCGCGCCTGCACGATGGCGAGCTCACCCGTCACGCCGTCCTTGGCCCACTCGATGTCCATCGCGCGCCCGTAGTGCCGCTCGATGGCGACCGCCCACCGCGCGAGCTGCAGAATCTCGGCGTCCGACAGGGCCGGGCGGCGGCGCTCGTCGTCGCTCGTGGGCACGGTGCGCGTGCGCCCGCCCTCCGCGTAGACGACCTTCTCCTCTTTGCGGCCGAGCGTCTTGTCGACGATGGGGACCCGCGCCGGATCGCCGAGCGCCGGCTTGTGCACCAGGTACTCGTCGGGATCGACCGTGCCCTGGACCACGGACTCGCCCAGACCCCACGCGGCGTTGATCAGCACCACGTCGGGGAAGCCGGACTCGGTGTCCAGGGTGAACATCACGCCGGCGGCGCCGCGATCGGCGCGCACCATCCGCTGCACGCCCACCGAGAGGGCCACCTGGAGGTGGTCGAAGCCGTGGCGCTCGCGGTAGGCGATGGCGCGGTCGGTGTAGAGGGAGGCGAAGCAGAGGCGGCAGGCCTCGAGCAGCGCCTCCTCGCCGCGCACGTTGAGGAAGGACTCCTGTTGGCCGGCGAAGCTGGCGTCGGGCAGGTCCTCGGCGGTGGCGCTGCTGCGCACGGCGACCGGCGTGTCCGCGCCGCCCGCGCGGTCGCACAGCGCGCGGTAGGCCGCGCGGATGGCCGCCGCCGCCGGCGCCGGGAACCGGCCGCCGCCGATCAGGGCGCGGACGTCGCGGCCGACCGCCTCGAGCGGGGCCTCGCGACGTCGCAGCGCCTCGAGGCGTTCGGCGATGCGCGCGTCGAGCCCGTTGGCGGTCAGGAACTCGCGGAAGGTCGCCGCCGTCGTCGCGAAGCCCTCGGGGACGCGGACGCCGGCCGCCCCGAGGTGCCGCAGCAGCTCGCCCAGGGACGCGTTCTTGCCGCCCACCGTCGGGACGTCGCCCATGCCGAGATCGCGAAACCACAACACGGTCGACGTCCGCTCGCTCATGGGTCGCCTCCACTCCGTCAGTCAGAGGCGCGCCCGTTCCGACGCGTCGCGCCCGCCCGTGCGCGGGCGCCGCGCACCGGACATCAGGTCGAGGAACCCCGCGGAGTCACTGGACTTCGACGAACAGGCACTTGAGGTAGTCGGTCTCGGGGGCGGTGAGCAGCGAGGGGTGATCGGGGGCCGGACCGCGGCGCTCGATGACCCGCGCCCAGCGTCGCGCGTCGCCGGCGGCGTCGGCGACGGTCGCCTCGAAGGTGGCGCGGTCCATGTTGGCGCTGCACGAGCACGTGACCAGGAGGCCGCCGGGCCGCAGCAGCTTGAGCGCGCGCAGGTTGATCTCCTTGTAGGCGCGCCGGCCGGCCTCGAGGGCCGAGCGCGACTTCACGAAGGCCGGCGGGTCGAGCACGACGGTGTCGAACTGCCGACCGTCGCGCTCGTAGGCACGCAGCAGCTCGAACACATTGTCGCAGACCGTCTCGAGGGCGATGGCGTTGCGGTCGGCGTGGCGGCGCAGACGGCTGAGCGCCGGCTCGCTGCTGTCGACGGCGGTGACGTGGCAGCCCGCCCGCGCCATGCGGAGCGCGAAGCCGCCCTCGTAGCTGAAGCAGTCGAGGGCCTCGCCGCGGGCGCGCGCCGCGGCGGCGACGTGGTTGTCGACCTGGTCGAGGAAGGTGCCCGTCTTCTGGCCCTCCCACAGGTCGACGGCCCAGCGCAGGCCGGCGAGATCCACTTCGATCTCGGTAGGGCCCTCGCCGCGCACGATGGCCTTCTCCCGCGGGAGCCCCTCGTAGTCGCGGACCTTCGGCTCGTTGCGCGCGACGACCAGCCGCGCGCCGGTGAGCTGCGCGAGCCGGTCGGCGGTGCCCTCCAACCGGCGCGCGGCGGCCTGGGTGAGCGTCTGCAGGCCGAGGGCGTCGCCGTAGCGGTCGACGATCAGGCCGGGCAGGCCGTCGGCGTCACCGTTGACGAGGCGCGTGACCGGGGGCCGCCCCGCGCGGCGGGCGACCGAGGCCTCGAGGAGGCGGAGCCAGCCGGCCTCGGCGTCCATGCCCGGCGTGAGCGGGGTCAGGCGCAGCGCGATCTGCGACTGGTCGGACCACGCGCCCACCCCGACCACCAGGCCGTCGGGGCCCGCCACTTCGACGAGATCGCCGCCCCGGGCGTCGGCCGCGTTCTCGACATCGCTGCGGTAGATCCAGGGGTGGCCGCCGCGCAGGCGGCGCGCGCCCTTGCGCGTCAACCGGACGATGGCCACGGCTCAGCCGGGCCGACGCAGGTCGGCGGGGGCCACGCGGACCTCGAGGTTGCCCACCTTGACCTTGTAATCGCCCTTCGGATCGCGGGCCGTGACGACGCCCTCCTTGCCGGCGAACAGGCCGCGCGTCAGGAGGCACGCGTCGCCGGCGGCGAAGTCCTCGATCGGGCGCGGCTTCTCGGTCGGCCGCGGCGCATCGGTCTCGCGCCGCGCCGCCTCCGTGTCACGTGGGCTCGCGCTCGGCCGCGCGCTGCGCGTCGGCGGCTCGCCGGCAGGCCACGGCGCGCGCTGCGGCCGTTCGCCTTCGGGGCGGGGACCGCGCTGCGGCCGGTCGCCTTCGGGGCGGGGACCGCGCTGCGGCCGTTCGCCTTCGGGGCGGGGACCGCGCTGCGGCCGTTCGCCTTCGGGGCGGGGACCGCGCTGCGGCCGTTCGGGACCGCCGCCGCGCCGCTCCGGACCACCGGCGGGGCGGTCGGGACCCCCTCGGCGCCGGTCCGAATCACCGGGAAGGCGGTCGGGACCTCCTCGGCGCCGGTCCGAATCACCGGGAAGGCGGTCGGGACCGCCGCCGCGCCGCTCGGCAGGCGCTTCGCCGGCGGGCCGCCGGTTGCCGCGGTCGTCGTCGGCTTCGGGTCGCGGGGCCTCGCCCGTCCACCGGTTGCCGCGATCTTCGTCGGCCGGCGCCTCGGGCGTCGGCGCCGGGCCCTCCCCGGGCGCCGCGGGGCCTTCGCCGGACGGCGCGGGCCGACGGGACGGCGCGCTCTCCTCGAACGCCCGCGCGCGCCGCTGCGCCTGCAGCCGGCGCCATTCGTCGCGCTCCGCCTGCTGCGCCGCCGCGCGCTCCCGCGCCTCGCGCTCGCGAGCGTCGCGCTCGCGCTGCGCCTCCGCCTCGCGCTGCCGCGCCGAGGCGAGCTCGTCGAGCCGCCGGCCGACCCCCACGTAGTCGTTGTCGGGCCGCCACGCCACGAACCGGAACAACGGCAGCAACGCCTCGGCCACCGTCGCCGCCACGGCGCCGAGGCCCGCGGCGAGACCGATCGCCGCGGCGCGGTCGAGCCGGCGTCCGAGCGACAGCCACTCCGCCTCGCCGGCGAGCGTCGACCGCGCCGCCGCCAGCAGCGCGTCGGCCGTGGCCCTGCGCCCGTCGAGCCGCACGTCGTCGGGCAGCGCCGCCAGCAGCGCCTCGAGCGCGCTCGGCTCCTGGGCGGCGCGCCCGACCAGGTTCGCGAGGTCGACGCGCGCCAGCCGGTGCGCCCGCAGGCCGAGCTCGACGCCGTCGTGGTCGAGCCGCACGCAGAGCAGGAGGTGGCGGTGGTGCGGCGCCGCGTCGTGCACCTTCGTCGCCAGGTCGAGGTCGGCGGCCACCAGCGTCTCGACCGTCTTGCGGTCGTCGGCCTCGCGCAGCAGGTACGCCCACTGGTCGCGCACCTGGCGGTTGTTCCAGATCCCCGGCGTCTCCTGCGAGGCGTCGAGGCCCAGGCGCAGGTCCGAGGCGGCCTCGCGCATCCGGCGCGCGAGGACGAGCACCCGCTCCTTGGTGCGCATACGGTCGAGGTTGTGGACGTTGCTCGACCAGCGGGACTCCGCGTACACGTCGAAGTCCTTCGCGGTCAGGCCCTCGAACTCGCCCACCAGGATGCCGCCGACCATGCGCTTCCTCCTACGAAGCGCGCGTTATACCTGCCGGGGGCACCGCGCCACAACCCGGCGCGTCGGCGGCGGGTCAGGCGCTGCGCAGCACGAGGGCCGCGTTGTGACCGCCGAAGCCGAACGAAGGGCACAACGCCAGCTTCACCGCGTGCGCCCGGGCCGTGTGCGGCACGTAGTCGAGGTCGCAGGCCGGATCGGGCTCGTTCAGGTGGAGGGTGGGGTGGATCTGGCCGGCCCGCATGCACAGCAGGGTCGCGGCGACCTCGATGGCGGCGGACGCGCCCAGGCTGTGGCCGGTCATCGACTTGGTGGCGCTCACCGGCACGGCGTCGGCGCGCGGGCCGAGCAGCGCCCGCAGGATGCGCGTCTCGCTGGCGTCGTTCAGGGGCGTGCCCGTGCCGTGGGCGTTCACCCAGTCGACGTCGGCCACGCCGGCGTCGGCGTCGCGCAGGGCCGCTTCGAGCGCGCGCCGCTGCGGCGCGCCCGTCGGATCGGGCACGGTCATGTGGTGCGCGTCGCAGGTGGCGCCATAACCGGCGAGCTCGCCGTAGACGCGCGCCCCGCGCGCCCGCGCATCGCCCTCGCGCTCGAGGACCATCAGCGCCGCGCCCTCGCCCATCACGAAGCCGTCGCGGTCGGCCGAGAAGGGGCGCGATGCCGTCTCCGGCGCGTCGTTGCGCTCCGAGAGCGCCCGCGCCTGGCCGAACGCGATCATCGCCGAGGGGACGACGGGCGCCTCGACCCCGCCGGCGACGACGCGATCGCAGCGCCCCGCCCGCAACAGCAGCAGCGCGTAACCGAGCGCGTCGGCGCTCGAGGAGCACGCCGTCGAGACGGTCACGCACGGGCCCTGCGCGCCGACCTCGATCGCCACCTGGGCCGCCGCGGCGTCGGCGAAGGTCGCGAGCACCGTCGTGGGCGGCACGGCGCGCGGTCCCCGGGTGAAGCACGCCTCGTGCGCGATCCAGACCCAGTCCATCGGCGCGCAGGTGCCGGTGACGACGGCGGTGCGCGCCCGCGCCTCGTCGTCGAGCGCGGCCGGATCGAGACCCGCGTCGGCCATCGCCAGGCGCGCCGCGACCACGCCGAGCTGGCCCGTCCGGTCCATCCGCCGGATCTGCCGCGGCGACAGCCAGCGCTCGGGCCGGAAGTCCCGGATCCGACAAGCGATCGTGCTGCGCCACCCCGCGGTGTCCCAGTCGTCGATGGCGACGCCGCCGCTCCGGCCGGCGAGCAGGCCGGCGGTGAACGCGTCGACGCCGATGCCGATGGGCGTGAGCACGCCGAGGCCGGTGACCACGACGCGCGGGCCGGCCATCAGCGGCGGTCCAGGAGGCGGCGGGCCCGCAAGCCCCAGCGCCCCTCGGGGTCGAGCTGGGTCGCCTTCCGCAGCGCCGTCGCGCCCTCGTCGCGGCCGCGCGACGTCTCGCGCAGCACGCGGCCGAGCCAGTAGAACCCCTCGGGATCATTGGGGGAGACGGTGGTCGCCCGCGTGTAGTGCGCCACCGCGTCGTCGGTGTGGCCCTCGACCTCGGCCAGCTGGCCGAGGGCGACGAGCGTCGCCGGCAGGTCCACCTCGATGCGCTGGGCGCGGTCGAGGAGCGACGCCGCCCGGGGCGCCCCGCCGCCGCCGGACTGCAGCCACGCGCGCGCCTGGCTCGCCAGCGCCTCGGCGCGCAGGCGGCGGTGGGCCAGCCCCTGCTTCGCCAGGCGTTCGGCCTCCTCGGCGGCGGTGAGCGCGTCCTTCCACTCGCCTTGCAGCAGCCACGCCTGGGCGGCGCCGAGGGCCGCCCGGGCGCCGGCCCCGACCTTGAGCGCGCGCCGGTAGAAGCCGCCGGCCTGGTCCGACTTGCCCGCCTTCATCAGCGCGTCGGCGTGCGCGAGCTGCGCCCAGGGATCGTCGCCGAGCTCGTCGGCCACGCCGTTCAGCAGGGGGAGCGCCGCGCCGATGCTGCCGCGCTGGGCGGCCACGAGGCCGCGGATGTAGCGCTTCGTCGGGTCGTCGACCCCCGCGGCCTCGCCTTCGGCCAGCGCCGTCGCGTCGTCGGTGCGGCCGAGCGCGACGTAGGCCCGCGCGAGGCGCCGCACGAGCGCCGGCGGCTCCGGCTTCTTGCGCAGGATCGGCTCGAGCGCCGCCGCCACCGCGCCGGCGTCCTCCTGCGCCTCGGCGACGGTCGAGAGCAGCTCCGCCGCGGGGACGAAGTGCGGGTTCACGCCGAGCGCGTCGCGGCAGCGCTTGAGCGCGTCGCGGGCCTCGAGCCGGTCGGCGTCGAGGCGGCAGAGGCCGAAGTGGGCGAGGAAGTCGGCGTGGCTGACGTCGACGGCGCGCTGGTACTCGCCGGCGGCGGCGCGGGCGTCGCCGTCGCGGGCCAGCGCGTCGCCGTACGCGCGGAAGGGCAGGGTGCGGTCCTCGAGGCGCTGTTCGCCGCTGGCCTGGCTCGACCGGTGCGCCTGCAGCTGCCCGAGCGCCAGGCCGCGCCGACCCTGCACGAACGCGGCGAGGCTCAGGTAGATGCGCGCGTCGAGCAGACCCGCGTCGAGGCGCAGCGCCTCGTTGAGCGCCTCCTCGGCACCGCGGGCGTTGTCGGTCGCGAGGAGCGCCCGCCCCCGCAGCAGCAGCGCGTCGGCGTCGGGCTGGCGCACCTTCTCGAGGTGGGCGAGCGCGCCCTTCGCGTCCCCGCGCAGCAGCCGCACGCGCGCCAGGTCGACGTGGTGCCGCTCGACGCTGCGGTCGAGCGCCGCCGCGCGCGTCAGCCGCTCCTCGGCCTCGTCGAGCTTGAACTCGCGGATGTCGAGGCGGGCGAGGCCGGTGGAGAAGCGCGGATCGTCGGGCGCCGCCTCGAGCGCGGCGGCGTATGCGGTGCGCGCCGAGGTGAAATCGCCCTGGTTCGAGTAGAAGAGGCCGATGCCGTCGTGGATCAGCGCCTTCTGGGCGTCGCTGACCTTCCAGGCGTCGGGATCGAGCAGCTCCTTGAGGTGGGCGACCGCCTCCTGCTCCCGCTTGGGAATGAGGATCTGCAGGCGCGCGCGGGCGATGCGCGTGTCGACGTGGTCGGGGCGCAGCGACTCGAGGATCTGGTCGTAGCCCTCGAGCGCGCCGAGGTAGTCGCCGCGGCCGGCCTTGAGGTCGGCGAGCAGCTTGCGCGCGCCGACGTGGCGCGGATCGCGGTCGGCGGCGGTGCGCGCGCGGTCGACCGCGGCCTCGCGGCGGCCGTCGGCCTGGGCGACGAGGGCCTGCACGTACAGGACGTCGGCGCCCTGCTCCCCGACGGCGACCGCGAGCCGCGCCTCGGCGTCGGCGAGGCGGCCCTCGTGGAGCGCGAGCAGCGCCGACGCGATCGCGGCGTCCGCCGGCAGGTCGCCGTCGCCGTCGCCGGCCCGCGTGAGCGCGCTCTTCGCTGCCTCGGCGCGGGCCGGCTCGCCGAACAGGGCCACGCGCTCCGCCTCGACGCGGGCCTTCATCGCCGCCGCGGCGCGGTGCCGCCCGGCGAGGCCGCCCTGGCCGACGGCGCGCGCGGCGACGTCGCCGAGGCGGGCGAACGGATCGACGTCGAGCGTGGCGCCGAGGCGCTCGGAGGCGACGAGGCGGCTGCCGTAGTTGCCGTCGGCCAGGCCGTCGCGGGTGTCGGTCATCAGCCGGTCCACCTCGGACGCGGCGCCGCGGTAGCGCCAGATCGAGGTGACGGCGAGGAGGAGCACGAGCACCGAGACGCCGAGCAGCGCGAGGCGGACGGCGCCGCGCACGCCGCGCCGGCCGACGACGATGGGGGCCGGCATCGTGGGCGGGGCGGCGGCCCGCGGCGAGGCGGCGGGCGCACGCTCCTCGACGAGCGCGCCGAGCTCGTCGGTGATCTCCTTGACCTCCGAGTCGCGGGCGTCGAAGTAGCTCGCGTAGTCCGTGCTGTAGTCGGGGGACGGCTCGCCGGCGGCGGTCGGGGAGGGTCGCACGGGGGCAGGCCGCTCCGCCGGCTCGGCCCTGCGGGCAGGCTCGGGCCGCGCGGCCGGCTCGGCCAGGCCGCGCGCGCGCGCCGGCTTCGCGGCGGGGCGGCGGGTGGCCCCCTCGGAGGGGTCGGCCGGGCGGCGGGCGGCGCCCTCGGATGCCTCCGCGGGGCGGCGGGCGGCGGGCCGGGCCACGGCTTCGGGGGGCTCGGCCGCGCGTGGGGCGACGGCCTTCGCCGGCGCGCCGGCGCGCGGCGACACGCCGCTGGGATCGGGACCGGGCAGCCGGTCGAGATCCGCGGGCGCCTCGTGCGCCGCCGGCGCGGACGGCGCGGGCGGCATGTCGGCGAACTCCGCGGGATCGAGAGGGATCTCGAGGAGGTCCGCCGCGGCCGGGCGCGCCTTCGGGATCGGCGGCGGCGCCGGCGGACGGCGGGGCGCGACCCGCGGCGCATCCGGCAGCGCCGCTTCGGACCGGGGCGGCGGCGGCACGCGCACGCCGGAGTCGGAGGCGGCGCGCGCCACGGGGCGCCGCGTCGACGCCTCCACCGACGGGATGGCGACGGCGGGATCGGAGCGCACGGAGCGCACGGCCGGCGTCTCGACCGACGGGATGGCGACCGCCGGATCGGAGTCGGCGGCCAGTCGCGGACCGGGGATCGGCGTCTCCGCGGTCGCCGGCTCGTCGCGCAGCAGGGCGGACGCGCGGTCGGGCCGCTCGTCGCTCGTCGGCCGGGCGCGCGACGCGCCGGCGGCGGGCACGGAGCGGCTCTCGGCGCCGAACGGACGGCGGCGCGAGAGCGGGACGGTGCTCGACCGCGGCTCCTCGAGGTGGGCGGCGTCGAGGCCCGGGTCGAGGATCGAGTCGCGCTCGACGAGGGCCGCGGCGGAAGGGAGGGCCGTCGTCGGCTCCTCCCACGAGAAGCGGGGAAGGTCGAGCGCGCGCCCCGGGGGCACCGCGGGCGCGGGCGCCGCGGGGTCGCCGACGGGCACGGCCGTGGGCTCGTCGCCGAACGTCGCCGGCTCGCCGGCGGCCTCGCGCGGCGCCGGGTCGGGCAGCTCGACCTCGACCGAGAGCCAGTCCGCGTCGAGCCCGGTCGGCGCAGCGGGTGGCTCGATGACCGGCCGCGGCGCGGGCTCCGCGAACGGCCGCGCCGGGAGGGTCGGCTGGGCGACGGGCCGGGGCGCGGCGACCGCGGAGGCGTCGCGCGGGCGGAGGGCGGGCTCGGCGATCGGCCGCGCCTCGACGGATGCCGGGCCGGCGGGCTCGGACGCGTCATGCGGGCGGAGGACGGGCTCGGCGATCGGAGGCGCCTCGATGGAAGCCGGGCCGGCGGGCTCGGACGCGTCGTGCGGGTGGAGGGAGGGCTCGGCGAACGGCCGCGCGGGGGCCTCCGTGAACGGCGCGGCGATCGGGGGCACGGAGGCGTCGCGCGGGCGGAGCGAGGGCGCCGCGACCGGCGCGGCGCCCCGCGGGCGGAGGGCCGGCTCGTCGTGGGCGAGCGCGTCCTCGGGGGCGGGCGGCGGCGACGTCGTCGTGGGCCCCGTCGGATCGAAGCCCTCGTCGGCGGGCGCCTCGCCGGCGGCCGCCTCGTCGGCGTCGGGCAGGAGGAAGCCCGGCGAGGACATCTCCCGCGTCGCCTCTTCGTCGTCGTCGTCCTCGTCGAACGAGAAGGCGCCGCCGGCCGCCAGCGGGTCCGCCGCGAGGCCGGGCGACAGCGACTCGCGCGTGCAGCCGCCGGTGGCGGGGTGGGGCGGCTCGCCCTCGGCCGTCGGCTCCTCGTCGCTCGAGTCGTCGACGAACGCGAAGCGGGCCTTCGGCGCGGCGGGCGGCGGGGGCGCCGGCGGGCGCGGCAGCGGCTCGACCGGGCCGAGCGCGATGTCGTTGGCGTCGAGCTCGTTGCGGTACGCGTCGTCGATGATGACGCCGCTGGCCCCGTCGGCGGGCGCCGCCGGCGCCGCGACCGCCCGGATGTACCGCGTGCAGGTGCCGGGCCGGTCCGTGGCCGGCTCCGGCTCGAGGTCGGTGATGCTGCCGTCCGGCTCGCGGACGTGGATCGGCTCGTCGGTCGCCTCGCGCCGGTGCAGGAGCGCCGTCTCGGCGCGGGCGAGCTCGGTGCGGACCTCGCCGTCGGCGGGGGCCTCCTCGCGCGCCCGGCGCAGCACGACCCAGGCCTCCTCGGCGTGGCCGTCGGCGAGCAGCGCGCGGCCGAGCAGCTTCATCGCGCGGACCTCGCCGGCGTCGGCGGCCAGCACCCGTGCCGCTTCGCGCGTGCAGGCGCGCGTCCGGCCCAGCGCGAGCAGCGCCTCGGCCAGCAGCAGCCGGCCCTCGACGTGGTCGGGGCGCACGGCGAGCCCGACCGACGCCACCTCCTGGGCCCGGCGGGCGCGCCCGAGGTCGAGCAGGGCGCGCGCGAGGTCGACGAAGGCCTCCGACGCGGGATCGTCGCCGAAGGTGCGCTCCAGCGCGGCGATGTGCTCCACCGGGCTCGCCGGATCGGCGATGCGGTCGCTCAACCCTGCTCCATCGTCATGGGCCGCGAGGCCACCAGCCGGGCAAGCCTAACTCATCGAAAGTCTGGGGGCCACGCCGCTCACCGCGCGACGCGCACCCGGCCGACCTCCACCTCGACGGCGCGCGCGCCGCCGGGGTGCACGAGCGTCACCTCCTCGGCGCGCCGTCCGGAGAACGAGACGAGCGGCACCTCGACCGGACCGGCGCCGGCGGGCGGCGGCTGGTGGTCGTGCAGGCGCGCGCCGTCCTCGAAGACCAGGTCGACCCAGGCCGACGCGTCCGACCGCTCGTAGGCGAGCTTCGCGCCCCCGGGCACCACGAAGGGGCGCCCGTCGAGCAGGACCTCGTAGCGTTCGGTGGGCCCCGTCAGCGCCAGGCGCACGCTATCGGCCGTGCGCTCGAGGCGGCGCACGACGGTGCGGTCTCCGCGGACGAGCTCGAGCAGCGCCGGCGGCGCGGCGAGGTCGTCGGGGGGCGCGCCGGCGGGCCGCGCGAGGACGGCGACCACGGCCTCGACCCGTCCCGCGCCGTAGGCCGCGTAGCTCAGGCCGGAGGTGAGCGCCGCCGGCGAAGCCGTCGTCCGGCCGGACACCGGATCCAGCTGCGTGTCGTCGCGCCACCCGCCGATCGCGTCGACGACCACCCACGGCGCCGCGGGATCCACAGCGCGCCGCGCCAGGAGGAGCGAGCGTGTCATCGCGCCCTCGTCGGGCGCCTCGACCGCGCCGGCGGCGTCCGCGCGCCGCGGGTTGCGTGGCGGTCGCGCTCGCGGCAGCCACGTCGCCCCGGCCTCGAGCGTCGCCGCGCGCCACCGCTCGAGCTGCAGCCCGTCGACCGCCGCCTCCACCGCTCGGTCGCCGACGATGGCGTAACCGTACGCGCCCGACGGCAGCACGGCGACGACGCCCTCCGGCACCGCCGGCTCGGCGGCGAGGTCAGCCTCCAAGAGCCAGGCGAACCCGCCGGGCAGCGCCTCGAGCCGCGCCCGCGCCGCGCGCCACGCCGCCGCCTCTTCGGGACCGAAGGCCACGCCCAACACAGGGCGTCCCTCGTGCTGCCAGACGGCGGGCGCCGTCCCCACGTGCGCCGCCAGCCAGCTCGCGTCGGCGACCGCCAGCGCGGCCAGGTCCTCGCCGGGACGCGCGGCGCGCCGGGCCCGCAGGTCATACAACACCGTGAAGGTGCGCGCGCTTTCGGACGCGAGCGCCGCGATGCGCGCCGTCGTCGGCGCGTCGGGGCCCGCCCAGCGCACGAGCACCGCGGCCCCGGGCAGCGCCTCCAGCGCGTCGTCGCCGTCGGGCGTCTGCGCCGGCTCGAGGCGCGCGCGCAGGCCGTCTCGCCACGCCTCGTCGCGGACGGTCACCAGCACCCGCCGCCGCGTCGCGCGGGGTGGCGGCGCGGCGTCCGGCGGCGCGGCGTCCGGCGGCGCGGCGTCGGGCGCCGCCGCGTCCGCGGGCGGGAGGAAGACGGCGTCGGCCGGATCGTGCCCCGGCCGCACCGGCCGCCGCGCGGGGGCGTCCTCGCCGGCGCAGGCGAGCAGGGCGAGGGCGAGCAGGGCGGCGACGCTGGACGCAGGAGACGGCACGGCGGAGACGAACGTAACACGGGCGGGGGGACGGGGTTCCGACCTCGTGGGCCTTCGGGTATGGTGCGCCGCATGTCCGACACCCCCGCCCGCCCGCTGTTCACCGTCGACGTCGTGGCGCTGCGCTTCCGTGGCCGCCTCGAGGTCCTGCTCATCCAGCGGCGGCACCCGCCGTTCGAAGGCCGGTGGGCGCTGCCCGGCGGCTTCGTCGACGCCGGCGAGGACCCGGCGCGGGCTGCGGCCCGCGAGCTCGAGGAAGAGACGAGCGTCACGGGCCTCGACCTGGTCCCGGTCGGCGTCTTCGGCGCCCCCGGGCGCGATCCGCGCGGCTGGACGGTGAGCGCCGCGTGGCTCGCCCTCGCGCCGCAAGACACGCGCGCCGCCGCCGGCGACGACGCGGCCGACGCCCGTTGGCACCCGCTCGCGGCGCTGCCGCCGCTCGCCTTCGACCACGCCGACATCCTCGCCGCGGCCCGCGGCCGCCTGCGCGAGATCTGCCAGGTCGACACGCGCGCGCTGACGCTGCTCCCGGCGCCGTTCCGCACGAGGCAGGCCCGCCTGCTCTACGCCGAGATCCTCGGCGAGCCCGTCCGCCCCGCGCCGTTCAAGGCGTGGCTCCGGCGCCGCCAGGCGGTCGAGCGCGTCGGCCCCGCCCGCTTCCGCGCCACCGCCGGCCTCACCCCCGACTGGCTGCGCCGCTGATCGGGGAGGGCCGCCGGCGAGCGGGCCGGCGCCGTCAGTCCTTCTCGGCGCGCTGCTTCGCGAGCGCCCGGTCGTACAGCGAATTCGGGAAGACGCGGCCCGCCTTCACGATCGACGCGAGCTGCCAGGGGAACGCGTACTCGCTCGCCTTGTCGCGGATGGCCTTGCGCATGTGCCGCGCGGCCTCGTCCGCGTCGATGATGAACGGCATGGGGTGCTTGTTCTTCGCCGTCATCGGCGTCTTCACGAAGCCGGGCTCGATGGTGGTGACGTCGATGCCGTGCTGGTGGGCCTCGATGCGCAGGCTCTCCATGAGCACCTTGAGGGCGGCCTTGCTGCCGGCGTAGGCGCCGTTGGCCGGCAGGCCGCGGTAGCCGGCGAGGCTGGCGACCCCGACGAGGTGGCCGGACCGGCGCGCGATCATCTGCGGCAGCACCGCCTCGAAGCAGTACACCGGCCCGAAGAGGTTGGCGCGGAACACGGCCTCGACCGCCGACGCCTCGAACTTGGTGATCGGCGTGATGCCGCCGACGCCGGCGTTGGCGATCATCACGTCGATGGGGCCCACCTCCCGCTCGACCTTCGCCACCGCGGCGTGGACGGCGTCGCGGTCGGTCACGTCGAGCGACAGCGCGACGGCGCGGTGGCCCTCGGCGCGGATTTTGGCCGCCACCTCCTCGAGCGCGGCGGCGCGCCGCGCGGTCAGCACCACCGTGTCGCCGTCGGCCGCCAGCAGCGGCGCCAGCGCCGCCCCCAGCCCCGACGACGCGCCGGTCATGAACACGATCTGGCCCATGCTCTCCTCCGGATGCGACGAAGCGATTCGAGACGGGCCGTGAGTACCACCTGTGGCGCGCGGCGTCAGCCGCCTTCGACGCCAGCAACCGACGCATCACCCCTCCCGCGTCCGGTCCGCCCCCCCGCGACGTAGCAAGCCCCGCGCCGCGACGGTGGAGACGTCTCGCGCGCAGAAGAGCGGTGGAGTATGGTCCGGCCGTCGCGAATACGGAGGGGGGGGGCATGCTGGACCGCCTGGTCGACGACGAGGTGCGAGCGCGGCTCGAACGGGTCGAGCTCCCGTTCAACCGCTACGGTCTCGACGAGTTCGGCCTCTCGAAGGACCACCTCGCCTGGTTCTACACGCTGCTCGGCCGCCTGTATCACCAGTACTTCCGCGTGCGCACGTTCGGCATCGAGCACGTGCCCGCCCGCGGCCGATTCATGGTGATCGGCAACCACTCCGGCGGCCTCCCGGTCGACGGCGGCATGGTGCTGGCCTCGTGCTTCTTCGAGATGGAGCCGCCGCGCATCGTGCACGGCATGGTCGAGAAGTTCGCGCAGTACCTGCCGATCATCTCGCAGCTCTTCAGCCGCTGGGGGCAGCTGCCCGGCCTGCCGGAGCACGCCGTGCGCCTGCTCGAGGCGGACCGCCCGCTGATGGTGTTCCCCGAGGGCGCCCGCGGCACCGGCAAGCTGTACCGTGATCGTTACAAGCTCGTGCGCTTCGGGACCGGCTTCGTGCGCATCGCGATGCAGACGCGCACGCCGATCGTGCCGTTCGCGTTCATCGGCGGGGAGGAGGCCCTCCCGGTCGTGTACCACTCGCAGGTGCTGGCGAAGGTGTTCCACGCGCCGTACTTCCCGGTGACGCCGTACGGCCTGCCGGTGCCGCTCCCGTTCCCGTGCCAGCTCTACTACTCGGAGCCGATGACCTTCGAGGGCACGGGCACCGAGAGCGACGAGGAGGTCGAGCAGCACGTGGAGAAGGTGCGCGACCGCATCGCCGCGCTGATCGAGCAGGGCCGGGTCCGTCGCCGCCAGGAGCGCGCGGCCGCCGGGCAGGGGAGAGCGCGATGAGGGTCGTCGTCACCGGCATCTCCGGGGCGCTGGCGCGCATGGTCGCGCAGCGCCTCGTCGCGCGCGGGCACGAGGTGCTCGGCATCGACCGGCGGCCCTGGCCCGACGCGCCGAAGGGCGTGACGATGGCGCACGCCGACATCCGCAAGCGCCCGGCGGAGGACGTCTTCCGCAAGCACCACCCCGACGCGCTCGTCCACATGGCCACCGTGACGCACTTCAGCGTCGGCCGCGAGGAGCGCTACCGCATCAATCTGGGCGGCACGAAGGCGGTCTTCGAGTACTGCCACGCCCACGGCGTGAAGGCCGCGGTCTTCGTCGGGCGGCACACGATCTACGGCGCGGCGCCCGACGCGCCGCTCTACCGCAACGAGCTCGAGCCGCCGCTGGCGGTCGCCACGTTCCCCGACCTGGCCGACCTCGTCGCCGCCGACCTCTTCGCGGGCTCCGCGCTCTGGCGCTGGCCCGAGATCGACACCTCGGTGCTGCGCGTCGTCTACACGCTGGGCCCGTCGCGGCGCGGCACGCTCGCCAACTACCTCGGCGGGCCGCGCGTCCCCACCGTCCTCGGCTTCGACCCGCTCTATCACTTCATGCACGAGTACGACGCCGCCGAGGCGATCGTGCTGGCGCTCGAGAAGCGGCTGCGCGGCATCTACAACGTCGCCGGCGCCGCGCCCGCGCCGCTCTCGCTGCTCTGCCGGGCCACCGGGCGCCTGGCGGTGCCGATCCCCGAGCCGATCATGCCGTACGTGTTCGGGCGCTTCGGCTTCGCGCGGCTGCCGCCGGAGTCGATCGAGCACCTCAAGTACCCCATCGTCGTCGACGGCCGCAGCTTCCAGCAGGCCACGGGCTTTCGGCCCCAGTTCGACGAGGTGCAGACGATGGACGCCTTCCGCTGGGCCTGAGGTAGAGTCCGCGCCCGCATGCAACGGCTCACGCGCTTCTGGAGGGAGTACGCCGCCCGCTACCGGTGGCAGTACCTGTGGGGCGTCGTCTTCCTCGTCCTCACCAACTGGCTGACGGTCGAGATCCCGGGCTTCGTCCAGGCCGCCGTCGACGCGCTCGAGGCCGGCGGCGGGGAGCGCGCCGCCGTCCGTTGGGCCTGGGCGGTGCTCGCCGCCGGCGTCGGCATCATCATCGTCCGCGTGCTCAGCCGGGTGCTGTTCTTCAACCCGGGCCGCACCGTCGAATTCCGCATCAAGAACGACATGTTCGACCGACTGATGGCCCTGCCGCGCCGGTTCTTCGACCACATGCGGCCCGGCGAGATCATCAGCCGCGGCACCAACGACACGAGTGCCCTGCGCGCGCTCATCGGCTTCGCCGCCCTGCAGCTCTTCAACGTGGTCTTCACGCTCGTCCTGACGCTCGGGAAGATGTTCTGGGCCCAGCCGACGCTCACGCTGCTCTGCCTCGTGCCGCTCGCGATCGCGACGCTCATCCTGCGGTCGGCGGTCAAGGTCATGTTCCGCCTCACGATCGAGATGCAGGCCCACGTGGCCACGCTGAGCGAGCGCATCCTCGAGTCGTACAACGGCGTGGGTGTCCTGCAGTCGTTCAACGCGCTCTCGGGGGTCGACGCGCGCTTCGAGCAGGCCAACGACCGGTTCCTGAGGACGTCGCTGGCGCTGGTCAACATCCGGACGTGGCTGCTGCCGATCGTGTCGGTCGTCGGCAACGTGTGCCTCGTCATCCTGCTGTACGCGGGCGGGCGGCGCGTGGTGGCGGGGACGCTGACCCTCGGCGAGCTGGCGGCGTTCACGGTCTACGTGAACATCCTGGTCAACGGGCTGACGAACATGGGCTGGCTGGTCAACGCGGCGCAGCGCGGGTACGTGTCGCTCGGCCGCGTCTACGAGGTGGTCGACGCGCCGATCGAGCGGCCGCCGGCGACGGCGCCGCTGCCCGAACCGGGATCCCGCGGGTTCGGCCTCGAGGTGCGCGACCTGCGGTTCTCGCACGAGAGCGCGCCGGACGTGCTGAACGGGGTGACCTTCCGCGTGGCGCCGGGGGAGACGCTCGGCGTCTTCGGCCTCACCGGCGCCGGCAAGAGCACGCTGCTCGACCTCGTGGCGCGCGTGCGCGAGCCGCCGCCGGGGACCGTCTTCCTCGACGGCACGGACGCGCGCGACGTGCCCGTCCGCGAGTACTGGCGGCGCCTCGCGTACGTGCCCCAGGAGCCCTTCCTGTTCAGCCGCTCCATCGCCGAGAACGTGGCGCTCGCCGACGATGCGGTCGACGAGGGGCGCCTGCGGTCCGCGGTGGCCGACGCCGCGCTCGAGACCGACGTCGGCGCCTTCCCCGACGGCCTCGACACGGTGGTCGGCGAGCGCGGCATCACGCTCTCGGGCGGCCAGCGGCAGCGCACGGCGCTCGCCCGCGCCTTCTATCGCGACTTCGATCTGCTGCTGCTCGACGACGTGCTCTCCGCCGTCGACCACGCGACCGAGAAGCGGCTCATCGACGCCATCTACCGGCGCGGCGCGCGCACCGCGCTCATCGTGTCGCACCGCATCAGCGCGCTCGCCCGCGCCGACCGCGTCGTCGTGCTCGAGGGCGGCCGCGTCGTCGCCGAGGGCCGCCACGCCGACCTGCTGACGCAGGGCGGCGCCTACGCGCAAGCCTGGAAGATGCAGCAGGCGGCGGACGCCCTCGAGGCGTCGGAGGCGAAGGTCGATGCCTGAGCGGCAGGGCGACTGGGCGCTCCTGCGCCGCCTGTGGCGGTACCTGCGCCACCACCGGCGCTGGCTGTGGATCGTCGTCGTCACCACGCCGCTCGGCGTGCTCGGCGGCCTGCTGCAGCCGGTGCTCCTCAAGCAGGGCATCGATCACTCGATCGCTGCGGGCACGCTCGACGGCCTCGGCCTGATCTCGCTGGCCTTCCTCGGGGTGGTGGCGGCGGGCTTCGTCGCGCGCACGCTGGGCAGCGTCGGCCTGCAGGTGATGGGGCTGCACGCGCTGGCGGACCTGCGCCGCGACATCTTCCGGCACGTCACGCGCCAGTCGCAGCGCTTCTTCGACACGCGCACCACGGGCGCGCTCATGACGCGCACGGTCAACGACGTGGAGGCGCTCTACGAGAGCCTGGCCTTCGGCGCCGTCGGCCTCGTCACCGACGCGCTGACCATCGTCGGCACGCTCGTGGCCATGCTGCTGCTCGACTGGCGGCTGACGCTCGTCTCGTTCGCCATCGGCCCGGTGCTGGTGGTCGTCGTCGACGTCTTCCGCCGCAAGCTGCGCGTCTACTCGACGGAGATCCGCAAGGCGCTGTCGGCGCTGAACGGCTACTTCGCGGAGCAGATCTACGGCATGACCGTGATCCAGCTCTACGGGGCCGAGCCGCGCACGCGCAAGGAGTTCCGCGGCCGCTCGTACGCCTACCTCGACGCCTACCGCCGGAGCAACTGGTGGGACGCCGGCCTGTACGCGATCATGGACGGCATGAGCGCCCTCGCCGTGGGCCTCATGCTCTGGTACGGCGCCGTCCGCTTCGGCGCCCCGGAGTCGGGCGTCACGCTCGGCCTGCTCGTCGCCTTCATCGACTACCTCAACAAGGTCTTCGTCCCCATCCGCGAGTTCTCGGGCCGCTTCGCGACGCTCCAGCAGTCGGTCGCCGCGCTCGAGCGCGTGTTCGGCCTGCTCGACACCGAGGACCGCATCGCCGAGGGCGCCCGGCCGCTCTCGGGCGCCCGCGGCGAGGTGCGCTTCGAGCGCGTCAGCTTCGCCTACGGACCGGACCGGCCGCCGGTCCTGCAGGACGTGACCTTCTCGGTGCGGTCGTGCGAGGTCGTCGCGCTCGTCGGCGCCACCGGCTCCGGGAAGACGACCATCGGCAAGCTCCTGACGCGCACCTATGACGGCTACACCGGGTCGATCACGCTCGACGGCGAGGAGCTGCGCGCGCTGCGCGTCGCCGACGTGCGCGACAACGTGACCGTCGTGCACCAGGACCCGCACCTGTTCGACGGCACCGTCGCCGAGAACATCGCGCTGTGGAGCCCGCGCGTCGACGAGGAGCGCGTGCGCGCGGCGGCGCGGCAGGCGCGGGCCGACACGTTCGTCTCGGCCTTCCCCGACGGCTACGCGCACCACGTCAGCGAGCGCGGCGCCAACCTCTCGACCGGCCAGAAGCAGCTGCTGGCGATGGCGCGCGCGATGGCGCGGGAGGCGCCGGTGGTGATCCTCGACGAGGCGACGGCGAGCGTCGACTCGATGACGGAGCGCCTCGTCGACGAGGCCGTGGCGGAGCTGTTCGCGCGCAAGACGGTCCTCGTGATCGCGCACCGCCTGTCGACGATCGTGAAGGCGGATCGCATTCTCGTCCTGCACCACGGGCGCATCGTCGAGGAGGGGACGCACGAGCAGCTGCTGGCGCAGGGGGGGCGCTACAAGCTGCTCGTCGAGTCCGGCTTCGCACGGTGAGCACGGTGGTGTATCAGAGGGCGAACGCACGGGGAGACAGGCGATGCGGCTGACGTTCCTGCTCGCGACGATGCTGGTGTGCGCCGTGACCGCGGCGGGCTGCGGGTCCGACGAGGGCGACGACGACGGTGGCGGCGGTGCCGGCGGCAGCGCCGGTGGCGCGGGTGGCGGTGCCGGCGGCGCGGGCGGCGCCGGCGGTCAGGGCGGTCAGGGCGGCGCCGGCGGACAGGGCGGCGCGGGCGGCGCCGGCGGCGCCGGCGGTCAGGGCGGCGCGGGCGGAGGTGGCGGCGCGGCGGGCGAGGTCAACTTCTGCCAGGAGGCCTGTACGCAGGACGCCGACTGCCTCATGGGCTTCTCGTGCCGCGAGGCGCGCTGCTGGCCGACGGCCGCGGCGCCCGCCTGCGACGACGACGCCGCGTGCCTGCCCGCGATGAGCGGCTGGACGCAGGCCTGCGCGGGCGACGCCGACTGCCCGGGCGCCGCCAACGGCACCCAGGCCTGCATCCGGGCCGGCGAAGGCGGTCTGTGCGCGGCGACGCCGGGCCAGTTCTTCCAGTGCGCCACCCTCGGCATGGTCGACCGCGCCATGCCCCGCGCCGGCGCCGACGGGGAGGTCACGGTCTGCGCCCAGGACCGCGCCCGCTGCACCGCCGAGCGCACCTGCACCGTCGTGTGCCTCGAGGACGCCAACTGCAGCGGCGAGTACCCGCGCTGCGACGTGGCGTCGGGCCGGTGCACCTGCACCGAGGGCTCCTGCATGACCAACGCGTCGGTCTGCGGCGCCGACGGCATCTGCCACTGCGCGCAGGACGCGGACTGCAACGTCCAGGGCTTCGACAAGTGCTTCGACGGCACGTGCGGCTGCTCCGGCGTCGCGGTCTGCCCGGCGACGGGCCTCCACCCGAACACGGAGCCCGTGTGCGGGCCCTTCCGGCTGCCGCAATGACGGGCGCGCCGCCGTGACCGGCTTCGCCGCGCTCCTCGCGCTGGGCATCGACGCCTGCCTCTCCACGCAGGCACAGCCGCTCCGCGAGCGGCCCGACGCCGCCTCGCGGGCGACCGCCGCTGCCCGCGCCGGTGAGGCGCTCGCGGTCGAGGCCGCCTTGGACGGTTGGTACCGCGTCCGCAGCGCCGACGGGCGCCGCCGTGGTCACCTGCCTGCCCCGGCCTGCCTCCTGAGCGTCCACAGCCGCTTCGCCGCGGCGGAGGCCGCAGGCTTCGCCGCGGACGTCCGCTTCGATTTCGACGGCGACCGCCGCCCCGACACGCTCGGGGTCGCGCTGGCCGGCGTCCGCCCCACGCTCGTGCTCGCCACCGCCGCCGGCCGCCGCTGGTCGCTCGACCCCGCCGCCGCCGAGCCGCTTTTGATCGGCGACCGCAACGGCCTGGAGCTGCAGGCCGTCGAGGCGCGCGAGGTCGTCGGCGGCGCGCCGAAGGAGCTCGTGGTGACCGGCGGCTTCCCCGTGGAGGGCGGCTCGCGCTCGAACACCACCGTGTACCGCGTCGCCGGCGACCGTCTCGCGCCGGTCTTCGACGCCGAGGTGCACGCGGTCTACATGTACGCGGGTTACGCGACGTGCGCGTCGCTGCGCTTCGGCGGGGGCGCCGTCGAGGTCCGTTCGCTCGTCTTCGAGGGCGAGGAGGTGCCCGACTTCGTCGACCAGCGCCTCTCGGCGCGCACCGACCGCCACCCCTGGGACGCGAAGGCCCGCCGCTTCACCGCCGCGCCGGCATCGACGGTCCGCGGTCCGGTGACCGCGCGCACCCGCCACGCCGTCGCCCTGCGCGCCGGCCCCGAGAGCAGCGATCCGCACGCCCTGCTCGAGCCGCCGGACGCGCCGCAGCCGCCGGCGCCCCCCGTCCTCGGGCCGGCGTCCACCTTCGCGCGCCTGCCCGCCGGCGCCCCCGTCGAGGTCCTGCGCTGGCGCACGACCGACGTCCTCGAGACGGTCGTCTGGGACCGCCGCACCGGCCTGCCCCTCGAGGTCCGCGGTCCCGGCGGCGTCACCGGCTGGCTGCTCACCGCCGACGTCACGCCCGACGATCCCGCGCTCTGCCCGGAGCTCTTCGCCGACTGACGAGGTCGACGCGGCGGGCGCGCGGTCGCACAATGCGCCCATGCCGCCCTCCGCCGCCGGCCCCTCGATGCGAGCGCCGCCATGCCCGCGGTGACCTGGCGCTGGGCCTCGTTCGCCGACCTGACCGCCGCCGAGCTCTACGCCGTGCTCGCCGCGCGCGCGGCGGTCTTCGTCGTCGAGCAGCGGTGCGCCTACCTCGATCCGGACGGCCTCGACCGCGGAGCGCTCCACCTGCTCGGGTGGGACGGCGACGTCCTGGCCGCCTACCTGCGCGTGCTGCCGCCGGGCGCGCGCTTCCCGGAGGCGGCGATCGGGCGTGTCCTGACGGCGCCGGCGTACCGCGGGTGTGGCTTCGGACGCGCGCTGGTGGCCGAGGCGGTGCGCGGGCTCGGTGCGCAGCCGCTCGCGCTCTCGGCGCAGGCGCACCTCGAGGGGTTCTACGCGTCGTTCGGGTTCGTGCGCGCCGGTCCGGCGCACGACGAGGACGGCATCCCGCACGTGCCGATGCGGCGCGACGGCGCGTAGCCGGCGACGTCCCCGGCGCCATCCGTGTCGGCGCCGCGCGGACGGCGCGCTTGGCCGGCGCGGCGCACCGTCGACGTCCCCGGCGCCATCCGTGTCGGCGCCGCTGGCCGGCGCGCTTGGCCGGCGCGGCGCACCGTCGACGTCCCCGGCGCCATCCGTGCCGGCGCCGCGCGGACGGCGCGCTTGGCCGGCGCGGCGCACCGTCGACGTCGTTCTCGGCGCCCGGGCGTTGACGCGCCCCGCGGCGCGTGCGAGCAACGGCGCATGGCGAACTGCGAGATCGTCCGCGTCGGCGCCGAGCTGCACGCCGCGCCCCCCCACGAGCCGCTCGCGAGCTGCGCCTTCGCCTGGCCCGAGGGCTGGGCGGCGCGAGGTTTCCCGTGGGCGCCGCCGCCGCTCTTCGTGCCGGCGCCGCTCCTGCGCCTCGAGCGCGACGGCGGCGCGCTCGACGTGTACGTGGCGCGCTTCGGCTGCGAGGTCGACGGCCTGGCGTTCCTCGAGACGTGGCACGGCGGCCCGCTCGACCGCCGCGGATGGAACGGCATCGCCGTCGCCCGCGGCGCGCGCGACGACGTCGAGTGGCGCGTGGTGCACTCCGGCCCGGCGCTCCACCTGCTCGCCGCGCAGGGCGAGGCGCGCGCCCACGTCGACGCGGCGGCCCTGTCGCTGCGCAGCGAGAGCGGCCTGGGTCCCGAGGCGGAGCCCGTGCGGCCGATCGACATCGGCCCGCTGCGCTGCCTGCGCCTGTCGGCGTGGACGCCCGAGCCGGGCCGCGGTCTGCCCCACGGGCACCACCGCGTCCACCTGCGCCTGCTCGACCCGCGGTCCGAGGCGCCGATGGCCTACCTGCGCCTGCACGTCGTCGACCGACGCGTCCACGTCGGCTTCGACCCGCGCGCGCTGCTCGCCGCGGCCGACGCCGACGAGCGCGCGTCGGGCCTGACGGACTTCGGCGCCGCCGCGGCGGATCCCGGTGCGGGCGGTCCGGCCGAGACGCGGACGGCGAGACTCGACGGCGTCGCCGTCGAGGTGCGGCGGGCGCTGCGCCAGATCGGCGCGGGGCTGGCGGTGGTGACGGGGGTCTGGCCGACGGCGGGGCACGCGCCGGTGGCGTGGCTCAACGGGCGGCGCCACTTCGACGTGGCGCTCGCGACTATGCGCTCTCGCCCCTGAGCAGCGGCTCGAGCTCGCCGCTGGCGTGCATCTCGCGGACGATGTCGCAGCCGCCGACGAACTCGCCTTTCACGTAGAGCTGCGGGATGGTCGGCCAGTTCGCGAAGTCCTTGATGCCCTGGCGGATGCCGGGATCGGAGAGCACGTCGAACGCGGCGTAGGGCACGCCCACGTCGTTGAGCACGTCGACGACCGCCGCCGAGAAGCCGCACTGCGGAAAGTCGGGGGTGCCCTTGATGAAGAGCATCACCTGGTTCTCGGTGACCATCTTGCGGATGCGGTCCTGAGCGTTCTGGTCCATTTCGGGGCTACTCCGTGCGGCCGGCCTGGGCCGGGGTCAGGGTGCGGACGGTGAAGGCGTGGATGGGCCCGTGCATCAGCTCGCCGAGGGCCTCGAAGACGGCGCGCTGGCGCAGCAGCGTCGTCTGACCCTCGAACGTCGACGAGACGATCACCGCCTGCCAGTGGTCGCCGCCACCGGTCATGTCGTTCAGCTCGATCCGCGCATCGGGCAGCCTGGCGCGGATGCGGCGCTCCATCTCGTCACGCAGCGACATCGGGCACTCCTCGGGTTCGGGGACCCGGGAGAGATGCCCCGAACGGCCCGTTGGTTGCAACCGTCCGCAACCACCCGGAGCGGCCGGGCATCCCGTTGACGGGTATCAGACAACATGATAGCTGCCCGAGAGACCGTGTCCGAGCCGACCCCCGAACAACCCGACGTCCTGGCGGCGTCCGACGAGGAGCGCGACGAGCCGCTCGAGAGCCCGCTGCCTTTCGTCAGCGGCGACGAGCTCCTGCGCGCCGACCCGCTCACCCGTTACCTCGCCGAGATCCGGCGTTACCCGCTGCTGACGCGCGAGCAGGAGGCGCGGTACGCCGAGGCCTTCTACGAGCGGGGCGACGTCGAGGCGGCCAAGAAGCTGGTCACCGGGAACGTGCGCCTGGTCGTCAAGCTCGCCATGGAGTACCGCCGCGCCTGGTCCAACGTGATGGACCTCATCCAAGAGGGCAACATCGGACTGGCCGAGGCGGTCAAGCGCTACGACCCGTACCGCGGCGTGCGCTTCTCGAGCTTCGCCCGGTACTGGATCCGGGCGATGATCCTCCAATACATCCTGAAGAACTTCCGGCTCGTCTCGTTCGCCAACACGCGGGCGGGCCGCAAGCTCTTCTTCCGCCTCGAGAAGGAGCGGGCCCGCCTGATGAACGAGGTGGGCGAGGCGACGCCGAGGCTGCTGGCCGAGTCGCTCGACGTCTCCGAGGCCGACATCGTCGCCGCCCAGTCCGCGCGGATGCCGGCGTTGTCGCTCAGCGCGCCGCGCTCCGCCGGCGACGACGAGTCGCGCTCCTTCGGCGACACGCTCGCCAGCGACGCGCCCGACGTCGACGACGAGGTCGCCCGCTCCGAGCTGATGGCGACCGTCGACGAGAAGATGAAGGCGTTCTACGAGACGCTCACCGACGAGCGCGAGCGCGCCATCTGGCAGGAGCGCCTCGTCGCCGACGACCCGAAGGCCCTCGCCGATCTCGGCGACCGCTTCGGCGTGTCCCGCGAGCGCATCCGCCAGATCGAGGCGCGCCTCAAGAACCGCCTGAAGGACCACCTGACCCGCGAGCTGGGCGCCGACATCCGCCTCGACTTCGGCGCCACGGAGTGACCCCGATGAGCAGCCTCGAGCAGCGGCTCGACGAGAAGATGAAGACGGCCATGCGCGCCCGCGACGGCAAGACGGCGGACCTCGTGCGCATGGTCAAGGCGAAGATGACCGAGAAGGTGAAGTCCAAGGGCTTCAGCGGCGAGGTGAACGACGCCCTCTGGCAGGAGGTCATCACCGCCTACGTGAAGACCCTCGAGAAGGGCATCACCGAGTTCGAGAAGGCGAACAGCGACGCGGCGCGCGCCCAGATCGCCGACCTGCGCTGGGAGATCGACCAGCTGCAGGAGTTCCTGCCGCAGAAGGCCGACGAGGCCCAGACGCGCGCCTGGGTCGAGGAGGCCGTCGCCGGCCTCGGCGGCAAGGCCAACGCGAAGATCGGCGCGGTGCTCGGCGCCGTCATGAAGGCCCACAAGAACGACGTCGACCCCGCCCTCGTCCGCAAGGTCGCCGAGGGCGTCCTCGCCGGCTGAGCACGCGCGTTCGCGCCCCTGGCCACTCGTCGAGCGGCCGACCCCGCGAACGTTCGCGCCCCTCGCCACGCGTCGACTGACCGACCCCGCGAACGTTCGCGCCCCTCGCCACGCGTCGGGTGATCGACCCCGCGAACGCATCGCCGCGCCTCGCGGCCCGCTCGACCGCCTTCTCCGGCTCGATGTCGACGCCCAGGTCGCGAAGCAGGGCGAAAGCAGGGCCGGCGTCGCTCGCCTCGCCGCCGATGGCGTCTCCACCGCTTCCGTCGATCGGGGCGCCTGCGCGACCCGCAGCCGCGGCCCGATCGGCGAGCCGGCGTCCTCCCACAAGGACGCGATAGGCATCGGCGAGGGCCTCAGGCGTAGACGAGGCCGACGACCCACAGCGCGAAGCAGGCGGCGGTGAAGCCGGCCCAGCGCGCGAAGGGGCGGCGCACGACCTTCGCCTCGCGATCGAGGCCGCGCCAGATCGTGGCGAAGCCCCCGGCCACCCAGCCGGCGAAGCCGAGGACGACGGCCAGCGACCAGCCCACGGGCGGCGTCGGGTCGAGGGCGAGGAGCGAGGCGTGCCAGCGCTCGAGCTCGTCGACGGAGCGCCCCTCGGCCGAGGGCTGCCCCGCGTGCGCCTCGGCCATGAGGCGGGCGATGGCGCGGTCCGTGGGCGCGGCCCAGCGCGCGAACGGCGTCCACAGGTGCCGAGTGGCCCGCACGCCGCCGCGCAGCGCCTGGAGCGCCGACAGCGCGGTGTCGCGGTCCTTCGCCGACGACGCGATGCCCCAGAGGGCCTCCGCCGCCTCGCGGGGGGCGCCGGCGCCGGGTGTGTACCAGCGCATCGCATACTGGTAGTGGGTGACGGCGCGCGCGGTGTCGCCGGCGTCGACGGCGGCGCGCGCGACGGCCAGCTCGGCGCGCGCGCTCACGTAGACCCGCGCCCACACCGCGCCCAGCACGACGGCGACGGCCAGCGCGAACCAGCGCATCAGACGAAGTCGCGGCGGCTGAAGAAGAAGGAGGCGACGGCCAGGCAGACGGCCATGTACGTCAGGCCGTAGCCGGTGGCCTGCGCGACGTAGCTCCATTCGATGACCTTGTCGTACACGACGTAGGTCGTCGTGTTGTAGAGCGACAGGTCGGGCAGGATGTGGGCCACGCCGCGCATGAGCGCGCTCACCTGGTCGAGCTCCGGCGTGCGATCGCCCCCGCCGGTCTTGAGGCGCAGGTCGACCAGGCGGTCGACGAAGCGCCCCACGGCGAACACGCCCAGCGTGAGCATCCCCGAGAGGAAGGGGGTCGAGAAGCTCGAGAACAGGAGCGCCACACCCACGATCACCAGCACCTCGATGTAGACGAGGAACAGCGCCTGCACCATCTCGAGGCCGAAGCGCGCGTCGACCACGAGGAACTGCAGGCGCAGCACCACCGCCATCACCAGGACCTGGACCAGCATCGTCAGCGACAGGCCCAGCGCTTTTCCGATGAGGAACTGAAAGCGGAAGATCGGCTTCGGGATGAGCGTGAAGATCGTCTTGCGGTCGATCTCCTTGTAGACGAGGTTCACGCCCACGAACACGGCGATCAACACCGAGAACGTGGAGGTCAAGAAGAGCCCCACGTCCTTCAAGAGGCGCTCTTCTTCGTGCAGCGAGGCGGAGCTGATCGCCAGCGTCATCAGCATGAGCGCCATGGCGAACATGATGAGGCTGGCGAAGACGCGATTGCGGATGGCCTCGCGGAAGGTGTTCAGCCCGATCGCCCAGATCTGCCTCACGGCGCCGCCCCCCGCTTCGCCTCGGCGACGAACAGGTCCTCGAGCGAGCGCCGGTGGGGCACCACGCTGACGAGGCGGCCGCCGGCGCCGAGCGCGTCGCCGACGAACGTGTCGACGTCGGCCCCGTCGCCGAGCCGGAACTGGATCGCGTCGCCGAGCCGCACCGTGCCCTGCGCCAGCCCCTCGAGCCGCCGCGCCGCCTCCTCGGGCAGGCGGCCGACGACGACGTCGACCTGCTGCGTCGGCGACTGCAGCAGCTCCGTGAGCGGTCCGAGCGCGCGCATCTGCCCGTTGATGATGATCGCGACGCGGTCGCAGATCATCTCGACGTCCTGCAGGATGTGGGTCGAGAAGAAGATCGTCTTGCCCTGCTGCTTCAGCTCGAAGATCAGGTCGCGGATGTCCTTGCGCCCGATGGGATCGAGGCCGCTCATCGGCTCGTCGAGCACGACCAGCTCCGGGTCGTTGATCAGCGCCTGGGCGATGCCGATGCGCTGGACCATGCCCTTCGAGAACTTGCGCAGCGGACGCCCCACCGCGTGCGACAGCCCCAGCCGCTCGATCAGCGCCGCGGCGCGCTGCCGCCGCTCCTTCGCGGTCATCGCGAAGAGCTGCCCGTAGAAGTCGAGGAATTCCATGGGCTTGAGGTAGTCGTAGAAGTACGGGTGCTCCGGCAGGAAGCCGAGGCGCTGCCGCGCTTCGCGGTGGCCGAGCGGGTGGCCGAGCAGCGTGCCGCTGCCGGACGTCGGCCGCAGCAGCCCCATCAGCATCTTGATCGTCGTCGTCTTGCCGGCGCCGTTGGGCCCGAGGAAGCCGAAGATCTCGCCCCGCTGCACCTCGAAGCTGACGCCGCGCACCGCCTGCACGCGCTGGGCGATGCCCTTGATCTGCAGCCGCGCGGCGAGCCCGCCGAAGCCGGGCAGCGATCCGAGGAAGCCCAGGTCGAACGTCTTCACCAGATCGGTGACGGAGAGGGCGGGTGTGCTCATGGCTTGCGGTGGAATCAAGCATAGGCGGTGCGGGGAGGCAAGGGGGCGCGGCCCGGCGTTTGACGCGCCACACCGCACGGTGTAGACCCGTTTCATGTCGCCATCCAGCGCCGACGGGCCCGGCGCCGCCCGCGTCCTGGTGGCGGGGGGCGGCCCGTTCCAGCTCGACATCATCCGCGCCGTGCGCCGCCTCGGCGCCGAGTCGGTCGTGGTCGATCGCGATCCCTGCGCGCCGGGCATGGCCCTCGCCGACCACGGCGAAGCGGTGGACACGACCGACGTCGACGCGGTGGTCGGTGTCGCGCGCCGGTACGCGGTCGACGCCGCGGTGACGGCGGCCTCCGACGCGGCGGTCTATGCGGTGGCCGCCGTCATCGAGGACCGCGGGCTCGTGGGGCTGCCGACGGCGGTGGCGCGCACGTGCCGCGACAAGCTCGCGACCTTCACCTGCGTGCGCGCCGCTGGCCTCGCGGCCCCGGAGACGCGCCTCGCGCGCGACGCCGCCGAGGCCGCGACGCTGGCCTCGGCCATCGGCGGCTACCCGCTCGTCGTGAAGCCGCGGTCCAGCGCCGGCGGCCGCGGCGTGTCGATCGTGCGCAGCCCGTCGGAGCTGGCGGAGGCCGTCGCGCGCGCCACGGGGTACGCGGCGAGCGGCGACGGCGTGCTCGTGCAGGCGTTCGTCGGCGGCATCTCCGCCGGCGTCGAGGCCTTCTTCTGGCGCGGCGCGCTCCACCGCGCCTTCGTGCTCAACGACCAGTACCGCGACGGGTTCGTGTCGCCGGTGGGGCACTCGCTGCCGTCGAGCCTCGAGCCCGCAGCCCGGCAGGCGGTGGTCGACGCGGCGGCGCGGTTCGCGGCGGCCTGCGGCGTCACCGACGGTCCGGCCAACTTCGACCTGCGCCTGGTCGAGGGCGAGACGGTCCTCATCGAGATCAACCCGCGGCTCGGCGGCAGCTCGATCACCGAGCTCGTCCGCACCTGCTACGGCGCCGACCTGTCGGCGGCCACGGTGATGGCGGCGCTCGGCCGCTCGCCCGACGGGCCGCTCGCGCTCGGCGAGGCCCGCCCCGTGGCCGCGCGGCTGCTCGTCGGGCGCGGGCGCGGTCCGCTGCGCCTCGTCGGCGAGCCCGCCGCGCCCTTCGCCGGTCGCGACGACGTCCTCTCGCTGGTGGTCAACGCGGCCGACGGCGCGCCGGCGCGCCTCGCGGTGGACGACTGGTCCCTGTTCGGCAGCTGCCTCGTGCGCGGCGCGACGCTCGAGGCCGCCGAGGCGCTCGCCGCGCGTGTCGCCGGCGACGTCGAGGCGGCGATCACGGTGATGCCTTGAGCGAGAACGCCCGCGCCGCCGGCGCCTTCTGGGACGCGGACACCCGTGGCAAGGGCGAGGCGCCCGACCTCTCATTGTACGGCACCGTCACGCCGCAGTCCGACGTGGTCCGCCTGCGGGACCGCCTCGAGCAGGCGCACCTGCGCCGCGCGGTGCAGCCGCAGCCCCACATGCGCGTGCTCGACCTCGGCGGCGGCGCCGGGCGCCTCGCGCTCGCGCTGGCGCCCGAGGTTCGCGAGGTGACGCTGGTCGACGCGAGCGCCGAGCTGCTCGACGTGGCGCGCCGCGAGGCCGAGCGGCGCGGCATCCGCAACCTCTCGATCCGGCAGGGATCCGCGCTCGACGAGGCACCCGAGGGGCCGTTCGACCTCATCCTGGTGTTCGGCGTCGCCGCGCACCTCACCGACGACGAGCTCGACCGCCTCGCCGCACGCTGCGCCCGCTCGCTCTCGCCCGGCGGCCGCCTCGTCCTCAAGGAGCCGGTGACGACCGACGGCGTGGCCCGCGACGACGTGCGGGGCGACACGTACCGCGTGCGCTTCCGCCCGCGGGAGCTCTACGCCGCCGTGTTCGGCCGCCACCTGCGCCCGCTCTACCAGCGCGCCACCTGCGCCCACCTCATCCCGCGCTTCGTCGGCGGCACCGAGGGCGCGGTGACGGCGACGCGGGGCGGCGCGCTGCTCGACGGCCCGCTCGGCGACGCGCTCGTGCGCTTCGACCCGCTGCTGCAGCACCTCGAGGAGCGCCTGCGGGCCCACCCCGCCGGCGAGAAGCTCCTGGCGCCGGTCCCCGTCCTGCAGGACCTGTACGTCTTCGCGCCGCGCCCGGCCGGCGGCGCGGACCACGCCCCCGACCTCTCGGTCGTCGTCATCGCCTTCAACGAGCAGGATTGCCTCGTGCCGGTGGTGCGGGAGCTCGTGGCGCACCTCGACGGCGCGGCGATCGACTTCGAGGTGGTCATCGTCGACGACGGCAGCAGCGACGCCACGCCCGCGCTCGCCGACGGCCTCGCCGCCGACGACCCGCGCGTGCGCGTCTGCCACCAGCCCAACCGCGGCATCGGCGGCGCCCTGCGCACCGGCTTCGACGCCGCCCGCGGCGCGTTCGTGACCTGGGTGCCCGCCGACGGCCAGATCGGCCCGGACGTCGTCGCCGATCTCTACGGTCGTCGCCACGAGGCGCCGATGTTGACCACGGTCTACCGCACCCGCGACGACCCGTGGTACCGCACGGCCATCTCCCAGACGCTCAACACGATGATCAAGCTGAAGACCGGCCAGGTGGCGAAGAGCGGCGGCAACTACCTGTTTCGTCGCGAGACCTGGACGCGGCACGGCCCGCGCGAGGACGACTCGATGATGATCAGCACGGCGTTCCGCGGGCGCCTGCGCGCCGCCGGCGAGCCGATCGTCGAGGTGGAGATCGACTGCCGCGCGCGGGTGGCCGGGCACTCCAAGGTCTTGAATCCCAAAGCGATCGGCCGCACGCTTCGCGCGCTGTTCGCCATGCGCGGTGGCTGAGGGCCGCCGCGCCGGCCCGATCGCCGCCGGCCTCCTGCTGCTCTGGTACGCGGCGACCATGGCCCGTGGCCTCGAGTGGTTCGACTCGGCGGAGCTGGCCCTCGTCGGCCGCCAGCTCGGCCTCGGCCACCCGCCCGGTCAACCGCTCTACACCTGGCTCGCCGGCCTCTTCTCGAGGCTGCCCGGCCTCGACCCGCTCGTCGGCCTGAACCTGTTGTCGGCGCTGCCGGCGGCCCTCTGCGCGCTGCCCGCCGACGCGATCCTGCGCCGCGCCACGTCGCTCGGCACCCCGACGCGCGTCCTCGTGCTCGTCGCGTCGGGCGCCGCCGTCCCCGTGTGGGACCAGGCGACGCGCATCGAGCTCTACGCGCTGTCGACGCTGCTGTTCCTCGGCGTCCTCGCCGCCGGGCAGCGCGCCGAGAGCCCGCGGAGCTGGGCCCTCGCCGGCCTGCTCGTCGGCCTGCTCGCCGCCGTCAATCCGGTCTTCGCCATCGGCGCCGCCGCCGGGGCCGGCCTGTACGGGCTGCCCGGCCTCGTCCGCCGCAAGGCGCTGCTCCGCTCGACGGGGGCCGCGTTCGTCGGCGCCGTCGTCGGACTCGTTCCCTACGTGCACCTGCTGCTCGTGCGCGACGCGCCGGACCGCCTCGTCTGGGGCGAGCTCTCCGACCCGGCCGGCTTGCTCAAGTACCTCGCCGGGGCCGACTACGCGATGACCGAGCACGCCGCGTTCGGCAGCGTCGCCGGCCACGTCGCCACCTGGCTCGCGTGGATGCTGGGGCAGGGGGCGGTCGCCCCGCTCGTCGGCGCTCTCGGCTGGCTCGCCGCGCCCGGTCTGCGCCGCCGCTCCGCCCTGCTCGCCGCCGCCGCCGTCGTGGGCTTCGGCTTCACGATGACCTACGGCGTCTACTTCCCCGAGATCCCCGATTTCAACGGTTACCTGACGCCGGCGCTCTGGCTCGCCGCGCTCGGGATCGGCGGCCTCGTCGAAGGCCGCCGCCTGGCCGTCCCCGCCGTGGCCGGCCTCCTCGCGGTCACGCTCTGCGCCGGCGAGCAGCCCCTCTGGAGCCGCTCCCGCGCCGACATCACGCTGCCGCGCGAGCTGGCGCGGCGCCACCTCGACGCCGCCGAGCCGAACGCCCTGCTGCTCGTCGAGTCGGACCACCTCTTCTTCCCGCTGCTGTACCTGCAGGAGATCGAGGGCGCGCGGCCGGACGTCGCGGTCATCAACGTCGGCTGGTCGGCGAGCTCGTGGTATTGGCGCTTCCTGTACCGCCGCCACCCGGACCTGCCGCCGCTCGAGCCGGCGCCCTCGCGCGAGATCCGCTTGCGCTCCCTGGTGGTGCGCGTCCCGGTCGCCCGGGTCGAGACCCACGGCCTCGCGGCGCGGCTCGGCGTCCGGCCGTGTCCTGCCACGTGGGGCTTCGCGCTCGGCCCGGCGTGCGCAGAGGCGCGGGATGACGAGGCCGCGTTCACCGCGACGCTGGCGAGCTGGTGGTCCGCCGGGCCCGACCCGATGACCACGCGGGTCATCGCGGCCGTCGCCAACGCGCGCGCCGAGGGCCTGTGGGCGCTCGGCGATGCCACGGGGGCGCTGCGGGCGTGGCGCGCCGGCGTCGACCCGAGCCTGCCGGTGCCCGAGCGCCTGCCGCCGGGCCCGCGCCGGCCCGTCCCCCTCGATGTGCCCGAGCTCATCGGCAGCCCGGACCGCAACCGCGCGCTCGGCGCCGCCGCCCTGATCGTCGAAGGCCACCCCGAGCTCGCCGAGGCCTGGCTGCGAGCCGAATGACGATTACGGGCGCATCCGCAGCACCCGCGCGGGGTTGCCGGCGACGACCGCGTAGGGCGGCACGTCGCGGGTGACGACGGCCCCGGCGCCCACCTGCGCCCCGCGGCCCACGCGCACGCCCGGCAGCAGCAGGGCGCCCACGCCGAGATCGCAGTCGTCCTCGACGACCACCGCCTCGAACGTCAGCGGCGACTCCAGGATCGGCACGTCGCGCCCCGCCTCGTCGTGAAAAGAGGTCAGGATCTTCACGTGCGGCCCCACACCGACCCGGCGCCCGATCGTGACGCCGCCCGCGGAGTGAAAGAACACCCCCTGGCCGATCCACGTGTCGTCGCCGATGACCATGCGGTTCTTGTAGTAGCCCTTCAGCATCGCGTCGTGGCCCACGTACACGTTGTCGCCGATCACGATGTTCTCGGGATGCCACACACGCACCCCGTCTTCGAACACCACGTGCTCGCCGATCGACGCGAACTGGTCGCGCGTGAACCGTCCGTCTCCGTGACTGCTGAACCGTCGCACGGCGCCGATGCTGACACGCGCCGCCCACCCCGGCAAGGCGCCCCGCACTTGCATTCGGGCCGCCGCCGCCGCACATTGCCGCCGTGCAGGACACCCGCAAGCTGGGCGCGCTGCTGTTCGCGCTCGTCATCGTGATGTGGCTGCCGGCCCTCATGGGCGGCTTCGTGTGGGACGACATCAACAACCTCGTCACCACCGACCGCCTGCGGCACTGGAGCAGCCTGGTCGAGTCCTTCAAGCACAACGCGATGTGGTCCGCCGAGCGCGACCAGCCGGTCATCGGCACCTATCGTCCGCTCTCGCTCGCCACGTTCGTCATCGACTTCCAGCTCTACGGGCGCAACGCCACCGGCTTCCACTTCAGCAGTCTCGTCCTCCACGCCACCGCGACGCTGGCGCTCTTCGGCCTCCTGCTGCGGTGGGTGGCGACGCCGCTGACGGCGGCCGCCATCGCGTTCCTGTGGGCGGTGCACCCGGTCGACGTCGAGGCGGTGGCGTGGATCAACGGCCGCTCCGAGATCCTGGCGCTGCTGTTCGGCGTGCTCGCGCTCCGCGTGGTCTCGGTCGAGCGCCTCGGCGCCGGGCGGGTCCTCGGCGCGGGCGCGCTCTTGCTCCTCGCCATGCTCGGCAAGGAGAGCGGCATCACCTTCGCGCCGCTCGCGGTGATGTTCGCCGGCGAGGCGACCGGCATCGCCGCCCCGGGGCGCGCCCCCTGGCGCCGACTGCACTGGCCGGTGCTCGGCGCCGCCGTCGCCGCCATCCTCGCGTACGGCCTGATGCGCGGTGCGGCGCTCGAGGGCGGGGTGGCCGCCGGCGTGGGGCACGAGATGAGCGGCGCCCTGCGCGCCCTGCCCGCGGTCTGGCTGCGCTCCATCCAGACGGTGGCGCTGCCGATCGAGCGCGGCGTCCAGAACCTGCACCTGTGGCTGCGCGACCTGCCGGCGGTCGAGCTCGGCGCGTACGTCGGCGCGTCGGTGGCGCTGATCGCGGTCGCGTGCTGGCTGTGGTGGCGCGGGCGCCGCGTCGCCGTCTACGGCCTGCTCTGGTGGCTCGGCTCGCTCACGCCCATCGCGCTCATCGCGGTGCGCGACTGGCCCGGCTTCTATCGGTGGCTGTACATCGGCCTGCCGGGCTTCTTCCTCTTCCTGCACCTCGGCTTCCTGGCGCACGTCCGCCTGCGCGCCCGCCAGATCACCTTCGCCGCGGCGCTCCTGCCGGCGTTGGCGCTGACGTGGCGCGGCATCCCCGCGTGGTGGAACGACGGCAACCTCTTCCAGGCGATGATCGACGAGAACCCGAAGGAGCCGTTCGGCTACTCGGGCTACGGCGCGTGGCTGCTGCGTGAGGGCCGCTACGACGAGGCGGCGGGCGTGCTCGAGGAGTCGATCAAGCTCGGCGGCACACGGCCCGACAACTACTTCTTCCTCGGCATGGCCCACACCGAGCGCGGCCGCTGCGAGGAGGGCCTGCGTCTGGCGTACGACCACGTGCAGGCCGACGACGCGCCCGCGTGGTTCCTGCTGTCCGCCGCGGGCTGCTTCGTGAAGAAGGGCGAGGCGGAGCGGGCCCGCCCGCTGTACACGGCCTGTGCCGCCGACCACCCGAGCTGCGCCAGCGCGCTGGCCGGGCTGCCGAGCGGCGCTGCGTCCGACGCGGCCCCGGCGTCGCAGCCCCCGCCCGCGACGTCGGAGGCGGCGCCCGCCGTCTCCGAAGCGGCGGGGCCGTGATGCCCGTCGGCAGCCTGTCGATCGTCATGGCCGCCTACAACGAGGAGGCGGCCCTCCCGGCCTGCGCCGACCGCGCGCTGCAGTTCCTGCGCGAGCACGTCCCCGACGGCGAGCTGATCATCGCCGACGACGGCTCCCGCGACGGGACGGCGGCGATCATCGACCGCCTCGCCGTCGCGCACCCGGGCCTCGTCCGTGGCGTGCACCTCGAGCGCAACAGTGGCATGGGCGCGGCCCTCCTCGGCGGCTTCGCCGTCGCGACGAAGGAGTGGGTGACGATCCTGCCCGCCGACGGCCAGCTCGACCCGTACGACCTGCTCGGCTTCTTCGCCGTCGCCGAAGACGCGGACCTCGTCACCTCGCTCTACCGCAACCGCCGGTACCCGCTCGGTCGAAAGGTCCTCTCGCTCGGCCTGCGGGCCCTCACCGCGACCGTCGTCGGGACGCGCGCGCGCACCGAGGGCACGTACCTGGTCCGCCGCGCCGTGCTCGAGCGGCTCGGGGCGCGCTCCCACAGCTTCCTCCTGAACCTCGAGATCCCGATCCGCGCGAAACACAAGGGATTCCGGGTGCGCACGGTCTACATGAACGTGCACGACCGCATCGCCGGCGAGTCCAAGGCCACGAGCGCGGCGCGCATCCGGCAGACCTTCGTCGAGCTGTTCCGGCTCCGGGTGGCCCTCGAGCGCGAGCGCCTCGCGGCGCGCGGGCGGCGGCGTTGACGACGGCGGCGACGACGGCGCCGGCCTGGCGCCGCTGGCTCCCGCTGGCGGCGCGGATCCTGGTGCCGGCCCTCTTCGCCGTCTGGTGGTTCAAGTTCGCGGATCGACAGGCGTTTCTGGACGCCATGCGCCACATCCCGCCCACGGCGCTGCTGCCGGCCTTCGCGCTCGCCCTCGGCAACATGCTGATCGGCGCCGTCCGCTGGCGCCTCTTGATGCGCGCCCTCGGCGCCCGCGAGCTGCCCTCGCTCGTCACCGCGACGCGCGTCCTCTTCGTGGGCCTCTTCTACAACACGTTCGTGCCCGGCTCCGTCGGCGGCGACGTCGTGCGCGGCGTCGTCTCGCGCCGCAACTTCGACAACCCGCTCGCCAGCTACGTGGTGGTGGTGCTCGAGCGCCTCATCGGCCTCTCGGCGCTCGGCGTGGTCTTCTTCGTCGGCGTCGCCTGGGGCCCGCCGCTCGTCGACGTGCGCGCGCTGCTTCCGTGGATCGGCGGCCTCGTGGCCCTCGGCGTCGTCATCGCCATCGTCGCCGTCGCCAGCGGCCGCCTCGGCCGCCTCTGGCGCCAGATCCCACGCTTTCACCGACCCGCGGATCTCATCGCGATCTTCGCGATCAGCTTCGTCGGCCACGGCCTCACCATCGGCATGTTCTACCTGCTCGCGCGAGGCATGGACCTGCCCCTCGCGCTGGCCGATCTGGCCTTCGTCGTGCCGCTGGGCATCGTGGCGGGCGTGCTGCCGGTGGCGATCGCCGGCGTGGGGCCGCGCGAAGCCGCGCTGGTGGCGCTGCTGCGCCTGCTCGACATCCCGTCGGCGCGCGGCCTGGCGCTTTCGCTGGCGTTCTGGGCGCTGGGGCTCGTGCTGGCGCTGATCGGCGGCGTGATCCAGCTCGTCTCCCGTCGGATCACGACGGCGAGCGATCAGCCGCCCAGCTGAGTGCGGTACCAGTAGATGGTGCGGAGCAGGCCCTCCTCGAGGTTCACCTTCGGCTGGTAGCCGAGCAGCTCCTGGGCCTTCTCGATGTTGGGGATGCGCAGCTCGACGTCGGTGTGCTCCACCGGCTTGAACTGCAGCGGGCTGCCCGACGACGTGAGCTGCAGGATCTGCCGTGCCAGGTGGTAGATCGTCAGCGTGCTGCGCGGATTGCCGATGTTGAACGCGTGGCCGATGGCCGCGTCCAGCTCGATGGCCTTCACGACGCCGTCGAGGATGTCGTCGATGTAGCACCACGAGCGGATCTGCGAGCCGTCGCCGTGGATGACCACCGGCTCGCCCTTGAGCGCCCGCAGGATGAAGTGGTGCACCGCGCCCTCGCCGACCTGGCGCGGCCCGTAGATGTTGAACGGCCGGATGCTCGCCGTCGGCAGCCCGTGCTGCTTGTGGTAGCTGAGCGCCAGGTGCTCGGTCGCCAGCTTCGAGACGGCGTACGTCCACCGCGCCTCGCCGACGGCGCCGAGCGACGTCACGTCGCCCTCGGTCACCTTGTAGGCGTAGCGCCCGAAGACCTCGCTGGTGCTGAAGTCGATGAAGCGCTTGCAGCGCCCGCTCTCGAGGGCCGCCTCGAGGGCGTTCATCGTGCCCTTGAGCGAGACCTCCATCGTCAGCACCGGGTTCTTCATCACGGTGTCGACGCCGGCGATCGACGCCATGTGCACGACGACGTCGGCCTCGGCGGCCACCTGCCTCATGGCGGCCGCGTCGCGCACGTCGCCCTTCACGAGCTTCACGTTCGGGCTGTCGAGCAGGGCCGTGCCGCGCACCGCGTCGCGGTGCATGTTGTCGAAGAGCGTCACCCGGTTGGTGCGGTAGAGCCGTTCGGCGAGCGACGAGCCGATGAAGCCCGCCCCGCCGGTGATGAGCACGTGTGCGTCCTGGATCATCGCGGCGCCTCCGCGCGCTGCGCCCGGGCCGCGTCGTCGGCGCCGGGGGTGGGGGACGGCGCGCCGCCGTCGTCGGCTGGGCCGGCGCGCTGCGCCTCGGCCTCGAAGATGGGGAGCAGGGATCGCCACGAGACGTCGGGCACTGCGTCGCCGTCGGGCCGGTCCACGAGCAGGAACAGGCCGCGCGGCGCGTAGGGGAACGTCCGCTTGTGGCGCTTGTCGTCCGCGGCGGCCGCCGCGGCGATGGCGTCGGCGTCGACCGCGCCCCCGAGCTGCGCCATGCGCTCGCGCAGGGCCTCCCGCTTCGCGGGGTCGTCGGTCTCGGCCATGAGCTCGATGTAGTACTGCAGCGCGACCTCGTCCTTGCCCAGGTTGCGGTAGAGCGAGGCCACGAGCCGCCCCAGGAAGTCCGGGGCGTTCGGCATGTTGGCCGCCATCTCGAGGTACTGCACGCCGGTCTCGCGGAAGCGGGCCCGCTCGTCCGGGTCGGGCGACGTCATCTCGACGTAGTAGTTCATGCCGAGGCGGTACGGCGCCTCCCAGTCCGTCGGGAACTGCTCGAGCGCCTTGAGGTAGTAGCGGTTCGAGAGCTCGACGTTCGCGTTCGTGAACCGCCGGCCGTAGAGCACGTTCGTGCCCGCCCAGTGGTAGACGCGGCGGAAGCGCGGGTCGAGCTCGAGGATGAGGTCGACGAAGTGCTCGAGCCACGCGTACTGGCGGTCGCCGATGAAGTGGCGCCCGAAGTACTCGGTGGTGCGCAGCCAGGTGATGTCGGCGGCCGCCTGGTCGTACCCGAGGAACAGCGCGCTCGTCATCTCCTTGCGCGGCACGTACAGCAGCTCGGCCGTCTCGATGACCACGCTGTTGCTGCGCTCCACGCGGGCGGAGACCAGCGCCAGCCGGTTGTGCACCAGCAGCGTGGCGAACGCGAGCGCCCCGAGCGCGTACCGCGCGACGTGCGGCAGGCCGGTCAGATACGAAAGCATGTCCCCTGAATACGACGAAGGGGGCGCGCCCGCAAGGAGCGGCCCCCTTCAGTGGCCGAGGAGACCGGTCGGCCTACTCGAGCTCGTCCTTGGTAAAGAGGCCCGCGCCACCGTTGACGTTGTTGTTGACGTCGACGGTGCCGGAACGCTCGAAGGTCGAGTCGGTGCCGTTGCAGTCGAGATCGCCGTTGGCCTTCGCCGTGAACCACGCAGCCGCGCCGATGCCGCCGGACTCGTAGCCGTACATGTAGTAGTGAGGGTCATCGACCGAGAAGTTCAGCGCCTGCCACGTGGGCGTCCTCCAGACGGCGGCGTCGGGGGCGGCCTTCTTGCTGTTGCCCGCATCGCACGCCTCGTCCGACGGATCCCCGGGCGTGAGGCCCTGCGTGACCGGGAACTGCCGAGCAAGGATGGCGCCGGCTCGATCCGCGTGCTCCTCCTGATAGTACGAGACCGAGCTGTCGAACAGCTTGCGGACGTTCATCGTCGCCTCGGAGGTCTTCGACCGGCGGATGTACTTCATGAACGCCGGGATCGCGACCGCCGCGAGGATGCCGATGATCGCCACGACGATCATCAGCTCGATCAGCGTGAAGCCCTTGCGGTTCCGCTTCGCCATCATGCTTCGCATTCTGCTTCCTCTGTGCACGTGGGGAGAAATTCCGTCTTCTGGAGGTTGGTGGGCTCTCCCCTTGAACCCCACCTCGCCCGTCTTGAACAGGAGCGCATCGGACGCTCCCGAATCTTGCGAAATCACTGGTTCGGCGTATCGGGCCGCTGACCTTCGAACACCTCGGTCGTCGGCGAGATGACCTCGAAGTAGGTCTCCGTCGGCCCGCCGTGGAAGTTGTTCTCGGCCCACGCCTTGTACCAGGGGCCGCGGTTGCGGATGTTCCCCGGCCACTCCGCCGGCTCGGCGCCCGAGGCGCCTGCCGCGACGAAGTACTGGAACCACACCTGGCCCGTCGGCCGGATGCCGAGCTGCGCCCACGCATTGCCCGCCGGGGGCTGCCCCCAGGGGGCCTTCTCCTGCGCAGGGCGCACCGCCGGCCACGCCGTCGGATTCGCCAGGCCGCAGTACTGCCCATACGCCTGGAAGTACGTCTCCTGCGCCGCGCGGATCATGCCGAGCTGTGTCGCCGCCTCCGCATTGCGCGCCGCGATCACGTGCTTGCGCCAGCCGCTGACGGCGATCACCGACAGAATCCCGACGATCACCACCACGATCATCAGCTCGATGAGGGTGAACCCTCGTTCGCGTCGCTGTGTCATGGCCGGCGTCCTTTCCCCGATGTGCTTCATCTTCAAGCACCGTGCCAGCGACGAATTCCCATCGGTCAGATCGCAGTCTTCTATGAGTGTCGCGGGTGCGCAAGTTTCCCTACATCGTGGTCGCTCCTGTCCGCTGACACGTTTCGTCACTGCGGACTGCCGTTTTTTGGCACTGGTGACAATTTTTGTCACCGGTCGTCGTCGGGGCCCTCGATGTTGAGCTTGTCGATCTTGTAGCGGAGCTGGCGGAAGGACATGCCGAGCAGGCGGGCCGCCTCCTTCTTGAGGCCGCCGGTGCGCGCGAGCGCTTGCGCGATGAGGTTTCTCTCGAAGTCGTCGACGAGGGCCTCGAGGTCGAGGCCGCCTTCGGGCAGGGCGGGGGGGCCGCTGGCGGCCGGGGCCGTCGCCTCCTGGCGCTGTAGCGAGGGCGGCAGCTCGTGGACGGTGACCCGCTCGTGGTCCGCCAGCGCGACGGCGCGCTCGACCACGTTCTCGAGCTCGCGCACGTTGCCGGGGAAGCGATGCTGCAGCAGCCGGTCCATCGCCTCGGGCTCGAAGCCCTCCATCGGCTTGCCCAGCTCGATCGCGTACTTGCGCAGGAAGTGGTGCGCCAGGAGCGCCACGTCGCCCGCGCGGTCGCGCAGCGGCGGCAGCTCGACGCAGATCACGTTGAGGCGGAAGTAGAGGTCCTCGCGGAAGCGCCCCGCCCGCACCTCGGCCTCGAGGCGGCGGTTCGTCGCGGCGATCACACGCACGTCCACCTCGACCTCGTGGACGTCGCCCACCGCCTTGACGCGGCGCTCCTGCAGCACGCGCAGCAGCTTGACCTGCATCGACAGCGGCAGCTCGCCGATCTCGTCGAGGAAGAGCGTGCCGCCGTGGGCGGCCTGGAAGAGGCCCTGCTTGTCGGTCGTCGCGCCGGTGAAGGCGCCGCGCTTGTGCCCGAACAGCTCGCTCTCGAGGAGCTGCTCCGGGATGGCGGCGCAGTTGATGACCAGGAACGGCCCGCCGCGCCGGTCGCTGCGCCGGTGGATGGCCCGCGCGACGAGCTCCTTGCCGGTGCCGCTCTCGCCCTCGAGCAGGACGTTGGCGCGCGTCGGCGCCACGCGGTCGACGAGGTCGAACACGCGGCGCATCGCCGGGCTCTTGCCGATGATGTCCTCGAACCGCTGCCGCTCGGAGAGCTCCTTGCGCAGCTGGCGGTTCTCGATCACGAGCCGCCGCTTCTCGAGCGCCTTGGCGATGACGACGTCGACCTCGTCGAGCTTGAACGGCTTCGTGAAGTAGTCGTAGGCGCCCATCTTCATCGCCTCGATCGCCGTCTGCGTCGTGGCGAAGGCGGTCATCACGATCACCGGCGTGTCGGGGTGCAGGGCGCGGCAGCGCTCGAGCACGACCATGCCGTGCGTCTTCGGCATGCGCAGGTCGGTGATGACGAGGTCGTACTCCTCCTCGGTGAGGCGCGCCACGCCGGCCTCGCCGTCGGCGGCCGTGTCGACGGCGTGCCCCGCGTTGAGGAAGTAGATCTCGAGCAGCTCGCGCATCGAGCGCTCGTCGTCGACGATGAGGATGCGGCTCATGGCTCCGTCTTCGACCGCTGCGGCAGCGTCACCGTGAAGGTGCTGCCGCGCCCCGGCTCGCTGTCGACGCGCAGGGTACCGCGGTGGTCCTCGATGATCCGGTGCACCAGCGAAAGACCGAGGCCGGTGCCGCGGTCCTTCGTGGTGAAGAACGGGTCGAAGATGCGGGCGAGGTGCTCGGCGGGGATGCCCACGCCGCGGTCCGCGACCTGGATCTCGACGTCGGGGCCGTCGGCGGCCTCGACACGCCGCGCCGTCACGCGCACCTCGCCGCCGCCCTCGGTGGCCTCGGCGGCGTTGTTCATCAGGTTCCAGAGCACCTGCTTGAGCTGCTGCGGGTCGGCGTCGACGGTGAGGCCCGGCTCGACCTCGAGGCGGACGTCGCACGCCGCGCCGCCCTCGCCCTTCGTGTAGCGGAAGACCTCGACGACCTCTCCCAGCAGCCGGTCCACCGCGATCTCGTCGACCTGCAGCGCGCGCGGGCGGGCGAAGTTCAAGAAATCGTTGATCAAATCGTTCAGTCGATCGATCTCGCGCAGCACGATGTCCTGCAGCCGGCGGTTCGTCCCCTCGGGGCCCGCCTGCCGCTGCATCATCTGGATGCTGCCGCTGATGCTGGCCAGCGGATTGCGGATCTCGTGCGCGATGCCGGCGGCCATCTTGCCGATGGCGGCGAACTTCTCGCTGCGGCGCACGGCGTCCTCCATCTCCCGCACGGGCGAGAGGTCCTGGAAGATGAGGATGGAGCCACGGTGCCCGCCCTCGCTGTCGAGCAGCGGGGAGAGGCTGAAGCCGAGGATGCGCTCGCTGCCGTCAGGGCGGACGTAGGTGCCCTCCCAGCGCTCGGCCGACCGCACCTGTCCGGCGACGAGCGGCGCGAGCGGCGGGAAGACCTCGGACACGTTGCGGTAGAGCATGTCCTGGGCGTCGAGGCCGGTGATGCGCTCCGCCGACGGGTTCGCGAAGATGATGCGCCCGTCGAGGGTGAAGCTGAGCAGGCCGCTCTGGATGCTGGTGATGATGTGGTCGTTCAGCGCGCGCAGCTGCCGCAGGTCCTCCTTGGCGAAGCGCAGCCGCTGCCCCGTGTCGCGCAGCTGCTCGCTCAGGTACCCCGCCAGCAGCCCCACGAGATACAGCGCCATCACGTTGGTCAGGCCCGTCAGCACCAGGGCGCGCGTGCCGGCGCCCGTCCGCGGCGGCCCGATGCCCCACCCGAGCAGCTCGCGCCCGATGATCACCGCCAGCATCAGCGCGCAGACGGTGGCCGTCAGCAGCGCGCCGCGCCGGTACAGCAGGATCGAGGCGTTGAGCACCGTCAGCGAGAACATGAACAGGAACACGCTCTCGGTGCCGCCGGTGAGGATCACCAGCATCAGCACCGTGAGCACGTCGCCGAGCAGCTGGGCGTACGCGAACACGGTGAGGTGCCGCACGCGGTGCAACAGCACCGCGTAGAGAATGGTCAGGACGTACGTGCCCACGATCAGGCCCAGGAGGGCCAATGTATCGGGGTCCGTGAGCAGGCTGGTGTCGTTCTGGTTGACGATCAGCGTGCTGCCGAGCAGGGCGGTGATCATCACCACCCGGAACAGCATCAGCCACTGGATCTTGGCGACGGTGTCGCCCGCCGGGTCGTGGCGGGGTCGGGGCGCGTGCTCTGGCGCGGGCGCGGGGTTCTTCACTGCGCCGGGAGGGTCAGCTCTTGACGTTGCCGGCGACGGAGAAGATCGGCAGGTACATGGCGATGAGGATGGTGCCGACGATGCCGCCGATGAACACCATCATGAGCGGCTCCATCAGCTTGGTGAGCGAGCCGACGGCCACCTCGACCTCGTCCTCGTAGAAGTCGGCGATCTTCTGCAGCATGGTGTCCATCGCGCCGGTGCTCTCGCCGACGGCGATCATCTGCACGACCATCGAGGGGAAGACGCCGGTCTTCGCCAGCGGCTCGGCCATGTTGCTGCCCTCGGAGATCTTCTCGCGCACGAAGTACACGGCGGCTTCGACGACGCGATTGCCGGCGGACTTGGCGACGATCTCCATCGCGTCGAGGATGGGCACGCCCGATGCGATCATGGTGCCGAGCGTGCGGGTGAACTTGGCGACGGCCACCTTCTTCAGCAGGGGACCGAAGAGCGGCGTCTTCAGCATGAAGGCGTCGAAGGCGGTGCGGCCCTTCTCGTTCCTGAGCAGCGCCTTGAAGGCATAGATGATGCCGAAGATCGCGCCGAACACGATGTACCAGTTGCTCTGGAACCACCGTGAGGACGTGATCACCATCTGTGTGAGCTCGGGCAGCTTCGCGTTGCCGAAGCTCGTGAACATGTTCTCGAACGTCGGGATGACCTTCCAGAGCAGCAGGATCACGACGACGGCGGACACGACCAGAATGCCGATCGGGTACACCATCGCGCCCTTCACCTGGCGGGCGAGCTTGACGTTCTTCTCGATGTACGTGGCGAGACGGTTGAGGATCGTGTCGAGAATACCGCCGATCTCGCCGGCGGCCACGAGGTTGACGAAGAGCGTGTCGAACGTCTGCGGATGCCGCTTCAGCGAGTCGGCGAACGTCGCGCCGCCTTCGACGCTGCTCTTGACGTCATAGAGGATCTTCTTGAAGGACTTGTTCGGCTCCTGGCTCGCCAGGATGTCGAGGCACTGCACGAGGGGCAGGCCGGCGTCGATCATCGTCGCGAACTGACGGACGAAGACGACGAGCTGGGCGGCGGCGACCCTTCCGCCGCCGAGGTTCGGCAGCGAGATGCCCTTGCCCTTCTTCTTGACCTTGCTGGGCTGGATGTTCTGCTGGCGCAGCTTGAGGAGGACGTCCTTCTCCTCCTCGGCTTGAATGACGCCCTTGCGGGTTTCACCCGAGCGGGTGCGTCCCTCCCATACCCACTCCGCCATGCCGCACACTCCCTCGCGACGGGCCAGGCCCCGAAAAGCGATGATAGCGTTGAGAGATCCCGGCCGCCATCTACCTGGCGGAGGTGCTGCTGCCGCTGGCGATCATGGTGCGCAGCTCGTCCTGGTCGGGCGAGTACACCATCGCGTCCTCGAGCGTGACCTCCCCGCGCTGATAGAGCCCCAGCAGCGACTGGTTCATGGTCTGCATGCCGAAGCGTGACTGACCCACCTGCATCTGGCTGTAGATCTGGTGGACCTTGTCCTCGCGGATCAGGTTTCGGATCGCGGGGGTGGGGATCATGACCTCGCACGCCAGCACGCGACCCACCCCCGACGAGCGCTGGATGAGCTGCTGGCTGATGATGCCCTCGAGCACGAAGCTGAGCTGGGCGCGCACCTGACCCTGCTGGTGCGGCGGGAACATGTCGATCACGCGGTTGATCGACTGCACGGCGCTGTTGGTGTGCAGCGTCGACAGCGAGAGGTGGCCCGTCTCGCTGATGGTCATGGCCGCCTCGACCGTCTCGAGGTCGCGGAGCTCGCCGACGAGCACGACGTCCGGGTCCTGTCGGAGCACGTACTTCAGCGCGTTCCGGAAGCTGCGCGTGTCGGAGCCGAGCTCGCGCTGGTTCACGATCGAGTTCTTGTGCGGGTGCAGGAACTCGATCGGGTCCTCGATCGTGAGGATGTGCAGGTGCTGCTCGCTGTTGAGCTTGTCGACGAACGAAGCGAGCGTCGTCGACTTGCCCGAGCCCGTCGGCCCGGTCACCAGGATCAGGCCGCGCGAGCGATTGGTCAGCTCGGCCACGATGGGCGGCAGGCCCAGCTCGTCGAAGCCGTGGATCTTCGTGGGGATGACGCGGAAGCAGCCGGCGACCGCGCCGCGCTGCATGAAGATGTTGGCGCGGAAGCGGCTCAGGCTCTTGACGCCGAAGCTCAGGTCCAGCTCGTTGCTCTGCTCGAACTGGTGCTTCTGCGTCTCGGTGAGGAACGAGTAGCAGAGCTGCTGCGTGTCCTCCCGCGTGAGCGCCGTCATCTTCAGCGGGATGAGGTTGCCATCGATGCGGAGCTGAGGCGGCGAGCCGCACGTGATGTGCAGATCGCTCGCCCCCTTCTCGACCATGAGCTTGAGGAGCTGGTGCAGGGTCGCCATGAACGTGCGCTCAGTCCGCGGCGGAGCAGCGGACCACCTCGGAGATGGTCGTGATGCCCTCGACGAGCTTGGAGAGCGCGCTCTGACGCAGCGTGCGCATGCCGAGACGGATGGCCTCGCGCTTGAGCTCGACCGAGGAGACGCCCTGCAGCACGAAGTCCTTCAGCTCGTCTTTGAACGGCATGACTTCGTAGCAGGCGACGCGTCCCTTGAACCCGGTGTCGTTGCAGTTGCGGCAGCCGGCGCCCTTGTAGATCTGGGCGCTGTTGGCGCGCTCCGGGTCGAGGCCGAGGTCGATCAGGGCCTGGGTCTCGACCTTGATGGGCTCCTTGCACTCGCTGCAGATCTTGCGGGCGAGGCGCTGCGCCACGATCGCGTTCACCGACGCCGTCACGAGGAAGGGCTCGACGCCCATGTTCAACAGACGGTGCACCGTGGACGGCGCGTCGTTGGTGTGGAGCGTCGAGAGCACGAGGTGGCCGGTGAGCGCCGCCTTGACCGCGATCTCGGCCGTCTCGTAGTCGCGGATCTCGCCGACCATGATGATGTCGGGGTCCTGGCGGAGGAAGCAGCGCAGCGCCGCCGCGAAGTTCAACCCGATGCCGTCGTTCATCTGGCACTGGTTGATGCCCGGCAGGTTGAACTCGACGGGGTCCTCGGCGGTCGAGATGTTCTCGCTCGTCTTGTTGAGCTCGGAGAGCGCCGAGTACAGGCTGGTCGTCTTGCCCGAGCCCGTGGGGCCCGTGACGAGCACCATGCCGTACGGCTGGTGGATCGCGTGCTTGAAGTCGCCGAGCTGGTTGACCTCGAAGCCCAGCTTGGTCATGTCGAGCTGCAGGTTGCCCTTGTCGAGCAACCGCATGACCACCTTCTCGCCGAAGAGGGTCGGCATGACCGAGACGCGGAAGTCCATCTCGCGACCGCCGCTGATCTTGATCTTGATGCGGCCGTCCTGCGGGAGCCGGCGCTCGGCGATGTCGAGGCTCGACATGATCTTGATGCGGCTCGTGATCGCGTTCCGCAGCTTCAGCGGCGGGTTCATGATCTCGTAGAGCACGCCGTCGACGCGATAGCGCACCCGGAACGACTTCTCGTAGGGCTCGATGTGGATGTCGGAGGCGCCCTTCTTGATGGCGTCGACCAGGATGAGGTTGACGAGCTTGACGACCGGCGCTTCTTCGGACGAGCGCTGCAGGTCGATGACGTCTTCCTCGGCGGCCTCCTCGGCGACCTCGACGTCGTCCGAGTCGAGCTCGCCCATGATCTTCTCGTAGTCGACCTTCTCGGCGTAGTACCGCTCGATGGCCGCCCGGATGGCCTCTTCGCTCGCGACGACGACCTGGACGTTGTAGCCGGTGAGGAACTTGATGTCGTCGATCGCGTAGATGTTCGACGGGTCGCTCATGGCGACGATCAGATCGCCGCCGGCGCGGTTCACCGGCACCACGAGGTGCTGCTGGCAGACGTCCTTCGGGATGAGCTTGAGCACGTCCTCGTCGATCTCGAACTCGGCGAGCTCGATCGACGGCACGCCGTACTGCTTGCTGAGGAAGTTGGTGAGGTCCTTCTGGCCGATCAGCCCCAGCTTGGTGAGGGCATATCCGAGCTTGTCGCCGCTCTTGCGCTGGTGATCCTGGGCCGACTTGAGCTGGCTCAGGGAGATCAGGTTCTCGCGGACAAGGAGCTCGCCGAGGCGTTCGGACATGGGCCCTCTCTCGGTAGGGGTCTGACGCAACGTCCTATATAGGAGCGGGCCCGATCGGGTGTCAATCGAGGGCGCCGAGCAGCGACTCCGGGGCCGCCCCGAGCGCCGTCCGCGTCGCTTCGCAGTCGCGACGGATCTGGTCGACGAGGGCGTCCACGCCGTCGAAACGCTGCTCGTCGCGCAGGCGGGCGATGAAGTACAGGTGACATGCGCGATCGTACAGATCCAGCCCCTCGGGCGCATCGAGGACGTGGGCCTCGATGCGCAGGTGATCGGCGCCGAATGTGGGGTTGACGCCGACGCTCACTGCCGCGGGGCGAGGGCGTTCACCCCAGTCGAGCCAGCCCGCATAGATGCCGGATCGCGGCAGGAGCTCGCCGTCGGGCCGCAGGTTCGCCGTCGGAAATCCCAGTAGGCGACCGCGGCGGTCTCCGGAGACGACGGTGCCCGACACGTGAAATGGGCGACCGAGCACAAGCGCCGCCCCGTCAACCTTCCCGGCGAGCACGAACTCGCGCACCTTCGAGCTCGACGCCACGAGCCCGTCGCCCACCACCTGCGGCGGCACGACATCCACGTCGAACCCGTGGAGCGCGCCGAGCGCGCGCAGCGTCTCCACGTTGCCCGCGCGTCGCGCCCCGAAGGTGAAGTCGTAGCCGACGACCACCAGACGCGCGGCGAGCGCGCCGACGACGACGTCGGCGACGAAGGCCTCCGGCGTCAGGGCAGCGAACGCCGCGTCGAAGCGCTGCTCGAGGACGAGGTCGACGCCGGCGCGCTCGAGGAGGCGGCGCTTGTCGGCGCGCACGCAGACGAGGGGTGGGGCGAGGGCAGGGGCGATCACCCGCACCGGGTGCGGCTCGAACGTGAGGACCGCCGCGCGCCCGCCGGGGTGGGCGTCGCGCCAGGCCGAGATCCGCCGCAGCAGCGCCCGATGACCGCGGTGCACGCCGTCGAAGTTGCCGATCGTGACCGCCGTGGGCACGTCCGCGCCGAGCGTGCGAAAGTCCTGCGAAGTCAGCATCGAACCTGCGCTCCAGACCGGCGTGATGGGCGCTACCTCCGCGTAAGCGCTTCGGATTTGCCCTGATAGGGCGGTTCGGCGTCCGTGTCAACGCCGACCGCCGTGTTCGGACCGCCCGTCTCACGCAGGGACCTGTCGCGAAATTTCCTTTACACGCGTCTCACCCCGTGTACAGTAGCGCCCATTCTAGTCCGGATGGGGATGTGGACCGTCTCGGACCGCCTGAATGACGGTCGAACGATCCTTTGAAGCCTAAACAGTCATTGTGAGACCCATCTTCGCGAACCTGAATCCATTCCGGGTTCGACAGGGTGTGTCTCGGGTGGCAGTGGGGTCGAATCCCACCGATTGTGTTCGACAAGTCGTCTGCAGGACGAACCAGTGGTGGTTCGCCAACGCGCCTTTGAAGACGGCGCACGAGATTGGACTCGGGCGTCGCGTACAGGGAGGAAGCTAGGATGAACAAGACCGTGATGGCGCTGACCGCGGCGACGGTGTTCGCCAGCGTGGGCACCGCCGGTGCCGTCGAGACGTTCGCGGGCAAGAAGGGCATCGGTGTCGCTGCGGCCATCGGCGGCCCGACGGGCCTCGCCTTCAACTTCGGCATGGGCAACCTGGCGGTCGAGGGCATCCTCGGCATCAAGCAGGTCTCCCCGGACGAGGCCGAAGGCGGCCTTTCGCTCGGCCTCGGCGCCGGCGCGCACTTCGCCGTCCTCCGCTCGGAGAACGCGGCCTTCACCGTCGGCGGCCGCCTCAACATCGGCCTCACGAAGGAGCCGATTCCCCAGGCGAAGGGTGGCGACCAGGAGAGCATCACCCAGATCGGCATCGACATCCCGATGCGCGTCTACTGGTTCGCCGACAAGCACTTCTCGCTGCACTTCGAGACCGGCATCGCCGTGATCATGAACCCCGAGAAGGGCCAGGTCTGGGGCGCCACGGCCGGCGCGAAGGGCATGGACATCGTGGTCTTCGGCGATCCGAAGGCGACGGGCTCCTTCGCGAACATGGGTGCCACCTTCTGGTGGTAGTCGACGCCTTCACCCTCCGCGGGTGAGAAAAAGGGCCAGCCTTCGGGCTGGCCTTTTTTTTTGCCTCGACGAATAATTTCACCGTGACGGGAATTGTCAAGCACAGCTGAAGCTGCTATCGTCCGAGGCGTCAGGAGGAGGAACGGGCATGCGTCGACGGAGCGGAGCGAAAGGGTTCACGTTGATCGAGCTGATGATCGTGGTCGCGATCATCGGCCTGCTCGCCTCGATCGCGATCCCGGCGTTCGTGAAGTACATCCGGCGCGCGAAGACGACCGAAGCGCTGATGAACCTGCGCAAGATGTTCGACGGCAGCATCGCGTACTACGAGCGCGACTTCTCCACGCGCTTCGGGTCGGCGGTGCCCAAGCAGTTCCCGGCCGCTGGCCTGGTGCTCGCGCCGACGCCGCTCACGAACACCTGCTGCGACGAAGCGTCCAGCACCGACAAGTGCCGACCGAACGCCCAGCAGTGGGCGCAGCCGCACTGGCAGGCGCTGAACTTCGCCGTCGATGATCCCCACTACTTCTGGTACCAGTACATCGCCGCGCCACCAGCGCCGGTCACCGGCTTCACGGCCCGCGCCCAGGGCAACCTGAACTGCAATCAGGTGTACTCGCTCTTCGAGCGCGTCGGCGGCACGCCCGGTGGTGACGGCGTCGTCGTCGGCGGCGCCGGCGTCTACATCGAGAATCCGGTCGAGTAGTGATCCCGTCCGTCTGGCTGCTGGGCGATCCGCCTGAGCACATCTTCGAGCACCTCGCCGAGTCCCTGCGCAACGTCGGGGCACAGACCACGCTTCTGAGCGGCGAGCGCGTCCGCGACTGGCTGCGGGCGGTCGTCGCCGACGAGGCCGTCTCGGTCGCGCCCAACCTGCTGGTGCTCGACGCCAGCGTCGCCCTCGACGACGACCGGCGCGTCCTGCGCACGCTCTCGGAGCACGCGCCGTGGCGCTACCTGCCGCGGGTGGTCGTCGGCGCCCGACACGACGACGCGGCCTGCGCCGCCGCATACAGCCTGGGGGCAGCGAACTGGGTGGTGCTGCCGGCGACCACGCCGGAGCGCGATCGCGCCTGCGCCATCTTCGCCGACTATTGGGGCCGCTGCTCGCTCCTGCCGCGCGTCCAGCAGTTCACTCTCGGCTGATCGCCGCCCCAGATGCGTCCAGGTTCTGGACGCCGTCCCGATCCTGGACGCCTCTTCCCGGGCGGTCTGGGCGTCAAGTCCTCGAATTGACTGCCTTTCCTCCGTTGGTACGGCGCTGGCTCTTCCGGGGCCGGCACCCACCACGGAGGACACCGTGCCCAACCTGATCGACCTCCTTCCCGAAGACCGTCCGCGCGAGCGGCTGCTCGCCGATGGCCCCGGCCGGCTCGAACCCGCCGAGCTGCTCGCGATCGTGCTCGGCACCGGCCGGGGCTCGGGCGAGGACGCGCTGCAGCTCGCCGAGCGCGTCCTGCGTGACGTCGGCGGGCTCGACGGCCTCGCCGCCGCGGATCTGCCCGCGCTGCTCGGGGTCGGCGGCATCGGCCCGGTGAAGGCGGCGCGCATTCTGGCCGCGCTCGAGCTGGCCCGGCGCGCGCCTGCCCGCACCACGCAGCACGACGCGGTCGAGCCGGCGCCCGTCGAGCCGCTCGCGGCCTGCGCCGAGCGGCTGCGCGGACAGGTCCCGGCGGGAGAGCGTGCCGTGCTCGGGGTCCGCGCCGACGGCGCCGGCGAACCGGTGACCCTGGCCCTGGGCGAGGGGCTCGGCCCGCAGACGCGGCCCGGCACGCTCCTCGTGCGGTTGCTCGACGCCGGGCCGGGTCCGTGGTGGGTGGCGGTGCTGCGCCCCGGAGGGCCGCCGACGCCGCGGGAGCGGGACGCCGCCGATCGGATCCTCGCGGCGGCCACGTTGCTGGGCGTGCGTGTCGGGCGGGTGTTCGTCGTGGCCGGCCGGCATTACTGGCCGGTGGCCGAGGACGCCCCGTGAGCGCCTGGCTCGTGGCGCTGCTGGCCCTCGTCGCCTGGGTGGTCGACCGAATCGAGCCACCATGGGCGGTCCTGCTCTCCGAGCGTGGCGAGCAGCGCGACGTGCTCCTCGACACGCTGCCGGCGGGGACGGCGCCGGGCGATCGTCTCGCATCGCCGCGGGGGCCGGTGCTGGCACGCGCGGCGAAGCGTGCGGCATCGCGTGCCCGCCGGCTCGCCGCGCTCGTGCACACCGACGACGACCCGACCCCGGGCCCGCGCATCACCCCGTCGAGTTCCACCGCCACCCCGCCGGCGGCGGCGCTTGAATCGGCGGGAGGCGTGAGGCACGGTGCGCCGATGCGACGCCTACAGGACCACTACGGCAAGAAGGCGCGCCGCGAAGGCTTCGCCGCGCGCAGCGTTTACAAGCTCGAGGAGATCGACCGCCGCGTCGGGCTCATCCGCAAGGGGGCCCGGGTGCTCGACCTCGGTTGTGCGCCCGGCTCGTGGCTCCAGTACGTCGCGACGGCGACGGGGCCGAAGGGGCGGGTCGTCGGCGTCGACCAGCGGCCGGTGACCGTGCCGCTGCCCGAGCACGTCCAGGTGCTCGAGGCCGACGTCTTCTCCGTCGATCCGGCGACGTTGGGAGGTCGCTTCGACGTCGTGATCAGCGACATGGCGCCCTGGACGAGCGGCAACCGGTTCACCGATCACGTGCGTTCAATCGAGCTGTGCCGCCGCGCGCTGGCGCTGGCCGTCGAGCTGCTCCGTCCCGGCGGCGCGTTCGTGTGCAAGGTGTTCGAGGGCGAGGACGTGCCTGCCTTCGTCGCCGAGGTGCGCGCCCGCTTCACCGACTTCAAGCGCATCAAGCCCAAGGGCACGCGCAGCGAGAGCGTCGAGCTGTACTTCGTGGCCCAGGGGTACAAGGCCGCCGGCCCCGAGACGGCGACGGCCGAAGAGGGAGGGTGATGGCGATCGCGGACCTCGAGGCGGCGCTGTCCGCCGACGAACGCGCGTTGCTCGAGCGTCTGGGGCCCGGCCTGCAGAAGCTCGGCGCGCTGCGGGATGCGATGCTGGCAGGCCGACTCGGCGCCGAGGCGAACCGCTTGCGCGGCGACGTCCGGCCGCCGGCGCCGGGCGACATCGAGACGGCGCCGCGTGACGCGGGTGCGTGTGCCGAACTGGCCGAGGAGGGCGCCGAAGCGCTGCGCCGCGGCGAGGTGGGGCTGCTGCTGCTCAACGGTGGCATGGCCACCCGCTTCGGCGGCGTCGTGAAAGGCACGGTGCCGGTCGTCGACGACCGCTCGTTCCTCGCCTTCAAGCTACAGGATGCGCAGCGCGTCGCGGCGCGTGTCGGCGCTCCGCTCCCGCCCGTCATCCTGATGAACAGCGTGGCCACCGAGGCGGCGACGCGGGCGCACCTCGAGGCGAACGGTGGCTTCGGGTACCCGCCGGGGCGCGTCTGGTCGTTCGAACAGCAGTGGACGATCCGGCTGACGCCGCAAGGCGCGCCCTTCCTGGAAGATGACGGTCGGCCCTCGTTCTACGGCCCGGGCCACGGCGACATGGCGCCCTGCCTCCGGCGCAGCGGCCTGCTTGAGCGCTTCCTGTCCGGTGGCGGGCGCGTCCTGCTGATGAGCAACGTCGACAACGCGCTGGCGACGCTCGACCCGGTGCTGCTCGGCTGGCACCTGCGGCGCGGCGCGGCGATCACCGCCGAGTTGGCGGAGAAGGAGCCGGGCGACGCCGGTGGCACGCCGGCGCGGGTGGACGGGCGACCGCAGATCGTCGAGAGCTTCCGGTTCCCGCCGGCCTTCGACCAGGACGCCATCCCCGTCCTCAACACGAACACGTTCTGGTTCGACGCCACGCGGCTCGATCGCGAGGCGCCGCTGACCTGGTTCATGGTCCAGAAGAAGGTCGACGGACGCGCGGCGATCCAGTTCGAGCGTCTCGTGGGCGAGCTGACGGCGACGCTGCCGACGGCGTTCCTGCAGGTGGCGCGCGAGGGAGCGGAGGGCCGCTTCCATCCGGTGAAGGTGCCGGCGGACCTCGAAGGCGGTCGCGACTACCTCTTGTCGACCTGGGCGTCCCGCGGCTGACGCGGCACGACCGGGATGGGGCCGCTCGGGCGGACGTCCCGGGGCGGCGTGACCGGCGGAGGCAACACACGCGGGGGCTCGCTCGGCGCGGGCTCGAGGACGCCCGGCCGCCCGACCCGGCTCGTCAAGAGCGCGAAGCCGGTCGCGGCGGCGAGGTCGAGCGCGTAGAGGCCCGCGAGATGCGGGCCCCGAGCGCGGGCGAGGTCGAGCGCCGCGGCGACGCCGAGGTCCTGCGCGCCGCGGGCGAACGACCAGGCCAGCGCGAGCAGCGCCCCCCACAGGGCGGTCCGCACCGGGCGCGGCGCGGACCACCCGATCACGATGCCGCCGAGGCCGAAGGCTGCCAGCTCGCCGATCACGAGCAGCCGGCGCGCGTCGGCCATGGTGACGCTCGGACCGACGATGCCGGTGACGGCCAGCAACTTGCCGACGGCGAGGGCGATGACGACGAACAGCGCGGAGCCATTGATGATCCAGGCGACGCCGCGGCTCTGGCCGAGGCTGTGCCTCGAGACCGTGTCCGCGCCGAGGATGGCGGCGAGGCACAGGACGCCCCAGAACAACAGCAGCCCGTAGCGGAACTGGGTGAACAGGTCCGTCCAGAGTGCGCCGACGAGCAGACCGATCGAGAGGAAGGCCAGGCCCTGACGCCACGCGCCGATGGCCAGGTAACCTCCGCCGGGCAACAGCAGGCCGGGAATCAGGACGCGAGGCCGCAACGCCATGATCTCACGGACCTTCGCGGTCGAGCCGCAGCAACGTGTGGTCGCCACCCGCCGTCGGCAGCCCCGGGGCGACGAGGGCGCCCTCGTGGAAGAACAGCGCGCGGGGATGGCCGGCCATGCCGCGAGCGGCCAGCAGGGCGCCCGTCCCGAGGTCGAAGACCTGCAACAGCGGCAGGCGATTGGAGCGGTTGTATCCGGAGACGACGGCGAACGCGCCGTCCGGATCGACCGCCAGTGCGCTGACGAGGCGCGCGGGGGGCCTCGGCCCCGGCTGCTCGAGCGCCGGCAGCACCGAGTAGACGCCCACCGCCCCGAAGCGGGCGAACGTCCAGACGGTGTCGGCGCTGTTCACGCCGCGCAGCAGCGTCTCGCCGGTCTCGACGTCGAGGACGAGCAGCTCGTCGGCGACGCCCGCAAAGACGATCCGCCGGTCGTCGGGCGTGAGCGCGACCTCGCCCGGCTCGGAGAGCGAGCCGTGACTGCGCGACCAGGCGATGCCCTGGGGCACGCTTCGGCGAATCACCGAGACCTCGCCGACGTTTCGGCCGTCCTGGCGTACGTGGGCGTACGAGGCCACGACGAGGCTGCCGTCAGCCGAGACGGCGAGGCTGCCGACGCCGGTGAGCGGCGGCAGCAGCGCGTCCCAGAGCGGCGCGCCGCCCGCGGCGGGCCACACCATGACGTGCACGCGCTCCGCCTGTACGACGAGCGCCGCCAGCCACCGGCCGTCCCGCGAGAAGACGGGCCGATGCGCCTCGCTCGAGGGCGGCCGCTCGTAGGTGGCGACGGTCGTCCCGTCGAGGGCGCGCGCGACGAACGGCGTCTCCCGCGTCGCGGCGACGACGAGGCGCGCCCCGGCGGCGTCGAGCGCCAACGGGCGCGCCGTGGCGCAGGCGCCCACGGGCACGGCGAGGCGCGCGGCGAGGCCACCGTCCGACAGCGCACGGATCTCGACGAGCTCGCCATCGCACGTCGCGACGTGCGTCCCCCCGGCGGCAAAGCCCGAGCCGAGCCAGTGGCGCGCCTCGAGCGCCTCGGCGGGGGCGTCGCCCTTCAGCGGCAGCCGCCGGATGGGCCCCGCCGGCAGCGCGACCGCCACGCTCGTGTCATCGGGCCCGACAGCGATGCCCGCGGTCGTGTCGAGGACGTGCTCCAGCAGGCGGCGGCGCAGCTGCCCGTTCGCGACGTCGTAGAGGTCGAGGTTGAAGCGGTCGCTCTCCGCCGGGTCCGGCAGCACCGCCAGCACCGCCTCGCCTCCGAAGACGAAGCGCACCGGCAACGCGCGCTCGCTGAGCACCCGCCCGCCGATCCGGACGGTCAGCTGGTCGCCGTCGAAGAGGATGAGCTCCCCGCGGACGACGGCGGCGATGCGGCGGCCGTCGTCCGTGATGGCCAGGCCCTGGATGCGCGCCCCTTCGGCGAATTCGACGCTGCGGAGGAAGTGGCCGGTCTCGGCGTCGAAGACGCGCAGCGCGCGGTCGTCCGCGAGCACGCCGATGCGCCCGCCGGCGCCGAAGGCCGCGCAGAGCGCGTCTTCGGAGAGGCGCCGGCGCTGGGGAGCGTCCCCGAGTCGGCGCAGCACCAACGTGGCGGCGCGCGGCTCGCAGCCCGTCGGTGGGCGGCGGCGGGCCTCCGCGCCCTCCCAGACGAGCGCAGCGGTGCCGTCGCGGTTGAAGAGCACGGCCTCGGTGGGACCTTCGGGCATCGAGACCTGGCCCGCGGTGCCGGCGGTGGCCGGATCGGTCACCCGGAACGCGCCGTCCCCGCCGAAGCTGACGATCCGGCCGTCCCCACGCTGGACGACCGCGGTGATGGGCGCGTCATGTCCGGTCCAGTGCGTCGTGAACGAGCGGCGCCCGACATCGAAGCGGTACACTCGGCCCTCGCCGTCGCCACCCACCAGGGCACGCCCGTCGGCCGACCAGGCGAGGGTGCGCATGGCGACGGGAAATCCGCCTTCGAGCATGCGTCCTTCGGCGCGGATGGCGACGCGTCGCCCGTCGTCGGGGGCGCAGGCGGCGAGCAGAACGCCGAGCAGGAGAATGCACGTCGGGCGGCGCACGGCGAAAACCGCTCCGGTCAATCGGCTCGAATCCCGACTATAAGACGGCGCCTCCGGCAAGTGAAGGGACGCGCCGAGGCCCGTTCGCAGCGGGTTCGCGTCGACCGATGAAGCTTGTTAGGATTTCGGCTGTCTAAATGACGACGATGAACAAGAAAACCCCCCTCGATCCCGAAGTTCCTCTGCCGGACGCCTCCGAGCCGGTCGCCGAGGGGCGCCGCGCTCCGGGGGAGGCCGACGAGGCCGACGTCGTCTACGACAGCATGGAGGCCTACTCCGCCGACGGCGACGACGTCATCGAGCTCTACGACATCAACGCGGCCCTGGGAGGCGAGCAGGCCGCGCGCACGACCCGCGAAGAGCAGGCGACGACGCAGTACGCGCTGGCGACGCCGGGCATCCAACCCGAGCAGAACCCGACGTTCGACGGCGTCCTCGACAGCAACGTCACCATCGCCGACAACGGGCGCGCGCTGATGCTCGCCCGGCACACACAGACGCGCCACGGCCTCATGGTGCCGATGGAGGAGGTGACACCCGAGCTGTCGCCGACCGCCTTCGCGCCGGGCATCCTGGCGTTCAGCAGCCCCCAGCACGACGCCCTCAGCCAGTATCGTCTCCTCAAGATCAAGGTCGAGGAGTACATCGACTCGCTGCGCTACCGATCGATCGCGATCACCAGCGCGCGGGCGGGCGAGGGCAAAACCAGCGTCGCCCTGAACCTCGCCGTCATCATGAGCGAGAACCCCTGGCTGAAGTTGGCGCTCCTCGACCTCAACTTCCGCCGGCCCGATCTCGCGCGCATGATGCAGGTGCCCGAGGGCGACGCCGGCCTGCTCCACGTGCTGAGCGGGCGGGCGACCTTCGACGGCGCGTTGCGCAAGGTCGAGGGGCGAAACCTCTACCTGATGCACACCGGCGGGCGTTACGAGCACTCCCTGAACGTGCTCAACTCGCCGCAGTTCGACGTCTTCCTCAACCGCCTCTACGAGTCGTTCGACCTCGTCCTGATCGACTGCCCGCCCGTGATGGGCTGCGACGACACCCTCGTCATCAAGCAGAAGGTCGACGGCATCTTCATGGTGCTGCGCGCGGAGTCGACGCCAGTCAACGAGATGAACAAGGCGGCGTCGCGCCTCGGCAAGGAGCGCATCCTGGGCGTCGTCTTGAATCACGTCCGCCCCGCCGAAGTGGGCTGATGCGCGCGGCGTCGGCGCTGGTCCTCGTGCCGACGCTGCTGGCGGCCTGTGGCGAGGTCGAGCGCCTGGACCTGGCCGTGCGCCCCCGTCAGGACGACTTCGAGACGCAGATCCAGCCGCTCCTCGTGCAGGTCGGCTGCAGCCGCGATGGCGTGTGCCACACGACGCCCCAGGGCGAGCTGCGCCTCGTCGAGCAGCCCGACGCGGACGACCTGCAGGACGACTATCTCGGCGTGAAGGCGAAGATCGACCTCGACGACCCCGACGCCAGCGTCCTGCTGACCTACCTGCTGGCGCCCGAGGGCGGGCACCGCCCCCAGTGCTGGGCCTCGACGGAGAGCTGCGCCTACCGCAAGCTGCGGGCGTGGATCGCCTGGTCGGCGGACGGCGATCCGCGGCCGCAGGACGTCGCCTGCGACACTTCCGCCGAACGCTGCCCATAAGCTCTTGGAATCAAAGGCGATGTCGCGCGACGAGCATCATGGTGAGCAGGCGGTCCCGGGTCCGGCCGCCCTTCACGCCGGCGGCGCGGGTGCCGTCGCCACCGTAGTCGATCGTCTGCCACAGTGCGTCGCCCGTGGCGGCGACGCTCCAGCGGGCGCCGAGGTCGGTGACGGCCTCGAGCCGGCCGCCGTACCCCAGGGTGCGACGCGGGTCGCCGGAGTCGGCCGGCGCCTCGCGCACGAAGAACGGCAGTCCGCCGCGGGCGGTGGCGCGCAGCCGGAACGCGCCGAGCGGCAGCTCGCCGCCGGCGGCGAGCTCGGGACCGACGGTGGTGCTGCTCACGAGCAGCGCCGGTCGCTGCTCCTGGACGCTCTGGTGCAGCGCACGCAGCCCCAAGCCGGCGAAGACCGCGGGTGCGTCGCTGCGCGGGCCGACGAACCAGCGATAGCGCGCGCCGGCCTCGACCTGATGGGCGGAGTAGGCGAGCGCGCCGCCCTGCGGCAGGTCGAGATCCGCGCCCAGGCCGACGATGCCGGCGAGATGGACGCCGATCGACTCCTCCGGCCACAGCTCGACGCCGGCGGAGATGGCCGGCAGCGCGTCGAGGCGCGTCGAGATGCGCGCGCTCGGGGCCTCGTACTCGAGCTGGCCCAGCACGACGGCGGGACCCGCCCAGACATCGCTGCGCCGGCGCGCCCGGTCGAGCGTCTCCACCGTCTCGGCGGCCCGCGCCGTCCACGGGACGAGCAGCGCCAGGGCCAGCGTCCATCGCGTCCGCATGCCGCGAGTCTACTCCTGCTGCTGCTCTGCGTCGCGATGCCGGCGCGTGCGGTCACCTCGGCGGAGGTCGCCGCCGCGATCGACCGCCACCTGGGCCTCTACCTCGCGCTGCCCCACCGGCGCGAGAAGGCCGAGGGGGTGCGCGTCAACGGCGATCGCGTGGAGCTCTGGTTCCTGCGACCGGTGCGCCGCGACGACCGGGACGAGGCCGGCTGCGACGCCGTGCGCTGGCTGCTGCGGGGCCGCCTCGCCCGCGCGGACGGGGTGATCGCCCTCTTCTCGGAGCTGTCCGACGTGAAGGAGGTGGCGCTCGTGTTCTACGCCGCCGAGACGCGCGTCGAACCCGACGCCAATGGACGCTACATCCAGCACCGCGACGCCTCGCCGCAGGCGCGCGTCGCGATCTCCCGCGAGAAGGCGGCGATGCTCGATCCGCGCGGCCTCGCTCAGGCCCTTCAGGGGCCGGGTTGCGCCGAGCGCGGCCGGGAGATGGTGGACGTCTTCTGGGTGAAGTGAGCGGTCAGCTCAGGCCGACCTGGGCGGTGAAGGTCTTGGCCTCGGCGGGCGCCATCTCGCGCAGGAAGTCGCGGACGCAGGAGCGGAAGATGCCGGCCAGGTCCTCGGCGTCGGGGGAGCAGAGCGATTCGTAGTACTCGGCGCGCAGACCCGCCGGCACGATCACGGGCGGGTAGCCCCGCGACAGCAGCAGCAGGTTGGTGAAGAGGCGCGCGGTCGTGCCGGGGTTCCGGCGGAACGGATAGACGTGCATCAGGCGGTGGTGCACGTCGGCCGCGTAGGCGACGGGGTCGAGCGCGTCGTCGCACTCCACGCGCACCGCCTCGAAGATCCGCCGCAGGTTGTACTGCACTTTGTCGGCGCTGCAGATGCGCTGGTAGTAGTCGCGGTGGACGGGCGACGTCTCGCGGTACTGCCCGCCGCGATCCTCGGCGATCGGCGTCAACATCCTGTGGATCGCCTTCAGATTTTCGACGTTGAACGCCTCGGGACCGCCGTGCGCCTGCGCCCACACGAAGCGGATCGTGTCCGCATAGCGCCGGATCTCCTGCATCAACGGGTGCAGGTAGCGATCGAGCGCGTCGTCCTCCTGGTCCAGCGCCTGGAAGACCTCGGTCGGGCTGAACAGCCGCCCCTCGAGCATGTTGTCGTGATAGATCCAGCCGGCCAGCAGGCGGCGGGACGGCGAGTCGGGGCCGGGCCGGCGGCGGGCCAGCGTGCGGACGCGGTGGCTCTCGATGGCGCGCAGGAAATCGGGTCCCATCGGCGACGACTCCTCTCCGGAAGATCGGGTGTCGCCGGACCCCTCTAGCGAGTTTCGTGCCAGCGCCTCAGAGGGCGAGGGAATAGCCCTCGCGCCACTCCGGATGGGTGTGCGTCGAACCCTTCACGACGTCGAAGAAGGTGCGCGCGATCAGGCGCGTGATCTCGCCCGGACGGCCGTCCCCGATGCGCCGATCGTCGACCTCGCGCACCGGCGTGATCTCGGCCGCCGTCCCGCACAGGAAGATCTCGTCGGCGATGTACAGCTCGTCACGCGTGAATGGACGCTGCTCGACCACGACGTTCAGGTCACGGGCGATCGCGATCACGGTGTCGCGGGTGATGCCGCCGAGGATGCCGGCGCCGTAAGGGGGGGTGATCACGTGCCCGGCCTTCACCATGAAGAGGTTCTCGCCGGTGCACTCGCTCACGTTGCCCTGCGTGTCGAGCAGGATGGCCTCGTCGTAACCGGCCTTCAGGACCTCGCGCTTCGCTATGACAGAATTGACATACTGTCCGCAAATCTTGCCCTTCGGGAAGTTCACGCGCGGGTCGAGCCGATTGAAGCTGCTGATCTTGCAGCGGATTCCGTTCTTCAGGCCGTCGTCGCCCAGGTAGGCGCCCCACTGCCAGGCAGCGATGGCGACGTGGACGAGGACGTCGCGCGCGCCCAGGCCCATCGCCTCGCTGCCGAGGAAGACGAGCGGCCGCAGGTAGCCCCACCGAAAGCGGTTGGCCTGGAGCGTCTCGACGCAGGCCGCCGTGATCTCTTCAGGGGAGAACGGAATCTCGAGGCCGGTGATGTGCGCGCTCTCGAAGAGGCGACGGATGTGGTCGTCGAGGCGGAACACGTGGCTCTGGCCGTCGGCGCGCTCGTAGGCCCGGATGCCCTCGAACACGCCGAGCCCGTAATGCAGCGTGTGCGTCAGCACGTGGACCGTCGCCTGCTCGAAGCCGACGAGCCGGCCGTCCATCCACACAAAGTCAGCATTGATGCTGGCCATCGTCGCCTCCACTCTCCGGAAAACAGCGCTCGAACGCCTGCCGGACGCGGACGGTGACGCGCCCGTAGTCGGCCAGCAGCTGCTCGCCCGGCGCCCCCCCGTCGGGGCCGATCGGGCTGTGTCGATACCCGAGCCGCCGCGCGAGCCGGTCGAGGCCGGGGCGGTCGCTGCGCAGCTCGGCGACCGGCTGCCCGCGGACGATACGCAGACGGTGGTCGAGACGACGCAGGAACCGATGGGCCTCGAGGAGCACGTCGGCGCCGTGGAGGAGATCCTCGTCGCGCAGCGCGCGCAGGGCCAGCACGGTGTTGGGCGTCCGCAGGGTGGGACGTTCGCCGCCGTGCCGGACCTGGAGCGACTGCACGATGAGCTCGATGTCGATGAGACCGCCTCGACCGGCCTTGGGGTTATAACGGCCGGGACCCTCGCGGGCAACCTCCGCCTCGATGCGCCGGCGGAGGCGTCGCAGCTCGGCGGTCGCGCCGACGGGGTAGGGGCGATCGTAGGTCAGCCGCTCGAGGGCGGCGGCCACCTCGTCGCCCAGGCTCGGGTCGCCGGCGACGGGGCGCGCGCGCACGAGCGCCAGGCGCTCCCACGGGCCGGCGCGGGTCGTGTGCCACGCGACGAAGCTCGCGACGCGGCTCACGAGCGTGCCCTGGTTGCCGCCGGGACGCAGGCGCGCGTCGACGCGCTGCAACCCGCCGATCGAGAGCAGGGAGATGGTCCGCTGGGCCAGCCGGGTGAACCACTCCGCCCCCGCGGCGCCGTCGAAGAGGAACACGAGGTCGAGATCGCTGCCGTAGCTCAGCTCGCCGCCGCCCAGCTTGCCCATGGCGACGACGCAGAAGCGGCCGTCCGGTCGGGGCGCTCGGGCGGCGAGCCGGCGCTCCGCTTCGTCGACAGCGGCGCGCAGCGTCGTCTCGGCGAGGCGCGTCAGGGCCGCCTCGACGCCCGCCATGTCGAGCTCGCCGGCGAGGTCGGAGAGGCCGACGCGCATCGTCTCGCGCCGCTGCCAGTCGCCGAAGGCCTCGGCCCAGCGCTCGGCGTCCGGCCGCCGTGGCGGCGGTGTCGGATGGCGACGATACAGGTGGTCCACGAGGTCGGGGTGGCGCAGCAGGGCGTCGCTCAGGAAGTCGCTCTCCGCGAACAGGCTCACCAGTAGCCGGGCGATCGCCGGCCGCTCGCGCAGGGTGCCGAGGGGCGCCGGGCGGGCGAGGAAGGCCGTCAGGTGCGTGAGCGCCCGCTCCGGGTCGGCGGAGCGCAGCACCTCGGTGAGCAGGCGCAGGCCCAGGGCCGTGTCGCCCTGGGGCGACAGCGGGCTCCACGGACGTCGCCCCGCGATCTCGAGCAGGTGCGCCGCCTGCGCCGGGTCCAGCAGACCGACGGCGCGCAGCAGCTCGACGCGTTCGGCGCCCGACGCCTCGAGAAGCAGGCGCGCCTCGGGCGCGACTTCATCCTCGCCGCCGGACGCGAGCAGGTCGTCGAACATCCGTCCGACCTCGGCGCGGTGCGTCTCGAGCGTCTCGAGGAGGTGCGGGCCGCCGGTGAAGCCGAGGCGCCGCGCCAACGCGTCCCGCGCCTCGCCGGCGGGCAGGCGGTGCGTCTGCCGCTCGTCCTCCATCTGCAGGCGATTCTCGACGCGCCGGTACAGCAGGTAGGCGGTGGCGAGGCGGTCGTGGTCCCGCGCGCTGATCAGCCCGGCGGCGTAGAGCCGGTCGAGCGCGCCGAGCGTCGAAGGGTCGCGGAGGGCCGGTTGCCGCCCGCCGTAAAGCAGCTGGAGGGCGTTGGCGAAGAACTCGACAGCGCGGATGCCGCCCGGGTCGAGCTTGAGGTCGAGGCCGGCGGCGCGCCCCAGCGCCTGCTCCGCGCGGCGCTTCTCGAGAATCTGCGACTTGAGCGCGGCGATGCCCTCGAAAATCCGTGGGTCGGCCGTCCGCGGGTGGATCCAGGCGTCGAGCCGCGCGAGCACCTCGTGCCCCAGGTCCAGGTCGCCGGCGACGGGGCGCGCGCGCAGCCACGCCAGGCGCTCCCGATCGCGGCCCCAGGCTTCGTAGAAGCGCTCCGCCGCGCCGACGGAGTTGCACAGCGGGCCGCTCGGGCCCTCCGGCCGGAGCCGCAGGTCGACCCGGAAGACGAAGCCGTCGGCGGTGACCTCGCCGAGCAGGCGCGTGACGCGTTCGGCGACGCGCGTGAAGTGCTCGTGCGCCGTCGATGAGCCTGCGAGGGCCCCATCGTGGTCATAGAAGAAGACGAGGTCCACGTCGGAGCTGTAATTGAGCTCCCGGCCGCCGAGCTTGCCCATCCCCATCACGACGAAGCGGCGGCCCTCGGCCGGGCCGAGCCGCGCCGCCACCTCGCGGCGGGCCTCGGCGACCGCCACGCCGATCGCGAAGTCGGCGAGGAGCGACAGTTCGCGACAGACGGTGGCGACCGGCGCGCCCTCGGCGACATCCCGGGCCGTGATCCAGAGGAAGGCCAGGTGTTTCAGGTGCCGCAGCCCCGCGGCGACGTCCACCGGCGTCCGATACCAGCGGTGCAGCGTCTCCTCGGAGAGCGGCGCGCGCAGCGCCTCGCGATCGGCGAGCAGCGTCACCCACTGCGGGTGGCGCACGAGGAAGCGCGTGAGGAACGTGCTGTTCGCGAGGACCGGGATGAGCGTGGCGGCGAGCGTCGGTTCATCGAGCGGCGCCCCCGCCTCCTCGAGGCGGGCGAGCCGTGCACGCACGATCGAGGCGTCGGGCGTGCGGTCGGCGGCATCGTGAAGCAGGGGGTGCAGGGTGCCGGCCCCATCGATTGACAAGGGATCGGATTCGACGTTACCGATGCGGACCGGGAGATGGGAGGGCGAGCGGATGCGCGCGCGCGCGGCGGTGGTCATGGCGGCGGGGAAGGGCACCCGGATGCGGTCGGCGACCGCGAAGGTGCTGCACCCCGTGGCCGGCCGGCCCATGATTCATTATCCGGTGCGCGACGCGCTGGCGCTCGGCGCCGAGCGCGTCGTGGTGGTGCTGGGCCACCAGCGCGAGGAGGTCGAGGCCTACCTGCAGGCGGCGTTCGCCGGGCAGCCGGTGACGATCGCCGTCCAGGCCGAGCAGCTGGGCACGGCCCACGCGGTGATGTGCGCCGCGCCGGCGCTGGCCGGCTTCGAGGGCGACGTCTTCATTCTCTCGGGCGACGTGCCGACGCTCCCGCGCCAGGTGCTCGAGGCGCTCGACGCGACGGCGGGCGAAGCGGTCGTCGGCGTGCTCGGGATGCTCCTCGACGATCCGGCCCAGTACGGGCGGCTCGTGCGCGACGGCGCCGACGAGCTCGTCCGCATCTGCGAGGCCCGCGACTGCTCGGCGACCCAGCTCGCGATCCGCGAGGTCAACGCCGGCGTCTACCGGGTCGACGCCGCCTTCCTCTTCGACACGCTCGGCCGCCTCGGGCGCGACAATGCCCAGGGCGAGTACTACCTCACGGATCTGGTCGAGGCCGCGGCGAAGGCCGGGCGCGGCGTCACCGCGCTGGTGCTCGACGGCGCCCACGCGGAGCAGGCCCACGGCGTCAACGACCGCGTCGACCTGGCCCGCGCCGAGGCGCGCATGCAGGCGCGCCTCGCCGACGAGCTGATGCGCGCCGGCGTGACCCTCGTCGATCCGCGCCGCTTCCGCGTCGACGACGGCGTCGAGGTGGGCGCGGACACGGTCATCGAGCCCGACGTGGCGCTCCTCGGGGCGACCCACATCGGCCGGGGCTGCATCCTCGAGCAGGGCGTCCGGCTCTCCGATACGCAGGTCGAGGAGGGCGCCGTGCTGCACGCCTACACCGTCTGCGACCGCGCCCGCGTCGGCCCGCGGACGCACGTCGGACCGTTCGCGCGGTTGCGCGAGGGCACGGTGCTCGGCCAGGGCGTCCGCGTCGGCAACTTCGTCGAGACCAAGAAGGCGGCGCTCGGGGAGGGGGCCAAGGCCCAGCACCTCTCCTACCTCGGCGACTGCGAGGTGGGTGCCGGCGCCAACGTGGGCGCGGGCACGATCACCTGCAATTACGACGGGGTGGACAAGCATCGCACCGTGATCGGCGCCGGCGCGTTCATCGGCTCCGACACGCAGCTCGTCGCGCCCGTGACGGTGGGTGAGGGCGCGCTGGTCGGCGCCGGCACGACCGTCACCGAAGACGTCCCTGCCGGCGCGCTGGCGATCAGCCGGGCGCCGCAGAAGAACATCGAAGGCTGGGTGGCGCGCCGTCGGTCGCGCCCCGGCGGCCAGGGGTGAAACAGCATGTGCGGGATCGTCGGGTACGTCGGACCTCGGGAGTGCGCCGATCTGCTCTTCGCCGGCCTCGAGCGGCTCGAGTACCGCGGCTACGATTCGGCGGGCATCGCCGCCTTCGACGGCGCGCGCACGCAGGTGGTGCGCTCGGTCGGCAAGCTCGTCAACCTGGCGTCGGCCCTGCGCAGTCAGCCCCTCCGGGGCTCGCTGGGCATCGGCCACACCCGCTGGGCGACGCACGGGCGGCCCTCCGAGGAGAACGCGCACCCGCACACGGCGGGGCCGGTCACCGTGGTCCACAACGGCATCGTCGAGAACCACCTCGACCTGCGGCGTGAGCTCGAGTCGCGCGGCGCGGTGTTCAAGAGCGAGACCGACACCGAGATCCTCAGCCACCTCATCCGCGAGCGGGTCGACGCCGGCGCGAAGCTCGAGGACGCGGTGCGTGAGGCGCTCCAGCGCGTCGAGGGCAGCTACGCCATCGCGGTGCTGTCGTCGACCGAGCCCGACAAGCTCGTGGCCGCCAAGAACGCGAGCCCGCTCGTGATCGGCCTGGGCGAGGGCGAGACGTTCCTCGCCAGCGACGTGCCCGCGGTGCTGCCGCACACGCGCCGGGTGGTGTTCCTCCACGAGGGCGAGATGGCCGTCGTCACGCGCGACGGTTACCGCCTCACCGACCTGCGCGGCGGGCCGGTCCAGCGCGCCCCCAAGACGATCACCTGGACGCCCTCGCAGGCCGAGAAGGGCGGCTACAAGCACTTCATGCTCAAGGAGATCCACGAGCAGCCGCGCGTGATGGCCGACACGCTGCGCGGGCGGGTCTCCCTCGAGAAGGGCGACGTCCACTTCGACGACGTGAGCCTCGACGAAGAGGCGGTACGCAAGATCTCGCGCATCTACATCGGCGCGTGCGGCACCGCCTGGCACGCCGGGCTCGTCGGCAAGGCGCTGATCGAGCAGGCGGCGCGCATCCCGGTCGAGGTCGACCTGGCGAGCGAGTTCCGCTACCGCGATCCGATCGTGCCCGAGAACACGCTGTTCATCGCCGTCAGCCAATCCGGCGAGACGGCGGACACGCTGGCGGCGCTGCGCGAGGCGAAGGCGCGCGGCGCTCGTGTGCTCAGCGTGTGCAACGTGATCGAGAGCAGCATCGCCCGCGAGTCCGACGACATCATCTACACCCACGCAGGGCCCGAGATCGGCGTCGCCAGCACGAAGGCGTTCATGACGCAGATGCTCGCCCTCCAGCTGCTGGCCGTCTTCCTGGGCCGCCGCCGGGGCACCCTCGACAGGGCGGCGGCGCGCGAGCGCCTCGAGCAGGTGGTGCAGCTGCCCGGCCTCGTCGAGGAGCAGATCAAGCGCGCGGCCGAGGTGGAGCGCGTCGCGCAGAAGTACATCACCGCCCGCGACTTCCTGTACCTGGGCCGCGGCGTCAACTTCCCCATCGCGCTCGAGGGGGCCCTGAAGCTGAAGGAGATCAGCTACATCCACGCCGAAGGCTACGCCGCCGGCGAGATGAAGCACGGGCCGATCGCGCTCATCGACGAGAACATGCCGGTGGTGATCCTCACGCCGCGGGGCAGCCACTACGAGAAGACCGCGTCGAACCTGCAGGAGTGCCGGGCGCGCGGCGCGCGGGTCATCGCCGTCGCCAGCGACGGCGACCACGAGATCGACGCGCTCGCCAGCGACGTCATCCGCGTGCCGCGCGTGGCCGAGCCGCTCCAGCCGTTCCTCACCACCGTGCCGCTGCAGCTGCTCGCCTACCACGTCGCCGACCTCAAGGGGACCGACGTCGACCAGCCCCGCAACCTCGCCAAGAGCGTGACCGTGGAGTGAGATGAGCGGCCTCGAGGGGCTGAACGACGTTCAGCGGGAAGCGGTCCTCCACGGGACAGGCGCGGTGCTGCTGCTGGCCGGCGCCGGCAGCGGCAAGACGCGTGTCGTGACGGAGCGCATCGCCCGTCTGTTGCGCGACGGCGAGCCCCCCGAGTCCATCGTCGCCGTGACCTTCACCAACCGGGCTGCCCGCGAGATGCGCGAGCGTGTGGCGCAGGCGACCGGCGGCAAGATGGATCCGCGGCTGACGATCTCCACGTTCCACGCGCTCGGCGCGCGCCTCCTGCGCGTGCACGCGCCGGCGCTCGGCCGCACCCGCGCCTTCACCATCTACGACGACAAGGACCAGGTGGAGGTCATCCAGCGGGCGCTCGCCGAGGTGGGCGCCGGGGAGGGCGGGCAGGTCGCGCGCAAGGTGCGGGAGGCCATCGACCGCGCCAAGAACGCCGGCGCCGCCGTCGACGCCGCCGACCTGCCGCTCGAGGTGGTGCAGGCCGGCGGCGTGCGGGTCGCGGAGGCCTACGAACGGCTGCTCGAGCGCGCCGACGCCTTCGACTTCGGCGACCTGATCGTGCGGCCGGCGCAGCTCCTCCGGGAGCACCCGGACCTCGCCGCCGACCTGCAGCGACGGTGGCGCTGGTTCCTCGTCGACGAGTTCCAGGACACGAACCCCGCCCAGTACCAGTGGCTCCGCCTGATGGCGCCGCCCGGCAGCAACCTCTTCGTGGTCGGCGACGACGACCAGTCGATCTACGGCTGGCGCGGGGCGGATGTGGGCAACATCCTCGATTTTCCGAAGGATTATGGCGGTGCTCGCGTGGTCCGGCTCGAGCAGAACTACCGCAGCTCGGGCCACATCCTCGCGGCGGCCAACGGCGTCATCGGCCACAACAAGCGCCGGCTCGGCAAGGCGTTGTGGACGGAGCGCGGCCCCGGACCGCGGATCGAGCTCTTCGAGGCCGCCACGGGGCGCGACGAGGCGCGGTGGGTCGCGGAGCGCGTGAAGACGCTCTGCCGCGACGACCGCTACCGCCCCGGCGACTTCGCGGTCCTCTTTCGCACGAACAGCCTCACGCTCGACTTCGAGGAGTCGCTGCGCGCGGCCCGCGTTCCGTACGTGGTGGTGCGCGGGCGCTCGTTCTACGAGCGCGCCGAGGTGCAGGACGCGCTCGCGTGGATCCGCCTCCTGGTGAACCCCTCGGACGACGTCGCCTTCCGTCGGGCGGTGGGCAGCCCACCCCGCGGCGTCGGCGGCAAGTCGCTCGAGCGACTCGAGGCGGCCGCCGCGACGCTCGGCACCTCGCTGCGCGGCGCGGTCGGGCGCGCCGTCGAGGCCGGCGAGGTGAAGGGCAGGGCCGCGGCGGGTCTGCGCGAGATGTTGTCGCTGCTCGCCGAACACCGCGAGAGCGAGACGTCTTCGCGACCGCCGGCGGAGCGCGTGCGCGAGGCGCTCGAGGCCTCCGGCTTCCTGCCCGATCTGCGCGACCGCGGCGCGAGCCGCGATCCCGACGAGCCGGCGCGCCTCGAGAACGTCGAGCGCCTGCTGCAGGCCATCGAGGAGTACGAGCACGACAGCCCGGCGCCCACGCTCGCCGGCTTCCTCGAGCAGGTGAAGCTGGTCTCGGACGTCGACGGCCTCGCGCTCGAGCAGGGCGCCGTCTCGCTGATGACGGTTCATGCGGCCAAAGGGCTCGAATTCCCTGTGGTTTTTGTCGTCGGGCTCGAGGCGGGCATCTTCCCGCACGACCGCTCGTTGCGCACCGGCGGCGACGCGCTCGAAGAGGAGCGCCGCCTCTGTTATGTGGCGCTCACCCGCGCCCGCGAACGCCTGATGTTGAGCCGCGCCCGCAGCCGGCGCGCCTTCGCGCGCCGCGCCTACGGCTGGGAGGACGCGGCCAACCCGCCGAGCCCATTCCTCGCCGAGCTGCCGTCCGACGTGCTCGAGAGCCGCGTCGTGCCCGAGGCTACGCTCGTCCGCCGCTCGTTCGCCCCGGCGCGTGTGCGCGCACCCGTCGACGACGCCCGGCGCGCTCACGACGACGTCGACGACGGCGCCTTCCGCTACCGCCCCGGCATGAGCGTGTGGCACGCCCAGTTCGGCGCCGGCCGCGTCGTCTCGGTGAGCGGCGGCGCCGATCCGCGTCTGACGATCGCGTTCCCCGACGTGGGCGAGAAGACCATCGTCGCCCGCTTCGTCTCCCCCTACGACGCGTAGCCTCGTCGCGCGCCGCCGGAACTGGCGAACACGGTCGCCCTGTGGCAGTTTCGACGGTCGAGTCATGCAGCTCGCCTGTCGCCATTGCGGGGTCACCAACGAGATCGGGCCGTTCGAGGTCGACGCCGCGTGCCGCGCGTGCCGTCGGCCGCTGTTCGACGAGGCTTCGGGCGCGCCTCCCGGCCGCCCGGCCGAGGGTGACCTCTTCGACCTCAGCGAGCTCGCCGGTTCCGCCGATGGCCTCGGCGGCACCCAGCCGACGCCACTGGGCGACATGCCGCGCGCCGCCGACGCCGGGTACGACCTGTCGGCCCTCCTCGATCCCGTGGGCCCGTCTGCGGTCCCCGGCGGCAGCGTCGACGACGGCCCGGGGTTCGCCTTCGACGACGGGCTCGCCGGGGCGGTGCGGGCTGACGAGGCGGGCGGCTGGCGCGTCAAGAGCGAGCGCGGGCTGGTCTACGAGCTCATGACGCTCGACGCGGTGGTGGCCTGGCTCGAGGGCAAGGACGACGTCGAGGGTGTCCGCGTGGCGCGCGGCGCCGGGGCGTTCCTGCCCGTGCGCGACGTCCCCGAGCTGTCGAAGCGGCTCGGCCTCTCCGCCGCCGGCGCCGTCGGTCCGCGCCCCGACGAGGCGCCGCTCCAGCTCGACACCGATCCGCGCCCCAAGCGGCAGGGCACCGCCTCCGCGAAGGCGGGCACGGCGCCGGCGCGCACGCCGGCTCGGAGCCGGGAGGTGGCCGCGCCGCGGGCGGGCGCCCGGCCGGCGCGGGTCGAGCAGCGCCCGAGCCTGGGCCTGGGGTTCGTTCTCTGGTTGTTGCTCGGCGGCGGGCTCCTGGCGGGCGGGGGCGTGGCCGTGGGCTTGAAGACGGGTTTCATGAGCCTTCCGCCAGAGCCGGCGAAGGAGGCGGCGCCGCACACGCCGGACGAGCAGGTGCGGGCGGCGATCGCCGCCCTCGAAGCGGGCCAGAACACGGGCGCGGCCCAGTTGCTCCGCCAGGCGGCCGAGGCCGAGGGGGCTCACCCCAGCGTCTTCCGGCACCTCGCGGTGGCCCTGCACCGGACCGGCAGCGATGACGAGGCACGCGAGGCGCTGGCGGAGTATCGTCGGCGCATGGCGCGGATGGGCAGGTAGCGCATGGACGTCAAGTGCGAGCGGTGCGGCACGGAGTACGAATTCGACGACGCGCGCGTCACCGAAGCCGGCGTCAACGTGAAGTGCACGCATTGCGGCCACCTCTTCAAAGTGGCCCGGCGCAGCGCCAGCGACGCGCCCGACACCGTCCAGATGCCGCTCGACGTGGCCGACGAGCCGGGCGGCTCGATGCCGAGCACGCGCGGCGGCCAGTGGATGATTCGCCGCGCTGACGGCGAAGTGCTTCACTTCAAAGACCTTTCGACGCTCCAGAAGTGGATCATCGAGCGCAAGGTCTCCCGCGACGACCAGATCTCCAAGACGGGGCAGAGCTGGAAGCCGCTGGGCTCCATCGTCGAGCTGTCGAGCTTCTTCCTGGTGGTCGACGGGGCCGAGCCGATGGTCGCGCCCACGCCGCAGCCGACGCCGGGGGCGGCGCGTCGCACGGGGCCCGTCCGTTCGAGTCCGATCCCCGCCGCGCCGCCACCGCCGCCGCGCGGCCGCGACGACCTGCTCGACACGGGCGAGTTCCGCCTCGAGGGACCGACGTCGGTCTCGCAGCCGCTGCCCATGCGCACGCCGCCGCCGGCGGCGGCCTCGATGCCGTCCACGCCCGCCCCGATGGGCGCAGGCAGTCCCCGCGCCTCCTGGCAGGGCCGGATGGGCGTCCCGCCGCCGCCGCCGACGCCCATGCCCGAGCCGCAGGCGCCGATGTACCCGCGTGGCGCGACGCCGGCGCCGCTGCCACCTCAGATGACGCCGTTCGGCATCGACATCGGCGGGCCTCCGCCGGCGCCGCAGCGCTCCGGGAACACGGCGCGCGGCTTCGTGTTCGGTGTGCTGGCCACCGGCGCGCTGCTCTTCGTCGCGTACTTCGTCTTCGATCTCATGGCGCGCTCCCGCACCACGGCGTCGTCGCCCGCACGCGAGACGGCGGCGAACCGGACGACGCAGCCGTCGGCCCGTCCGTCGCCGAGCGCCTCGCTCGTGGTGAAGCTCGATCGCGCCGACGTCGAGTACGCGCGCGACACCGACGCGGGCTTCGAGCGGGCCGACGCCGAGTACGTCTCTGCCCTCGACGCGCTCGGCGAGCCGCCCTCCGACGCGGTGCTCGCGGCGCGGGCCCTGCTTGGCCGCGCCCGCGTGGCCGTCGCCCGCGCCGACTACCTGCGGACGGAGGCGCGGGAGGTGCCGCCCCAGCGGCAGCAGGCCCCGGTCGACGGTCGCGACGCCGCGGCGCAGCTCGTCCGCGCCGAGCAGTTCCTCGCGTCGGCCCGGGAGCTGGCGCCGACGAACGTCGACGTCGACCTCGTCTTCGCCGACTACTTCCGCGTCATGGGTGAACGGGCCTCGGCCATGCGCTACGTCGCGAAGCTGCAGCCCGATGCCGAGGGCCGGCCCGAGCTGGCGCTGCTCCGCGCGGCGCTGCCGCTCGAGGAGCCGAGCGCCGACGCCGCCGACGCCGCGCGCCGCCTCGGCGAGCTGGCCGCCGACGCCGTCGATCTGCCACGCGCGCGTTATCTGCGGGCGGTCGCGCTCCGTCGGGCCGGCAAGAGCGAGGAGGCCGCTTCGCTCCTCGTCGAGCTGGTGGCGTCGGTGCCCGATCACGGCCCGGGCAAGCGGCTGCTCACCGAGATCTCCGGCAAAATGTCGCCCTCGCCCGCCTCCCAGGACGCGGTGAAGGTGGCGAGCGCCGAGGCGGTCGCCGTCCCCGTCGTCGAGGCGCGACCGGCCGAGCCCCCGCGTCGCGAGGAGCCTCGACCGCGCGTGGAGGCCCGTCCGCCCGAGCCCGAGCGGCCCGCCCCCCCCGCGCGTCCCCAGCCCGGTCAGGACTATGACGCCCTGATGATGCAGGGCTACCGCCTGCTCGAGTCCGGCCGCAGCCGCGACGCCCGCGCCTTCTTCGAAGAGGCTGCCACCCGCAAGGACCGCAGCCCGGAGCCGTACGCGAACATCGGCTGGTGCTTCATGGACCAGCGCGAGTACACCACGGCGGTCAGCTTCTTCCGGCGCTCGCTCGAGCGCAGCCCACGCTACGCCGACGCCCTGTACGGCCTCGCCGAGGCCCACGAGCGCGCGGGCCAGACGACGCAGGCCGTCGAGGCCTACCGTCACTACCTCGAGGTCCACCCCAACGGCCGCAAGGCCGAGATGGCCCAGCGCAAGATCGACCGGTTGCGGTAGCGAGGGGCCGGGTATATAGACCTCGGTCACCCTGGCGACCGAGGTGCACGTGGCCGCACGCAACGACTTCACCGATCCCGAGCGGGTGGCTCACGTCGCGAAGCTGGCCCGCCTCGCCCTGACGCCCGAGGAGCAGGCCGTCCTCGGGAGGCAGCTCGCCGACATCCTGCGCGCCGTCGACGAGCTGGCGGAGGTCGACACCTCCGGCGTCGAGCCCACCGCATTCGCCGGCCCCGAGGGCACCTTCCGCGCGCCTGGTCAGCGTGTCGCGATCACGAACGCCGAGCGCCTGGCGAACGCCCCCGAAGCGACCGCCGGGGCCTTCCGCGTGCCAAGAGTCCTGTGACCCCGCCGATGTTTGTGCTGGAGGGCGAGCGATGATCCCCGCCGCGGACTGGACCCTGTGCGCCCTGGCCGACCGGCTCGCGACGGGCGAGGTGAGCGCCGTCGAAGTGACGCGCGCCTACCTCGATCGCATCGAGGCCCTCGATGCCGCCGTCGGCGCGTACCTCACCGTCGACGCGGCGGGCGCGCTCGCCCAGGCGGAGACCGCCGACCGCCACCGGGGCGAGGGCCCGCTCGCCGGCGTCCCCATCGCGCTGAAGGACATCTTCCTCACGCGAGGCCTGCGCACCACCTGCGCGAGCCGAATCCTCGAGGACTTCGTGCCGCCCTACGACGGCACCGTCGTGCGCCGCCTCCGGGAAGCCGGCGCGGTGATCCTCGGGAAGCTCAACATGGACGAGTTCGCGATGGGCTCGTCCACCGAGAACAGCGCCTTCCGCCGCACGGGCAACCCGTGGGCGCTGGATCGCACGCCCGGCGGCAGCAGCGGCGGCAGCTCGGCGGCGGTCGCGGCCCGCCTCTGCGCCGGCTCGCTCGGGACGGACACCGGCGGCAGCATCCGCCAGCCTGCGGCGCTCTGCGGCATCGTCGGCCTCAAGCCGACCTACGGCCGTGTGTCGCGCTTCGGCGTCGTCGCCTTCGCCAGCAGCCTCGACCAGGTGGGCCCGATGGGTCGAACCGTCCGCGACGTCGGGCGCCTGCTCGAGGTCGTCGCCGGCCACGATCCGTACGACGCGACCAGCGCCGCGGTCCCGGTGCCGGGCGGCCTCGGCGAGCTGCCGCAGGGGGCCGACCTGCGCGGCGTGCGCCTCGGCGTGCCCCGCGAGTACTTCCCCGAGACCGGCCTGCAGCCGGCGGTCGAGCGCGCCGTCCGTGCCGCCATCGAACAGTTGCGCGACCTCGGCGCCGAGATCGTCGACGTCTCGCTGCCGCACACGAAGTACGCCGTGGCGACCTACTACCTCGTCGCGCCGGCGGAGGCGTCGAGCAACCTCGCGCGCTACGACGGCGTGCGATACGGCCTCCGGGTCACCGCCGACGACCTCCAGGGCATGTACGCCGAGACGCGCGGCCAGGGCTTCGGCGCCGAGGTGAAGCGCCGCATCCTGCTCGGCACCTTCGCGCTCTCCGCGGGCTACTACGACGCCTACTACCGCAAGGCGGGCCAGGTGCGGACGCTCATCCGGCGCGACTTCGACGATGTGTTCGAGCGTGTGGACGCGATCGTGACCCCCACCTCGCCGACGACGGCCTTCAAGTTGGGCGAACGCCTCGACGACCCCCTCCAGATGTACCTGGCGGACATCTTCACATTGTCCTGCAATCTCGCGGGGTTGCCCGGGCTGTCGGTGCCTTGTGGCTTCGACGAGGCGGACCTGCCCATCGGCCTGCAGCTCCTCGGCCGGCCCTTCGACGAGGCGGGCCTGCTGCGCATCGGCGCCGCCTACGAGGACGCCACCCCGTGGAAGGCCCGGCTGCCCGGGGATCCTCCGGAGGTCCGTCGATGACCACGCGCTACGAGCCGGTGATCGGCCTCGAGGTCCACTGTCAGCTCCTCACCGACGAGAAGCTCTTTTGTGGCTGCCCCACGCGCTTCGGCGCCGACGTGAACGCCCAGACGTGCCCCATCTGCCTCGGCATGCCCGGCGTCTTGCCGGTCCTCAATCGTCAGGCGGTCGACTACGCGGTGAAGGCGGGGCTCGCGCTCGGATGCACCGTGAACCGGCGCAGTCACTTCGCGCGCAAGCACTATTTCTACCCCGATCTACCCAAGGGCTATCAGATCACGCAGTACGAGGTTCCCGTCCTCGAGCACGGGCGCCTCGAGTTCGACGTCGACGGCGTCACGATGTCCGCCGGCATCCGCCGCATCCACATGGAAGAGGACGCCGGAAAGTCGCTCCACGCCGACACCGGCAGCACCCTCGTCGATCTCAATCGCGCCGGCGTCCCGCTCGTCGAGATCGTCGGCGAGCCGGACCTGCGCTCGGTCGATCAGGCCGTCGCCTACCTGAAGGCGCTGCACGCCATCGTGCGGTTCCTGGGCATCTGCGACGGGAACATGGAGGAAGGCAGCTTTCGCTGCGACGCCAATGTCTCGGTGCGCCCGGTCGGCCGTGCCGAGCTCGGCACCCGCGTCGAGATCAAGAACATGAACACGTTCAAGGGGATCCACCGCGCGTTGACCTATGAGGTCGAGCGCCAGATCGCCGTGAACGAGGACGGCGGCACCGTCGTCCAGGAGACCCGCCTCTGGGACGACGCCGCGGGGCGCACCCGCGCGATGCGCTCCAAGGAAGAGGCCCACGACTACCGCTACTTTCCGGAGCCGGACCTGCCGCCACTCGACGTGGCCGAAGCGCAGATCGCCGCGATCCGGGCGGAGCTGCCGGAGCTGCCGCGGGCGCGCCGCCAGCGCTTCGAGCGCGACATCGGCCTCTCCGCCTACGACGCGGGCGTGTTGACGAGCGAGCGCGCGCTGGCCGACTACTTCGAGGCGGCGGTCGCCGTGCATCCCGATCCGAAGCTCATCAGCAACTGGTTGACGACAGAGCTCCTCGGGCGCCTGCCCGCCGAACGAATCGGCGTGTCGCCGATCCCGCCGGCGTCGCTTGCGCGGCTCGTGGCGCTCATCGGCGAGGGCACGATCAGCGGCCGCATCGCGAAGGACGTCTTCGAGGCCATGTTCGCCGGCGAGGGCACGCCCGACGAGATCGTCGCGAAGCGGGGGCTCGTCCAGGTGAGCGACGCGGCGTCCATCGAGGCCGTCGCCCGCGAGGTCATCACGAAGAACCCGAGCCAGGTCGAGCAGTTCCGCGCCGGCAAAGCTGCGCTCAAGGGGTACTTCGTGGGGCAGGTCATGAAGGCGATGAGCGGCAAGGCCAATCCGAAGCTCACCAACGAAATCGTCGACCGACTGCTGGCCGGGGAGGGGACGTGAGCGCCTTTCGGCCGATCGAGTGGCGCGACGCCGAGCGCGCCGTGGTCCTGATCGACCAGCGTCGGCTGCCCGAGAACGAGGTCTACGTCATCGCGGCGACCTGGGAGCAGGTGGCCGACGCCATCCGCGAGATGGTCGTCCGCGGCGCGCCGGCCATCGGCATCAGCGCCGCGTACGGCCTCGCGATCGCCGCGCTGGACCGCGCCGCGGGCGCCCACGACGTGCCCGATCTCGAGCGCGCGCTCGAGGCGGCTTTCTCGGGCCTGGCGGCCACGCGGCCGACCGCGGTGAACCTCTTCTGGGCGCTCGAACGCATGCGCCGCCGCCTGCGTGCCTGCGAGGGGCCGCCGGCCGAGGCCGCCGCCTGCCTGCTCGAGGAGGCCCACGCGATCGCCGCCGAGGACGTCGCCATGTGCGAGGCGATGGGCGATCTGGGAGCGGCGCTGCTCCCCGAGGGCACGCGCCTCCTCACCCACTGCAACGCCGGCGGCCTGGCCACGGGTGGTTACGGCACGGCGCTCGGCGTCGCCCGCAGCGCATGGAAGACGGGCCGCCTCCGCCACGTCCTCGCCGACGAGACGCGGCCGTTCCTCCAGGGCGCCCGCCTGACGGCCTGGGAGCTCCACCGCGAGGGCATCCCGGTGCGTGTCATCACCGACAACATGGCCGGGCACTTCATGCAGCGGGGCGAGGTCGACGCCGTCGTCGTCGGCGCCGACCGCGTCGCCGCCAACGGCGACGTGGCCAACAAGATCGGCACCTACGCCGTCGCCGTCCTCGCCCACGCGCATGGGCTGCCGTTCTACGTGGCCGCGCCGACGAGCACCGTCGATCTGGCGACGCCGACCGGCGCCGAGATCCCGATCGAGCGCCGGCACGACCGCGAGGTGACGCACCTCGGCGACCGGCGTCTCGTGCCTGCCGGTGTGGCCGTCGAGAACCCCGCATTCGACGTGACGCCGGCGCGCCTCGTCACAGCGATCATCACCGAGCGCGGAGTGGCACGGCCACCCTACGCGGACAGCCTCGCGGCGCTGCTCCGGCAGGGTTGACTTGCAATCGATCCAGCGATAGGGTTCCGGCCCCGTTAGGATCTACCGTCTTCCGTAGGGACGAACCATGTACGCGATCATCCAGACCGGCGGAAAGCAGTATCGGGTGGCCGAGGGCCAGTCCCTGCGCGTCGAGAAGCTGCCGGGCAACGTCGGCGACACCGTGACGCTCGACGAGGTGCTCCTCGTCGGCGGCAATGGCGAGCCTGCCATCGGCACCCCGCGCGTGAACGGCGCCAAAGTCACCGCCACCATCACCGCGCAGGACCGCGCCAAGAAGATCATCGTCTTCTGGAAGATCCGGACCAAGGGCTTCCACAAGAAGCAGGGTCACCGTCAGTCCTTCACCGAGCTGAAGATCACCGGCATCTCGGCCTGACGCGCTGCCGCCCGGCGGCATCGTTCGGAGAAACTCGAAATGGCTCACAAAAAAGGCCAGGGCAGCACTCGCAACGGCCGCGACTCGAAGCCGAAGTTCCGAGGCGTCAAGCGCTTCGACGGTCAGGCCGTGCGTGCGGGCAACATCCTCGTCCGCCAGTGCGGCACGAAGATCCACGCCGGCAAGAACGTCGGCGTCGGCCGTGACTACACGCTCTTCGCCCTCACCGACGGCACCGTGAAGTTCGAGGACTTCGGCGCCGGTCGCAAGCGGGTCGCGGTCTACTGACACCCCGCTCGGACGCCGGTCCGAGCGCCCTCGCCCCCGGGAGCAGCGTCCGGGGCTCGCCGCCGCCAGTCTGCGGCTTCCCCTCTGCTCCGCGGTCGGCGGCCGGAGACGACCCATCAAGTTCATCGACCAGGCCCTCGTCCACGTCGCCGCGGGCAGGGGAGGCGCGGGGGCCGTCAGCTTCCGCCGCGAGAAGTACGTGCCCCGCGGCGGACCCGACGGCGGCGACGGCGGCCGGGGGGGCGACGTCGTCTTGCGCGCCGATCCGGCGCTGGCCACCCTCCTCGACTATCGATACAAGCGCAGCCACGCGGCACAGAAGGGTCAGCCCGGGGGCACGAACCAGTGCACCGGCCGCGACGGCGAGACGCTCGTGCTGCGCGTGCCGGTCGGCACGCAGGTCTACGACGAGGGCACCGGCGAGCTCGTCGCCGACCTGAGCGAGGCCGGCGCCGAAGTCGTCGTCTGCCGCGGTGGCCGCGGCGGCAGGGGCAACGAGCACTTCGCCACGGCCTCGCGGCGCACGCCCGACTTCGCCCAGCCGGGCGAGGAGGGCGAGGAGCGCGACCTGCGGCTCGAGCTCAAGCTCATCGCCGACGTGGGCCTCGTCGGCTTCCCGAACGCCGGCAAGTCCACCTTCGTCAGCCGCGTCAGCCGCGCCCGTCCCAAGGTGGCCGACTACCCGTTCACGACGCTGCGTCCCCATCTCGGCGTCGTCCGCGTCGACGACGAGCGCAGCTACGTCGTTGCCGATCTGCCGGGCCTCATCGAGGGCGCGGCCGAGGGCGCGGGCCTCGGACATCAGTTCCTCCGTCACATCGAGCGCACCTCCCTCTTTCTGTTCCTCATCACACAAGACGCGACCCCGGGGCGCGACCCGGTGGGGGACTTCAGGACGCTGCGGATGGAGCTCGGAGCCTATGACCCGACCTTGCTCCTGCGGCCTTTCCTCGTCGTCATCACCCAGCTCGACCGCACCGAGGTCCGCGAGCAGCTCGAGGCCGTCCGTGGGGCCCTGCGCGACGAGGCCGGTGAAGTTCTGGCCATTTCCGCCGTCACCGGTGAAGGATTGCCGGAGTTGATGACCGCAGTGGCCCGACGACTGCTCGAAGCGGGGCGCTGGGGCGCGGCCTGAGCGGCCAAAAAAGCCTTTCACTTCAACGGGTTCAACTTTCCATCAGCGGAATCCGTATGATTGACAGCCCTTTGGCCACTGTGTTACTCGCCGGACCTGCCCCTCGTAAGAGGTGGGTCTCCTCTGGAGCAGTTGCCATGCGCCGAATCGCGCTACTCCTCCTCATGCTCGGTGGGGCCGTCCAGGCCAGCGCCCGGCCCGCCAGCCAGGAGGCGGCGGGGTCAGCCGGCGCGGGGACGGCGGCACCGGCGAGCGCGGCGGCGGCGCCGGCGCGCGCGGCCGCACCGGCCAGCGCGGCGGCGTCCGCCGACGCGCCCGGCAGCACGCAGGTCGAGGTGCAGCAGGCCGGCGCGCCGGCCTCGGCGCCCGCGCCCGAGACCGGCGACGAGGCCTACGAGCTCAAGATCAAGGATCTCGAGACGCGGGTGAACGAGCTGAAGGAGAAGATCTTCCGCTCGAAGACGCGCCTCGCCATCCTCAAGGAGAGCGTCCTCGCGAGCAGCATCGCCGGCGCCGAGGCCCAGATCGTCCACCGCAACGAGATGGGCTCGACCTTCCGTCTCGAGAAGGTGGTCTACAGCCTCGACGGCGCGCCGATCTTCAGTCGGGTCGACGTCGACGGCGACCTCGACGGCCAGGAGGAGGTCGAGATCTTCAACGGTCCGATCGTGCCGGGCAACCACACGGTCTCGGTCGTGATGGTCTACCGAGGCCACGGTTTCGGCATCTTCTCCTATCTGTCCGGCTACCAGTTCACGCTCCGTGACTCGCACACGTTCCGCGCCGAAGAGGGGAAGCGGCTCCGGCTGAAGGTCGTCGCCTTCGAGCGCGGCGGCATCACGACCGACCTGAAGGACCGCCCCTACATCCGTTTCGAGCCGCAGATCTTCGAGTCCCAGCGCGGCACCGCGCCGCGCGCCGAGGCCGAGACGACGGGCGCCGACAGGTAGGCCATGCGTCCACACCGACTTCGGGTCGTGGCAGCCGCTGTCGCTCTCTTCGCGGCGCCCCGCGCGGTGGGCGCCGCCGAGGCCGACGACATCCGCGCCGAGCTCGAGCAGATTTCGACCAGCCTCGTGGAGGCGGAGCGCGACTACCTCGCGCCGGAGCAGTTCGAGGGCGAGCACAAGCTGACGGCGCGCCTCAGCGACGGGCAGCTCTTCTTCCTGCAGCGCGACTACACCCGGGCCGCGATGGTCCTGCTCGACGTCGTCGAGGACCCACGCAACCGAGCGCACCCGGCCTACCGCGACGCGCTGACGTACCTCGCCGAGTCGCTCTATCAGATCGGCAACTTCAATCTCGCCGCGCAGTGGTTCGAAGAGGTCGTCTCCCGGGGCACGCCGGACCAGCAGCAGAGCGCCATGGGACGCCTGCTCGAGATCGCCTTGCAGACGGGCGACGTGCGCCGGGCGCAGGCGTACCTCGATCGCGCGTCGCGACTGCTGGCCTCGAGCCCCGATCCGCGCCTGCTGTACGCGGTGGGCAAGTACCACTCGCTCACCCGGGCCGACGACAAGGCGCTGGCGCACTTCCGGCAGGTTCCGGCCGACGCCGAGCTGGCCTTGCGCGCCCGCTACTTCGAGGGCGTGATCCTCCTGCGCAAGGGCCGCAACGACGAGGCGCTCAAGCTGTTCGAGGCCATCGTCGCCACGCCGCCCGACCGCGCGAACGCGGCGCGTGACGACGCGGAGCTCATCGACCTCGCCCGCCTCGCAACGTCTCGTATCTACTACGAATTGGGGCGATTCAACGACGCGGTGCAGGCCTATGCGGCCATCTCGCGCGAATCAGCCCACTTCGACGAGGCGCTCTACGAGAGCGTCTGGATCTCCATCAAGCAGACCGAGTACGAGAAGGCGCTGCGCAAGCTGGAGATCCTGCTCATCAGTCAGCCCGACGTGGTGCGCGGTCCCGACACGCGTCTGCTGCAGGGCCAGCTGCTGACGATGCTCGAACGTTACGACGACGCCTCGCTGGCCTTCCAGGAGGTGCTCTTCGAGTTCGGTCCGATCCAGACCGAGATGAGAGGCATCTCCGCCAACGCCGGCGGCGATCTGGCCACGCACTTCCACCGGGTGATCGGGGCGAGCGTCGCCGACTTCGACCTGGCGTCGTTCCTGCCGGAGCGGGCCGCCGAGTTCGCCGGCGCCGACGTCGAGGCCGATCGCGCCCTCGGGCTCGTGCGCGACCTCGCCGCCGAGAAACGGAGCCTCGAGGACGCCCGCCGGACCATCGAGCGCTTGCGGGTCGCCGTGAACGCACCCAACCGCGTCGAGATCTTCCCGCGACTGCGCGAGGCGTGGCTGCGCGGCACCGAAGCGCGGCTGCGCCTCACCGCAGTGCGCGGGCGCATGAACGATCTCGCGGGCCGCGACGTCCGGTCGCCGGAGTACGCGGCGCTGCGCGACGAGCGCCGGCGCGCGGCGGCGCAGTTCGAGCGCATCCCGCGCTCCGCGGTGGCCCTTCAGGCTCGCGACGCCAAGATCGACGACGAGATGATCCGGCTCGACCAGGAGGCCTACAAGCTGGGCCTGCAGATCGGGGGCATGGAGGCCCAGCTGGTGGCCGTCGACAAGTACGTGGCCGACCTCGGCACGGCGGAGAGCGATCCCTCGGCGACCGGCACGGTGCGCGCGCAGGTCGAGCGCGAGCTGGCCGAAGCGCGGGCCCTCCGCGAGCAGCTGCAGGTGCTGCAGCGCTCCATCGAGGAGGCGCGAATCCAGGTCGGCGCGAACGACGAGGCCGCATCCGAGGACGAACGCGTCCGCGGGCGCCTCGAGTCGGCCCTCGACGCCGAGGAGGCCTGGCTGGCCCGCAACGCCGGCGTGAACGACACGGAGCGTCTGCGGCTTCGGGAGCTCGGCCAGCGATCCGCGGCGGTCCTGCAGCGCACCCAGGGCATCGTCGACGACCGGATCGCCGACATCAAGAAGCGGATCGACGCCGAGCAGGCGAACGTCGCCACTTATGACGGCGAGCTCGTCGCCTATCAAGGCGAGACCGAGTCGCTGGGCGGGGCCATCGCCGCGCGCAGCTTCGAGCACGTCCAGAAGCGGGTCGACGACGTCGTGCTCGAGGCCGACGTGGGGCTGATCGACGTGGCCTGGAAGCAGAAGGAAGACCGCTCGGCGCGCATCGCCGACCTGCTCGCCCGCAAGCGGGCCGAGCTCGAGGCGCTGCAGCGCAGCTTCAGCGAGGTGAGCGGTGACTGAGCTCCGCCGTTCGACGGCCATCCTCGCCCTGCTGGTCGCGCTGCACGGCGGACCGCCCATGGCTCAGACGGCGGCCCCCGCCGGCGGGGCCGCGGAGGCGCCTGCCGCCGCGGAGGCGCCTGCCGCCGCAGAGGCGCCTGCCGCCGAGACCGCCGACACGGCGCCCGCCGCGGAGGCCGCGCCCGCCGACGCGCTCGCCGGGCTGCCGCCCGACATCGCCGAGGTCGCCCGCGAAGTGGAGCAGTTCGCGGCCGAAGCCGAGGAGTACCGGCGCGACCTGGCGACCTTCAGCGAGGACCGTTACGAGCGGCGCCGCCTACAGGTGAACGACCAGTACGGCCACCTCGTCGACCAGCTCACCGTCGAGGAGCGCAAGCGCCGCGACGATGCCATCGGTCGCTTCGAGGAGTTCCTCGCCCGGTACCCCGACAACGCGCGCTACACGCCGGACGCCCTGTTCCGCCTGGCCGAGCTCTACTTCGAGCGGTCGAACGACGCCTACGTGGCGCAGCTCGAGGAGTACGACCGCCAGATCAAGCTCTTCGACGAGGGCAAGCTCGAGACGCAGCCCACCGAGCCGCGGCAGGACTACCGTCAGACGGTCGAGGCCTTCGATCGGCTCATCGCCCGTTGGCCGAACTACTCGCGCATCGACGGCGCCTACTACCTGAAGGGCTACTGTCTGCTCGAGATGGGGGACGAGCAGAAGGCGCTCGACCAGTTCACGCTGCTCGTCGAGACGTACCCGAAGAGCCGCTTCGCGCCCGAGACGTGGACGCGCATCGGCGAGTACTACTTCGACGACAACCAGCTCGCGAAGGCGATCGACGCGTACACGCGCGTCCTGGCCTACAAGGACAGCCCGTATTACGACAAGGCGCTCTACAAGCTCGCCTGGACGTACTACCGCGACGACCAGTACGACAACTCGATCCAGCGCTTCCGCGAGCTGATCGAGTACAGCGACGCGCAGGCTGAGAAGACGGGCACCGCCGGCTCCGAGCTGCGCTCCGAGGCCATCCAGTACCTGGCGATCTCGCTCCAGGAAGAAGACTGGAACGGCGACGGCGAGCCCGACGCCGACGCCGGCTTCCCGCGCGTGATCCGTCACATGAAGGGCGAGAAGCCGTACGAGCACGAGGTGCTCAAGGCGACGGCCCAGATCTTCTTCGACAATGCCAAGTACAAGGAGTCCGTCGAGACCATCCAGTACTTGCTGAAGAAGTTCCCGAACAACCCCGAGAACCCGGAGCTCCACGAGCAGCTCATCCTGGCGCTCGAGCGCCAGCAGCGCTTCGAGGACGCCTTCGCCGAGCGCGACCAGCTGTCCCGCTTGTACGGCGAGGGGTCGGAGTGGCAGCGGGCCAACGCCGACAACCCGAAGGTCGTGGCGGCCGCCGAGAAGGCCGTCGAGCAGGCGCTCATCCAGGCGGCGACGTGGCACCACAACCGCGCCCAGCAGCTGAAGCCGAAGGCCCTCGCCGGCGACCGGGCCGCCGAGCAGGAGGCGATCCGCGAGTACCAGCTCGCCGCGGTCGCTTACGAGCGCTACCTCGCCCGGTATCCGAAGTCGCAGAACGCCTACGATCTCGCGTTCTTCTATGCGGAGTGCCTGTACTACTCGTTCCGCTTCGCCGAGGCGGCGGAGGCGTACGTCAAGGTGCGCGACAGTCAGCTCGGTACGAAGTACCGCGAGCCGGCGGCCTTCAGCGCCATCCTGTCCCGCGAGAATTACCTCAAGAAGCTGATCGCAGAAGGCAAGATCGAGGCGCGGCCCTCGCTGACCGACCAGGCCCCGTCCGACGAGCCGCCGCCCGCGTCGCCGCAGAAGACGGCGGAGGGTGAGGCGCCTGCGATCCAGCCTCAGCCGATCCCCGCCGAGGTGATGACGTTGCTCGCCACGCGCGAGCAGTACGTGAACGCCAACTACGTCAACTCCGCCGATTCGTCGCGGCTGCCGCGCATCGCGTACAAGATCGGCGAGGTCTACTACGACTATCAGCACTACGACGAGGCGCGGAAGTGGTTCTCGTGGCTCGTCGAGAAGCACCCGCGCGAGAAAGTCACCGTCTACGCGGCGCGCAACATCATCGACTCGTACCGCAAGGCGGGCGATTGGCAAAAGATGGCGGAGTGGTCCGACATCATCGCCAAGGCGAACCTCGGCTCGGACGAGGAGCGCCGTGCGCTGGCGAACGAGGTCGGCGTCCTGAAGGTCGGCGCCGAGTTCAAGCAGGCCGAGGAGCTGTTCGCGTCGGGCCAGTTCGAGAAGGCCGCCGAGCAGTACGTCCGGCTCGTCGACGAGAACCCCGACAACAAGTTCGCCGACCGCGCGCTGAACAACGCCGCGGTGGCGTTCGAGAAGACGCGCCGCTTCGAATCGGCGACCAACACCTACGAGCGCATCTTCCGGAACTATCCCAAGAGCGAGTTCGCCGAGAACGCGCTCTTCCGTGTCGGGGTGAACTCCGAGCGCTTCTACGACTTCGAACGCGCGGTGCAGAGCCACCTGAAGCTCGTGCAGGACTATCCGCAATCGGAGCACCGCGCCGATTCGCTGTTCCAGGCGGCGCTCCTCCAGGAGCAGACGCAGCGCTACCGCGAGGCGGCGACCAACTTCGAGCGTTACGCGGAGCTGTTCCCGGGGCGCGAGGACACGGCGGACACGTACTATCGGGCCGCGCGCAACTACGAGAAGCTCAACGACACGAAGAACGCGCTGCGCATCTACGACACCTTCGTCACGCGGTACGGCAACAACCCGGCCAACAACAAGCTCGCGATGGAGGCCCTCGGCAACGTCGCCGACCTCCACGAAAAAGAGGGGCGCGACAAGCAGGCGCGCGCGTCGTACCAGCGCATCATCACCGAGTTCAACGCACGTGGGCTCGGCGCAGGCACTTATGAGGCGCGGTTCCCGGCGAAGGCGCGTTTCAAGCTGGTCGAATACGACTTTCAGCGATACCAGGGCTTGAAGCTGGTGGGATCGCTGCCGAACCAGGGCAAGATCATCAAGGACATGCAGGGCCAGCTGAAGGCACTGCAGCGCCAGTACGCCGAGGTCATCGAATACAAGGACTTCGAGTGGACGCTGGCGTCGTTCTATCGCCTCGGCCACATCTACCAGCTGTTCGCCGAACGCCTGTACGAGGCGCCCATCCCCGAGAGCTTTTCGCCGGAGATGGAGGACGAGTACCGCACGCAGCTCGAGGACATCGCCGTCCCCATCGAGGACGAGGCGGTCAAGCGTTACGAAGAGGCCTTCGCGAAGGCGCGCGAGTTCCGCGTCACCAACGATTGGACCAAACGCATCCTCCAGGCGTTGAACAAGTACAAGCCCAGCGACTACCCGCTCTTCAAGGAGGAGCGGCGCATGCTCGCCGAGCAGAGCCTGACGCCGGCGCGGCTCCTGCCCCCGCCGGCCGCGCCCGACGCGCCCACGCCGGAGGCCGAGAAGTGAAGCGACAGCGCCGCCTCCTCGTCATCGCGCTCCTGGCGACCAGCGCCGGCTGCGGTGGCCGGCAGCCGACGACCTCGACGTCGACGGCGACGCCGGCGGCCACGGCCGGCGACGGGAACACGGCCATCCGCAAGCAGCAGGTGGACGCGAAGCCCGAGATCGAACGCCGGGCCGCGTCGTTGCTCGAGGAGGGCCGCCAGCGCGCCGCGAGCGGCGACATCGAAGGGGCGCGCGGCAAGTTCCGCGACGCCGCTGGCGAAGACCCGAAGTTCGCCGAGGCCTGGTACAACATCGGCGTGCTCGAGGAGTGGCAGGGCCGCGGCGATGGGGCGCGGCAGGCGTACGAGCAGGCGCTGACCGCGCGCGCCGACTTCGGTCCCGCCGTCGCGGCCATCGCCTCGCTCCTCATCCGTGCCGGCGACGCGCCGGGTGCGCTGCGATTCGCCGAGGGCCAACTGGCGAAGGCGCCCGAGAGCAACGCGCTGCGCAACGCGGTGAACACCGTCCGCCTCGCGATGGGCCGCGCCGACGACGTCGTCACCGACAGCAAGCAGGTGCTGCGCCGCGACGAGAAGAACGTCGACGCCATGCGCAACCTCGCCGGGGCCTACGCGCACCAGGGCAAGTTCGAGCTGGCCGTCGCCATCCTCACCAATGCGCTCGCGCTCGAGCCCGAAGATCCGAGCCTGCTCGGGCGCATGGCGCTCGCGCACCTCAAGCTCGGCGAGCGGCCGAAGGCGCGCGCGGCGCTCGAGAAGGCGATCGCGCTGCCCGGCGGCGCCACGGCCGAGATCTACAACAACCTCGGCCTCGTCTATCACGAGGCCGGCGACTTCGCGGGCGCCGAGGACCTGTTCCGCAAGGCGCTGGCCCGGTGGCCGGGCATGCTGCCGGCGCGCATCAACCTCGGCAACGCCTTGAAAGGCCAGCAGAAGTACGCCGAGGCCGACGCGGTCCTGCGCGACGCCCTCCAGCAATCGCCGCGCTCGGCCGATGCGCTCTACAACCTCGGCATCCTGTACCTCGACGGACAGATCCCGGGGATGGAGGCGGTTGCCCGGCTCGAACGCGCTCTTGCATACTTCGAGCAGTACCGTCAGGTCGCGTCGTCCAGGCCCGCCGGGGATCCGGTCGAGCAGTACGTCGCCGAAGCTCAGAAGCGCATCGACGTCGAGACGAAGAAGGCCGCGCAGGCCCGCCAGGCCCCGAAGGGTCCCGAAGGCGGCGAGGCCAAGGGTGACGGTGATGCGGCGGCGAAGGACGGAGCGGCGCCGGCCCAGGCCGGGGTCGATCCGGGAGGTGAGGAGAAGTGAAGCGGTGGACGAATTTCGCCCTCGTCTCCGGCCTCGTCGCGGGCCTCACGGCGTCCGCGAGCGCGCAGGGTCAGCCGGAGGCGGCTGCCAGCCCGGCGCCGGCGGACAAGAAGAAGGCCGGTCGGGCGCCGCGCGTCATCCAGATCGAGGCGATGAAGGTCGAGGGTCGGGTGCAGAAGCCCGAAGCCTTCTACATCCTTCAGCGCAACGAGTTGAACTTCGAGGGCCTCGAGCCCAAGAAGAGCTTCATTCCCCTGATCCTGAAGAGCGTCGAGAAGGAACCCTTCTGATCTCGCGTTGTCTGTCCGGAGCAGTGGGGGGTATGACCGGCGTGTCGGCCTTGAGTACGATGAGCGTTGCGCCGATTCTCTCGGGTGTCGCGTCGGAAGGACGTAGGTGATGGGTCAGAGGGACCGGAAGATCCTGCGTATCGGGGTCATCCAGAACGGTAAGATCGTCGAGGAGCGGCTGCTTCGCAAACGCGAGGCGGTCACGATCGGCCAATCGCCGCGCAACACCTTCGTCCTGCCGGCGGCCGCCGTGCCGAAGAGCTACACGCTCTTCGACCTGAAGAGCGGGACGTTCCAGCTCAACTTCCGCGACGACATGGACGGCCGTGTCTCCGTGGAAGACGCCGTGCTCGACCTCAAGTCGGTGCGCGAGCGCAAGCTGGCGGCGAAGAAGAGCGACGGCTATGCGCTGACGCTCTCCGAGAAGAGCCGCGGCAAGGTCGTCATCGGCGACGTGACGCTGCTCTTCCAGTTCGTGGTGCCGCCGCCGCCGTCCCGCCTGCAGCTGCCGGCGAGCGTGAAGTCGACGTGGTTCAAGCGCTTCGACTGGACGTTCACGAGCTACGTGCTCGCGAGCTTCATCGCCCAGGTCTTCACCATCGCGTGGGGCCTGTCACGCGACATGCCGCCCCCGCCGAAGGGCATCGACAACGGCCCCGATCGTTTCGTCGAGGTCATCGTCAGCAAGCGCGACCAGGCGCCGGTTCAGAAGGAGCAGCCGACCGAGGACAAGTCCTCGGAGAAGAGCGACGGCGGTGAGGCGATCGTCCAGGCGCCCCCCAAGAAGACGCAGCCCCAGCAGCAGGAGCAGGCGAAGGGCGACAACAAGGACGAGAACCTCAAGCGGATGCAGAAGAAGGTCACCGACCAGAGCATCCTGCGGTACGTCGGGATGAACGCGAGCGGCGACGGCCCCGACATCGTCAATCAGCTGCGCGACGCCGATACGAGCGCCGCCATCGCGAACGCCTTTGACGGCACGAGCGACGTCAACGCCGGCGTCGCGACGGGCAGTGGCCGTCCCGGCCGCGGCGTGGTCGAGAACGCCGGCACCGGCACCGTCGCCGGCATCGGCGAGGGGGACCTCGTGGCGGCGAAGGGCGGTCAGAAGGTCGACACCGGCGCCAAGGCGCCCGAGGTCGCCGTCAAGGGCAACGTGAACATCCAGAAGCCGAGCGAGGCCTTCGGGACGGGCACGCTCGACCAGAACGAAATCGCCCAGCAGGTGAACCGCCGGAAGGGCGCGATCACCGCCTGTTACGAGAAGCAGCTGAAGAAGAACCCCAAGCTCTCCGGCAAGGTGAAGGTCCAGTTCACCATCCAGGAGAGCGGCCGCGTCGACGAGGCGCGCGTCATCGAGGACAGCACGGGTGACGGCGCCGTCGGCCAGTGCATCGTCGAGAACATCAAGCGCTGGCGTTTCCCGAAGCCCGATGGCGGGTCGGTCACCGTGGCCTATCCGTTCCTCTTCACCCCGGCGGGGTGAGTCGGAGGTCCCCCGACGCAACTCGTTGAATGATGAGTTGACGATGTGGGGTCCTAACGGTAAGCAGGCCACACCGAGGTGGGGATGATGGGCCGTTTCAAGACGCTGTTGGCCGTGGTTGGCGCGGGGGTGCTCCTCGCGGCGACGGCCTCCGCACAGGCGCCCGCCATCGACCGCACCTACGAGGGAGCCGAGAAGCTCAGCACGAACGAGAAGATCGAGCTGGCCGGCAAGTCCATTCAGCAGATGAAGGACGTACTCGCCGCCTCGCTCGAGCGCCTCAAGACCGCGCGCGAAGAGAAGGACATGGTGCGCGTCAACTGCGTCAGTGACCGGTTGGCGACGCTCAAGGGGCTGCTGAAGATCTCGGAGCAGGCGGAGGTCGGCCTGCGCGAGGCCGCCGCCCGTAAGGACGGCGAGCTCGTGAACCACGAGTTCACGAAGATCTCGCTCGCACGGGCCCGCGCCGAGAACCTGCGGGTTCAGGTCGACGCCTGCGTGGGCGAGGCGAACTTCTACACGGGCGATCTCCAGAGCGAGATGAACGTCGACGACGACATCCGCGACGACGACCCGAGCCTCATCAACGAGGATCTGCTGCCCTTCTCCGAGCCGATTGAACCGCCCGACCGCCTGCCTCCCATGTCGCCGAACACCTGATCGGATCATGATGCTGTCTCGTCGCAACATCGTCGGCGGTGTGCTCGTCGGCGGCCTCGGGGTCGGCCCGGCCCTGGCTCAGGGGCCGGGCGTGCGGGCTGGCGATCTCGTCATTCATCCGCGGGCGCAGGTGGGCGTCGGCTACGACGACAACGTCTTCCTCGAGTCCGACGACGACCCGACGGCGCCGCCCAACGATTCCCCGGTGTTGAAGGTCGGCGGGGGCCTGAGCCTGGCGAACCGCAGCCCGAACAAGCTGGCGCTCGAGCTCGACGGCGACTTCCGCTACCAGAACTTCTTCGCGCCCAACACCGACGCCGCCAACGAGGACGACTCCGATCGCGTCAAGCGGCGCATCGAGGATCGCAACGGCATCGAGTTCGGGCGGGTCCAGCTCACGGTCGGGCTGCTGCCGCGATCGCCCGTGTCGCTCGATCTGAAGGAGGACATGCGGTTCACGGACCGCGCCTCCTTCGAGACGAGCGAGGGCGAGCTGGTGCCTGAGGGCGTCTTCGAACGGCTCGAGAACTCGGTGGGCGCGGACGTGCGCTTCCACCCGGGGCCGCCCGAGGGGCGCGTCTTCGAGTCCCGGCTCGGCTACCGCTTTCACACCATCGGCTTCCTCGGTGACGACTCTCGGGTGACCGAGCAGGCCGAGAAGACGGCGCACGAGGCGCGGTTCCTCACGACGTGGCGGTTCCTGCCCAAGACGGCCGCCGAGGCCGAGTTCAAGCTCGCCGCCAACGACTACAACACCGTCTCCCTCGATCCGCAGGATCCTGACGCTGCGGTGGGTCCCGATCGCGACTCGCGGCCGTTCTACGCGATCCTCGGGCTGCGCGGCCTCATCACGAACCGGGTGTCGACGGTCCTGCGCGCCGGCTACGGCAACACGTTCAACGCCGAGGGCGAGTCGTTCTCCGGGCCGGTCGGTCAGGCCGAGATCGAGTACAAGCTCGAGCCGACCCTGACGACGGCGCTGGGCTACGAGCGCGCGGGGCGCGATACGAGCTTCTCGAACTTCGTCGTCAGCGACCGCGTGTATGCCAAGGCGATGCTCGCCTTCGCGCGTGTCTGGGAGCTCGGCGGCAACGTCGGTTACGGCCGGTACGACTTCAGCGAGGCGAACACCATCGAGGGCGCCGACGATCGCGTCGACCCCATCCTCACGGCCGGCGCGCAGCTCACCTTCCACATGCGCGACTACGTGACGCTCGCCGCGACCTGGCAGTTCGAGAAGAACGACACCGACTTCGAATTGCCGGGCGGCACCGAGCAGTTCGCGTATACGCGCAATGTCGTTCTTCTCTCGGTCAATGCGGATTACTGAGCGCGCCATCGCACTGGCGCTCCTGGCGGCGCTGGCGGGTTGCGGGGGCGGTCCGGAGGTGCGCGCCGGCGAACTGCCGCCATCGTTGAGCGAGGCGGAGCTGCTCCGCAGCGCGATGCTCGGCAGCGGCGACGTCCTTGAGGTGCGCGTCTACCAAGAAGACCAGCTCACCGGCGTCTACCGCATCTCTTCAGATGGCACCTTCGACTTTCCGCTCGTCGGCAAGGTCGAGGCCGTCGGCAAGACGCCGGGCGAGCTCGCCGACGTGTTGACGTCGAGCCTGAAGGAGCGCTTCCTGCGCAACCCACAGGTGAGCGTCTTCGTGAAGGAGTACAACTCCAAGAAGGTGTTCGTGCTCGGTCAGGTCGGGAAGCCAGGCACTTTCCAGTACCAGGAGCGCATGACGGTCATCCAGGCGATCACCGTCGCCGGCGGCTTCAAGGAGCTCGCCGACAAGAGCCGTGTCCTGCTCACTCGGGAGATCGACGGCCAGCAGCAGAGGTACCTGGTACCGATCGAGGGCAACCAGAACATCGTCCTGCAGCCGGGCGACGTCATCGAGGTCCGCGAGACCTGGCTGTAGTCAGGCCCCGCCGCACGATCGCCCGCCGCGCTTCGTCCTCCGCGAGCCACCACTTCACCAGCTGAAAGCGCCACCACGGCGTCGGGCGAGGGTCGGCGTGCGGAGGGGGCAGTCGACGCGCCATCAGCTGCACGTCGGCCGCAGTGACGGCGGGCAGATCGCCGGGCCACAGCTCGCTCTGGTGCAGGCGCAGCAGCGCCAGACGGTAGGGACGGCCGAGGCCGGCCTCGTCGGCGAGGCGGCGGGCCGTCGTCCATCCCTCGGGCAAATTGCGCAGGATCAGCGCGAGATCCAGCAGGTCGGCCAGGTCGCCATGGAACGACTGCTTCGCCTGGTTGGTCAGCCACAGCAGCAGGCGGTCGCTCCGCGAGGGCTGCAGGGCGTCGAAGTTCCCCAGGCGCGTCGGTCGGCCGCGCCGCCAGACCGACCGGCCGGACAGCGCGGCCCGGTGCGGCGGCTGAGGGTCGCGGTGGAGCTCGATCAGCACCGGCCCGAAGCGGAACCCGGTCTCGTAGTCGGCCTCTCCGGGCAGTCGCTCGTAGCGCGGCGCCCGCACCTCGTCGGCGTGGGCGGCGAGGGCTGCGGCGACGGGCGTATGGTGCGGCTCGGGGAGGAGCAGGTCGAGGTCGGAGCACCGGCGGGCGCCTGGGTCGTCGAACAGGTGCTCGCCCACGTCGGCGCCCTTGAACACGAGAGGCGGCGGGGCCCACGTTGGCCACACGCGGGCCACGGCCGCGACGCGGTGGAGGTGCGCGGCGACGTTGTTCGTCCACGAAGCTTTTGCGGCGCAGGCGTCAACCTCGGATAGTTTCGCGCCGATGTGGTACAGGGTCGCGCACAGCCGATGCCGCTGCGCCACCGCCGCGATGCCGGCCGGCGCGGGCGGCAGCGGTCGTTGCCCGGCCAGCCAGGCGCGGAGCAACGAGGCGAGGGGACGCGCGTTCATCGGTCCCTTGTAACGGTGCTCAGATGAAATATCGACCCCACCCTCGGGGTCGTGTACCAGAGGGTCCCCCATCGCCCAGGGGCCCCGCTGTGGAGGACGAATGGCAAGGGTCCTGGTCACGGGGGGCGCCGGTTTCATCGGCTCCCACCTCGTGCGCGCGCTGCTGGCGCGAGGCGACGAGGTGGTGGTGCTCGACGACTTCTCGACCGGCCGCCGTGAGAACCTGGACGAGGTCGCCTCGAGGATCCGGCTCGTCGAGGGCTCCCTCGCGGAGCCGGCAGACGTGGCGCGCGCCGTCGAAGGCGTCGAGTCCGTGCTGCACCAGGGCGCGCTCCCCTCGGTGCCGAAGTCGGTGGCCCACCCGCTCGAGACGCACCGCGCCAACGTCACCGGCACGCTCACGCTGCTCGAAGGCGCCCGGCGCGCGGGCGTGCGGCGCGTAATCTATGCCGCGTCGTCGAGCGCGTACGGCGACCACGACGCGCCGCGCAAGTCCGAAGAGCTGACGCCTCGGCCGCTGTCGCCCTACGCCGTTCAGAAGCACACGGGCGAGCAGTACTGCAAGGTCTACAACGACCTCTATGGCCTCGAGACGATCGCGCTGCGCTACTTCAACGTCTTCGGCCCGCGCCAGGATCCGAGCAGCCAGTACGCGGCGGTGATCCCCGCCTTCGTGACGCGGATGATGGCCGGTCTGCCGCCCGTCGTGCACGGCGACGGCCGTCAGTCGCGGGATTTCACGTTCGTGCAGAACGTGGTGGAGGCGAACCTGGCCGCGCTCGCCGCGCCGTCGGCGTCCTGCGGGCGCGTCTACAACGCGGCATGCGGGCAGAGCACGTCTCTCCTGGATCTGATCGCGAGGATCAACGAGATCCTGGGCACCCGGATCACCGCCGAGCACACGGCCTCACGCGCCGGTGACGTTCGCCATTCCTGCGCGGACAACTCGTTGGCGGAGCGGGCCCTCGGCTGGCGCGCGCGCATCTCTGTCGCCGAGGGGCTGATGGAAACGGTTCGCTGGTATCGCGCGCGGCACGCGGTCCCGAACCAGTGACGAAGGCTGAGGGATTTTCGATGGCGACGATTCTCGACAGGCTCTCGACGCGCAGGTCCACCGTGGGCGTGATCGGGCTCGGTTACGTGGGCCTGCCCCTGGCGACGGCGTTCGGCGACGCCGGCTTCCCGGTGATCGGCTTCGACGTCGACGCCACCAAGGTCGACGCGCTCAACGCCGGCACGTCCTACATTCCCGATGTGCCTGCCGCCGAGGTGGCGCGGCTCGTCCAGGGCGGTCGCTTCACGGCGACGACCGACTTCTCGCGGCTCGCCGAGTGCGACGCGATCTCGGTCTGCGTGCCCACGCCGCTGCGTAAGACCCGCGATCCCGACATCAGCTACATCGTCGCGTCGCTCGAGCAGATCGTGAAGTACCTGCGCGCCGACCAGCTGATCGTGCTCGAGAGCACCACCTACCCCGGCACCACCGAGGAGGTCTGCAAGCCCGCGCTCGAGAAGGGCGGCCTGAAGGTGGGCAAGGACGTCTTCCTGGCGTTCAGCCCCGAGCGCATCGATCCTGGCAACGCCACGTTCCACGTGCGAAACACCCCGAAGATCGTCGGCGGCATCACCCCGGCCTGCACCGAGGCGGCGAAGGCGCTGTACGGCGCCATCGTCGACAACGTGATCACCGTGTCGAGCCCGACCGCCGCCGAGATGGTGAAGCTGCTCGAGAACACGTTCCGGGCGGTGAACATCGGCCTCGTCAACGAGGTGGCGATCATCGCCAACAAGCTCAACCTCGACGTCTGGGAGATCATCCAGGCGGCGGCGAGCAAGCCGTTCGGCTACATGCCGTTCTATCCGGGCCCGGGACTCGGTGGGCACTGCATCCCCATCGATCCGCACTACCTCAGCTGGAAGCTGCGCACGCTGAATTACCGCACGCGCTTCATCGAGCTGGCCGACGAGATCAACTCGCACATGCCCGACTACGTCGTCGACAAGGTCGCGTATGCGCTGAACGAAGACGGCAAGCCGATCAAGGGGTCCAAGCTGCTGGTGCTCGGCGTGGCCTACAAGAAGAACATCACCGACTGGCGCGAGAGCCCGGCCATCCCGGTGATCGAAGGGCTCCTCAACCGCGGCGGTCGGGTCGACTACCAGGACGACTACGTGCCGCACATCGGGCTCGGCTTCCACGGCGAGCCGGGCGGGAAGGAGCTGACGTCGGTCAAGCTCGATTACGCCGCCATGGCGAGCTACGACGCGGTGGTCATCGTGACCGACCACTCGTACTTCGAGGTGCCGGCCATCCTGAAGCACGCGAAGCGCGTGGTCGACACCCGCAACCTCACCGGCAAGGCCGCCAGCGGCGACGCGAAGGTCTCGAAGCTATGACGACGACCGAGGCCCAAGGCGAGGAGCGTGCCCGGCTCGGGCACTACCTCAACGCGGTCTGGAAGCACAAGTGGCTGGTGCTGGGCTTCGTCGGCCTGGTCATGACCGGCACGGTGCTGTTCACCCAGCGCCAGGCGCGCGTCTTCGAGGCCACCACGAGCGTGGTGATCAGCCCGAGCGCGCCGCAGATCCTCGCCTCGGGCCGCGAGATCACGCCCCTCGGCACCGGCAACTACTGGCACACCGCCGAGTACTTCGAGACGCAATACCGCATCATCAAGAGCCGGCAGGTCGGCAAGATCGTGGTCGATCGGCTCGGCCTCGACCGCGACCTCGACTTCCTCGGCATCAACGACTTCGAGGACGCCGAACAGAAGGCGAGGGCGCTCGCGTCGGCGGACGCGGTGACGCTCCTGACGGCGCGCATCTCGGTGGAGCCCGTCGAGGAGAGCCACGTCGTGCTCGTGAAGGTGCGCGACCGCAATCCGGAGCGCGCCGCGAGGCTCGCCGACGCCGTGGCCGAGGCCTACCGCGACTCCAACGTCGACGAGAAGGTCTCCAAGGCCGGCGAGGCGGTGGTCTGGCTGAACCAACAGGCGGCCGAGGCGGGCAAGAACCTGCGCGACGCCGAGGACGCGCTGCTCGCGTTCAAGCGCGAGAACGAGATCCTCAGCGCCTCGCTCGGCGACAAGCAGAACCTGGTCAGCGCGAACCTGCAGGACGCCCAGAAGCGACTGAGGGACCTGCGCGACGAGACCGGGCGGCTGAAGTCGATGCGCGACCAGCTCGCCCGGGCGGGGGCCGAGGGCTCGACGGGCGTCGCGCTCGAGCAGGTGCTCGACAACGGGCTGATCCAGCGCCTGAAGGAGTCGCTCGTCCAGCTCGAGAACGAGCGCCGCGATCTGCTCAAGCGGTACCTGGAAGGGCACCCCGACATCGAGACGGCCGACGCGAAGATCGCGCGCGTGAAGTCGGCGATCGCCGAAGAGGTGAAGAGCGTCCGCGAGGCGCTCGAGCGCAAGTATCAGGTGGCGCTCGAGGCCGAGCGCAGCCAGGAGGCGGAGGTCCGCTCGATCGAGAAGCAGGCGGGGCAGCTCGGCGCCAAGGAGCTGACGTACCTGCGGCTCGAGGAGGCCGTCCGGCAGAAGAAGGCGCTGCTGACCTCGCTCCAGGACCGGCTGACCGAGGCGGAGCTGCAGGCCAAGCAGCGCGCCAACAACGTCAGCATCCTCGACCGGGCGTTGGTCCCCACGGTGGCCGCGTCGCCGCGGCTCTTCGTGAACCTGAGCGTGGCGATGGTGCTGGGGCTCCTCGGCGCGCTGGGCCTGGCGCTGCTCGTCGACAGCCTGGACGCCTCGGTGAAGAGCCAGGAGCAGATCGAGCAGCTGGGGCTGACGTTCCTCGGCATCATCCCGACGGTGCGCGGCCTCAAGGGCGTCAAGAAGCACCGCTTCGAGGGCACAGGCAACGTCAACCCCGACCGCTATGTGCTCGACCACCCGCACAGTACGGCGGCGGAGTGCGTGCGCACCATTCGCACGAACCTGCTGTTCATGGCGCCCGAGCGCGAGCTCAAGACGTTGCTCATCGCCAGCGCCGGTCCGCGTGAGGGCAAGACGAGCACCTCGGTGAACATCGGCGCGACGATGGCGATGTCGGGCGGGCGGGTGCTGCTGATCGACTCCGACCTGCGCCGCCCGCGCCTGCACCGCATCTTCGACATGACCAACGACGTGGGTCTGACGAACCTGATCATGGACCCGAACGTCGAGGTGAAGTCGGTGGTGCGGCCGAGCCGCATCGAGGGCCTCGACATCCTGTGCACGGGGCCGCTGCCGCCCAACCCCGCCGAGTTGCTGCACACGCAGGCGTTCAAGCGCACGATCGCCCGTCTGCAGGAGCAGTACGACCGCGTGATCTTCGACTCGCCCCCGCTCCTGGCGGTGACCGACGCGCAGATCATCGGCCAGCTGTGCGATGGCGCGGTGCTGGTGGTGCGCGCCAACGAGACGAGCCTCGACATGGTGCGCAAGGCGTCGCGCCTCCTGAAGGACGTCAACGTCAACATCCTCGGGACGCTGCTCAACAACGTCGACGTCACCCGTCGCGGCTACGGGCAGTATTACTACCGCTACTACCGGCGCGACGGGGGCTACTACCCCGAAGGCGAGGGCACCAGCGCCGCCGCCGAGACGAACAGCTAGCGATTGCTCTCACCCTCGCCGTGGGTCGGGCGCCAGGTCGCGAGGTTCTCCTCGTTGGGCGCGAGCGGGTGCTGGTCGTAGCGCACCCCGTATTCGATGCGCTCGCCGGCGTCTTTCCAGTCGTTCTTGCCGTCCTGGTACCAGAAGACCTTGTCGTAGCCGAGCTCGTCCAGGCGGTCCGCCGCGAGGCGTCCGACCTGGGCCGCGGCTTCGAGGCCGTACACGACGATGGGGCGGTCAGTATCGGGGAGCGTCGACTCGACCCGGGCGTCGAAGTCGTGGTCGAAGGGGATGCTGATGGCGCCGGGCAGGTGCCAGTCCTCGTAGATGTCGCCGCCGTCCACCTCGACGAGCACGAGGTCGGGGGCGTTGCGCATCAGCTGGATGAGCTCGGTCCGGTCGATGGTCCTCATCGGTGCGCCTCCTCTCCCGCGGAATCAGGCAATCCCCGTGCCCTCGTGGCGGGCCGCGGCGCGGCGCGCGGCGGCGTCGCGGATTGCCCCGATGCGGTCAGAAGAGGAAGGCGGAGACGGCGGTGAACTCGAGGGCGGCGGAGACTTGGGTACAGAGGCCGTCCTCGCCGGGAGCCAGGTCGACGGCGCTGCCGAAGACGGCGCGGATGGCCGGCAGGACGCTCTGGTCGTCGTTGGCCGCGATGGCGCCGACGCGGTAGAGGTCCTCGAGGGGGATGCCGCCGCCGAACACCCCCTCGACGAGGCCACCGTCGGGCGTCAGGCGCGCGCGCAGTCGGGCGTTGCGGACGGAGAGGTCGTAGCGCAATCCGAACGCGAGGATGGGCAGGCGGCCCTCGAACGGGCCGGCCTCGATCCAGCCGTCGACGATGTGCGCTTCGGGGGCGAGGCTCTCGGGCGAGTCGGCGTGCAGGTCGAACGTCTGGCCGGAGAGCAGCCGGCCGTCGGTGCCGAGCAGCGGCTCGCCATCGCCGGCCCGCAGGCGCATCGTGACGTCGTCGTCGTTCAACAGGTCGTCGACGCCGTCGATCTGGACCATGAGCAGCAGGCCGCCCTCCTCGATGAGGCTCTGGCCGAGGCTCTCGGCGGCGCCGAGGCCAGCGGCGCTGAAGAGGGGGACGAGGCGTGCGAGCGCGTTGTCGATGCCGGGCGTGCCCTCGGGGGAGCGCAGGTCGGCCTTGTTGCAGCCGTCGGCGTCGCGGGCGTCGCTGACGCGGCCGTCCACGTCGAAGCCGGGCGCGACGCCGGGCGCGGTCTCGGTCGCGAAGCCCAGCGTATCGATGACGGAGAGGCGCGGGAGCGCCGGGACCGGCGCGGCGTCGGGCGGCGCCGCGTCCGCCTGAGGGGGGAGGCCGCAGTCGCCGTCGGCCTGCTCGGCGCCGCAGGGCGCCGCGTCGGGCACGGCCGCCTCCTCGGACGTCGACTCCTCACCACAACCCGCGAGCAGCAGGCACAGGGCGATGCGGCGCACGTTCACACCTCGATGGCCGAGAGGCCGTCGCGGACCTCGCCGACGTCGGCCCCGAACGAGGCCGCCTCGACGCCGACGGCGCGGATGATCGACAGGATGGCCTTGCCGGCGTTCTCGGCGCCCGCCGAGCGGAAGTGGATGCCCGTCCGCAGCTTGCCGCCCGCCGAGCCGCCGATGAGGATCGGGAACTCGTCGAGCGAGTGCGTGCGTCCGAGCGAGATGTCGGAGGTGCCGAGGACGGCGCAGTGGTCGAGCAGCGTCTCGTCGCCCTCGGGGATGCGCTGGATCGCACGCAGCAGCGTCGCGTAGGCCTCGACGCATTGGCGCGTGATGGCGAAGACCTCGGGCTGATCCCCCGGCTCGTCGTGCGTCAACTGGTGGTGGCCCGAGGTCGCGCCGGGGAACAACACGTTGCCGACCGGCTCGGTGAACCAGTTGCTGAAGACGCGGGTCTGGTCGCAGGCGAGCGCCAGCGCGATGAGCTCGCAGAAGGCCTCGTTCTTGGCGGCGAGCTGGGGGCGGCCCTCGATGTCGGGGTATTCGGCGGCAGGCTCGTCGGGGCGTGCGCACGAGGCGAGGTCGGGCGGGTCCATCTCCAGCGCGGCCAGGCGCATCTCCAGCGCGCGGACGCCCTCGGCGTGCTGGTCGAGGCGCTGGCGGTCGGCGCCGCTCACATTCATCTTCAGGCGCCGCAGGTCGTCGTTGACCGCGTCGAGCACGCTGCGGCGGAGCGCCAGCGTCGGATCGACGATCGGCTCGTCCCCCGGCAGGCGGAAGCCCGCGCCGAAGACGCGCTCGAACAGCGCGTGCGGCGACGTCTCTGGCGGGTTGCGGCTGTGCGGGCCGTTGAACGAGTGGCCCTGGCCGGCCTCGGCGCCGAACTCGAGCGACTTGAAGCGCGTCGCCCCGCCGAGCTTCGCGGCGATGACCTGGTCGACGGACGGCACCGAGAACGTCTCGTTGTCGTACGGATCGATCAGCGGCGCGCCCGAGAGGATGCCGGCGGCGCCCGCGAAGTGCGGCACGTTGTTGGGCACGCCGAGCTGCATGCCGGTGACCACCGAGACGCGGTCGCGCAGGTCGGCGAGCGGCTCGAGCAGCGGCGAGGGCGTCCAGCCGGCGCCCTCGCTCGGCGGGATCCAGCGGTCCGGCAGGACGCCGTTGCCCCAGAAGAACAGGCCGAAGCGGCGGGGGAACCCGGCAGCCTGGGCGCGCGCCTCGAGCCAGGGCAGGCCGAGCGTGACCACCGCGCCGCCGAGCATGCCGCGGAGCATGGAACGTCGCGTGATCATTCGGCAACCTCCGCGACGGTGCGGAAGGCGTCGCTGGTGGCGATGTCGCGGACCAGGCCGAGGACGCGGCGCCCGCGAGCGTCGAAGCGATCGCCGAGGGCGCGGACCGTCGCGGCATCCTCGCGGCCCGCCGTGCGGCCGAGCGCGTAGCTGTACAGCTTGCGCGCGAAGCAGCGAGGGAAGCGCGGGTCGTCGGCGATGACGTCGGCCAGGTCGGCGGCGTCGGCGAAGGGCGTCCCGTCGAGCTCGCCGGCGGTCTCGATCAGCGCGCCGTTGTCGGTCTCGCGCGCGCGGCCGATGCCGTCGAAGCGCTCGAGGCCGAGGCCGATGTGGTCGGTCACCGTGTGGCAGCTGGCGCAGTTGGGGTCGAGCATGTGCACCTCGAGCCGCTCGCGCAGGGTGCGCGCATCGGGCGAGGGCTGCGGGATGGCGGTGTTGAGGTTGGCGGGCGGGGGCGGCATGTCCTCGCAGAGCAGCGCCTCGCGGACGAAGATGCCGCGGAGCGTCGCCGAGCTCGAGGTGGGGTGGGCCTGGCCGGCCAGGAAGCTGACCTGCCCGAGGAAGCCGCGGCGCTCGCCGTCGGGCGGCAGCTCCACGCGGCCGAAGCCCTCTCGGACGGTGGCCGGCACGTTGTAGATGGCCGCCAGCCGCCGGTCGACGAAGGTGGTGCGCGTGCGCAGGAGCTCGCGCAGGTCGGCGTCCTGGGTGAAGACGAGGTCCTCGGCGACGCGCAGCGTCTCCTCGCGGGCGGACTGGCCGAGGTCGGACGCGTAGTGGCGGAAGATGTTGGGATCCTTGCGCAATCCGGCGAGCTCGTCGAGGCCGAGCCACTCCTCGAAGAAGTTGCGTACGGCCTCGCGGGCGCGCGGATCGGCCAGCAGGCGATCCACCTCGCGGCCGAGCCCCTCGGGGGTGTCGAGGTCGCCGCGGGCGGCGGCGTCGAGCAGGGCATCGTCGGGGCCCGCGTTCCACAGGAAGAAGGCGAGGCGCGTGGCGAGCTCGTACGGGCCGAGCCGTTGACCGTCGCCGATCTCGACGCGGTAGAGGAAGTGGGGCGACTGGAGCAGGCGCGCGAGCGCGTAGCGGGCGCCGGTCAGGAAGTCGCCGCCGCCGCTGGCGAGGCCGAGCGCGACGACCGCCTCGACCTCGTCGGCGGCGAGCGGTCGTCGCCAGGCGCGGCGGCCGAAGCGCTCCACCAGCTGCCGCATGCACGCGGCGTCGTCCGGGCCGCGCGGCGCGCAGGGCAGGACGCGGGCGCGGCGCTCCGGCGTCGACAGCACCTGCTCGGCGAGGCTCAGCGCCGCCTGTTCGTAGATCTCGACGCCGCGCGAGGAGATGGTGCTGGACGCGGCGCCGACGGCCACGAGGCCGTCCGCCTTCGAGTCGGGCTCGAGCGTCGGCGGCTGGACGACGTCGGCGCCGACCAGATCCCGAATCGTGTTGCGGTACTGCGCCTGCGTGAGCCGGTTCAGCGTCGGCGCGAGCGCGGGCGCCTCGGGCAACGGAGCCGCGTCCGCCGACGCGGCGTCGGGCGGCGCGGCGTCGGGCGACGCGACGAACGCGTCGGGACCGGGGCCGCCGTTGACGCTCGAGTCGCAGGCGGACGCCACCAGCAGCGCGAACAACCAACCTCTCCGCACCTGCGCCCCCGTCCCGCCGAGATGTCGAATTGAAGCAGAACCGCAACGGTCGTTCAACCGATGCACCGCCTCGGTTACACTGCCGCAATGCGACGAGGTGCGTGGTGGGTGGCGGCGCTGCTGGCCTGTGAGGGCGGCGCCGGAGACGGCGGGAGGACGCCGGACGCGGCGGTGGCGGCCGACGCGGCGAGCGCGGACGCGGCAAGCGCCGACGCGGCGGTGGCGGCCGACGCGGCGAGCGCCGACGCGGCGAGCGCCGACGCGGCGGTCGCGGACGCCGCGCCGCCGGACGCGGCCCCCGAGGCGCCCTTCGGCGGCGCGCGGCCCGCCCGGGTGTTCCTGCCGGCGGGCCACGACCCTTCGCGCTCCTGGCCGCTGGTCGTCGTCCTGCACGGCTTCCGCGCCAGCGGAACCCTCATCGATCGCCAGCTGGGCCTGAGCCGCCGTGTCGACGACGACGGCTTCCTCCTGGTCGTGCCCGAGGGCGAGAAGAACGCCGACGGCTTCCAGCGCTGGAACGCCCACGGCGACGGCCCCGACGACGTCGCCTACCTGACGGCGCTCGTCGACGAGGCCGTCGCCCGCTACGGCGCCGACCGCGGGCGGGTCTATGTCGTCGGCCACTCCAACGGCGGACACATGGCCTACAAGCTCGCGTGCCTCGTCCCCGGGCTCGTGACGGCGATCGCGCCCGTCGCCGGGGCCCTGTACGAGGACGGGCCGTGCGACGACGGGCCGCCGGTGGCCGTGCTGCACATCCACGGCGACGCGGACACCCAGGTCATCTACGCCGGGACGGATCGCTACCCGCCGGCCGAGGAAGTGACGGCGGACTGGGCGGCGCGCAACGCCTGCGGCGAGCCCGTCGAGAGCGGGCCCTTCGACCTGGACGTGGGCCGACCCGGCGCCGAGACGCGCGTGCGGACGTGGTCCGGCTGCGCGGCGGGGGCCGACGTCGAGCTGTGGCGCGGCCAAGGCGTGGGGCACCTGAACACGCCGACGGCCGAGGGGACGCGCCGCATGGTCGAGTTTCTGTTGCGGCACCGGCGCGAATAGGCTGCGGATCCGGGCCGCCGAACGCGCGTGCAGTGTCGCAGGTGGACGGGGGCGGCGATGAAGATGCGGGAGAGCGGACCGACACGGCGGCAGGTGCTGCGCGGTCTGGCCGGCGCGCTCGGCGCGACGGCGGTGGCGTGCGGCGCGGGCGGATCGGATGAGGGCGCGCCGGACGGCGGGTCCGACGGCGGCGGCGGGCCCGACGGCGGCGCGAGGGTGGACGGCGGCGCGGACGCGGGCGCGCCCGCCCGGCCGCGCGTCGGCATCATCGGCGGCGGCGCCGCCGGCGTCTTCACGGCGTGGCTGCTCGACGGCGCGTACGACGTCGTCCTCTTCGAGTCGCGCGACGCGATCGGCGGCAACGTGCGGACGATCGAGCTCGACGTCCGCGGCCAGGCGGTGCCCGTCGACGTCGGCGCGCAGTACTTCGGCCCCGGACCCTATCCGACCTACGTCGCGCTCCTCGAGCTGCTCGGGCTGTCCGGGCCCGGCAGCGTCGCGACGCACGAGGCGCCGGCCACGATCACCATCGGCTGGGACGGGGAGGAGACGCCACGATTCGTCTCGCCGTCCGTGCCCGGTCGCGAGTGGCCGCTGCGCGAGTCATGGAACGCGGGCGGCGTCGGCACGTTCGCGCAGCTGAGCCTCCACGGGCGGCGCTTCGACGAGGCCGACGGCGACTGGCAGATCCCGCTCGAGGAGTGGCTGGCCGGGCTCCCGCTCTCTGTCGACCAGCGCGAGCGCATCGCCCTGCCTTGGTTCGCCGCGGTCTACTCCGGCGACATCGAGCAGGCGCGCGGCTACTCGGCGCGGTCGGCGCTGATCTACCTCAGCCGGTCGCTGCAGGGGGGCGCGTTCGACGAGGTCACCTACCGGACGCTCGTGCCGGGAATGGGCGAGGTCCTGCGGCGGCTCGTCGAGGCGTCGGCGATGCTCACGGTGCACACCGGCGCCGCCGTCGAGCGGGTCGAGCGCGAGGGCGAGCGCCTGCGCGTCGTCGCCGGCGGTCGGACGGAGACGGTCGACGCGCTCGTGGTCGCCGCGCCGCCGCGCGAGGCGGCGTCGGTCCTCGCCGGCGTGCCGGGCGCCGAGGCCGCCATCGCAGCGCTTGACGCGGTCGAGTTCCACGTCGCGGAGCTGACGCTGCACCGCGATCCGATCTACGCGGCCCCCGATCCGCGGCACTGGTCCTTCTTCAACTCCGCGGCGCGAGGCCAGTACAGCGAGACGTCGATGCAGCTCGGCGTCATGCTCGCGCCCGCGCCGGACGGGCAGCCGATCGACCTCTGGAAGAGCTGGACGACGCACCGCGACCGCCAGCCCGCCGAGGTGCTGCACGAGGCGCGCTTCCACCACATGCTCCCCACGCCGGCCTCGCTGCGCGCCCAGGCGCTGTTGCGCGCGCAGCAGGGCGCCGGCCACTTGTGGTTCGCCGGGAGCTACACGCTGCCCTTCGAGGCCCAGGAGACGGCGTTGCTGTCGGCCATCCACGTGGCCGAAGGGCTGGCGCCGGCGTCGGCGAACCTGGCGGCGCTCAAGGCGCGGCTGGGGTAGGGCGCGGTCGCTGCGAGAGGCCCATCGGGAAGCGGGGCGCGCCGGCGATCAGAGGTGGTGCCGGTAGTGCACCAGGCGGTAGTAGGTGCGCGGCCCCGGCAGGTGGGTGAGCGCGGTGCCGATGCCGAAGCCCATCGCCGCCCAGAACATGAGCATGAGCGGGAAGCGATAGAGCGCGTCGCTGAACAGCATCAGGAACGCGAAGGCGGTGAGGCCGGCCGCCGTGGCGAGCACGTCGTCCGTGGCCGCGGGGTCGGCGATGCGCCGCACCGCGCGATACATGAACCCGAGGCCGCCGAACAAGAACGCCAGGAAGAACATCAGGCCGGCGACGCCGTGGTCGGCGAGGACGGTCAGGTAGGTGTTCTCGAGCGTGCGCGGGCCGCGCTCGTCTTCGGGGACGCCGGCACGGGCATCGGTGGCGCCGACGTGGGCGGGCAGGGTGCGCGCGCCGGTGCCGACGAGCAGCCGCGTGGGCGTCAGGTGCTCGAGCACCCCCAGCTGCACTTCGACGCGGCGTTGTAGATCGGCGATCGCCTGCCGCGGGTGCAGTCGCGTGTCGCCGGCGAAGCTCATGGCGATCGTGAACGCGAGCCAGGCGCCGCCGATGCCGAGCACCCAGCGACGCTTGTGGCGAGCGACGTAGATGCCGAGGCCGATGACGAGCGCGAGGATGCCGGAGCGGCTGAACGTCAGCACGCCCGTGGTCAGCAACAGCGCGAGCAGGCCGAAGAACATCGCGCGGCGCCGCGGCGTCTGCGCCCGGCGCAGGCGCGCCACCGCGAGCGGCGCCACGATCACCACCAGTCCGGCCAGCAGCAGGGGGTTGCCGATCGTGCCCACGAGGCGCACGAGCTCGCCCGTGGAGTGCGCCGTGTGCACCATCTGGCCGATCGCGATCGCCCCCACCATCGCCGTGGCGCCCACCAGCGTGTTCACGAGCACGTCGCGCCGATCGCGCGCCAGCGACGAGTTGAGCACGAGGTAGAAGACCACGATGCCGTTGCACAGGTACCAGACGAGGCCGCGCAGCGAGACCCACGGGAATCGGCTGAACGGGATCAGCATCGCCGTGACCAGAACGAAGCCGAGCAGCGGCAGGTCCACTGGCGTCTTGAACGCATACAACCGGCCGTCGGTCACCTCGCGCCGCACGACGTGCCACACGGCGATGAGGCTGGGCACGAAGTACAGGACGTTCAGCTCGACATTCGCCACGCGCAGGATGAACTGCTGCTGCACCTCCTGCGGCAGGACCAGCGCCATCAGCACCAGCCAAGCGAGCAGGAAGCCGGTGGTGAAGATGCGGGTCATCACCCGCAGGAACGTCAGCACGACGAGCTGCACGTCCATCCACACGGAGCGGTTGGCGATGTACAGCACGTCGTAGAAGAGCTTGTGGCGTGGGTGCGTGTAGTAGCCGCCGCGCACCTGCGCCAGACCGGTGATGCCCGGTCGTACGGTGAAGCGCTTGGCATACCCCGGCACCGTCTTCTTCAGCTCCTCGAGGAAGATCGGACGCATGGGGCGCGGGCCCACCAGGTTCATGTCCCCGCGGAGCACGTTGAAGAGCTGCGCGAGCTCGTCCAGCCGGTACTTGCGCAGGAAACGGCCGATCGGGGTGTAGTGGTCCTCGTCGGCGCGCACGAGGCGCTTGCCGATGCGCTGCTCCGCGCCGACCTGCATCGTGCGAAACTTGAAGATGTGAAAGACGCGCTCGTCCTTGCCCACCCGCGCGCCGCGGTAGAGCGCCGGCCCCGGCGAGGTCAGCTTCACCGCGACGGCGATCGCCAGCAGCAGCGGCGACAGCAGCAGGACGCCGCACAGCGCCGCGAGGAAGTTGTACGCGCGGGTGACCGCCTCGTAGACGGCCTTCGGCGGCAGGTGGATGCCGCTGGGGAAGCGATCGGTGGGGGACTGCACCCGCTCATGATGCACCCCGAGCCACGCGCGGCAAAGGCGCGACAGGACCTGCAGCGTCACGCCGCCCGACCTCCCCGGTGCCGCTCGTTCCAGAGCACGAACATCAGCATCGCCCACAACGTCCGGCTGCGGTCCCGCGTCCGCGTCTCGTGCTCGCGCAGGAGGCGCTGCACCGTATCGGAGTTCCACAGCCCCAGTCGTCGGACCCCCCCTGACGAGAGCTTGTCCCACAGCAGCCCGCGCAGCGGCCCGAGCAGCCACTGCGCCATCGGCACGTTGAAGCCGGCCTTGCCGCGCTCGAGGATGCGCAGCGGCGCGCGGCCCCACAGCGCCAGCTTCAGCACGTTCTTCGTCCGCGTGCCGGCGAGCTTGTACGACGACGGCAGCGACGCGGCGAGCTCGACCAACTCGTGGTCGAGGAACGGCGCGCGCGCCTCGAGGCCGTGGATCATGCTCATCCGGTCGGCCTTCACGAGGATGTCGTCGGGCAGGTAGATCTGGAAGTCGCTGTAGAGCACGCCGTCGAGCCCGTCGCCGAACGCGTGCGCGGCGAACGCCTGCCGGAACAGGCGCACGGTGGGCTCCGGGTCGAAGGGCGCCGCCAGCAGCTCGCGCCGCGCGGCGTCGCTGAGGAACTCCTTGAAGCCGAAGTGGGCGTCGGCCGGCGGCAGCGCCGCGGCGGCTACGAACTGCCGCGCCTTCAGGTCGAAGCTCACCTTGCGGTGGCTGACGGGGAGGCGAGCGACGAGCGCGGGGACGAGGCCGTCGCGCACCTTCGGGGGCAGGCGCCGGTACGCGTTGGCGAGCCGGTACGCGACGTGGGTGCGATAGCCGGCGAAGACCTCGTCGCCGCCGTCGCCGCCGAGCGCCACCGTCACGTGCCGCCGCGCCAGCCGGCACAGGTACCACATCGGGACCGCGCTGCTGTCGGCGTACGGCTCGTCGAACGCCTCGACGAGCGGCTCGAGGAACGTGCCCGCGTCGGGGCGGACGACCTCCTCGTGGTGCTCGGCGCCGTACGTCCGCGCCGCGAGCCGCGCGTACGACGACTCGTCGTAGCTGGCCTCGTCGAAGCGGATCGTGAACGCCTTCACGGGGTTGGCGCCGAGCCGCGTCATCGAGCCCAGGACCGCCGTCGAGTCGATGCCGCCGCTCAGGAACATGCCCAGCGGCACGTCGGCGACGAGGCGGCGCCGCACCGCGGTGTCGAGGGCCTCGCGCACCCGGCGGGCCGCCGCGGCGATGCCGGGGGCCTTGCGCGGGCCCTCGCTGTGGAACGTCTGGTCCCAGTAGCGGAAGGTGCGCGTCCGGCCGGCCTCCCAGACGAGCGCGTGGGCCGCCGGCAGCTTCGTCACGCCGGCGAACATCGTGCGCGGCCCCGGCACGTAGTTCAGCGCGAGGTAGTCGTGGTGGGCCTGCAGGTCGACGCGGTCGTCGACGAGGCCCGAGGCCAGCAACCCCTTGATCTCGCTCGCGAAGAGGAGCGTGCCGTCGCCGGGCTCCGCGACGTACAGCGGCTTCTTACCGACGCGGTCGCGCGCGACCAGCAGCGAGCGCTTCTCCGCGTCCCAGATCGCGAACGCGAACATGCCGCAGAGCTCGTCGAGCATGGCCTCGCCGCGCTCGCGGTACAGGTACAGCAGCACCTCGGTGTCGGTGCGCGTGGCGAACGCGTGGCCGTGGGCGACGAGGCGCTCGCGGATCGACGCGTAGTTGTAGATCTCGCCGTTGAAGACGATGTGGAGCTTGCCGTCGGCGGTGGCCATCGGCTGGCGGCCGACGACGCGCGTGTCGATGATCGACAGGCGGCGGTGGCCGAAGCCGACGGCGGCGCCCTCGTCGGCGTGGTGCCAGAGGCCGGCGTCGTCGGGTCCGCGGTGGGCGAGGCGGTCGCGCATGCGCGCGAGGCGCTCCGGGTCCACCGGGGGGCGCAGGCCCGCGTAGCCGACGATGCCGCACATGTCTCAGCGGCCCCGGGCGATCACGTCTCGCAGCAGCGCCTCGTACCGCTCGACGGTGACCTGCTGGCTGTGGTGGCGTTCGACGTACGACCGGGCGTTCTCGCCCATCTGGCGGGCGCGGGCGCGGTCGGCGTGCAGCGTGCGGATCGCCTGCGCGAGCGCGGCGGCGTCCTCGGGCGGCGTGACGACGCCACAGTCGGCCGCGCCGATCATCTCGTCGGTGTCGCTGCCGCTGTCGACCCCGGTCACGACGGGACGGCCCGAGGCCATGATGCCGAAGATCTTGCTCGGCACGCTGGTGCCCGCCATGCCCTTCTTCAGGGGCGCGAGGCCGACGTCGGCGGCGGCGAGCAGGTCGGGCAGGCGCTCGCGGGGCTGGGTGGGCAGCAGCGTCACGTTGCGGAAGGGCGCGAGGCCGCGCTCGAGCGCCTGCTTCGCCTGGCCGTCGCCCACCATCATCAGGTGCAGATCGGGCAGGTCCTGCAGCAGCTTCCAGGCGTCGACCACGGTCTCGAGGCCCTGGCTGTAGCCCATCCGGCCGCTGAACTGGACGACGAAGCGGTCGTCCAGGTGCAACTCGCGGCGCAATGCGCTCTCCGCCTGGGGCCGGATGAAGTCCGTGTCGGTGTAGTTGGGGATGACCGCGATCTTCTCGTCGGGCACGCCCTTCTTCAGCAGGTACTTACGGAAGCCTTCGCTGATCACCGCGAGCCGATTGGCGCTCCGGTAGACGAAGTGCTCGAGGCGCTCGAACCCGCGGATCATCCAGGGGTTCGTGAGCACGCCGAGCCGCACCGCGGCCTCGGGGAAGAGGTCCTGCAGGTTGTAGACGAACGGGACGCGGCGCGTGGTGGCCAGCGTGTGGTCGACGAGGCCCAGCGTCAGGGGCGGCGACGGCGTGAAGATCACGTCGACGTCGCGCACGGTCGACGCCGCGGCGAGCGCGGCGGCCGTGAACGACGCGTAGTTGGCCATCTTCGCGACGGCGCCGCCCTCGGGGGCGTAGATGTAGGTGCGCAGGATGTCGACGCCGTTGTGGTGGTCGCGCTGGAAGAGCTTGCCGCGGTACGGCGGCTCGATCTGGCCCGTCTCGTGGTGCGGGAAGGCGCAGACCACCGTCACGCGGTGCCCGCGCCGCACCAGGCCCTCGCAGATGCCCACCATGAGGGGGGCGTTGCCGAGCTTGTCCGGGTGGTAGTTCAGCCCGAGGAGCAGGACGTGCATCAGGCTTCCGGATCGCGACGGATCAGCAGGTCGCCGAGCACCAGCACGTCCATCTTCGTGCGGGCGAAGCAGGCGACGGCGTGCTCGGGCGTGCAGACGACCGGCTCGTTCTCGTTGAAGCTCGTGTTGAGCACCATCGGCACGCCGGTCTGCTGGCGGAACGCGTCGATCAGCTTCCAGTAGCGCGGGTGCGTCTGCTTGCTGACCGTCTGCAGGCGTCCCGAGCCGTCGACGTGGGTGATCGCGGGCACCTGCCGACGCTTCTCGGGCCGCACCGGGTACACCATCAGCATGCACGGGGAGGGGTGCGTCTCGGTGAACCACTCGCCGGTGTGCTCCTCGAGCACGGACGGCGCGAACGGGCGGAACGCCTCGCGGTGCTTGATGCGGGCGTTGAGCACGTCCTTCATCTCGGCGCGGCGCGGATCGGCGACGATGCTGCGGGCGCCGAGCGCGCGCGGTCCGAACTCCATGCGGCCCTGGAACCAGCCGACGACCAGGCCCAAGGCGACGAGCGACGCGGTCGTGGCGCAGAGCGCGTCCTCGTCGTCGAACACCTCGTAGGTCAGGCCGGCGGCGTCGGCGGCGGCCCGGCACGCCTCGCGGTCGAACTTCGGACCCGTGTACGCGTGGTCCATCACCCAGCCGCGCGGCTGCCCGAGCTTCTGGTGCCACACGTGGAGCGCCGCGCCGAGCGACGTGCCGTTGTCGCCGGCCGCGGGCTGCACGAACACGTTCTTGAACTTCGTCCGGCGCAGGATCTTGCCGTTGGCCACCGAGTTCAGCGCCACGCCGCCCGCCAGCGCCACGTTGTCGAGGCCGGTCTTCTTCTGCAGGCCGTCGAGCAGGTGCCAGAAGCCCTCTTCGAGCGCCGCCTGCAGGCTGGCCGCCACGTCCTCGTAGAACTTCGTCATCGGCGTGCCGGGCTCGCGCGGCGGCGCCTCGAACAGCGCCGAGAACCGGTCGCTGAACACGCGGCTCAGCGTGGGGCTGCCCTCGTCCCACGTCATCGACACGCCGCCCGTGTGGTGCTGGAAGTAGTCGAGGTCGAGCTCGAACAGGCCGTCGTCCCGCAGGTTCAGGATCTGCAGGAAGCGGTCGAGGTACACCGGCCGCCCATACGGCGCGAGGCCCATGACCTTGCCTTCGTCGCCGTACTTCGGGAAGCCGAGCCACTGCGTCGTGGCCGTGTACAGGATGCCCAGGGAGTGCGGGAACTCGACCTGGTCGTAGACCTCGAACCTCGTGCCGTGGCCGACGCCGCGCATGGTGCTCACGAAGTCGCCGAAGCCGTCGAGGGTCAGCAGGGCGGCGTCCTCGAAGCCGCTCGCGAAGAACGTGCTCGCCAGGTGCGCGCGGTGGTGCTCGACGTTGTGCAGCTGGGCGCGGACGGCATCGCGCGGAACGCCGAGCGCCGCCGCCACGTCGCCGAGCACGTCGCGCACGCGGCCGGCGTTCTTCAGGCGGTCCTTCACGACGTCGCTGATGTCGTGGCGGCGCGCCAGCGTGAACAGCACCTTGCGCATGAGGTTCGCGCTCGGATCGCGGCCGATGGCCACGTGGTCGAGCTGCTCGGCGCCGATGCCGGCCTCGTCGAGGCACGCCTTCACCGCGAGGCTCGGGAAGCCCGCGCAGTGCTTCACCCGGTTGAGGCGCTCCTCCTCGATGGCGCAGACGAGCTGCCCGTCCTTCAGGAGGGCGGCCGCCGCGTCGCCGTGGAATGCGTTGATGCCGAGGATGTACACGCTGGCGCCTCCCTGGCCGGTCATGGCCGGCGCAGTCTACGAATCGAGTCAAATCGGGGGCAACCCCGACCCCGGCTCAGGGGCCCTCGTCGTCGGCCCGCGGCGCCTCCGCCGCGCCCTGGAGCCGCGCGGCGACGTCGTCGCGGCCGATGGATTTCGCATACTCCGCGGCGCGCCGCGCGCGCTCGGGGCGCGGATCGCGCTCGTGGGCCTGGCGCCACGCCTGGAGCGCCTGCTCCGGGCGCCCCAGCTTCGCCTCCACCTCGGCCCGCACCGTCAGCGTGTTCGCCGCGGCGAGGTCGTCGAGCGCGACGAGCGGCCAGAGCTTGTCGAGCAGCCGCCGCGCGCCTTCGGCGTCCCCCAGCAGCAGGTGCACGTTCGCCACGCGGTGCAGGACCTTCACGTCGCGCTCGCCGGCCGCCTCGGCCGCGGCGAGCGCCGCCCGCGCCGTCGCCGCGTCGCCCGCCCGCGCCGCCACCGTGGCCAGCATCACCTGCCCGAGGCCGGCCTGCCCGCCCGCGATGAGCAGGCGCGCGCTCTCCTCGACGCACGGCATGTCGCCCAGCCGCTCGCAGGCCCGCGCGAGCACCGCCCGGGCCTCCACGTCGGACGGATCGGCCTCGAGCGCCAGCGCCATCGTCGCCCGCGCCCGCTCCGGTCCGGGACCGCGCAGCAGCGCCTCGCCGAGCGCGCCGCGGGCGCGGTTCGTCTCCGGGACGGCGCCGAGCAGCAGCGCCGGCGTCGGGAAGCGCCGGGCGACCTCGTGCACGAGCCGCCCCAGCCGCCAGGGCTGCGCCGCGAGCGCGAGCCGGTACTCGGTGGCGGCCTGCGCGCCGTGGCCCGCCGCCGCCAGCACGCGGGCCGCCAGCAGGTGCGCGTCGCCGCCCCGCGGGAAGAGGAACAGCGACCGGTTCACCCACCGCATGACCGTCGGCACGTCGGCGGACCGCGTCGCCGCGAGGCGGGCCGCCACGGTCAGCGGCAGCAGGTGGTCGGCGGGGTGCTCGGCCACGAGCGCCGGCGCGGCGGCGAGCGGATCGCCGGCGTCGCGCACCGCCCGCACCGCGTCGTCCGGGTGGCGGTCCATGGCGGTGGGACCGCGCCACGCGAGCAGCCCCGCGAGCGCGATGGCGCCGCCGGCGGCGCCCCAGGCCAGCGACGCCCGGCGCGGCCGGCGCTTCGGGTCGCGCTGCGCCGCGCGCCCCAGGCACAGACCGAAGCCGGCGGCGATCGGCAGCGACAGGCCGGCCGTCTCGAACCCGAAGTCCACGAGTTGCTGCAGGCCGACGGCCCCGAGGCCGGCGACGATGCCCCAGTGGGCGGGGTGCGTCGTGCGCCCGACGGCGCTCACGCACGTCACCCAGCCGACGACGCCCGCGATCAGGGCGAGCAGGCCGCCGGCGACGCCCCACTCGGTGAAGAGCTGCAGGACGATGTTCTCGGCGTGGGAGACCGTGCCCTGGACCTGGATCTCCTGGTACTGCGGGTACACGACGCCGAACGTGCCGCGGCCGCTGCCGACGGCCCAGAAGTCGCGCAGATAGTCGCGGGTGGCGTACCACGCGACGACCTTCTGCTCCTGGCCGGGGTCCTCCCAGTGGGTGCGCTGCCAGTCGGGGAGCAGCAGCAGCGCCAGCGCGAGGCCCACGCCGCCGACGACCAGCGCCACGCGCGAGGCCAGGCGGGCGCGGGCGCGCACGGTGTCGCCGTGATCCTCGTCGCCCGGCGCGTGGGCCAGCGCCGCGAACGCCACGAGGCCGATCACGAGCGCCACGTGGCCGCCGCGGGACCCCGTCAGGAAGCAGCCGGCGGCGGAGAGCGTGAGGGCGCCGGCGGCGATGCGTCGCGTGCGGTCGTCGCTCGAGCCCGTGAACAGGCCGAGCGCGACGAGCGCCCCGAGCGCGAGGTAACCGGCGCCGGCGTTGGCGTTGACGAAGGTCGAGAACCAGCCCGTCAGGCGCGCGATGTCGCGGGCCTCGTAGGCGCCGAAGATGCGGTCGAAGCCGAACGCCCAGTGCACGAAGCCGATGAGCGCCACGAGCCCGGCGCCGTAGGCCAGCGCGCGCTCCACGAGGCGACCGTCGCGGCGTGCGAGGTTCGCGGCCAGCAGGGCGACGGCGGCGAACGCGGCCTGGTGGAAGGTGGCGACCCAGGTGGACGGCGGGTCGAGCGAGAGCGGCCGCCAGGCTTCGGGCCCGTAGAGGCCCAGATCGCCGAGGCCGTACGTCAGGACTTCGTGGGCCCGCGGCGACAGAAATTCGACGACCGCGGGCGGCAGGGGCACGAGCTGGAGGAGGCCGAGCGCGACGAGGGCGATCGGCCCCCAGAGAGGCCACGGCACGCGCAGGCCGCCGTCGGCGAGGCGCGACCAGGCGCTCACGGCGAGGAGCACGAGGGCGGCGCCGGCGAGGACGAGCTGGACGCCCCACCGCGCGCCGCCCACGGCGAGCGGCGCGGCGACGAGCAGCAGCGCGAGGCCCAGCGCGGCAGCGCGCCCGACGGGGCCGGCCGCGTCGGCGCCGAGCGTCCTCACGCCGCGGCCCCGCGCCTTGGGCGGCGCGCCCGCCGTGTCGCCCATCCTCGACATCTGCCGTCGAATCGCCGCGCCTCCGGGCCGGACCGTTTCCCGAGTGTCTTCGGCGAGGGCCGGGTGGCGCTTGACCCGGTCGCGTCCGACGCTCCCAGGAAACGACCCCGCGGCGTGCCCGGATATCGCGGCGAACGCGCCTGCGGCATCAGCCGCGCGTCTCGAGGATCAGGTCGCGGGGGAGCGGGAACCACGCCTGGGCGCGGGCGCGCAGCTCGGTGGAGACGCTGTCCTCGAAGGCGCAGACCTCGACGCGCACCCCGCGCGGGGCGAGGTGGTCGACGAGCTCGACGAAGTCGCCGTCGCCGCTGACGAGCGACACGACGTCGACGCGATCGGCGAGGGCGGCGGCGGTCAGGGCGATGCCCACGTCCCAGTCGCCGCGCGTGCTGCCGTCGACGCGGCGCTTGAGCGTCTTGACCCGGGTCTCGTAGCCGACCGCCTGCAGCGCGTCGAGGAACGGCGTGATGTCGACGTCCTCGGTGCGCACCACGAAGGCGATGGCGCGCACCAGGTGGCGGCCCCGGCTCGCGAACTCGAGCAGCCGGCGGTAGTCGAGGCGCCCGCCGTAGAGGCTCTTGGCGCTGTGGTACATGTTGGCGGTGTCGACCAGGAGGGCGACCCGCTGCCCGTGATAGGGGGTCGTCATGGCGGCGAGGGTAGACGAACCTGCGGCCCGCTCGCCAGACCGGCGGCCGGGAGGCGGATCTCGAACGCCGCGCCGCCCTCGGGCGCCTCGCCCACGTGGATGTCGCCGCCGTGGTCGAGCACGATCTTCTTCACGATGGCGAGGCCGAGGCCCGTCCCTTCGGCGCGGCCCGTGACGTAGGGTTCGAAGATGCGCTCGCGATCGGCGGCCGGCACCCCGGGACCGTCGTCGCGCACCGCGAGGCGCGCGCCGCCGCCGGGCTCCGCGGCGACGGCCAGGACGACCCGCGTCGCGCCCTTCGCCTGCGAGGCGTTCTGCACGAGGTTCGTCAGCGCCTGCCGCAACAGGCCGCGATCGAAGGGGACGACGAGCGGCGCGTCGGGGACGTCCGCGGTCAGCCCCGCGATCTCCGGGTGCGCGGCGACGAGGTCGCGCGCGAGGGCGCCCACGTCGGCCGGCTGGGGGTCGACCGCGGGCAACTGCGCGAATTCACTGAAGGTCTGGACGAGTCGGCGCAGCGTCTCCACCTCCTCCTCGACGATCTCGCGCGCGGTGTCGAGCTGCCTCCGGAACGGGCCGTCGTCGCCCCGGTAGCGGCTGTGCACCTGCTGCACCGCCAGCAGGATGGGGGTGAGCGGGTTCTTGATCTCATGGGCGAGGCGCCGCGCGATGCCCTGCCACGCCGAGACCTGCGAGAGGTACTGCACGCGGGCCTGGCTCTCGACGAGGCGGTCGGCCATCTGGTTGAAGGCGCGCGAGAGGTCGGCGATGGCGTCGTGGCCCTCGGGCTGCACACGTGTGCGCAGGTGCCCGGCGGCGACGTCGTTCATCGCGACGCGCAGGCGGCGGATGCGGCGCGTGGTGCGGCGTCCGATGTACAGGGCGATGAGGGAGGCGGCGAGGACGGCGGTGGCCAGCGTGCCGACGAAGCTGCGGCCGAGGATGCGCGCCTGATTCTCGCGGTCCGCCTGCAGTTGGCCGAACGGCTGGATGACCTCCGTCTCCATGTGCCGGAAGCGCTCGATCACCTCGGCCTCGAGGCCGAAGCGGTAGCGCAGGGCGCCGCCGCCGGGGAGGGGCACGTCGACGGCGTCGGCGAGCCAGCCGGGCGCCGCGTCCCGCGGGGAGGCCACGTGGAGCGGCGGGTCGCCGGGCAGGGTGATCGACAGGACGCGCGGCTTCGCCACCGCCTCGTCGAGGAGCGCGGTCAGCGCAGCGCGGTCGGCGGTCGCGAGCTCGGGCCGCAGGGCGAGCGCGCGCGCCTCGGCGTGCTGGCGGGCCTTCTCGGCGCGCACGTACTCGCCGAACACGTCGACCGCGTCCCCGAGCGCGCGCGCCGTCGCCGGGTTGAGCGCCACCTCGAGCGTGCGCGAGATCAGCGCCTCGGCGAGCACGAACCCGACGACCAGCGGCACCCCGGCCACGAGGACGAGCACCGCCAGCAGCTTGAGCTCGAGGCGACCCACGCTCACTCCGCCTTGTGGTACTGCAGCCGGTCGGCGCGGAACGGGTGCCCCGCGACGCGCAGGACACGCTCGGCCGAGCCGGGCCGCAGGTTGTCGAAGAGCCGCACGAACGAGCCGAAGAGCGTCCGGCTGACGGGGTCGAGGCGCGGGCCGCCGCCGGGCTCCGCCAGCCAGCGGCGCATCTGGGCCTGCTGGTCCAGGGTCAGCGGGTTGACCTCGAGCACCGCGCGCACCTCGTAGATCGTCTCGTCCACCGCGATGCCCCAGCCGACCGGCTCCGCGCGCAGGTTCGCGAACTCGTTGGCGAATTCGTCGATCGACGCGTAGCGGCGCGCGGACGTGCCGCCCGGCGTCTCGAGCTCGACCTGCAGGGCCTCGTCCCAGAGCTCCCAGCGGGCGCGGGCGCGGCGCAGGCTGAGGCCGCGGATGGCGCCGCCGTCGTGCTCCCGCAGCTCGAGGCGCAGCGAGAGCGTGGTCGTCAGGCCGCTCGTGAGGCGGCGCGCCTCGCGCTCGTCGAGCAGGCCGCGCAGGTCGGCGGTGACGCGCAGCGTGTCGCCCTCGCGCTCCACCCACAGCCAGGGCTGCCCCGCCGGCGCGGCGAGCAGCGCGACGAGCAGCACCGGGATCACGGCCCCACCACCAGCAGGAGCGTGCCGACCGACAGCCCGAAGACGCCGATCTCGGTCTGGATGCGCAGGCCGGCGTCGAGCGCGGCGTCGAAGGGGAGCGGCCGCTCGCCGAAGTCGGGCGGATCGCCGGGGCTGCCGAGCGCGAGCAGCGCGCCGCCGACGAAGAGATCGACCGGGTACGGATCGTCGGGCGGGCCGAGCGGCACGGCGTACTCGACGCCGAGACGCCCGGCGAGCGCCTCGTAGCGCTGCCGGTCCAGCCCCTGCCCCGGCAGCAGGTGGGGGCCGCGACGGCGCGCGAAGTTCACGCCGAGGACGCGCGATGGGATGTACGGATGCAGGTCGCCGACGAAGAAGCGCTCGAAGAACGGCGCGTCCCCGACCACCACGCCGGCCAGCGCGTCGAGCCGGAGGCTGTGCCGCAGCCAGGGGCGGAAGTGCTGCTGCACGCCGCCCTGCAGGCCGAAGTAGGCGTAGTCGCCGCCGCCGGTGCGGCCGAGCAGCTCGGCGCGCAGGCCGCGCGTCGGGCGCACGGGGTCGTCGCGGCGGTCGAAGGTCAGGCCGCCGGCCAGCTCGATCAGCAGCGAGCCGCCGTCATCGAGGCGGAAGTCGAACGGGCGCGGCGTCCCGTCGGCCTCGATCTGCGTCGCCCGCCGGGGCAGGTCGGCGTGGATCCCCTCGACCCGCAAGCGGAAGTCGGCGCGGCTGACCCCGTCGAGGTCGAACGTGAGGCCGACGTCGCCGCCGGCGCGCCGGTACGGGACGCGGAGGTCGTCGACGGGGCGGCCGCCCAGGCGCTGGCCCGCGGGCCCGACGAACGGCTCCTCGCCGTCGACGAAGAGCGCGCCGAAGCGCAGGTGCGCTCCGGGGAGCGGCGCCCGCGGGACGGCGACGCCGAGGCGCGCGCCGGTCTGCGCGCCGCTGCTGACCACCCCCGCGGAGAGCCCGAAGCCGAAGCCGAACGGGTCGAGGTCCGAGACCTCGGCGCCGCCCCACAGGCGCGTCGGCCGCGCCGAGCCGAGGTACAGCGCGTCGAGGCCGAAGGTGGTCCGCTCCTCGACCTCGAAGACGACGCGGACGCGGCCGCGCCGCGAGCCGCGTTCGAGGCGCGCCTCGGCGGTCCGGACGAGCCCCGAGCCGAGCAGGTCGAGGCGGGCGCGTTCGATCGCCGCCTCGTCGACGGGCGTCCCGACGTCCAGATCGACGCGCGCGCGCAGCTGCGGGCGGTGGTCGGCGCGGGCGCCGCGCACCTCGATCTCTTCGACGATCGGCGCTTCCTGCGCCTGCCCCCGCGAGACCCACAGCGCCGCGAAGAGCACGACGATCGGGAAGACCCGTGCCCGTGCACGTGCTCGGCCGCTCGGGGACGAGCGCGAGCACGGGGCCGTCGGCGACTCGTTCAGCGGCTTGCGGCGCGCTCGATCAGGCGCCACAGGGTGAGGACGCCGTAGCCGGTGCCGCCGGCCCGGATGTGGCCGTCGGTCTTGTCGGCCGTCGCCGGGCCGGCGATGTCGAGGTGCGCCCACGGCGTGTCGCCGACGAACTCCTTGAGGAAGAGCGCGCCGGTGATCGCGCCGCCGTACGGGCCGCCGAGGTTCTTGATGTCGGCGCGCTGGCTCTTGATCGACGGCGCCAGCTTGGGGTCGAGCGGGAGTCGCCACAGACGCTCGCCCGCCTCGCGCGCCGAGGCCAGCAGCTCCTCGGCCACCGCCTCGTCGTCGGTGAACAGGCCGGCGTAGTGCTCGCCGAGCGCGACCATGCAGGCGCCGGTCAACGTCGCGAGGTCGACGATCAGCTTCGGCTGCAGCTGCTTCGCGTAGTGCAGGCAGTCGGCGAGGACGATGCGGCCCTCGGCGTCGGTGTTGAGCACCTCCACCGTCTTGCCCGAGTACATCTCGAGGATGTCGCTCGGCCGGTAGGACTTGCCGTCGGGCATGTTCTCGCACGAGCCGACGATGCCGTGGACGGTCACGCCCGGCCGCAGCGCGGCGACGATCTTCATCGCGCCGAGCACGGCCGCGGCGCCGGCCATGTCGATGTGCATGTTCTCCATCGACTTGGCGGGCTTGATGCTCAGGCCGCCGCTGTCGAAGGTGAGGCCCTTGCCGACGATGACGATGCCGCCCTCGGCCGCGGCGCCCTCGGGCTGCCAGGTCAGGTGGATGAGGCGCGGCGCCTCTTCGGCCCCGGCGCTGACGGCCAGGATGCCGCCCATGCCGCGGGCCTCCATCTCGTCGGGGCCGAGCACGGTGAGGCCCAGGTCGGCGCCGGAGGCGATCTCGCCGGCGACGGCGGCGAGCCGCGACGGCGTGCACACGTTCGGCGGCTCGTTGACGAGCGTGCGCGCGAGGTTGATCGCGCCGGCGATCGTCGCCGCCCGGTCGAGCGCCGCGTCGCCCGCTCCGAGCAGATCGAAGCGCGTCACGCGGGCCGGCGGGTCGTCGGGATCGGCCTTCTTGTGCTGGTCGAAGCGGTAGGCGCCGAGGAGCGCGCCTTCCGCGATCAGGCGCGCGTCGGCGCCCTCGGGGACGACGAAGCCCACCTCGTCGAGGCGCTGCCCGAGGGCGGCATCGACGGCCTGGGCGCCGGCGTCGCGCAGGGTGCCGGGAGCGACCTTGGCGCGATCGCCGAGGCCGACGAGCAGCACGCGGGTGGCCGGCAGGCGGCCGAGCGTGTCGAGCGAGACGCTCTGCCCGGGCTTGCCGGTGAACTTGAGACGCGCGGCGGTGCGGCCGAGCGCGCCGTCGAGCGCGGCGTCGATCGCGGCCTCGGCCGCCGAGGGGGCTTCGCCGGCGTGGCGGGCGACGGCGAGCAGGCCGCCGGCAAAGGCGGTCGGTCCGGCCGTCGAGGGGGCGAGCTTCATCAACGTTCTCCTGACGTATCGGATACGATGAGACGCGGTAACCTAGCATTCCGCGCGCGGCGAGGGAAACGGTGCTCACCCCCTCCGAAGTGGCCCTGGCCGTGGCCGATCTGGCCCCGAGGATCGAGGGCGGCCAGCTCCAGAAGGTGTGGCAGCCCGACGAGCACACGCTGGTCCTGCGCGTCCGGCGCCCCGGCGCCTCGGTGTTCGTGGTGCTGTCGTGCGATCCGCGCGCGGCGCGCCTCGCCGAGGCCGGCGACCGGCCGGCGGTGGTGCCGCCCGAGCCGCCCGGCCTCTGCGCGTGGCTGCGCGCCGCCGCCGAGGGCCGCCGCGTGGTGTCGCTGCGACAGCTGGCCGGCGACCGCGTCGTCGAGCTCGTCTTCCCCGAGGCGCGCCTCGTGGCCGAGCTCAGCGGCCGCCACGCCAACGTCTTCGGCCTCGACGCCGAGGGCCGCATCGTCGTGGCGGCGCACACCTCGGCGAGCACGAAGCGCGACCTGCGGCCGGGCCGGCCCTACGTGGCGCCGGTGACGCCGCCGCTGCGCGAAGACGCGCCGCCGCGCTTCGCCTCCGCGGCCGCCATCGAGGCGGCGGCGCGCGCGCGCCTCGAGACGGCGGGGGCCGACGAGGACGCGGCGGCGCGGCGGCGCCTGATCGGCGGCGTGCGCGCGCGCCTGTCGCGGCTGCGCGCGAAGGTCGCCGAGGACGTGGCGCGCGCGGCCCGCGCCGAGGAGCTGCGGCGCTTCGGAGAGCTGCTCAAGCCGATCGCGCACTCGCTGCGTCGGGGCGCCACCGAGGCGCGCGTGCAGGACTGGTACGCCGAGGGCGCGCCCGAGGTGGCCGTGCCGCTCGACCCGACGCTCGACGGCCCGGGCAACGCCGCGCGCTACTTCGCGCGCTACCGCAAGGCGCGGGCGGGCGCCGAGCGGGCGGGGGAGCGCCTGGCCGAGGTCGACGCCCAGCTCGCGGCGCTCGCGGCCATCGAGGCGTCCGACGCCGACGCGGTGGGCGTCGAGGCGGCCCTGCGCGCGGCCCGGCTGTGGCGCGCGCCTCCGGCGGCGAAGGCCGCCGGCAAGGCGGCGGCGCCGCGCAAGCCCTACCGCGCGTATACGAGCCGCGCCGGCGAGCCGATCCTCGTCGGGCGCGGCGGCGCCGACAACCACGACCTGACGTTCCACGTCGCGCGCGGCAACGACACGTGGATGCACGTCCGCGACGCGCCCGGGGCGCACGTCGTGGTGCCCCAGCCGGCGCGCGGCCGAGAGCCGCACCCGGAGACGCTGCTCGACGCGGCGGCGCTGGCGATCCACCACAGCGATCTGCGCGGCGAGCCCGGCGCCGAGGTCACGGTGACGCTGCGCAAGCACGTGCGCGCGGTGGCCGGCGCCGCGCCGGGCCGCGTGACCGTCGCCGGCGGCCGCACGCTGACCGTCCCGGACCTCGCGGCGCGCGTCGAGCGGCTGTACGCGGACGCCGAGCCGGCCTGTGCGCGCCGGGCGAGGGTGGCGCGCTGGTCGCGAGTGGCGCGACCGCGCTCGGTGGCCGCCTGCCGGTCAACGTTTCGGGCGGACTGCTGAGCCGCGGACATCCGGTGGCCGCCACGGGCTGCGCGCAGGTGGTCGAGATCGTCCAGCAGTTGCGTGGCGAGAGCGGGGCTCGCCAGGTGGAGGCGGCGCGCGTCGGTCTGGCCCAGTGCATGGGCGGTGACCAGGCGGGCGACACCAAGTCCTGCACGGTAATCGTGGTTTCGAAATAGTGGCCGCCGCCGAGCGGCACCAAAGAGGGGGTACTGCATTGTTTTTCCGCAAGTCGTGTGCCAGCGCCGGTGGGTCGTGGCGGGGAGCCTGGCTGGGTTTCGCGTTGCTGTGGCCGGCGCTGCTCCCGGCGGCGGCGCCGGACACCGGCGCCCAGCTGGAGGAGGTGATCGTCACCGCGCAGCGGCGCGAGCAATCGCTGCAGGAGACGCCGGTCT
>CAUJDF010000070.1 GCA_963169045.1 Myxococcota bacterium
GACTTCGAACGCGTCGAGAAAGGCGGCTACACTCGGCTCGGGCACGGACGGTCTCCCGTGGCTGTTGAACGTGTGGTAACGCCAACATCACGGGACCGTCCGGCCCTGTCTACCGCCAAAATGGCGAAACCCGAGTCTGAGCCCACTACCTGTCCGGCGCTGCCCGTCGGCGCCGGCCTCGTTCGTCGACAAGAGCGCGACGACGTCCACCTCAAGCACCTTCGCGACTTCGTTCAGCCACGACAACGTCGGCGACCGCCCGCAGCGCAGCACCTCCCAGAAGTGCGAGCGCGAGACGCCCGCGCGATCGGCCAGATGCGACAGCGGGAGCCCTTTCGCTTTGGCGAGGGCGCGGATCCGCACGGCAACGCGCCGATGAAGCTCGTCGTCCACAGCCGCCCCCTTCGAGGGGGTCGGACGGTAGCCGTGAGCCTAGGCTGCGGCTTTCCTTTATAACGGCAAGTGCCGCTTGCCGCGGCTACAACTGTGCGGTACGAAGCGGGGATGTCCGCTCCTGAGACAGCGGGCGATTCGATAGCGGGCGTGGGGGAGGTGCTGGCGATGTCGTTCTTCGGTCGCGGCGTTGTCGCAAGTGTACTGCTTGCGGCCCTGCTTGGTGGTTGTGGCGAGTCGGACGGCGAGGGGGCGCGGGAGCCCGTCTGCGTGCCGCATGTCGAGGAGAGCTGCTTCTCGCTCGGTGGCTGTAGCGGTACTTGGATCTGTGATGCAGACGGCACCGGTTACGGGCCGTGCGTCTGTGACGACCCCGAACCTTCGCCCGGTGGGAGCGGCGGCGGAGGCGGAGGCGGCAGCGGTGGGCATGGCGGCGCAGGTGGCGGTGGCGTCGGCGGAGGTGGCGGCGGGCGCGGGGGTGAAGGCGGCGCTGTTGGCGGCGCCGGCGGGGGCGCGCAGGGCGGAAGCGGCGGCTCTGGCGGTAGCGGCGGCTCTGGCGGCCTTGGTGGTAGCGGCGGCGTCGGCGGTGATCCAGGCCCCGACGAGCCTAACGTCGAAGCCGACTTCAACTTTTCCGTCAACGTCGGAGACGATGCGCGCCCGCGCTTTCCCGGCATGATCGCGCATCTCCTCGGCCGTGAAATTGGAGGTCGGCGGATCGACCTCGTCTGCTACGTGCTTGTAAATGTGGGGGACGCGGCAGCCACGATAGTTATCGACACGGAGTTGACCGGGTTCAGTCGTACAGCATCGCGGATGCACGAAGTCGCTCCTGGCGAAGTAGTGGACGACTGTATCTCGCCCGCGGTTGACTTCGGCGCGCTGGTGCAGCTTCACGCCCCCGTGCGGCAGGTCATCAACGCTGAGGCGCGCCTACGCGATGCAGCAGGGCCCTTTGCAACGTACTCGCAGCCGGTCGAGGTGCTTCCATCAAACGTGATGCCGTGGCGCGCCTTCGGCGAGAGCTTCTGGATCTTCTTGCCGACTCTCGTCGTGCCGCAGCACCCGACGCTGCGCCGGCTACAGGACGACGTCGCGGTCTACTCGGCACGTGACGGCGGATTCGGCGTCGGCGGCTACGATCCGCCGGGGGGCGCCCGCGCCGCATCGATCGAAGCCATCGAGGACGGGCGCTGTCGCGGGCACAACGTACCCGCCGCGGCCGGTGAATCCATATCGGTGGAGGTGCGTCTTGACGAAGGCGACAGCATCCAGGCGCAGATCCAAGACGCCGCTGGACAGGTGATTACGGAAGAGCGCAACGCGCGGACTGGCACGCGCATTGCTGCCAACAATCTCGATGCCGGCATCTACACAATCTATTTCTGCAACATCACCGGTGGCCCACATGCGGTAACGTATTGGCGGAACTGGCTGCGAAACGACGTCGTCACCGACTACCTCTCCGCCATCTTCGACTTCGCGCGTTCGAGCGGCCTCGCCTACGCAAACCTCGCGCCAGAAGCCTTCAACAACGGGCAGCTGATTCGGCGGCCAGACGAGTCGATCGAGGGAATGGGGGCGAACTGCGTCGAGGGGGCTCTCCTCTTCGCCAGCTTCCTTGAGATGTTCGGTGTGGAGGCCGTCATCATCGTGAGCCTACGCAACGGCCATGCGTTCGTCGGTATGCGAACGGCGCCGGGCAGCCGTATCATCATGCCGATCGAGACGACGGTGGTTAACGATCAACAGTTCTCTGCCGGCAGCGCCATCAACTACGCGATTGCTGAGTTCAACTGCTGGGTTGCGAACGACGCAGACGCGTGCGAGCGCACGGGCATGAACCATGACCCGGATACCTGGATTATTGACGTCAGCGACCTGCGCCAGCAGGGCATCCTTCCGCAACCGCAGTAGGCCGCTACCGCGCCGGTGCGGACACGGGCCCGCCGATCATGGCCGCCGCTTCGGCGTACGGGAAGTAGAGCATCGCGACGTGCCGTGCGGCGCGGACGTGGGCCGCCAGTTGCGCAGCCTCACGCGGATGACGCCCCACCGCGACGAGGTGAGCCGCCGCGGCGTCGGCGAGGGCGAGGCCGTTCGACAAGTTGCGGAGCGCGCTGCGGTACATGGCGGCCACATACGCCGCGCCCTCGACGGCCGCCCCGTGCCCCGGAGCTGCCGCCGCATGTCGCACAGGCGCCGGAAGGGCGCCGGGGGCCGAAATGTAGTACGTCATTGGTCAACCTCGAAGAGTGTCTGTGCGCCCCCCTCGCGGAGTGTAGCAGCAACAGCCGATCGCCGCATGTCCATAGCCGCAGATGGCGCGCAGTCAAGCGCGCGGGTGTTCAAGGCGCGCGACGCGGATCCGGAACCGCGGATCCGCCGGGAGTGTTCGGCGCGAACCGGATAGGCAAGGTTCGTTCGCGAGATCACGCCGGCACTGGCGGCCCTGTTGCTTGCGCCGGCCCTGTGCGCCTGGACGCCGGTCGACGCGTCACCCGAGACGGCCGTGGCGCAGCGCGCGCCGGCGACCCGTCAGGGCGCGACCCCGGCCGTCGCCCCGAGCCCGGGGCCCGGGGCCCCCGCCACCACCGCGGGCGCGAAGCCGGTCGCCGCCCCCGCCGGCGACGGCTTCATCGACGACGATTACACCAGCTTCGTCAAGGTGGCCGGCGTGCGGGAGGAAGCCCGCATCGTGCGCTGCGCCGCCGGACGCTGCACGGTGAAGCTGAAGTCGGGCCGGACGCTGGAAGTCCCGGAAGCCGACGTCGAGCGGCCGGCGGCGCGACCGAAGAAGTGACGCGCGGGGTGACGCTCACGACGCCGCCAGCCCGACGACGATGATCGCGAGGTCGTAGGTGGCGTGCGCGGTCATCGCCGTGACGGTCCCCGACTGCCGCCGCAGCAGTCCGAACACCAGGCCGAGCGCGAACACCACGACCAGGCCGTCGAGTCCGTACTGGAAGGCGTGCAGCGACGTGAACAGCAGGCACGTCAGCAGCACCCCGAGGCGCGGCTGCAACAGCCCGCGCATGGACAGCTCCTCGCCGACGCCCGCCGTCAGCGCCAGCGCCACCACCCCCAGCGGCGTCATCGCCCCGGCGAACAGCGCCTCGATCTTCGCCTCGTCGGTCGTCGGCACGCCGAGCGCGCGCCACAGGCCGTCGTCCACCGCGTCGAAGCCGACGACGAGCGGCACCAGCGCCAGGCCGACGAGCGCGCCGAGGCCCACCGCCTTGCCGCCCGGCCACCGCAGGCCGAGCCGGTCGATCGCCTCGTCCGCGCTCCGCTGGATGCCGTAGCCGGCCGCCACGAACGCGCCCGGCAGGAGCCAGACGAGGCCGTACATCATCGAGGCCGGCGTCAGCTCGAGCTCGGCGTCGTCGCTCGCCGCGAGGAGCTCGAGCAGCAGCGGCTCGCCCGTGCCCAGCAGCGATGCCAGCGGCGCCGTGGTCAGCGCGACGACGAGGAACAGCGCGAGCGCGTGCACCGGGTTCGCCGGGTCGATGGGCAACACGCGCGCGAGCGCACGCCGCACGCGGTCCTCGAGCGTGAGGAAGGTGAGCGCCGCGGCGGCGAGCAGGCCGAAGCCCACCGCCTTCAGCGCCACCGGATCGCGCAGGGCGGCGCCGGGCTCGAGCGTGCCGTGGACGGCGAACGCCGCGCCGAACGTGCCGAGGAAGAGGAGCGCGACCGCCAGCACGCCGACGACCCACGCCGCGACGCGGTAGCCGCCGCCGAGGCGCGCGAGCAGCGCCACGACCACCAGCGGCAACGACTCGACCGCGGCCCACGCGAGGTCGGAGAGCGCGCCGCCGGCCACGAAGCCCAGCACCAGCACGCCCGCGGCGATGGCCGCGCCTACACGGAGCATGCGCCGCGCCGCCGCCAGCCCGGAAGGCAGCCGCGCGCCACCGTCGTTCGTCACGGGCGGGGCGCCGTCCGCCGGCCGCGGCGCGCCGCACCCCGGACACGACGCCGCGTGCTGCGACACCTCGCGCCCGCACTCCCAGCACGCCAGCAGCGCCACGCCCCGCCCTCCCCAGTGTCCTGGGCGCACCGTACGCGCTCGCGCGACGCCCCACCAGCCTCCCGCCGCGGCGGGGCCCGGCCCCACCCGGCCGCCGCCGCCCCGCCTCAGCCCGCGGCGGCCTGCAACGCCCGCCGCAGCGCCTCGGGCGACTGCGCGCCGTGCAGCGTCTGCGCACCGACGCGGAAGTGCGGCACGCCGCGGAGACCGGCGGCCGTCGCCCGCGCCGCCCGCGCCCGCACCTCGGCGAGACGCACCGGATCCGCCGACGTCGCCGCGTCGACGCCCGCGGACGCCGCCACCGCAGCGAGCACGCCCGCGTCGCCCAGGTTCTCGCCGCGCTGGAAGTACGCGTGGTGCAGCGCCTCGACCAGCGCCCGCCACCGCCCCGCCGGCGCCGCCGCGATCAGCGCGTGCCCCGGCGCGGTGTCCGGCGCCGTGCGCACCTTGTCCCAGTCGAAGCGCACGCCGTGCGCCGCTCCCGCCTGCGTCACGCGCGCGAACATCTCGTCCGGCGTGGCCTGCGGATACTTCCGCGCGAGATCCGCGCGCAGATCGCGCCCCTCCGGCGGCATGTCCGGGTTGAGCAGGTACGGGTGCAGCGCCACCTCGACCGCGGGGCCCTGCCAGCCGTCGAGCGCCCGCCCGAGGTTGTGCAGCCCGATGTAGCACCACGGACAGATGAGATCGTGCCAGACCTCGACCTTCAGCGCGGCGGTCGCCGGCGCCGGCGGGGACGCGTTCTTCATGTTGCACCCGGCCAGCGCCGACGCGCCGGCGATCACGAAAAAATCGTCGTCGATTCAAGACCTTCTCACGCCTCCGGGCGCCTCGACGCCGGCGCCGGGCGCAGGGTACGCGGCGGACGCGGTGAACACCAGACGCGGCGCGCTTCCACCGGCGGCGAGCGCGGGACGGCCCGGGCCGGTTGACGCGCGCCCGCCGCTTCACGCTCAATCGGAAACACGAGACACCGAGACAGAACGGAGACCGGATGCGAACACCCGTTGCGCTCATCCTCGCCCTGTCGCTCGCCGGCTGCGACGACGACGGCTCCTCGGGCGGCGGCGAGCCGGACGCGGAAAGCGCGCCCGACGCCGCGGCCGCCGACGCGGCGCCGACCGCCGACGCCACCCCCGCCGACGCCGCGACGCCCGACGCCGCCCTCCCGGACGCCGCGCCCGCCGAGTGCGCCCCGGGCGCCGTCGAGCCCTGCGGCGGCGAGGCGATCGGGCGCTGTCGGCCCGGCGCCCGCACGTGCGACGCCGCCGGCCGCTGGTCGCCGTGCGAAGGCGCCGTCGGACCGGCGGAAGAGACCTGCGACGGCACGGACGAGGACTGCGACGGCGTGACCGACGACGTCGCCCCGCGCGTCGCGACGACCGTCGTGGCGGCGGCGTCCCACCCCGGCGAGCTCGTCGGCCTCGCCGCCGACGGGGACGAGCTCGCCGTCGCATGGAGCGACACCGTCGACGAGGGCGGGCGCGTCCTCCGCTTCGCGCGCCTCGCCGCCGCCGGCCCGGTCATCGGCGAGCCCGTCGAGATCGACCGCGGCGCGCCCTGGTCCCCGACGATCCGCTGGACGGGCCGGGCCTGGGCCGTCGCATGGAGCGACACCGAACGGGGCGTGCTCTTCGCCCTGCGGGCGCCCGACGGCGTCCCGCTGGTCGTCGTCCGCCCGGTCGGCCTCCCGGGTCCGGCCGAGGCGCCCTCGCTCGCGTCGACCGGCGACGGCTTCGGCCTCCTCTGGCACGACTCGGCGGGGCGCGACTGGTTCCGCGCCCTCGACGCCGACGGCACGCCGTCGTCCCCCGAGCCCTTCCAGCTGCAGTTCGAGACCGCGTCGGTCGTGGCGGCCCTGACCTGGACCGGCCAGCGGTTCATCGGCGCCTTCAGCGAGGGCGTCCCCGGTATGGCCCACATCGTGGTCCGCGCCCCGCCGACCGACGGCCTCCCCATGGACGCCAGCGACCGCAACCACAACGCCGAGTACCCCGCCCTCGCCACGCGAGAGGGCCGCACCTCGCTCGCCTGGTTCGACGAGGACCGCGTCGCCGATCGGCGGCAGATCCTCCTCGCCGACCTCGACTTCGAGGGCCGCCCGAGCGGCGGGCCGTGGGTGGTCGCGGAGGGCGCGACCTGGGGCGACCTCGCGTGGGGCGCCGCGGGCCGGGCCGTCGCCTTCAACGACGGCAACGAGCGCGTCGGCTTCGTCCGCGTGACCGACGAGGGCACGCCCGACGGCGAGCCGGTCACGCTGGCGGCGGCCGACGTGCGCTCCTACGTCCGTCTCGTGGCGACCGAGACGGGCTTCGCCGCGGCGTGGTTCCAGGGCCCGGAGGGGCAGCCGACGCTCAACGTCGCGCGCGTCGCGACGGGCTGCCCTTGAACGGTCGGCGGCGGCGGAGGCCGGCGGCGGCGACGAGCAGCCACCATCCGGCACCGCCGCCGAAGCCCTGGGCGCAGCCGCCGTCGTAGGCGACGGTGTCGGCGCGGCGCTCGAAGCCCGCGGCGTCGACGTCGGACGCGGGCGGCGGCGCGCCGCCGTCGGCCATCGGCGCCGGGATCGCGCCGTCGGTGTCCGGAGGCGGCGGCACCACCACGCCGCCGTCGCCCGCGGGCGGAGGCGGCGGCGCGGGCGCCTCCGTCCCGAGCCGCACCTCCCCCACGTCGATCCACGGGTCGCCGTCGCCCGGCCCGTCCACCGGCACGAGCCGCAGGCGCGTCAGCGTCCCGTACCACGACGGCGCCACGACGACGTCCGCGAACGCGCCGCCGCCCGGCGACGTGAACGCCACGCGCCGCGCCTCGCCGAACACCGGCTCCGCCTCGGTCGCCCAGTACAGGAAGCCGCCGCGCGCGCCCTGGTGCTGGCGCACGCGCAGGTGGACCGCGCGGTAGCCGTCGAGCGGCACGCGCACCGGCGGCCCCTCGACGCACGGGCCCGGACCGAGCACCTCGAGCGCCATCGCGCCCTCGTCGCGGTTCACGCGCATCTGCCCGACCGCCGCCGGATCGCAGCGCCGCCACCCCTCGACCTGCGCCTCGTCCGGCGCGTCGAACAGGAACGCGGTGGGATCGAACACGTCGAGCGCGGCGGCCACCTTCAGGTCGCCGCCGTTGAACGACTGCCCGTCGTTGTGCTCGACGCCGTCGTCCCAGCCCTCCTTTTCGCCATAGAAGTCGCGCACGTGGCGCACCCAGACCCGCGGCTCCGCGTGGCCGCCGGCGTCGATGCTGCGGCCGCGCGCCCGCAGGAAGAGCGTCAGCCGCTTGCTCTCGCCGGCGCTGAACCCGTTGAGCCGCAGCGTGCCGCGCTGCCGATCGAGCGCGTCCTCCCGCGGGTTCTGCGGGTTGTCCATCGCGTCGTTGCGCCCCCAGCTCGCGCGGTCCTTCGCCGGCCAGTCCGACTCGACGGCGTAGCGCGTCGCCTCGAGGAAGCCGGGGATCTCGTAGTCGACCGAGATCGCCGCGTCGCCCTCGCTCTCGCCGTGCGTGGCGCCGTTGCCGGCGTTCGTCACGACGACGCGCATCACGAGCTCTTCGCCGATCCACGCGTCGGGGACGCCGCCGCTCGCGCCGTCGCGGATGAAGTCCTCGCAGCTCTCGAAATCGCACGGGCGGCCGGGCAGCTCGAGCGCCGCCGCGAGGTGGAAGTCGGGCTTCTCGGGCGGGGGCGGCGGCGGCGGAGGCGGCGGCGGCTCCCCGCCCCGGCACTCGCTCGACGGCAGGCCGCGGTACGGCCCCTGGTCGACCCAGTACGACAGCGGACCGCCGCAGGGCCCCGTGAACGGGTCGTCGCCGGCGCCGTTGCCCGGTCGCACCTCGAAGTGGCAGTGCGGCCCGGTGCTGTAGCCGCTGCTGCCGACCTGGCCGATACGCTGCCCGCAGTCCACGTGCTGGCCCTCGCCGACCGACACCGAGCCGCGCCGCATGTGCCCGTAATAGGTGACCTTGCCGTCGTCGTGCTGAATCGCGACGTAGTTGCCGAAGCCGCCGCCGCCGGGGCAGTCGGCGGTCGTGCAGCGGTCGAACTCGCCGTCGTGGGCGCGGATGACGGTGCCGGACGCGGCGGCGACGATGTCGCGGCCCTGGTCCTGGGCTTCGAAGCGCCCGATGATCGCGATGTCGGTGCCGCGGTGGCCGCCATAGGTGTTGCCGCCGCAGTTCCAGTCGCGGACGCCGCCCAGGTCGAAGTAGGCGGTGACGACCGCGTCGCCGACGACCGGGTTGCGGAACTCCGCGGCCCCGGCCGCGACCGGCAGCAGCAGAAGCCACAGGCGCCTCATCGCCGCCACGCCTTCCCGGTGGATGGATCGAGGACCCACTCGCCGTCGCCGGCGTCGTACACCACGACGCCACTTTCGACGCGCGTGCGCTCGGGGCGCGCCGGCACCGGAACCTCGAGTCCGCGCGTGAGCTTGCGGCCGTCGCGCACCCAGCCGGCCACGCCGTCGGGCGCCGACGAGATCCAGAGCAGCGATCCGTCGGGCAGCGCGAACGGGCGGTCGCTGCGGCCGTCGCGGGTCACGGCGACGGGCGCGCCGCCGGGCGCGACCTTCCACACGTCGCTGTCGGGCGGGAGCGTCGAGCGCGCGAAGTACACGGTGCCGTCGGCGGCCACGGAGAGGCCCGGCAGCGCGCCCTCCGCCACCGGGCGCCCGTCGACCACGAGCCTGCGCGTCGCGTCGACCCACGCGCGGCCGCCGGGCGCCACGCCGATCACGCGGTCCACGCGGCGCCACTCGTCACCGGCGCGCGCCCACAGCGTCCTCGGCGCCGGCGACTCGGGCGGCGTCGGCCCCGGATCGGCCTCGAGCCGCAGGTGCGCCGCGCCCGTGACCGGCTCCGCCGGCGGCTTGCCCGCGTCGCCACACGCGGCCAGCGACAATGTCAACGTGAACCAGCGCCACCCCATCGCCGGAAATGATAGAGGATGTGCCCATGTCGCGTCCCCCTTCGTCGCTGTGGTGGCTGCTGGGCTTCGCCGCGCTGACGGTCGTGTTCTGGCACTCGGCCGTCCTGTTCCCGCTGCGCGCGTTCGTGGTGCTCGTGCACGAGGCGGGGCACGCGCTCGCCGTGCTGCTCACCGGAGGCGAGGTGCTGCACCTCGTCGTGCGGCCCGACGAGTCGGGCGAGGTGCTGTCGCGCGGCGGCTGGCGCATCCTCGTCTCGAGCGCCGGCTACGTCGGCACCGCCCTGCTCGGCTCGATGCTGCTGGCGCTCACGCGCAACCCGAAGGCCCACCGCATCGCCGTCGGCATCCTCGGCGCCGTCCTCGTCCTCGTGACGGTGCTCTACGTGCCGTTCAGCAACCCGTTCGGCTTCGGCCTCGGCCTCGCCTGGGGCGCGCTGCTCCTCGTGATGGCGGTCAAGCGCTTCCCGCACCTGGCGCGCGTCGTCGACGCCCTCGCGGTGATGCTCTGCCTCTACGCGGTCTACGACTTCGCCGACTACCTGCTCCACGACACCGATCGCACCGACGCCGGCATCCTCGCCCGGTATCTGGGCGTCCCCTGGCTCGCGTACCCGATCGGCCTCGGCTGGACGCTCGTCTCGCTCTGGCTCATGTACCGCGGGCTGCGCATCGCGCTCGGGACGAAGGCGACGCCGACGCGCGGTTGACCGCGCCGGAGGACCCATGACCGACATCACCGCCCTCGACGCGAGCCCGCTCGCCGAGCAGTTCAATCGCCTGTCGCCGGAGAGCGTGCTCGACGCGGTCGAGGCCGGCGGGCGGCGCTGCAGCGGGCGCTTCCTCGTGCTCAACAGCTACGAGAACCGCGTCTACCAGCTCGAGCTCGAGGACGCGGAGGGCGAGACCTCGATGGTGGTCGGCAAGTTCTACCGGCCCGGCCGGTGGAGCCGCGACGCCATCCTCGCCGAGCACCGCTTCCTCGCCGAGCTCGACGAGAACGAGGTGCCCGTCGTGCGCCCGCTCGAGATCGAGCCCGGCCGCACGATCGGCGAGGTCCACGGCATCCTCTACGCGCTCTTCCCGCGCGTGGGCGGCCGCGCCCCCGAGGAGCTCACCGACGAGCAGCTCGCCCTCCTCGGCCGCCTGCTGGCGCGCATCCACAACGTCGGCGCCGACGCGCGCGCCCCGGAGCGCCCCACGCTCACGCCCGCGACCTACGGCCGCGCCAACCTCGCGTACCTCGTCGAGCACCAGGTCGTCCCGCCCGAGGCGCGCGAGAACTTCGTCGCCACCGCGAACATCCTGCTCGACCGCATCGAGCCGATGTTCCATGGCATTCGGAACATCCGCATCCACGGCGACTGCCACCTCGGCAACCTCCTCTGGACGCCCAAGGGACCGGTCTTCCTCGACTTCGACGACATGCTCAACGGCCCCGCCGTCCAGGACGTCTGGATGCTCACGCCGAGCAGCGACGCCGAGGGCCGCCGCCAGCGCGAGGTGCTCGTCGAGGCGTACCGCGGCTTCCGCGACCTCGACCCCGCCGAGCTCCGCCTCGTCGAGCCGCTGCGCGCGCTGCGCTTCATCCACTACGCGACGTGGATCGCGCGCCGCTGGCACGACCCCACCTTCCAGCGCACCTTCAACTGGTTCGGCACGCTGCAGTACTGGCAGCGCGAGACGAACGACCTGCGCGAGCAGCTCGCCCGCATCCTCGACTGACCCCGACGCCCGGCGCCGGCGCGCCGCTCGTCCAGGCCGATGCCTGCGCTGGACCCATGACCGCGTCCGGCGTCCGAGCCACCGTGACCACGCTGGCCTCGCGCCTTCCATCGGAGGCACGATGCGCCCATGCAGTCGAGACCGAACACCATGGAGGCCGCGCGAGACGAGCTCGCACGATTGCGCGATGAGCGCCGGCGCGCGGGCCGCTTCTTCTGGGCGTTCATCCCGCTCGGCATCGGCGTGCCGCTGATCATCCTCGGCGATAACGCCGGCACCGCCGTGATGGGCCTCGCCTTCGCCGTCTGGGGCGGCGGCACCGCGCTCGGCTTCATCCCCGCGGCCAACCCGCCGAGCCGCTACTACCCGGACACCAACCGCATCCGCTACCTCGAAGGCTACGTCGCCGGGCACCGCGACGACGAGACCGGGTGAACGTTCAGAGGCCCCCGTACCGGAAGCCCACGCGGCGGCATTTCCGACGGACACCGCACCTCACGCGCCCGCGGCCGGCGCACGGAGACGAAGCGCGTTCAGCGTGACGGTCAGGGAGCTGGCGACCATCGCCAGGGCGGCGACCTCCGGGCGCACGAGCCCGCTCATGGCGAGCGGCACCGCCAGCGCGTTGTAGCCGACGGCCCAGCCGAGGTTCTGGCGCATGACCCGGAGCGTGCGGCGCGCGAGCGCGAGTGCTTCGGCCACCCGCTCGGCCCCGCCGGCCTGGAGCACGATCGGCGCGACCGCGGCGGCCGCGTCGGTCGAGCCGGCGACCGCGATGCCGAGGTGGGCCGAGGCCAGCGCCGGAGCGTCGTTGATGCCGTCGCCGACGAAGGCCACGCGGGCGCCGTCGCGCTGCGCCGCCGCGACCCAGGCCGCCTTCTCCTCGGGCGACTGCTCGCCGCGCGCCTCGGTGATGCCGACCGACGCCGCCACCCGGCGGACGACGGCCGCCGCGTCCCCCGAGAGCAGCGCGACGCGGCGGCCCTCGGCGACGAGGCGCGCCACCGTCGGGGCCGCCTCCGCGCGAGGGGCGTCGGCGAGCACGAGGCGGCCGAGCAGGCGGCCGCCGTCCTCCACCCAGACCTCCGTGTCGCCGGTCGCGGGGAAGGGCAGGTCGGCGAACCACGCGCGCGAACCGACCCGGACGACGCTGCCGTCGGCCCGCGTCCAGACCACGCCGCGACCGATCACCGCCTCGCGAATGCCGGGCAGGTCGCCGACGCTGCGCGCCTCGCGGATGGCGCGCCCGACCGGGTGCTCGCTGCCCGCCTCCGCCGCCGCGGCCACGTCGAGCAGCCGCGACGTCGCCACGCCGGCGACGGAGTCGAACGCGACCACGCGCGGCCGGCCCTCGGTCAGCGTGCCGGTCTTGTCGAACGCGACCGCCTCCACCTCGGCGGCGCGCTGCAGCGCCTCGGCGCCGCGGAACACGATCCCGCGGGACGCGGCCCGCCCGACGGCGACCGCGAGCGCAACGGGCGTGGCGAGCCCGAGCGCGCATGGGCAGGTGACGACGAGCACCGCCACCGCGCGCAGCACCGCCTCGGCGCCCTGGCCGGTCCACAGCCAGGTGACGAGCCCCGTCGTGACGGCGAGCGCGAGCACGACCGGGGTGAGGCGCTCGGCGAAGCGCTGCGCCACCGCCTGAAGCTCGGTGCGCTGGTCGACCGCATCGCGGACCTGCTCGGCGATGCGGTCGATGCGGCGCGAGCCGACGGCCCCTTCGACACGCACGCGCAGAACGCCCTGGCCGTTCAGGCAGCCCGCGTGGACGCGGTCGCCCTCGCCCACCGGCATCGGACGCGACTCCCCGGTGAGCGGCGAGCGGTCGAGCCGGGAGCGACCCGCGACGACGAGGCCGTCGAGCGGCACGCGCGCGCCGGGACGCACCTCGACGACCGCGCCCGGGGGGACATCGGCGGCGGGCACCTCGCGGATGGCGTCCCCGTCGACGCGCCAGGCCGCCTCCGGCGTGAGGTCGAGCAATCGGCGGACGGCGTCGGCCCCGCGCCGCCGGACGGCGTGCTCCACGAGACGGCCGACGAGCAGGAAGGTCACGAGCATCGCCGCGGTGTCGAACCAGGTGTGGCCGGCGCCGCGGGCGAGCTCGACCGCCGACAGCCCCCAGGCGCCGAGCGCGCCGAGCGCGACGAGGAAATCCATGCCCGGCACCCCGGCGCGCAGCGTGCGCAGGCCGGCGCGCAGGAAGCCCCAGCCTCCGACGAAGACGACCGGCGTGGCGAGAACGCCCGCGGCGAGGCCGACCCAGCGGCGCACGTCCGCGTCGAGCTCCCCGGGCGGGCTCGCATAGAGCACGAGCTGCGCGACCATCGTCCACATCGCGAACGGGACGCTCACCGCAAGGCGCATCTGGACGACGCGCAGCCCGCCGTCGTCGCCCTCGAGCCCCGACGCCTCCGGCGTGTACGGGCGCGCCTCGTAACCGAGGGCGCGGACCGCCGCGACGAGACGGTCCTCGGAGACGAGCGCGGGGTCGCCGTCGACCACGGCGACGCCCGTCGCGAAGCTCACTCGGGCGCCACGCACGCCTGGCTGCTTCTGGAGCACGCGCTCGGTCGCGCGCGAGCAGCTGGTGCACCACATCCCGGCGACGCGGAGCAGGAAGGGGCGCTCGGCGACGGCGTTCATGGCGAGGGCACCAGTCGCACGAGCTCCGCCTCGCCCTCGATCGGGCCGGCCCGGTCCGCGAGGGCGGCGCGCGCCGCGGCGACGGTGTCCACCTCGACCGGCGGCGCGCCGTTGCCCCAGGCGCCGCGGGCGTAAGTCAGGATCGCGGCGATCTCCGCGTCGGAGAGCTGGTCGCGGAAGGCCGGCATCGCGCCCTGGTACGCGTGGCCCTTCACCTGGATGGACCCGCCGAGACCGGCGACGACGATGGACGCGGGGCGAGACGCCGCGCCGAGCACCCACTCGCTGCCGGCGAGCGGCGGGAAGGCGCCGGGCAGGCCCAGGCCCGAGGCCTGGTGGCACGCGGCGCAGCGCGCCTCGTACAGCGCCTTGCCGTCGATCGCCCCCCCGCTCGCCGGCCGGACGAGGAGCGCGGCCGGCGTGCGCTGGTCGCCCTCCCCGAAGCGCCCCTCGCCCGCGTCCCTCCAGAGATAGGCCGCGCCCCACGCGGCGAGCGCGACCACCAACGCCGCGAACACCGGCGGCATGCGGCGCGGCGCCTCGATCGGCTCGCGGTTCTCGCGGGCGAGGGCCTCGTGGTTGAGGCGGATCACGGCACACTCCCTTCCGCCGGCGCGACCGGATAGGTGTGGTCGAGCGAGAGCAGGTAGGCCACGAGGTCGAGCGCCTCGGGCCGCGCCACCGCCGTCCCGCCGCCGGGCAGGTTGACGACCACGTCCTCGGGGCCAGCGGCGCCCCCCACGTCGAAGAGGAAGCGATGCGCCGGCATGATGCTGCCCGGCACCACCGCGCGCGGGTCGTACAGGTGCAGCAGGTGCCAGTCGCGGCTCGGCTGGCGGGCGCCGATGTTGAACAGGTCCGGGCCGGTCCGCATGGTGCCGAGCAGATGCGGGTGGTCGTAGGCGTAGTCGGCGGGCACCGACGGGCGGCCCCACCCGCGCTCGGCGTCGGGCGCCTGGCGCGGGTCGCGGGGCTGCTGGCTGTGGCAGTAAATGCAGCCGAGCGCCATGTATGCCTCGCGGCCGCGCGCCGCCTCGGCGGTGTACGGCCGAAGCCCGGCCGGCGCGCCCTCGCCGCGGAGCTGGGCGTACGGCGCGCCCACGAGCAGGCTGCCGGCCAGCGCGAGGAGCCCGACGGCGCCGAACGCGGTCCCGAGGGCGGCGTTCACGACAGCACCTCCTGCGCGGCGGGCGCCATCGACGTGGCCGCCGCGGCCCGTCGCCGCGACGCCGCCCACAGGATCCCGCCGACGTGCGCCGCGAACACGACGTGCCCCAGCGTCATCAGCGTCCCGCCGACGCTGCGGGCGAGCAGGTACGGCAGGGTCACCTCGACCGATTCCATGAACGGCCGGCTCGCGTCGAGCATCGCCGCCCCCTGCAGCAGGCCGCCGATCGACAGGAAGACGACGTAGACGGCGAAGCCGGCGACGACGAGGGCGAAGTGCGCCGACACGAGGCGCGGCCACGGCCACTCGGCGCCCGTGATGCGCGGCATCAGGAAGTACACGGCCCCGAAGAAGACGAACGTGTTGAAGCCGTACGCGCCGAGGTGCGCGTGGGCGACGGTGTAGTGCGTGAAGTGGGTGAGCGTGTTCAGGCTGCGCAGCGCGTGCAGCGAGCCCTGGACCGACGCGACGGTGTACATCATCGCGCCGAGCACCACGAAGCGCAGCGTCGGCGAGTGCCGCAGCGCCGCGAGGCGGTCGAACGCGGTGAAGTGCAGGTTGACCGCCGTCGCCAGCACCGGCACGCACATCGCGACGCTCGTCACGATCGAGAGCGTGACCACCCACGTCGGGACGGGGCCGCCGATGAGGTGGTGCACCCCGACCTGGCTGTAGAAGAGCGCCAGGGCCCAGAAGGCCAGCAGCGAGAGCTGGTAGCTGTGAATGGGGCGCCCGACGATCTTGGGGATGAGGTAGTAGGCCGCGGCGAGCGACATCGGCGTGAACCAGAGGCCGAGCACGTTGTGCGCGAACCACCAGTTCACGAGCGCGTGCTCGACGCCGAAGTGCACGCCGGGCACGTTCGCGACCACGAAGAGGATCGGGAACCAGACGAGCGCCGCGATGATGTACCAGGTCGAGACGTAGAGGTGCTCGACGCGGCGGTGCTGCAGCGTGAGCAGCAGCGGCACGCCGGCGAGCGCGCCGCCGACGACGAAGAACAGGTCGATCTGCCACGGGAACTCGAGCCACTCCACGCCTTCGGTGTGGCCGGTGAGCAGCGCCGCCACGCCGAGCACCATGCCGACGTTCCAGACGAGCGCGCCGGCGACGGCCCAGCGCCCGCCGCGGAGGGGCGTGCGCAGGAGGCGGGGCAGCAGCCAGAGCGCCACGCCGACGCCGGCCATCGACAGCCAGCCGTAGGCGATGATGTTCAGGTGCAGGGGCCGCACGCGCCCGAACGTGGTGTAGACCGACGCGTCGAGCACCTCGGGCCAGTGCATCTTGACCGACGCGAGCACCCCCAGCAGCGAGCCGAGGAGCAGCCAGACCACCGCCGAGACGACGAACCAGAGGACGGGCCCGCGGGACGAGCGGTCGGCGCGCGTGCGGTCGGCCACGTCGGCGGGGGGGCTCGCCGCGGGCGGTGGGACGCCCAGCGACCGCTGCAACAGCGCGGGCGACGGCGCGACGGGGTCCTCGGCGCGGCCCTCCTCGCCGGGGCCGAAGATCACGCGCGCGCCGGCGGCCAGGTGGGTGAACTGCCGGCGGCTGACGGCCCAGACGAGGCCCAGAAGGCCGACCACGGCCACGAGGAAACACAGCGCCAGGAGGCGCGCGAGGGTGTCGTTCACGCAGGCTCCGTCGATTGGTGGACGCCGCGCGGCCTAGGCAAGCCCCGGGCCACCACGGCCAGGGGCGGTTCCGCCCACGCGCCTGGCGCTCGACTGCCATTTCTGGCAGAACCTCGTGGCAGGACTGCCAGTTTCGTCAGGAGGCGCCCCCGTGTCCGCCGAATCCGAGGTCGAGCGCCAGCCGGGGCCCGCGATCGCCATCTCGCGTGACCATCGCGTCCTGGCGGCCAACCGCGCCTGGCGGGAGCGCTACGGGAAGGCGCTGCGGATCGGCGAGGACCGCTGTCACATGGTCTCCCACGGCTATGCGACGCCGTGCGACCAGAACGGCAAGGTCTGCCCGCTGCGGCAGGCCGTCGAGACGGGCCGGCGCGCGCGCGCCCTCCACGTGCACCACGGCCCGGAGGGGCGGAGCCAGTGCGACGTCGAGCTCACGCCCCTGCGCGACGGCACCGGCGCGATCGCCACCTTCGTCGAGACGCTCGTCCCGGTGGCGCGCGGTCAGCGCGGTACCCTGATCGGGCGCTCGGGGGCGTTCGACGCCATGCTCCGGCTCGTCGACCGCGTCGCGCCGAGCGACATGACCGTGCTGCTCCTCGGCGAGTCGGGCACGGGCAAGGAGCTCACCGCGCACGCCGTCCACTCCCGGAGCGCGCGCCGCGACGGCCCGCTCGTCACCGTCGAGTGCACGGGCCTGCCCGAGAGCCTCTTCGAGTCCGAGCTCTTCGGCCACGAGAAGGGCGCGTTCACCGGCGCCACCACCCTGAAGGAGGGGCTGGTCGAGGCGGCGAACGGCGGCACGCTGTTCCTCGACGAGATCGGCGACGTCCCGCTCGGCCTGCAGGTCAAGCTGTTGCGACTGCTCGAGTCCGGGACCTACCGGCGCGTCGGAGGCGTCGAACCCCTGCGCTCCGACTTCCGGCTCGTGTGCGCGACCAACCGCGACCTCGAGACGATGGTGCGCGGCGGCCAGTTCCGCGAGGATCTGTACTACCGCATCCACGCCTTCCCCATCCGCCTGCCACCGCTGCGCGCGCGCCTCGAGGACCTGCCGCTCCTCGTCGACGCGTTCCTCGCGGAGATCCGCTGCGGGAAGCGGCTCGACGCCGGCGCCCTCGAAGCGCTGTCGAGCCACCCCTTTCCCGGCAACGTCCGCGAGCTGCGCAACGTGATCGGTCGCGCCGCGCTGCTCGCCGACGGCGACGTGATTCGCACCGAGCACCTCGGGCTGGAGGCAGCCCCCACCGGGACGCGGGCCGAGGGCGCCTGGCCCTGGGGCGACGAGGTCCTGCCGCTCGATGAAGTCGAGCGGCGCTACCTGCGCTGGGCGGCCGAGCAGGTCCGTGTCGGACGTCCCGAGCTCGCCCGCCGCCTCGGCCTCAGCGAACGCACGCTGTACCGCAAGCTCAGCGAGCTCTGAAGACGCTGACCGCGGCGACCGCGGCTGCGCGACGTCCCGCGGGCCCGCCCGGACGCGGTCCGAGGGCGAGCGCTGGTCAGAGGCAGACCTCGCTCACGCCGTACGGGTCCCGGGCCGCGGTGCAGGGGCAGGCGGGGCTGGGGTCGCCGGCGACGTCGACAGGTCGAGCTCCGAGCGCTGGTTCTGCCCGCCGAGCCCCCCGAACCGGTGGCCCGACTCGGGATGCAGGCGCAGGCCGTCGGCGATCGGCGGCACGAAGACGCCGGGCGCCGTCGCGTCCGCCGCGTCAGCCGTCGCGGCGGCGTCGCCGGCAGCCGGCGCGGCATCGAAGCGCCCACCAGGCTCGCCGGTTTCGCGGCGACACACGCCTCGAGCAGGATTGCGAATGCCAGTGAGATAGAGCGCGACATGGCACCCTCGATGCGGCGAGGTCACACCGCCCCCATCCGACGAAGGGGCGCGAGCCGAAGCGGGCCGGCCGAACGGCCCCCGCGCAATCGCGGTAGCACGAACCACGCTTTCGCGTAGAATCGGCAAGCCGCGAGGGGGGAAGCCATGCTCCGAAGAAGTCTCGGTCGCGCGATCGGCGTTGCGGTCGCGCTCGCCGCGTCGCCCGGCGCCGCGCAGGTGCCCGGCCTGCTACATCAGGAAGGTTTGCTGGTCTCGGCGGACGGCAATCCGATCGACGGCCCGGTCCCGATCCGTTTCGAATTGTTCGCCGACGCCGAGGGCGGCCCCGCCCGTTGGGCGGAGAACCACCCGAACGTCGACCTGCTCGAGGGCTACTACAGCGTCATCCTCGGACAGACCGCGCCGCTGTCGGTGCAGGCCCTGACCCAGGCGACGTGGCTGCAGGTCACCGTCGACGGCCAGGTCCTGCGTCCGCGCACGCGGCTCGTGTCGGTGCCGTTCGCGCTCGTCGCCGGCAGCGTCTCCGGCGGGTCGGTGAGCGCGACGAGCGTCGAGGTCGGCGGCTCCGTGGTCATCAACGCGCAGGGGCGCTGGGTGGGCGACCCCACCGGCCTCGCCGGGCCGCCGGGACCTGCCGGACCGGCGGGACCGGCGGGACCGGCCGGCGGCGCGGGCAGCCCCGACACGCCGCAGCAGGTGCTCGCGAAGCTGCTGACGGTCGACCTCCCGGGCAGCACCCTCAGCGCCGACCTGCTCGACGGCATCGACTCGACGAAGTTCATGCGCAGCGACGGCAACACGGGCACGACCGGCGACCTGGTGGTCGGCGGCAAGACCACCCTCGGGGGGCTCGTGGCCGGGGCGGCGAGCTTCGGCGGCACGGTCGACCTGAAGGGCAACGGCCTCGAGAACGTCGACGCCCTGCACATCAACGATCCCGGGCCCGACGGCCGCATCCTGTGGTCCGGCACCCAGGCCCAGATCTACGTTGCGCCGCTCGACGACTCGAACGCCGCCGGATACCTGCGGCTGCGCAACGACGGCGGCATCAGCCTCGAGGCCGACGTGCGCACGACCGGCAGCGTGTTCCTGCACGGCAACAACCCGCTCCTCACGTGGTCGGGGGCCGCAGGCGATTGCTGCTACACCGCGATCAATCTGGACAACCGCGACGTGGTGGGGGCCAACCGCTACCTGATCGCCGATCCCGGGCCCGGCGAGGGCTTGCTGTGGAGCGGCAGCCAGGCGCGCGTGGTGGTGTCGCCGCTCGACGACGCCAACACCGACGGCTATCTGCGCCTGATCAACGACGAAGGCATCAGCCTCGAGTCCCACGTGCGCGTTTCGGAAGCCATGACCGTCGGCGGGCGGCTCGGCGTCGGCACCCTCGAGCCCTGGTCGGCGCTGTCGGTGAGCGACGACTCCGCCGTGGAGACCGGTGTCACGGTTCGCAACGCGCGGGCGAACACCAACACGCGGCCCTTCCTCAAGCTCGAGGGCGCCACGACCCTGAGCCAGTCCACGTGGGGCATGATCCAGGCGCTCTCCGGCGTCGAGGCGGGCGGCGCGAACGGCTCGAACCACGGCGGGCTGCAGTTCCTCGTCTCGACCGGCGGCGCTGCCGCGCCGAACACCGTGATGACGATGGAGCACAACGGCGACGTGGGCATCGGCACGACCAACCCGCTGAACGCGCTCCACGTCGCGCGGCCGCGGCACCTGCACGCGATCTTCGACCGCACCGACACGTCCGACCACCTGACGGCGGTCGTCGGCAGCAGCGGCAGCGGCTTCCGCTTCTCCGACTCCAACGTCTTCATCATCGGCAGCCAGCCGTACGCCGACCGCAACAACGACGTCGGCCAGGAGTGGTTCCGCATCACGCCGCAGGGCAACACGATCGTGCGCGGCAAGCTGACGGCCGAGCGCGGCCTCGACGTGTGGGATCCCGACGCCCGCATCGTGCAGCGGATGGGCGTCTTCTCGTTCGTGCACCCCGCGGGCGGCTACGCGGCCGGGCAGGAGTGGGCGGCGCGCTACTACCACATCCGCACGCCCGATCTGTGGAAGAACGACGAGATGTACCGCTACGACCTGAAGGGATACTCGTATGGCATCGGGCGTCCCCTCGGGTTCACGTGGGTGGGCTATCTGTACTCCGCCAGCGACGGCATCCTTCAGCAATCCGCCATCGAGACGGCGGGCAACAACATCCCGGTGACGCAATACATCGGCACGGACCGTCACCTGTACCTGAAGTTCGGCCCGGTCAGTCAGTACTACAACAGCTTCGTGCTCGACTATCAGAGCGGATCGACCGGGGAGCGCATCAACCACGGAGCGGGCGGCTACTCGGTGACGCTGACCGTGAACAACGTGACCCTATGAAACGACGCGGAGGTGAAATGCGCGCGTGCGCGGCAGTGCTCGCGACCCTGCTGGCCTTCGGCTGCGGCGGTGAGGGCGGTGGCGGCGGCTCGGGCGGTGGCGGCGGCTCGGGCGGTGGTGGCGGCTCGGCCGGCGGCGCGGGCGGCGGCGGCGCGGGCGGAGGCGGCGCCGGTGGCGCGGGAGGAGGCGCCGGGCGACTCGACGCGGGCGCGTCCGACGGGGCCCCCACCGACGCCGCGGTGACGCACGACACGGGCGGCGCCACGCCGACCGACGCGGCAGCCGGCGACGCGACCCGGCCGCCCTCCGACGGCGGGACGCCGCCCGCCGACGGTGCGGCGCCCCCGAGCGACGTCGACGAAGACGGCGTCGCCGACAGCGCGGACAACTGCCCCGATCGGTTCAACCCGGAGCAGATCGACGCCGACGGCGACGGGCTGGGCGACGCCTGCGAGCCGCCGGCCCCCGACGCGGGCCTGCCCCCGGGCGACACCGACGAGGACGGCGTCCCCGACGCGCGCGACAACTGCCCCGAGCGCAGCAACCCGGAGCAGACCGACACCGACGGCGACGGCGTGGGCGACGTGTGCGAGCCCCGCCCGGCGGCCGACGCCGGCCCGCCGCCCGCGGACTTCGATGGCGACGGCGTCCGCGACGCCGACGATCTGTGCCCCGAGGACCCCGATCCGATGCAACGCGACGGCGACGGCGACGGTGCGGGCGACGCCTGCGACACCTGCCCCGCGATCGCCGACGACGACCAGCTCGACCAGGACGGCGACGGCGTCGGCGACGCCTGCGACCTCTGCCCCGAGCGCAGCGATCCCGGGCAGCTCGACCGCGACGGCGACGACGTTGGCGACGCCTGCGACAACTGCCCCGACGCCCCGAACCCCACCCAGGAGGACCGCGACTTCGATGGCCGCGGCGACGCCTGCGCCCAGGACGGCCGGCCCGACTTCGGCCTGCCGTTGCCGCCCGACGGCGGCCTCTGACTCGAGTTTCGCCATCTTCGGCGGCGGCGGCCGGCCCCGCCCGGCCGCCGCAGCGCGCTCCCAACAGGCGAAGCCGCCGTCTTGCGGTGGCGAGTGTGCCCGAAGGGGTCGGTCGCTTCGCTGCGCTCGCCGAATTTCGGTCTCGCCGAGCGCGGCCCGTGGGGCGACGTCACCGTCGGCGACCCCGCCCCGCCCTGACCGGGCGCGCTGGAAGAATGGGGGCGCCGGGCCGGAGCGCTTGCCCGAGATCGCCCGCGGCAGGGACCATGGGCCCCAAAGAGGGGTGAGCGATGAACCCGAGGATCTGGCGTATGTGCGCATGGACGCTCGCGGCCGCCGCCGGCCTGTGGGCGTGTGACGACGACGCCGAGGGTGGTCCGCCGGACGCGGGCCGCGACGGCGGGTCGGGCGGCGACGCGGCATCCACGCCCGACGTCGGGCCGCCGAACGACGCCACGCCCGACGCCGTCCCGCCGAACGACGCCACGCCCGATGCGGTCCCGCCGAACGACGCCACGCCCGACGCCGTCCCGCCGAACGACGCCACGCCCGACGCCGTCCCGCCGAGCGACGCCACGCCCGACGCCCTCCCGCCGAACGACGCCACGGCCGACGCGTCCCCCGACGCCGGCGCGTTCTGTGCCGCCACCTCTGCCTGCCTGGATCACCCCGCACCGATCCGGTGCTTGGGCGCCTGGCGGTGCGATCCCGGCCGCGAGGTGTTTGCGGATCACTACGGCGCCGATGGCTGCAACTACACCTGCTGGGGCGCCCTGACACCGTGCGATGCCGCCACCCCGGCATGCCCGCAGCCAGGCGATGTGTGTCGGCCATGCCCGATCGCGGATCTGTGTCCTGATACGGGCAGTGCCTGCACCGATCCCGACATGGCGACGGTGTGTCGAAACGAGAACCCCGCGGCGGAGTGCGCGCACCTGCCACACGACGACTGTGTCGGCGCGTGGACCTGCACCGGTCGCCGCTGCCTCTGGGTGTGCGACCAGGGGTGACGCGCCTCGCGCTCGGCCGCCGGAGCCCTTGCGCGACGAGACCGGATCGGCCAGAAAGGCCCCACGCCATGACCGCCCTCGTCGACCAGATCCGCAAGGCCTCCACCCACGAGCTCCGGGAGCGCATCGCCGGCGGCCACCCGGTGGCCCCGGGGGCGATCGAGGGCTGGGCCTACCGCGGCACGGCGCTCGGCCTGCCTCGCGTCGTCGAGAAGCTCACGTGGAAGACGTTCCAGAAGACGTTCTGGCGAGATCCGTCCACGGGCCGGCTCCTGGGCTGGAACGTGCGCCTCCACCAGGACGGGCCCGACGCGCCGAGCCGTCCGAAGCTGAAGCGCGGCCTGCCCCACACCGTCTGGCACTACGAGGTCGTCCCCGCCGCGGGCGTGCCGATGCCGCCCGGCTTCGATCGCGGCCTCGTCATCGACTACGGGCGCGGGAACAATCCGCCGTGGGACACGATCCGCTTCGCCCGCGACCCGCTCGTCGCCGTCGAGCGGGACAACCCGGACCTGCTGCTCGGCGTCAGCTACGTCTCGCTGGGCGGGCGGTGCCTCGAGACGCCCACGTACTTCCTGCTCGAGCGGGAGCACCGCATCGACTACGTGCCGCCGGAGGCGGGCGTCCCGGGCGCCGGCGTGGCGACGCAGACCGGCGCGCTCCTGGCCTTCGAGCGGCGCTGGGCCGAGCTCTTGTTCGACGCGCTGCTCGGCACCGGGGGTGACGAGGGCCTGCCTCCGTTCGAGGCCATCGACCGCGCGGCCTTCTGGCAGCGGCTCGCCGCGGGCACGCCGCCGTACTTCGGCCCGGGCCTGCGTGCGACGGTGTACGCGCTGACGTTCCTGCCGGTCACCACGCCGGGGCTCCGCCGCCCGCTCTTCGCCCTGCCGCGCGACGCCCGCCGCGCATTCGTCGAGCGCCTGGGCGACGACGAGCGCCACACGGTGCGGCAGATGCTCTCGACGCTGAAGATCCTCGCCTGCTTCGCGTACTTCGAGGATCCGCAGGTCCGCGTGCGGCTCGGGACGCCATGACCGCTCGCCTGGTGCACACCGACGGCCGCGAGGTGACCTCGCGGCTCACCGCCGAGGCCGACGTGGTGGTCGTCGGCAGCGGCCCCGCGGGCGCGGCGGTGGCCAGGGCGTGCGCGCTCGCCGGCGCCGACGTGCTGGTGCTCGAGGAGGGCCACGAGGCCGCCGGCTTCCCGGCGAGCGGCTTCCAGGCGATGGCGGCGCTCTACCGCGACCTCGGCACCTCCGTGGCCTTCGGGCCGCTCGTCATCCCCTTCCTGCAGGGCCGCGCGGTGGGTGGCACCTCGGTCGTCAACGGCGCGATCTGCTGGAACCTGCCGCGGGACGTGCACGAAGCATGGGTGAGGTCCGAGCCGCGCCTGGCCGACGCCCTGCCGTTCGAGGCGCTCGCGCGCGCCGAGGCGCTGATCGAGGCGCGGCTCGGCGTCGCGCCGACCGCGCCGAGCGTGGCGGGGCCGAAGAACGAGCTGCTCGCGAAAGGCGCCGCATCGCTGGGCCTCGAGCACCGGCCCATCCGCCGCAACGTCGCCGGCTGCGCGGGCTCGGGGCGGTGCCTGCAGGGCTGCCCCAACGGCGCGAAGCTCTCGATGGACCGCACGTTCCTGCCCGACGCCGTCGCGCGCGGGGCCCGCATCGTGTCGGGCGTGACGGTGCGGCGCGTGCTGCTGGATCGCGGCCGCGCGGTGGGCGTGACGGGGCGCTCGGCGGCGGGCGCCGAGGTGCGCGTCCGCGCTCGACGGGCCGTGGTGCTGGCGGCGAGCGCGATCCAGACGCCGGTGCTCCTGCGCGAGAGCGGGCTCACCCGCGGCCCCGTGGGCGACGGCCTGATGGCGCACCCCGGCGTCTCGGTGACGGGGCTCTTCGACGCGCCGGTGAACAACCACCTCGGCGCCACCCAGGGGCACGAGGTGACGGGGCTGCGCCACGAGGGCATCAAGGTCGAGGCGCTCGGCTTCGATCTGTCGATCCTCGCCAGCCGCGTGCCCGGCGCGGGCGCCACCTTCGCCCGCAACCTCGCGCGCCTGTCGCACTACGCCGTGTGGGGCGCGGCGCTGCGGGCGCAGGCCCGCGGCACGGTGCGCAGCCTCGGCGGGCGGCCGGTGGTGCGTTACGCGCTCACGGCCGACGACGTCCGCAAGGCGCGGCGCGCGACGCGCGTGCTGGTCGACCTGTTCCTCGCGGCCGGCGCGCGGGAGGTCTACCCGGGCCTCCCCGGCGTGCCGTCCGCCCTCCGCGACCCGGCCGCCGCCGCCGCCGTCGAGTCGAGCGGTCCCCTCGACGCCCGCGCCTACGCGATGTCGATGACGCACCTGTTCGGCACCGCACGCATGGGCGCCGACCCCCGCACGTCGGTGGTCGGGCTCGACTTCCAGCACCACGACGCCAGGCGCCTGTACGTGGCCGACTCGAGCGTCTTCCCCTCGAACACGGGCGTGAACCCGCAGATCCCCATCATGGCCGTCGCCCACCTGTGCGCGGAGCAGCTGGTCCAGGCGGCCGGGGAGTCGACGCAGGCGACGGCGGGACCGTGACCGCCGGCCTTCGCGGCGCCCGGCGGTCGTTCAGGGACACACGTTCGTATCGCCGCCGCAGAACTCGAGGCCGACCAGGCCGCAGACCTCCCCAGAGATCGCACCGCCGAGAATAGAGGCGGAGGATTCATCAACGAAGTCGCGGGGCTCCATCGTCACGAGCCGGCGGGACGTCGGACGGGGCCCCCGTCGGCGGGTGGCGCATGCGGACGAGGCGCACGCCTTGCCCGGACCGCAGCAGCGTGTCCGTCCACTCGTCGCCGCCGAAGCGGTAGTGGACCTGGAGGCCGCGCGCGTGACCGTCGAGGAAGGCGGCGCGCGCCCGGTCGAGCGACAGCGGCGCGGCGTCGGCGTGGCGCTCGGCGGCGGCCTTCAGGCGCACTTCGAGCACCTCGGCGCAGGCGGCGAGGTCGTCGAGCACCCGCCGGATCGTCTCGTCGTCGAGCCAGCCCTCGTGGAGATCGGGGAGAGGTGTCAACGGGCGCCTCCGCGGACGGGCAGCAGCAGGATGGCGACGTTCGGCGCCGGACAGACGGCGCGGCAGACGCCGCAGCCGGTGCAGGCCGCGGGCGCGAAGACCGGTCGCCCGGCGTCGAGGCGGATGGCCCCGGGCGCGGGGCAGCGCTCGGCGCACACGGTGCAGAAGGAGCCCTGCCACGCGAGGCACGAGGGGGCGCGGAGCCACGCGGTCACCGCCGCGCCCGCGCCCGAAGGCGCGGGCGCCTCCGCGGCGGGCGTCCGGACCGGCGCGGCCGCGCGGTCGGGGCGCAGCACACCGCGCAGGAGATCGCGGCGGGTGAGGGCGGTCACGGCAGCACCTCGGCGCGCTGGTCGAGGGCCGCCGAAGGGGCGTGGCATTGCTGGCAGTTCTGGCGCTCGGGGTGCGACGAACGCATGGGCGAGGCGCCGTACGGGCCATGGCACGAGAGGCACTGCTCGCGCATGTGCGTGCGGTGGGGGATCTGCGGCGGCGCGATCGACCACGCGCGCGGCCCGCTCGGCGGCGCCGGCAGTCCGGCGAACGTGTTGGCGTCGGCGGGCGGGCCGGGCGGGAGCCCCTCGCCGCCGGGCATGGGACCGTCGCCTTCGACGTGGCATTGCACGCAGCTCGAGTATTCGGGATGGCTCAGCGGGCGCGCCACGTGGCCGCGGATCGTCGCGCCGTCCCGATGGCAGGCGAGACACTCCGCCGCCGCCGACTGCCGCACGGGGTGGGGGATCGTGGGCGGCGCGCCGTCGTACGCGCGGCGCGACGCGCGGGCCGCCAGCGTGGCGGCGAGCGTCGTGTCATCGGCGGGCGGCGGTCCTTGGTTCAACCGGCCGGACCACGGCTCGACCGCCGGCGGCGGCGCCGCGCGCATCTCGGCGTAGCTGCGGGCGGCGGACGCCGGGGCCGCGGCCGCGGCGGCGGCGGCCCGGGGTGCCCCTGGCGGCGGGCCCGCGCGCGTGCCGACCGTGAAGCCGATCAGGGCCACGCCCACGACCACCGACAGGGCCACGACGAGGGCGGCCCGCGCCGAAGGCTTCGAGGTCGCCATGGCTCATGCCTTCAGCCGGCGCACGCGCGCCGCGCACTTCTTGTAGTCGGGCTGCTTCGAGAACGGGTCGTGCGCCTCCAGCGTCACCTGGTTGATCACCAGTCGCTCGTCGAAGAACGGCACGAAGAGCGAACCGGGCGGCGGCTGGCCGCGCCCGTCGATCCAGACGGGCAGGTCCACCGCGCCGCGCCGCGTCTCCACGCGGACGGTCTCGCCGTCGCTCACGCCGAGCCGCCGGGCATCCTCGCGGTTCATCTCGAGGTAGGCCTGCGGCATCGCGCGCCGCAGCTGCGGGACCCGCATCGTCATCGTGCCGGTATGCCAGTGCTCGATGACGCGGCCCGTGCAGAGCCAGAACGGGAACTCGTCGTCCGGCTTCTCCGGCGGGTCCTCGTACGGCCGGAACCAGATCTGTGCGCGGCCGTCCTTGGTCGTCGAGTGATAGAACTCGATGTCGCGGCCCTTCGACACATACGGGTCGTCGAACGCCGCGAAGCGGAACTTCGTCTCGCGCCACGTGCCGTCGGGCTGCTGCACCACCGGCCAGCGCAGGCCGCGCGCCTTGGCGTACTCGTCGTAGGGCGCGAGGTCCTTGTGCTTGGCGCGCGTGAACTTGCGGTACTCCTCGAAGAGCGCGCGGTCGACGTTCACGTCGTAGTAGTGCTTCCAGTCCCAGATCGGCACCTCGCGGCCGCGGTCGTCGGTGACGTGGAACAGGAAGCGACCGTCCTTGTCGCGCATCCCGGGGAAGCCGCGGCGGAAGAGCTCGTGCGCGACGGCGATCGTCTGCCAGCAGTCGTCGCGGGCCCGTCCGGGCGGCGGCACCATCCGGAACCACTGCTGGGTGCGGCGCTCGGAGTTGCCGAACATGCCGTTCTTCTCGACCCACATGGCCGAGGGCAGCACGAGGTCGGCGATGCGCGTGGTCTCGGTGGGATACACGTCCGAAACGATCAGGAACTTGTCGGGATCGCGCCGGCTCGGATCGACGAGCGCCGGCCGGTTCGGCAGGCTCTGCGCCGGGTTCGTGACCTGGACCCAGATCGTGTTGATGTCGCTGCCCGGCGTGGAGAAGCGCTTCCACATCTCGACGGTGTGATGGCCGGGCTTGCCGTGGATGCGCCCGGCCTCGACGTTCCAGATCTCCTCGGCCTGCCTGCGGTGCGCCTCGTTCGTCACGACGCCGCCGCCGGGCAGGCCGTGCGCCAGCGTGCCGACCTCGCGCACCGTGCCGCAGGCCGAAGGCTGCCCCGTGAGGCTGGTCGGCGCGTCGCCCGGGCGGCCGAAGTGGCCGCTCAACAGATGGATGCCATGCACCAGCGAGTTGATCGCCGTGCCTCGCGTGTGCTGGTTCATGCCCATGCACCACAGCGAGGTGATGCGCAGGCGCCGATCGCCGAAAAGGTCGCCGAGCAGGCGGATGTCGGCCGCCGGCACGCCCGACAGCCTCTCCACGTGCTCGGGCGTGTAGGCCTCGAGCGACCGAGCGTACTCGTCGAAGGTGATGGCCTTGCCGTCGAGCGTCGGCGGGTCGCTGTCGGCCCGGAACGCGCAGTTCTTCTCGACGAAGTCGCGGTCCCAGGTGCCGTTCTTCAAGAGCAGGTGGGCGATGCCGTTGGCGATCGCCAGGTCGGAGTGCGGCCGGAACTGCAGGAAGTGCTGCGCGTGCGCCGTCGACCGCGTGCGGCGCGTGCCGATGTCGATGATCCGGATCTGCTCGCCGCGCGAGCGCCGGTCGACCACGCGCGAGAACAGCACGGGGTGCATCTCCGCGGGGTTGTTGCCCCACAGGATGAGCACGTCGCAGTGGTCGAGGTCGTCGTAGCAGCCCGCGGGCTCGTCGACGCCGTACACCGCCAGAAACCCCGTCACCGCCGATGCCATGCACAGGCGCGCGTTGGGGTCGATCTGGTTGTTGCGCAGGCCGGCCTTGACGAACTTCTGGGCGGCGTAGCCCTCGGGGATGGTCCACTGGCCGCTGCCATACATGGCGAAGCCCTTGGGATCGCGCTCCACGCGGTCGGCGATGATCCCGATGGCTTCCTCCCACGAGATGGGCACCTGGCGGTCCCCGCGACGCAGGAGCGGCGTCGTCAGCCGGTCGGGGCCGTAGAGCGCGAGGCCGACGTGGTAGCCCTTCACGCAGAGCAGCCCCTTGTTGACCTCGGCCTTGCGGTCGCCGGCGATGGCGACGACCTTGCCGTCTTTCACGCCGACCTGGACGTGGCAGCCGGTGCCGCAGAAGCGACAGGGCGCCTTGTCCCAGGTCACGCCGTCGCCGGCGCGGGCCGCCAGCGCGGCATCGAGGCCCTCGGGCGGGGGCGCGCCGGCGGCTCGGGCGGCGGCGCCGGTGGCCGCGGCCATCGCCGACCACTTCAGGAAGTCACGCCGGTCCATCACCCACCTCCTGCCGGCCCTCAGCTCCCGTCGAGACGACGTCGGCGAAGTGGGCGAACGCCACGTCGAGCGCCAGGACGCCGGGCACGTCCTGCAGCGCGGCCCACGCCGCCTTGTCTTCGGCCCGGCTCCGGGTCTCGAGCACCAGCGGCAGCCGGTCGCCGGTGAGCTCGCCGAGCGTCACCCACGGGTCGGCGCGCAGTGCGCAGAGGGCCGCCTCACGCTCGTCGGCGCGCGACGACAGCACGGCCACGACTCCGAGCACCGGCATCACGCTCCCTCCTGATGGCGCATCTTTCCCGTGAACACCGATGTGGCGAGCTTCAGCCCCACGGTGAAGATCATCAGCCCCAGCGCCCAGACCCCGGCGGTGATGCGCCACTCGGTCTCGGTGGGGCGGTACTCGACGATCTCGTGGAGCGTGCTGGGGATGAAGCCCGGCACGATGAGCCCCATGCCCTTCTCGATCCACACGCCGACGAAGGTCAGCACGCACGCGAGGCTGATCCAGCGCAGGTGCTTCTCGGTGTCGCTCACGAGCAGCAGCACCGCGGCGACCACGTTCAGCGCGATCGCCGTCCAGATCCAGGGCACGAGGCCGTCGTGGCCGTGCAGGCCGAAGTAGAGGTACTTCGCCGAGGCGGTGTGACTGCCGCCCGAGTAGAACTCGGTGAAGACCTCCGAGAGCACCATGAACAGGTTCAGCAGCACCGACACGCGCATGATCTTCACGAGCGTGCGCAGCGCGCCGTCGCCGACGTGGAACGTGGTGAAGCGGCGCACGAGCTGCAGCGCGAGCACGACGAACGCGGGGCCGGTCACGAAGGCCGAGGCGATGAAGCGTGGGGCGAGGATGGCGGTGTTCCAGAACGGGCGGCCGCCGAGGCCGCTGTACAGGAACGCCGTGACGGTGTGGATCGACACCGCCCACACGATCGAGATCACGACGAAGGGCAGATACCATCGGCGCGCCGGCGGCTTGCCGAGGAAACGCATGTAGATGAGATACCCGGTGATGTGCAGGTTCAAGAGCAGGTAGCCGCCGAGCGCGATCACATCCCACGTGAGCATCGACACCGGCCAGTTGAAGCGACCGACACCCGGCAGGATGTGCCAGAAGCGGTCGGGCCGACCGAGGTCCACGTTGACGAAGACCAGCGCCATGACGATGGCGGCGACGGCCAGGATCTCGCCGACGATGACCACGTCGTGCATCTCGTGGTCGTGATAGACGTACGCCGGGATCACCATCGTGACCGCGCCGGCGGCCAGCCCCACGAGGTAGGTGAAGTTGGCGATGTACAGACCCCACGAGACGTGGTCCGTCATGCCGGTCACGTCCATGCCCTGCACGACCTGGTGGGCCCAGGCGTTGACGCCGACCAGCATCACCGCGGTGAGGAACGTCATCCAGGCATAGAAGGGCAGGCGTCCGTCGGTGGCGACGCCGACGGCGCGCCAGAGGAAGCGGGGATAGCTGACGGCGTGTCTCATCGGCCTCCCCTCACTCGTCGAAGAAGTAGAAGAACCGCGGGTCGGTGCCGAGGTCCTCCTTCAGGACGAAGACCCGCTTGTTCTCGAGCACCCAGCGGATCTCCGACTTCGGGTCGTTCAGATCGCCGAACACGCGCGCGCCCGTCGGACACGCCTCGAGGCAGGCCGGCAGGCGTCCGTTGCGCGTGCGATGCAGGCAGAACGTGCACTTCTCCATCACCCCCTGCGGGCGGATGCGGTTGGACAGATACGCCTGCACGAGGTTGATCTCTTCGGCCGGCACCTCGGGCTTGCGCCAGTTGAAGCGGCGCGCGTGATAGGGACAGGCCGCCTCGCAGTAGCGGCAGCCGATGCACCAGTCGTAGTCGACGACGACGATGCCATCCGGCTCCTTCCACGTGGCCTCGACCGGACACACCTTCACGCAGGGCGGGTTGCCGCACTGCTGGCACTGCACCGGCATGTAGAACTTGTCGGGCTGCGGCACGGGGTGGTCGTAGTCGGCGCGCCCCCGCTCCATGTCGAGGCTGCCCTTCGACATCTCCAGCACGCGGATGTAGGACTGGTGGGTCGATCGGTCGTGGTTGTTCTCGACGTGGCAAGCCTCGGCGCACTTGCGGCAGCCGATGCAGATCGAGAGGTTCAGCGCGTAGCCGAACTCGACGCCGGGCGTGGGTCTGACGTCCTCGATCGTCGGGCGCGCGCCATACTCGCGCTCGGTCTTCGCCTCGTGCCGGCGCAGCACCGCGCGCATCTCGTCCCAGCTCAGTTCCTTGTAGTGACGCTGCAGGAACTCGTCGGCCGAGAGGGTCTCGGTCCACTCCGTCAGGGGCGCGAGCGCGCGGGCGAAGGCGGCCGCGCCGAGCGTCGCGCCGACCCCCTTCAGCGCCGTGCGGCGGTCGACGCTCATTGGTGGCCTCCCTCGGCGGGGCGCAGGTAGCGGTCGGCCGGCGCCAGCACGGGCTGCACGGGGCCGAGGGCCGGCGCGTGCGGCGAGTGGCAGTCGAGGCAGTGGTTGCGGATGCGCGGGCCGCGCCGCAGGTCCCAGTAGCCGTTCATGCCGCCGTGGGATCCGCGCCGGTAGTCGCGCGTCTGCGGACCGTGGCACTGGCCGCACAGGTCCATGGCCTCGGTGAACGCCCGCGGCGATCCGTCGGCCAGGCGCAGGCGCGCGCGGTCGGCCGGATCGTGGCAGGCGTCGCAGCTCAGGCCGCCGTGCGCCACCTGGATGTGTTCGTGGGCGCCCGCCGGCGGGCCGTCGCTGCCGGCGAACGACGTCTCGGGCGTCGGGCCGTGGCACGTCGCGCAGCCCACGCCGATGGGGGCGCCGTTGACGTCCACCGCGGCGGTGTCGAGGGCCCCGAGCGTCGCGGGCTGGTGGATCGTGACGGGGTGTGTCGGCGCGTCCGCCGGGACCGGCGGCCCGAACTTGCGCTCGGGATCGGTGAAGTCGCCGACGCACGCCGGCGCCCAGGCCAGGACGGCGATCAGGGCGAACCGGGCGGGGAGGTGGCGGCTCACGCCGCGCTGTCTTCGCAATTCCGGGACCATCGCCACGGAGCCGCGTGGGACCGCGGCGGGCGTCACCGGGTCGTGACTCGACCGCGCGACGACGTCACGGAACGGCGGCCCGCGCGTCAGTCGTCGCGGCCCTCAGCCCCCCGGGCTGCGTTGGACCTCCTCCGCGCAGGACAAAGCGACGCGTTCGTCGGCCCGCTCTGCCCGGCGGGCCGATGGCTCGCGCCTTGGGCGCGCGAACTTCGGGACTGCCCCGCTACGGTTCGAGGACGAGGAGCTCGTGGGCGTCCGACCCGTCGTCGCGGACGACGGCGAGCCGGCCGTCGCCCCGTCGCGGCGCCGCGGACCGCGCCGGTCATCAGCCGGTCATCAGGACGAACCGGCGACCGGGGGCGAGGTCCACCGGCTCGCGGCAGTCGTCGGGCAGCTTCGCGCGCGCCGGCCCGCCGGCCAGCGGGCACAGGCCGCCCTCGGGGGCGACCACCGCCACGGCGTCCTCGCCGACGGGCCAGGCGCCGCGCAGCCCGCCCACCGACAGCGTGCGCAGCGCATCGCCCGTCTCGACCGACCCGACGGCGACCCGCCCCGGCCCGGCGGCGGCGACGACGATCAGGGCGGCGACGATCAGGAGGGCGCGACGGCACATCGCGCCAGCCTGGGCGACCAGCACCGCACGGACGACCCTCGATGGGTCTCGCCGGGAACCCCGTCACGTGGTCCGTCCACGGAGCGTGCGCGAGGCGGGCGACGATCGCGAGCGCCCCAGGCGGCGCATCCCCATCGACCGCCCGCGCGCCGCCGTCGCCGCTGTCCAGGAAGTTCTTGCGCGCCCCGTCCGCCGCCGCTAACGTACAACCACATGGTTGCACGAATTACCGAGGCCGAGCTGAGCCGGGTGTTCCGCGCCCTCGCGGACGCCACCCGCCGCGACATCCTCCGGCGCACCCTCCTGGGCGCGGTCTCGGTGAGCGGCCTCGCCGCCGACTACGACATGTCCTTCGCGGCGGTGCAGAAGCACGTCGCGGTGCTCGAGGAGGCCGGCCTCGTCGCGAAGCTCGCCGCCGGCCGAGAGCGGCTCGTCCGCGCCGACCCGGAGCAGATCGCCCGCGCCCGCGCCTGCCTCGACGAGCTCGAGGTGATCTGGCGCCACCGTCTCACCGGACTGGACGCCGTCCTGTCCGAACCCGAGGAGTAGATCCGTGCCCATCACGTCCGTCGTGTCCGACCCGACCGCCCTCACCCTGACCGCCACCGGCGAGTACCCGGTGTCTGTCGAACGCCTGTGGAAGGCCTGGGCCGATCCGCGCCAGCTCGAGCGCTTCTGGGGTCCCCCGTCGTGGCCCGCCACGTTCACCCGCCACGACATGACGGAGGGGGGCCGCACCGAGTACTTCATGACCGGCCCCAACGGGGAGATGGCCTACGGTTACTGGCAGTACGTGCGCGTCGAGGCGCCGCGGGCGTTCGAGGTGCTCGACGGGTTTGCGAACCCCGACGGCACGCCCAACCAGGCGCTCCCCGAGTCGCGGATGCTCTTCCGTTTCGAGGCCACGCCGGAGGGGTCGCGCTTCGTGGGCGTCACGACGTTCGCCAGCGTCGAGGCGATGGAGCAGCTCATCCGGATGGGCATGAAGGAGGGCCTCACCGAGGCGCTCGCGCAGATGGACGACGTGCTCGCGGATCTGCGCGACCACGCCGCCGGCTTCCGCACGTCGCTCGAGCTCGTCGATGACACGCGCGTCGTGGTCACCCGCGAGGTGCGCGGCTCCCTTCAGCAGGTGTGGCGCGCGCACCACGAGGCGACGTTGATGAAGCGCTGGATGCTGGGGCCGCCGGGCTGGACGATGCCCGTGTGCGAGGCCGCCATGAAGGTGGGCGACACCTATCGCTTCGAGTGGCAGAACGAGGCGGATGGCATGCGCTTCGGCTTCACCGGCGAGCTCCTCGAGAGCGAGGCGCCGCGCCGCGCGGTGACGACGGAGCGCATGATCGGGATGGACGGCCCCGGGACCGTGAACGAGCTGATCCTCACGCCGCGCCCCGGGAGCCGCACCCGCATCGAGGTGCGCATCACCTATGCCTCGAAGGAGATGCGCGAGGCGGTCCTCGCCACCGGGATGGTCGACGGGATGGAGGCGTCGTACGCGCGGCTCGAAGCCGAGGTGCTGCAGGTGTCGGCGTAAGGCGGACCGCTCCGGCTCCATGATGAGGCGGCCGTCGAGCGCGAGGCTGCCGCGCCGAAGCGTGGCGCGCCCGACGTGCGGTTGCGGCGGCCGAGGTCGGGACGACGCTCGCCGGTCACCCCCGCAGTCGCGCCGCCGCCTGCCGGAGCTGCTCGGCGAGCGCCGTGCGCCCGGCCGCCGCCGCCGCGTCCGCCTGCGCCTCGTACTGCGCCGCCAGCAGCGCGCGCGTCGCGTCGGCCGCTGCGGGCGGTGCGTTCGGCGGCGGCTCGACCGCGCGCGGCGCGGCGAACCACGCGAGCAGCGCCGTCCGGACGACGCGCGCGACGTCGTCGGCCTCGGCCTCCCACTGCGCGTCGCTCGTGAAGAACCAGGCCGGCTCCCCGGTAAAGGCGGGATCGAGGCGCCGCACCTCGACGGGGCGCTGCACCGCCTCGCAGCTCGCGCCGACGTCGAGCCGCCGGCGGCCGCGCCAGTCGCGAAACGCGTGCAGCGTCACCCGGTCGGGGTGCCCGGGGGCCGCGCGTTCGTATGCCACGGTGCGGCCCTGCGGATCCCGCTGGTCGGCGACCTGCGCAAAGCCCGCCGACTCCAGGACCGGCCCCACCCGCTTCAGGACGGCGTCGATCATGCGGACCCTCCTGGCTGGCGCAACGAGTCGCCGGGCCGCCGCGGATCCGCCGTGCAGGCCGCGGGGGCGGCCACGAGCGCCGAGCCGCCGCTGAGCACGATGACGGCAAGGCCCGCCAGGCCGATCAGGATCCACTCGCCGACCGACGGGCCGCTGTCCGGCTCTTCGAGGAGCTCGCGATCGGGCGCCCGCGCCGGTTCGCGGACCGTCTCCGGGACGGGCACGCGCTCGAGCACCGGGACCGGCACGGGCTCGGGCGGCGGCCGCAGCACGCAGCCGTAGTAGATCATCCCGGGATCGCTCGGGTACGTGTAGAGCCGCAAGTTCTGCCACGCGTTCAGCGGGAACGGGAACGTCTGGTAGTCGAGCGGCCCCATCATGCTCACGCCCGGGACGGCGTTGCCGCCGGGGAAGTTGACGACGTAGCGCTCGAGCTGCTGCAGCCCGGCCTCGTTCATGGGCGAGCCGGGCCGGTAGTTGACGGGCTTGATCTCGTAGATCTCGGCGGGCAGCCCGGACACGCCCAGCACCCGATCGAGGTAGAGCACGACGTCGGGGTAGCCGTAGCCACCGCCGCGGCCGGCCCCCGGGATGGCCGGGCTCTCGATGGAGACGCCCGTGCCGTGGATGGCCACGAAGGCGCCCTGGACCATTTTGTGAACGAAGTCGCCGATTTCGGTAGAGGACATGCCGGGGACGAAGCAGCCGCCCGCGCTCTCCAGCCCGTAGAGGTCGACGAAGTTCCGCGCGTTGCCGCGGGCGTACAGATAGGGGTGCAGGTCACCGGTCTCGACGGCCGGATCGGGGCTGAGGTAGCGCCCCGAGGCCGGGTCGTACCAGCGCGCGAAGTTGGAGTGATAGCCGGTCGCGGGATCGGCGTAGTGATGCCTTACGCGGAAGGCATCATCCTCGCTCGAGGCCGGATCTGGCTCGGCGGCCTCGAGGGGCGTGTACTCGGCGCGCCGCACGACCGCGCCCGCCTCGTCGGTCGTGGCCATGCACCGGCCGTCGACGTCGGCGTGGTGGAAGCGGACGGCGATGGCGCCGGCCCGGTGCACGACCGTCGCGATGCGTTCGCGGCCCAGGTATACGAACTCGCGGCGCTCGACCTCCCGCCCCGCGGCATCGAAGCGCACCTCGGCCAGGAGCTCCCCGAAGTGCGCGAACACATCATGGGCGCGGCCGTCACCGGTCTCACGCAGACAGAGACGACCGAAGCCATCGTAGTGATAACTGGCGACTGTGGACGCGCCCTCGGTGACGGCCACGAGGCGGCTCCAGCCATCCCATCGCAGCCGCCGGCCGCCCTCGACGGTGCGGTTGCCGGCCTCGTCGTGCTCGACGGGCGTTCCGCCGAGCGCCGTGATCTGCTCGCCGCGGTAGGCATGGGTGACGGCCGCCCCGTCGCGTGTCAGGCGCAACAGGTTGCCGGCGGCGTCGAAGTCGAAGGCGAAGTCGCCGTTGCGACAGACGGCGGTGCGCAGGCGGCCCACGAGGTCGTAGGTGTATCGCTCCACGCGGCCGTCGCCCCACATGGCGCTGCGCAGGAGGTTGTCGGCGCGGCGCTCGTAGCGCACCTCGATCGGACCGCTCCGGATGCGCTCGACCGCCATGCCCGCGTCGCGTCGGACGTCGAGCTCGAGGCCGTTGCCGAAGGTGAGCCCGTCGACCGCCCCGAGCGGATGCCAGCGGATGTCGCGCGCGACCACCCGGCGCACGCCGCCGTGCTCGACGGCGACGGTGGCGACGCGGTGCGGATCCGCGGCGGACGTCTCGTAGACGACCGCCATGCCGCTCGGGTAGCTGACGCGCCGCAGCGCGCCGCCGGTGTGTCGCGCGTAGGCGAGCGCGTGGGCGACGCCGTCGACGACGAGCGTCTCCGCCGCCACCTGCCCGTCGGCGGCGTAGCGCACGTCGACGCGCGAGCGCGCCGTCGCCACCGAGGCGAGGCGCCCGGCCCCGTGCGGATCGGACGGATCGTCGAAGCGCGCCGTGATCCGGTCGGCGGGGTCGCCGGTCGTCTGCTCGAGGACGCGGCCGAGCGCGTCGCGCCGGTAACGCTGCACCGATCCGCCCGGACCGCGGCGCTCGACGAGGAAGCCGGCCTCGTCGTAGAGGAAGCGGTGCTCGGCGCCCCAGCTCCGGCGAAGGCGGCACAGGCGCAGCCGGTCGTCGTAGGTGAAGGCCGTCTCGTTGCCCTCGGCGTCGCGCCGCAGGATGGGCGGTCCGGCCGGCGCGCGCTCGTAACTGGAGAGGCGGACGGGCGCCGCCGGGCCCGCGTCGTCCCGCCCCTCGCGCCGGACGCCGACGAGCGCTCCTCGGGCGTTGCGCTCGAGGACGGAGACGTGGCCGTCCGCGTGGTCGATGCGCACGCGGCGCTTCAGCGGCGTGTAGGTGTGCCGGTCGGAGAGCGAGCCGTCGGCGGCGCGCGGCTGGTACGTGCGGGCGACGAGGGCCGCGTCGTTCCAGTCGACGCGGAACGCCGTGCCGCGGGGGCCGCCGGCGTCGCTCACGGTGGCCTCGCGCCGCTCGCCGCGCTCGGTGAGGGCGTAGTCGACGCGCAGCAGCGCCCCCGCGGGGCCGGCCTCGGGGTCCGTCGCGGTCACCACGATCGCGGTCACCCGGTCGAGGTCGTCGGTCTCGTAGCGCGCGAACGTGCCGTCGAGCAGCGAGACCACCGAGAGGCGGCCCGACGGGGCGTAGCGCCAGCGCACGGTGCCCTCGGGCCCGGTGCGGCGCGTGGGGCGCCCCGCGGCGTCGGTCTCGTGCTCGACGACCCCGCCGTCGGGCAGCACGATGCGGCACGGCTGGCCGAAGCGGTCGTAGTGGCTGTAGGTCGTGGTGCCGGCGGGCGTGGTGTGCGTGCGGATCTGCCCGCGGTCGTTGAGCGACGGGGCGTTCGCGGGCCAGTAGCCGACCTCGAGCGTCACCACGCCGGGCGCCGGGCCGACCGTGCGGACGAGCTGGCCGCGCGCGTTGCGCTCGAGCTCGATGCGCCGCTCCCAGGGCACGGTCCGGCCGTCGGCGTCGAGCGTGAAGCCCCGCTCCAGCACGCGGTGGACCTCGCGCGTCGGGCGCGCGTTCGGCCGCGGGCCCGGCAGGACGTCGTGGTCGAGGACGAGCGTCTGCCGGCCCGCGCCGAGCAGCGAGGGCGTGCTCCGCTCGGCGAGCAGGCCGTTGGACGCGTATTCGAGCTCGACCGACCGCTCGACGTCGGTGCCCGCGAACTCGGTCGAGCGCCGCAGGCGTCCCGCGTCGTCGTACGTGCGCCGGTGACGGTTGCCGTCGAGGTCCTCGTACTCGAGGACGTGGCCCGAGGGGTCGACGGCGAACGGCGCCGCGCGGTCGGGATCGACGGTCTTCGCGCCGTCGGCGTCGGCGACACCGGCGAGCCGGCCGGCCGCGTCCCACTCGAAGCGGCTGCGGAGCTTCGCGCCGTAGCGGACGTGGGTCACGTGGGCGGGGTGGCGGGCGTCCTCGTAGCCGAAGGTCTGCACGCGCCCGGTGGCGTCGGTCACGGCGACGAGGCGGTCGCCGTCGTACGCGTACGTTGCGATCGGCGCGGCGGCGTCGGGCCCGGCGAGGCCGACCAGCCGGCCGCCGTCGTAGTCGAGCCGGAGGGCGCGGCCGTAGGCGTCGCGCACCGCCACGAGCAGGCCGTCGGCCCACTCGAACGCGAGCACGTCGCCAGCGTCGTCGGACAACGCCTGGATGCGCCCATCGACAGCGAGGCGGTAGCCGTAGCCCCAGCGGTCGGTGTAGAGCCAGCCGCCCGCCAGCGCGGCCAGCGTCGCCGCGTCGCCGGGGGCCGCCGCCAGGCCGTCGGGCGTGCGACGGTGCAGGCGCGTGCCGCCGTCGGGCAGCACGAGCGCCACGTACATGCCGTGGTCCGCGACGTCGAACTGCCACCCGTGGCGCCAGCCGCGGCCGAGGGGGCCGTCGTCGAGGCGCGCCGTCGAGTACCAGCGGGTGAAGCGCAGGCACTGGTGGTCGCCGGCGAGGCGGTAGTCGGCGTACGGACCGAGGACGCGCACGCCCACGCGCCGTGCCGCCGCCTGCGCGAGCGCCGACGCCCAGGCCGCCTCCGCTTCGGCGGCGCGCAGCGAGTCGGCGGCGGCCGCCTGCGCGTCGGCGGCGGTCTTCGCCTCGCGCTCCGCGTCGCGCGCCGCCGTCTCGGCGCGCTCGACCGCCTCGACGGCGGCCCGCTCGGCGGACCCGGCGTCGTCGAGCGACGCGCCGGCGGCCTCGACGGCCTCGTCGGCGAAGCGGGCGGACCGTTCGGCGTCGAGCATCTCGTCGGCCGCCTCGTCGGCCTCTTCGTCGGCCTCGTCGAGCTCGGCCTCGGCCTCCTCGAGCGCCTGTTCCGCGTCGTCGAGCGCCCGGCGCGCGGCCTCGAGCCGCTCCGCGACGGTCTCGAGCCGCAGCGCGGCCGCCTCGACCTGCGCCTCACGCTGCGCGACGGCCTCCTCGGCCGCCAGCAGTCGCTGCTCGGCCGCCGCCACCGCGTCGGCCGACGCCGCCGCGCTCTCCGCCGCGGACTCGACGGCGGCCTCCGCGGCCGAGGCCTCCTCTTCGCGGGCGGCGAGGTCGGCCTCCGCCGCCGCCAGCGCCTGCTCGGCCTGCTCGAGCTGCGCGGCGAGCGTGTCCCGGCGCGCCTCGGCCTCGGCGATCCGCGCTTCGAGCGCCTCGATCTCGTCGGACACGACCTTCCCCGTTCAGGCCACCGGCGTGCCGCCGGAGCCGGGCTCGACCGGCGAATCTTCGCGGAGCTCCTTGCCGGGCTCCGCCGGATCGCCGTCCCTCTCCTCGGCGTCGTTGGCGCGCTCGAGCAGCGCGTCGAGCGCTTCGTAGAGCGCCTCGAGCGCGTCGTCGGCCGCGTCGAGCGCTTCCTGCAGAGCGTCCCGGCGGGCCTCCGCCTCGTCGCGCCGCTGCTCGGCGGCCTCGCGCGCCCGCTCCGCCCGCTCGTGCCGGTCCTCGGCCTCGGCGTGCGCCGCCTCCGCCTCGTCGTGCGCCTGCGCGGCGTCGTCGCGCCCCGTCTCGGCCTCGTCGCGCGCCTGCTCGGCCTCTCCCTGCGCCGCTTCGGCGTCGCCGTGCGCCGACTCCGCGTCGTCGTGCGACTGCTCGGCCGCGCCGTGCGCCTCTTCGGCCTCGTCGCGGGCCTCGGTGGCCTCGTCGACCGCCGTCTCCGCCTGCTCGCGGCGCGCCGACGCTTCTTCTTGCCGCCGGCCCGCCTCGCCCCACGCCTCCCGCGCCCGCTCGGCGTCGGCGCCGGCCTTGCGGGCCGCACGCTCGGCGGCCTCGCGACGCGCCCCGGCCTCCGCGCGGGACGACCGCGCGCGTTCCAGCGTCGCCCGGGCCTCGGCCGCGGCGCTCGCCGCCCGGGCGCCCTCCCCCGCCCGACGCTCGGCCTCGGCGCGCTCGGCATCGAGCCGCGCCTGCGCCGCGCCGGCCCGCGCGTCGGCCGCTTCGCGCGCGGCGTTGGCGATGCACGGGTTCATCGTCAGTCCTCCTCGGCCTCCGCCCAGAGCGCCTCGAAGCGGATGCCCACGAGCGCCGCGAGCGCGGTCGAGTCGAAGTACAGGCTCATGTCGTCGTAGGCGTAGATCGAACCCGCCGTCCAGTTGTGGCTGCCGAGCAGCACGTGGCGGCCGTCGACGGCGAGCGCCTTCGAGTGCGTGGTCACTTCGACGCTGTCGTGCCGCACCGGCACGCCGCGCGCCCGCAACAGGGCGAAGGCGCCCTCGTTCACGATCCGCGAGCCGGCCACGCCGCCCTCGGCGTCGAGGTCGAAGAGCACGCGCACGTCGACCCCGCGGGCGTGGGCGGCGGCCACGGCCTCGACCAGCGCGTTGGCGGGGTGGTCGGGCTCGTCGGCGAGGTACCGGGCGAAGAACATCACGAGCCGCACGGAGCCCTGCGCCGAGTCGAGGAGCTGGCGCGCGAGCGTCGCGTAGCGGGCCCCCTTCGCCATCGACGCGCCCCGCGCGGCCACCGCCTCGGCCTCCATCGCGGCGACCGCCGACCGGCGCGCGAACCAGGCGTCGACGTCGGCGGCGCGCACGCGCACCAGCGGGTGGGGGTTGGCCTCGGCCTCGAGCTCCTGCGCGGCGCGCTCCAGCGTGCGGAGGAGCCGCCGGGCCGGCGTGGTCCCGGGCGCGCCGGCGTCGTCGAACGGGGGCCACTCGCCGCCCGTGTCGCGCAGCAGCCCGGCCAGCGTCGCCGGCCCCGGCTCGGCCACGAACGCCGCCAGGGCCGGGTGCACGAACGCGAACGCGCCCGCGGGGCGCCAGGCGCGGATCCACGGGCGCGCGCGCTCGAGGGCCTCCGCCGAGAGGATGCGTCGCTCGCGGAGGTCGTCGACCGTGGCGAAGGGACCGGCTTCCCGGCGGCTCGCGGCGAGGCGGCGGGCCGTCGTCGGCCCGAAGCCGGGGCGCGCGGCGAGCGCGGCGACGCTGGCGGTGTTGACGTCGATGCGGTCGACCACCTCGGCCGGCGCCAGCAGCCCGCCGAGCGCCGCGTCGGGCGGCGTCGCCGTGGCGACCGCACGCGACTGCACGAGGCGGCGCGCGTCGGTGGGCCGCCCGAGCTCGTGGGCCCAGCCCGTGATCACCCGCGCGAGCGCCTGGCGCGTGCGCAGCGCCACCCAGGCGCGGTAGGCCTCGGCCCCGGGCGCCTCGCCCGGCGCGACGAGCGCCCGGTTGCACCGGCCCGCGCACCGCAGCCACCAGCGGGCGAGGCGGCGCTCGCCGGGGCCAGGCTCGATCCCCGCGAAGTCGGCGAGGACGTCGTCGAGGGCGGCCTCAATTGACGAGAGGGGCATCGCCCGCCTCCGGGGGCTGGGAGAGGTCGACGCGGAGGCCGTCGAACCAGAGCCGGTCGAGGTGGTGGGCGACGACGCGCGCCAGCGGCGTCGATCGGACCCACACGCTGTCCTCGCGGCTCCGGCCGAGCGCGTTGGGCGACCAGTTGTGGCTGCCGAGCAGCGCCTCGCGCTCGCCGAAGACGGCGATCTTGTCGTGCAGGCTCGCGCCGCCGGGCGCGCGCACCATGCGGACGGGCACCCCGCGGCGCTCGAGGTAGCCGGCGGCCACCCGGTTGGCGGTGTCGATGGGGGAGCCCTCGCGCCCGGTGCCCAGCACGATGCGGACGTCGACGCGGCGCCAGGCGGCGTCGGCGAGCGCGTCGAGGATCGCCCGCACGCGCCCGTCGCGGTCGTCGGCGGGCAAGGGGTGGACGATGAACACCGCGACGCGGATGCTGCGCGTCTCCTGCTCGATGCGGTCGAGCAGCCAGGCGTGGTAGTCGCCGTCGGAGACGAGCCGGCACGCCTCGACGTCGAGCCACGGCAACCCGTCGACGGGCGTGAACGCGCCGGCCATCAGGGCTCGCCGCGCGGGGCAGCGGCGAGGGCGGCGAGCACGGCTTCGACCCGCTCGCGGGCGAGCGCCTGCCGGTTGCGCGACGCGCCGGCCAGGCGCCCGTGGCGGTCGGCCAAGCCCTCGAGGGCCATCGCCCGCTCGTAGCTCGCCTCGGTCAGGGCCTCGCCGCGCGCCGGGGCCGCGGCATCGCGTCGCGCCACGAGCGCGGCCCGCTGCGCGGCGAGGTGGACCTGTTCGTCGAGGAGCGCGTCGTCGAGCGCGCGGAACGCGTCGAAGAGCGCCAGGTTCAGCTGCGTGCTCATCGGCGGCGGCGACTATGCGCCCGCGCCTTCTACGGGCGCAAGCGGTGCGGCCCCGCGCGACGGCGGGTCACCAGGCCAGCCACGCCGGCCGCAGCAGAAGCAGGACGCCGAGCGCAATCATCACGAGGCCGCCGACGAGCTTCAGGACGCGGCCGCCCTTCTCCTGCAGGGGGCGGCGGGTCAGCGTGACCACGGCCACGAGCACCATGAGCGCGTCGTCGAAGACGTACGCCAGGTTGTAGAGCGCGAGGTAGGCGTAGTAGCCGCCGCGCGAGAGCTCGTGGGCCGACAGGACCTGGGTGTAGACCGCGGGCAGGCCGGCGGTGCACAGCAGCTCGACCAGGTTGACGAGCACCGCGAGCACGGCGACCGCGCCGAGCGCGGCGGGCAGGTCCTCGGCGGTGAGGACGCGGCGCGCCCGGCGGAAGATCGTCGGCTTCGCCGCCGCGGGGATGCGCAGCGAAGGCCCGTGGCCGAAGGCGAAGAAGTCCTTCACGTTCACCGCGCCCGCGAGGAGCGCGACCACGCCGAGCGCGATCCGGACGCCGCGCGAGACGCCCAGCGCCAGGAAGAGGTTCAGCCACGCCGCCATGAAGGCGAAGTAGACCAGGCCGCCGACGGCCACGAACGTGCCCGCGACGATCAGCATGCGGCGGCGGTCGCGCAGGTTCACGAGCAGCGAGAGCAGGAACAACAGCACCCACATCGCGCACGGGTTGAAGCCGTCGACGAGGCCGAGCAGCACCGTGAAGAGGGGCAGGCCGATCGACTCGAGCCTCAGCTCGCCGAGCAGCGGGACGGACACGCCGTCCGGCGCCGGCGCGGCAGCCTCGTCGATCAGGCGCTCGAGCGCCCGGCCGCTCGTCTCGGGCCCGGAGAAGCCGACGAGCAGCGCGCCGCCGACATGGAACGCGGGCACGCCCACCACCGGCGTGCCGGTCTCGGCCGCGAGCGCCCGCAGCCGCTCCCGCGCCGCGGGATCGCGCACCACGTCCCGAAGGACGACGTCCACGTCGGGCCGGCGTGCCGACAGATCCTCCAGGTATGCCTCGGCGTGCCGACAGTGCGTGCAGCCTTCGCGCACGAAGACTTCGACGGTGACCGCGCCCGCCGCCGAAGGCTGGACGAGCAGGCACGCGACAACGAGCGCCACCCCCAGGCGCCTCGCGGCGTCCCCTTTTGATCCCGTCACCGAAGGCACGGACGAGGAGGTCTCGATGGCCGATCTCATGAAGAACGGATCCGTCAACGGCGTGGACGTGGCGCGTCTCCAGGAGACCATGCACCTGATCGAGGGCGACAAGCGCATCGCGAAGTCGCGCTTCGAGGCCGACAACCGCTGGATCTCCGGCGGCGAGAACCGCAGCCGGATCGACCACTTTTTCGGCGCCTGCGAGGACCGCCGGCACGAGCAGGCGTTCGAGCTGAGCGCCGATGAGCCGCCCCTGCTGCTGGGCCAGGATCGCGGCGCCAACCCCGTCGAGCACGTGCTGCACGCGCTCGCCGCGTGCCTGACGACGTCGCTCGTCTATCAGGCCGCGGCGCGCGGCATCAAGCTGACGTCCGTGAAGTCCCACCTCGAGGGCGACCTCGACCTGCGCGGCTTCCTCGGCATGGACGCGTCGGTGCGCAACGGCTACGAAGGCATCCGCGTGCGCTTCGAGATCGAGGGCGACGCGCCGCGCGAGCAGCTCGACGAGCTCTGTCGGATGGCCCAGGAGCGCTCGCCCGTCTTCGACATCATCACCAACCGCGTGCCGGTGAAGGTCGAGATGGCCTGAGGCCCCGGCGACGGAGGGGGGTGCGGTGCCCCAATGGCATCCTGAAGGCCTTCAGGACTCGACAGGCGTGGTCGTGACGCGCGCTCGCGCGAAGTTGCACGACGGCGACGGGACGCCCGCCGCCGCAGCCGCGAACGGAGCATCCGGCGGTCAGGGCGTCACCGCGACGCGATAGCGGAAGGCCGCCTCGGCCGACGTCCGGAAGCCGAGCGTGTGGTCGCGGTTGGCCCCGTTCACCGTCCAGCGGACGAGGAAGCTGCCCGGGGGCACCCGCTCCCGACAGTCCACGCCGCGCGTGCCGCAGAACGTGAGGTCGGCGCACGCGACGCCGTCGACGCTGAACGTGCGGCACGACAGCAGCGCGTCGCGCTCGTAGTAGACCCTCGCGACCTGGCTCGGGGCGTCGCCGAGCCGCGCCCGGAAGAAGTCGACCTCGCCGGGACGCAGCACGCCGAGCAGCCCCTCGCCCAGGGCGTCGGCGTCGGCCGCGCGGTCGTTGGGCTCCGACTCCGTGGCCTCGCAGGCGTTGGTGCAGGCGTCGCCCGGCACCCACTCCTCGTCGTTGCCGTCGTCGCAGCCCTCGAAGCCCGCGGCGCCGGGCGCGAGATCGGCGCGCCGGATGCCATCCCCGCAGGTCGCCGTCCGGCAGCGAGCGGTGCACGCGTCGTCGTCGGCGTCGTTGCCGTCGTCGCACATCTCGCCCACGTGCGCGATGGCGTCCCCGCAGCGCGCGATCGCGCAGGCGTTCGTGCAGCCGTCGGCGTCGTCGTCGTTGCCGTCGTCGCATTCTTCCGCGTCCGCCTGAACGAAGCCGTCGCCGCAGCGCGCGGCCACGCAGCCGGCGACGCACGCGTCGTCGTTGCCGGCGTCGCCGTCGTCGCACGCCTCGCCGGCCTGCACGAAGCCGTCGCCGCAACGCGCCGGCAGGCAGGCCGTCGTGCAGGCGTCGGTGTCGTCCTCGTTGCCGTCGTCGCACCCCTCGCCCGCCTGGGTCATGCCATCGCCGCACCGCGCGATCCGGCAAGCGTTGGTGCAGCCGTCGCCGTCGTCGTCGTTGGCGTCGTCGCAGCCCTCGCCGTCCTGCACGACGCCGTCGCCGCAGCCCGGCACGCGGCACGCCGCGGTGCAGCCGTCGGTCTCCGCGTCGTTGCCGTCGTCGCACGCCTCGCCCGCCTGCACGATGCCGTCGCCGCAGAACGGCAGCCGGCACCCCGCGGTGCAGCGGTCGGCGTCCTCATCGTTGCCGTCGTCGCACTGCTCGCCGTCCTGCACGATGCCGTCGCCGCAGGCGGGCAGGCGGCACTCGTTGGTGCAGCCGTCGTTCGTCGCGGCGTTGCCGTCGTCGCACTGCTCGTCGCCGCTGCGCACGCCGTTGCCGCAGCGCGTGCGGCTGCAGTTGGTGTCGCAGCCGTCGCCGTTCTCGACGTTGGCGTCGTCGCACTCCTCGCCCGGGCCGACCTCGCCGTCGCCGCAGCCGGCCGCCACGCACGCCGCCGCCTCGCCGGGCGACGTGGCGCACACGCGGCCCGCGGGGCAGTCGACGGCATCGGCCCACACGCCGCGGGGCGTGCACTCCTGGATGCGCTCGCCCCGGCAGCGGCTCTGCCCCGGCTGGCAGTCGTCGCCGCCGCAGTCGACGGGGCAGGCCTCGAACGACTCGCCCGGCTCGCACACGCCGTTGCCGCAGCCGGTGGGCGCCCGGCAGAGGATGCCGTCGGTCGGCGACACCCGCTCGACGCCGAAGTCGCATGGCACGACGAGCGCGCAGACCAGGCGGCACGACCCCGAGCCGACGCAGGCGTTGCTCACCGCGCCGCTGCCCGAGGCGCCGAGCGGCCCGTCGGACACCGCGATGCTGCCCGCCTCGTTGCAGACCGCCTCGGCGTCGGCCTCGAGCCGGGGCACGGTGTTCGGCGGACACTGCGCGACGAGGTCGTTCTGCACGCACTCCCTCGCAGCCCGCGTGCCCTGCTCCGCGCCCTCTTGGGTGCCGCAGGCCGCGATCCAGACGGCGCCGAGCGCCAGGAAACGTCTCATGGCTGAACCTCAGCGGTTGTCCGTCACGCGGAGCTGGTAGGTGATGGTGTCGGCCACCGCCGACGTGATCCCGAAGGCGTACTCGCCGCCCACGGTGCCCGGGAACGTCCAGCGGAAGCCGCTGCGCGTGCGCACCAGCGGGAAGCAGGGGTTGGGATCGACGGGGTTCGGGTCCACCAGGCGCGGGCAGGCGCCGTTGCGCACCGCGCACAGGGTCACCGGACACTGCTCGGCGCCGCGTCGCGAGAAGCTCAGGTCGAACGTCCAGGTGAGCTCGAGCCCGTCCGGGCACTGCTCGCCCTGGCCCACGCCGCAGCCCAGATGGAACTGGAAGTAGTCGGTGTCGCCCCGCGCGAGCTGGCCGTGGACGAAGCCGGCGTCGATGCGGTCGCCGGCGTTGAACTGGTTGTTCGGCTCGGTCTCGGTGGGCTCGCAGCTCGCGTTGCAGCCGTCGTAGGCCACGCGGTCGCTGCCGTCGTCGCAGTACTCGAAGCCCGGCTGGCCCGCGGTCAGGTCGGTGCGCACGACGCGGTCGCCGCAGCGCGCCGCCGCGCAGCCGTTGGTGCAGGCGTCGGCGTCGTCGGCGTTGCCGTCGTCGCAGACCTCGTCGGGGTGCGCGAGGCCGTCGCCGCACCGCGGAAAGACACACTGCCGCGTGCACTCGTCGTCGTCGCTCTCGTTGCCGTCGTCGCACGCCTCGACGCCGGCCCGCACGAAGCCGTCGCCGCAGACCGCCAGCGCGCAGCCCTGCGTGCAGCCGTCGTCGTCGTCGTCGTTGCCGTCGTCGCACGCCTCGACGCCCGCCTGCACCACGCCGTCGCCGCACCGGGCCGCCGCGCAGTCGTTCGTGCACGCGTCGTCGTTGGCGTCGTTGCCGTCGTCGCAGACCTCGCCCGCCTGCTGGATGCCGTCGCCGCAGCCCGGCCGCCGGCAGTCGTTGCTGCACTCGTCGGCGTTCTCCTCGTTGCCGTCGTCGCAGCCCTCGCCGTCCTGCGCCACGCCGTCGCCGCAGGCCGCGCGGACGCACGTCGTCACGCACGCGTCGGTGTCGTCGTCGTTGCCGTCGTCGCACTGCTCCCCGGCCTGGACGAAGCCGTCGCCGCACTCGGGCAGGCGGCAGAAGGCCGTGCAGGCGTCGGTGTGCGCGTCGTTGCCGTCGTCGCACGCCTCGCCGGCCTGCACGATGCCGTCGCCGCACCGCGGGAGCTGGCAGTCGTTGGTGCAGTCGTCGTTGTCGGCGCGGTTGCCGTCGTCGCACGCCTCGCCCGCGGTGCGCAGGCCGTTGCCGCAGCCGGTCAGCGTGCAGTTGGAGTCGCAGCCGTCGCCCTCGGTGCCGTTGCCGTCGTCGCAGAGCTCGCCCTCGTCGGCGACGCCGTCGCCGCACGAGCTGACGCGGCACGCCGCCCCGCCCTCGGCGCGGCACTGCTGCGGCGCCGGGCACGGCTCGGGCTCGGCCCACACCCCGCGCGGCGTGCACCGCTGCAGGTCGTTGCCCACGCAGCGCATCTCGCCCGGCGAGCAGTCCATGCCGCCGCAGTCGATCGGACAGTCCTCGAACGACTCCCCGGGGTCGCACACGCGGTTGCCGCAGCCCGTCGGCGCGCGGCAGATGATGCCGTCGGTGGGCGAGACGCGCTCGACGCCGAGCTCGCAGGGCGCGAGCAGCTCGCAGACCAGGCGGCACGAGCCGCTGCCCACGCAGGCGGCCGACACCGCGCCGCTGCCCGAGCGCCCGATCGCGTTCTGCGACACGTCGACGCTGCCCTGCGCCGAGCAGACCGCTTCGGCGTCGGCCTCGAGGCGGGCCATCGTGTTCGGTGGGCACTGCGCCACCAGGTCGTTGCGCGCGCACTCCGTGGCGGGTGCCGTCCCCGACTTCGCCCCCTCTTGCGCCGTACATCCCGCGCTCGTGAGCGCGACCAGGAACCACAGGCGTCTCATGCGTTCTCCCCCGGACCCCACCGCGCTCCGGCCGTCGGCCGGATCGTTCTCGAGACACCCGCCGCGCGCCGACGCGGCGGGCACCCCGTCCGCAGTGACGAGGGGCGTTCCGTCGTTTTGCGGAGATCGAACGAATCGCGGCGTTGGAGGAGCGACGTTCCTTCATCACAACTTCGCTCGCGACGCGGCATCCCGATGCAGTCACGTCGGAGGTGTGTCATGCGAAGAGCCTGGCTCGCGATGGCGCTGATCGGCTGCTCCGACGAGCTGCCGAACGACCGCGGGGTCTGGTACCTGTGCAACGTCGGCATCTCGGTGGACACCGGCTCGGGCAGCGGTGACCTGACCGGCGGGGCGGGCCTCCAGCTCCGCGTCTGCGGCAACCCGGGCCTGCCCGCCGGCGACGTCAACGGGGCCTGCATCGACCAGTGCGAGGACGACCTCGGCGGCTTCTGCTTCGGCCTCGGCTACGACTCGGGCAGCGACGAGTTCGAGCTCTTCGAGTGCGGGCCCGACTGCTTCGCCAACGGCACCCCCATCCAGACCGGCGAGTCCTGTGCCGACGGATCGATCGTCCCGGGGCCGCCGGCCCTCGCCCAGGCGGACGTGACGCTCGACCCCACCGCGCGCTTCGTGCTCGACGTCGACGACGAGTCGAGCGGCGAGGTCCTCGCGCAGGGCGCCCTGAAGTACACCGCCGTCCCCTGCGACACCGCGCCGTGCCCGTTCCACCTCGCCGCCTTCCGGTTCACCACGCCCGACTTCGAGATCGCCGACGTGCCGATCACCGGCGTGCTCGTGCAGTCCGCCGGGCTCGCGGTCGGCACCATCGACGCCGCCGGCAACTTCACGCTGCCGCCGGGCCAGGTCCGCGCCTCGGTGAACTTCCACGCGGACGGCGACCGCGGCAGCATCACGCTCACCAACGCCGCGCCGATGACCGGCCACGCGAACCCGAACGCCGACACCTTCACCATCAACGGGCAGTTCAGCCAGGACGAGGTGTCGGTGAGCCTGATGCTCTCCGGCTTCCACACGAACCTGCCGCCGGTCGCCGACTTCACGCCGCGGGCCGACGTCGAGTGCACGGGACCGCAGGGGGCGCAGGTGACGCTCGACGCCAGCCCCTCGACCGACCCCGAGGGCGAGGCGGACATCGGGTTCTTCCGGTGGCGCGCGCGCGGCGTGAACCTCGGGAGCGGCCCGCAGGTCTCGACCCTGCTGCCGTTCGGCGCCTCGACCGTCGGCCTCGGCGTCGTCGACCGCCAGCTCGCCCGGGACGCGCTCGTGCGCACCCTCACGGTCGTCGACACGACACCGCCGACGGTGACCGCGCCCCCGGACCTCGCGGTCGAGTGCACGTCGCCCGGCGGCACGCCCGTCGCGCTCGGCACGGCCACCGCCGCCGACGTGTGCGACGCCACGCTCGCCCTGAGCAACGACGCCCCGGCGGCCTTCTCGCTCGGGGCGACGACCGTGACCTGGTCCTCCACGGACGACGCGTCGAACACGGGCACCGACACCCAGGAGGTCCGCGTCGCCGACACCACGCCGCCGGCGCTGGCCGTGACGGTCACACCCGCGGTCCTCTGGCCGCCGAACCACGCGCTCGTGCCGATCGAGGCCCGGATCGACGTCCGCGACGTCTGCGACGCGAACCCGACCGTCCGCCTGGTCTCGATCGTGAGCAACGAGCCCGACGACGCCCGAGGCGACGGCCACACCGCGCCCGACGTCCAGGGCGCCGCGCTCGGCGCCGACGACCGCGGCTTCCTGCTGCGGGCCGAGCGTTCCGGCCCCGGCGCCGGGCGCGTCTACACGATCACGTACGAGGCGCGCGACGCGAGCGGCAACACGACCCGCACGCAGGCGACCGTGACGGTGCCGAAGAGCCGGGGCCGCTGACGAGCCCGCGCCGGGCGCCGCCGCGCGGCCGGCGAGCGCCGTCGGCGCGCGGCGCTTCGGCGGTCGCGTCGTGGTCGCCGCACGCGCCGGACCGTGGGCGTGGCGCAGCCGAGGACGCGGCGGCGAGGGCGTGTCATCGGCAGGCAGGGCAGGCGGCGACGCGCGCCCACCGCGGCGGGCAGCGCGCCTGTTGCGCCCGACGGCGGCGTCCTTCCCCGGGCAGCGCGCGTGTTGCGCCCGACGGCGGCGTCCTTCCCCGGGCAGCGCGCCTGTTGCGCCCGGCGGCGGCGGTCTTCCCGGGGCAGCGCGCCTGTTGCGTCCGGCGGCGGCGGTCTTCCCGGGGCAGCGCGCCTGTTGCGCCCGGCGGCGGCGGTCTTCCCGGGGCAGCGCGCCTGTTGCGCCCGGCGGCGGCGTTCTTCCCGGGGCAGCGCGCCTGTTGCGCCCGGCGGCGGCGTCCTTCCCGGGGCAGCGCGCCTGTTGCGCCCGACGGCGGCGTTCTTCCCGGGGCAGCGCGCCTGTTGCGCCCGACGGCGGCGTTCTTCCCGGGGCAGCGCAGCGCCCGGAGACGGCGGACGCCCCCGGGCCAGCGCGGTGGCGCGGCAGGGAGCGGTCAGTTGAGGGGCGGGCTCGGCTCCTCGGGGTCGGCCTCGACGCGGCCGGGCCGGCGCACCGAGGGCCGGACGCGCTCGGCCTGCTCCGCGTCGTGCGCTTCGTCCGCCGCGACCATCGCCGCCGCGTCGCGCCGGATCACGTCGCCGAGCGCGCGGATCGTCGCCGCGGCGTCGGGCGCCTCGCCGAGCAGCGCCTTCAGCTTCTCGCCCACCGCCGGTCCGTGTGTCTCGGCCGCCTGCATCACGAGCAGCGCCGAGCGATTGCGGTCGAGGACCACCTTCGATGCCATGCCCACCTCCCATCGAGTGCCTCGAGTCTGCCCCGCCCCACCGCGCATCGCCACGCGGTGGCGCCCGACGAACGCGCGGGCGTCGCCCTCGGTCGTCCCAGGCGGAACGTCGCGCTCTCCTCGCCCGGCGCACGGACCGTCCGATAGAGTGCGCGCATGGAATTCGCCCTCCTCGCGTTCGCGCTCGGCGTCGGCTACGCGCTGCGCCGCCTCTTCACCCGCCGCCGGTCCGTGCTGGAGGTGGCGCTCGAGCACCTCGCGCGGGGCGCCCCGGTGCGCGCCGAGCACGTCGCCGAGCGAGCGGTCCGGGCGGCGCGCCGGCCGGCGGACCGGGCGCGCGCCCGCCTCGTGCTGGCGCGCGTCCTCGTCGAGACCGGCGAGCTCCGCCGCGCGGCGGCCACGCTCGACGAGGCGCAGCCGGTCCTCGACGAGGTCGGCGACGAGGCGGCCCGCGCCGAGGCGGCCGCGATGCGCGCGCGGATCGAAGAAGCCCGCGCCACGGTCCCCGCCGGCGACGGCGACCCCGGCGCGGCGATCGACCTCGCGCCGGGCGGCGCCCCCGACGCGCCGCCGCCGGACCCGCCCTCGATCGCCGACCGCTGCGGCGGGGGCGGCTGCGGCTGCCGCGTCGAAGGCGAGCTGCATCCCGAAGCCAGCCGGGCGCTCGCCAGGCTCCTTCAGCAGGGCGGGGCCGCCGGCCTCGTCCGCGCCGCCGAGATCCGGCGCGACGGCGACCGTCTCGTCCCCCGCGTGACGCTCGCCGGCAACCTCACGCCCGAGCAGGAGCGCACCGTCGAGCAGGCCGTCCGGGGCGCGATGAGCACGCTCTTCGGGTAGGCGACGAAGGGAGAGGCCTCGCGCCCGTCCGGCCCGACGAGCCGGAACGCCGCCGGGGAGCGGTAGAATGGGACGCTCCTGTCTGGAACGGACCGAGACCGAAGTGCGCCGCGCGACGCAGCGGCGGCCGGTCGGGGCCGGCCACAGGCAGCCGAAGTTGGCGAGACTCGCGTCGGAGAGAAGATGCGGCGAACGACCGGCGCGCTGGCGGCGGTACTGCTGGGGGGCGGCTGCACCCTGGTCATCGACGTGGACGGGCCGCTCCCCGACAGCGGCGCGGCGCCGTCGGCCGACGCGGCGCCGGCGCCGACGGACGGGGCCGCGACGCCCGACGCGGCGCCCCGCCCCGACGCCGCGCCGCCCCGCCCCGACGCGACCCCCGACGCCGCGCCGCCCCGCCCCGACGCCGCGCCGCCCCGCCCCGACGCGACCCCCGACGCCGCGCCGCCCCGCCCCGACGCCGCCCCCCCGCCCGACGCGGCGCCCGACCCCTGCGCGCCCGGCGGCTGCGAGTGGGCGCCCGGGCCCTGGAGCGACTGCCCCGTGACCTGCGGCGAAGGCCAGCAGCGGCGCGACGTCCAGTGCGTCGACGCCGCCGGCGCCGAGGTCTCCGCCGACCGCTGCGCCGAGCCCCGCCCCGAGCGGGTGCGCACCGTCGACTGCACCGTCCCGGAGGCCCGCGCCGTCTGCGTCGACGAGGCGGTCTGGTGGGCCGACGGCTGCGACGAGCCGGTGCGAGAATGGATCGACTGCGCGATCCGCGGCGGCTGCCGCGACGGCAGCTGCCTCTGCTCGGAGAAGCCTCGGCTGCACATCTGCTGCTGGACCGTCGCCCAGCACACGCGCTACGCGGGCTGCCTCGAGATCGAGGCGGCGACCATCCGCCAGCGCATCTGCCCGAACGGCCCCGACGACGTCGATCCCGGATGGGCCGCCGAGAACTGCCAAAGCCCCTGATCGGGGACGGACGGCGAGCGGGCCGATGGCTCGCGCCTTCGGCGCGCGAACTTCGGGACCGACCCATTCGTAGGTCGGTCCCGAGAATTCGCTCGCGTCGTCGCGGCCCTCGGCCCCCCGGGCTGCGTTGGACCTCCTCCGCGTAGGGCAAGGCTACGCGTTCGTCGGCCCGCCTTGCCCGGCGGGCCGATGGCTCGCGCCTTCGGCGCGCGAACTTCGGGACCGACCCACTAGACTGCGCGCGTGAGCGCGACATCACGAGCGGTCCAGGTGGCGGCACTGCTGTGCGCCTGCGCGCGGGTGGACGGGACGGACGACGCCCCGCCCCGGGCGGACGCCGCGGTCGCGGCCGACGCCGCCCCGGCGCCGGGCGACGGCGCGCTGCGTTGCGAGGACATGCCGTTCCGCTCGCTGCCGTTCTGCCCGAAGGACGAAGGGGTGTGCGCCGGCGCCCGGTTCCACTGCGAGGACGGCCGCGCCGCGCCCTGCGAGGAGGCCGACTACGCCGCCTACCACGCCGGCTACGCGAACCCCGAGACCGAGGCGCACTGCGACGGCCTCGACAACGACTGCGACGGCCGGACCGACGAGGCGTGCGCCTGCGTCACCGGCACGACCCAGCCGTGCGGCGCCGGGCTGGGCGCCTGCGAGGCGGGCGAGCAACACTGCACCGACGGCGCCTGGGGGCCGTGCGAGGGAGAGGTGGGCCCCGCGGACGAGAGCTGCAACGGGACCGACGACGACTGCGACGGCCAGGTCGACGAGGACACGGCCGACCTGGCCCCGCCGTGCGCCCAGGCGACGGGCGTCTGCGCCGGCGCGCGCCAGCGGTGCGGCGGTGTGCCCGGCTTCGTGGCCTGCGACGCCGCCCGCCTGGCCGCCCACGACCTGCGCTACGCGCCCGACGAGACCGACCAGCACTGCGACGGCGCCGACAACGACTGCGACGGCCTGTCCGACGAGGGTTGCGCCTGCGACCCGGCGGCGCCGCCGCGGGCCTGCGGCGCCTCGGTCGGCGAGTGCCGCGCCGGGGAGCAGACGTGCGACCGCGGCTTCTGGAGCCCGTGCGACGGCGCCGGGCCGCGTCCCGAGGCGTGCAGCGACCGGGACGAGGACTGCGACGGCCGGGTCGACGAGGGCGTCACGTGTCCCGAGCGGCACGCCTGCGTCGCGGGCGCCTGCGTCCGCACCGGCGCCGTGGTGCGGGCCGCGTCGGGCGCCCGCGGCCACGACACCGGCCGCGAGGCGCGCGGGGGCTGGTGCGCCACCGCGGGCGTCCACCCCGAGGGCTTCCTCTGCGACGGCCCATACCTCAACGACCTGCCCGCGGGCGAGTACGAGGCCACCTGGCGCCTGCTCGTCGGCGGCGAGCCCGCCCCCGACGCCGAGGTGGCCCGGCTGGACGTGAACGACTACGACGGGCGACCGAGCTGCGGCGACTGCGCGCTCGCCGAGCGCGCGATCCGCGGCGCCGACTTCGCGGCGGCCGGACAGTGGCAGGAATTCGCCTTGCGTTTCAGCAATCCCGGGGGCGGCCACCGCATCGAGCTGCGCACGTGGTGGCCCGGCGGGGCGTACCTCTGCGAGGACCAGGTCGAGGTGAGGCGCGTCCTCCCGTAGGCGGCCGCATCAAGGGGGGCACTCGCCGTTCGGGCGGCAGCGCGCCAGGCCCGCGCCCTCGTCGGTGCTCCAGCCCACGTAGAGCGCGCCGGGGACGGGGACCAGCTCGGCCACCGCGCCGGGCGCGACGACGTGCTCCTCCATCAGGCGGAGGTCGGCCGAGAGGCGCAGGACGACCGCCGATCCGACGGTGAACGGGCTGCCGATGGGCCAGCCGCGGATGCCGCCGACGAGGAGGCCGCCGTCGTCGGTGGCGACGGCGGCGGTCAAGAGATCCATGTGGCGGGTCGGGTTCCAGTCGAACTGCCGCGCGGCCCGACCGGAGCGCAGGTCGAAGCGGACGACGCGGCCGACGCCGTCGCCGTCGCCGGGCGCCTCGAAGCCGACGACGTCGACGTGGTCGCCGCGGAGCAGCACCCGGCGGCCCTCCGCCCAGCCTTCGCCGAGCAGCGACGGCGCCGCCGCCTGGAAGACCGCGTCGCAGCCGCAGGGCGGGACGACGCTGACGCAGCCCAGGTCGAAGGCGCGCAGGGCGAGGGCACCGTCGATCATGCCGGTCATGTAGACGCGCCGCCCCGGCACGTCGAGGGCCAGCCCGCGTCCGAGGCCGTGCCTCTCGGCGCCGGCGTTCCAGCCGCAGGCGCGGCCGGCGAGGTCGGCCGTGATCCCCCACCAGGCCCGTTGCTCCTCCCGGGCGTTGGCGGAGCCGCTCATCCAGACCGTGCCGCCCGGCGCCACCTCGATGTCGAAGACCTCGTCGAACGACGGGCTGCCCGTGAGCTGGGCCAGCCAGCGCGCCTGGAGGCCGGGCGCGGCGAGCCGGGCGACGAAGCCCTGGCCCGGGTCGCCGAGGGGCAGGCCCTCGAGGGTGCCGGCGACGAGCAGGTCGCCCTCGGTCCACGCCAGCGCCGCGGAGGCGGAGCTGGCCTCGCCGGCGACGTCGAGCCGGACGTTCGCGATCTCGCCGCCGCAGGCGTCGAACGAGGCGACCCGCGCGTGCCCGCCGGCCCGGCCGGCGGCATAGACGCGCCCGTCCGGTCCGTGGAGCACGGCCGCGAGCGCGTCCATGCCGATGGCGCGGCGCCAGCGATCGGCGCAGCAGCGGTCGCCGCCGCAGATCTCGCCGGCGCCGCAGCATCCCTCGCCGCACGCGGCGCCGGTGCAGACGCACTGGCCGCGCGCGCAGGTGCGCCCCGGCTCGCAGAGGCCGCAGGTCCCGCCGCAGCCGTCGTCGCCGCAGGCGCGACCGCGGCAGTCCGGGACGCAGCGGCACTGCCCGCCCTCGCACTGCTCGCCGGCGCCGCAGGCGCCGCAGGTCCCGCCGCAGCCGTCGTCGCCGCAGGCGCGACCGCGGCAGTCCGGGACGCAGCGGCACTGCCCGCCCTCGCAGACGCGGCCCGCGTCGCAGGCGCCGCAGTCGGTGCCGCAGACCGGGTCGGGCCCGCAGACGCGGCCGCGGCAGTCGGGCACGCAGCGGCAGCGCCCGTCCTCGCAGCGGTGGCCGGCGGGGCAGGCGCCGCAGTCGGTGCCGCAGACGGGATCGGGCCCGCAGGTGCGCCCGTCGCAGTCGGCGCCGCCCGGGCACTGGTCGGGCACGGGCCGACAGTTGGCGCCGTCGCAGTAGTCGCCGGCGGGGCACTCGCCGCACCGGCCGCCGCAGCCGTCGGGACCGCAGGCGCGCCCGTCACACGCCGGCACGCAGGCGCAGGCGCCGTCGACGCAGTCGAACTGCTCCGGGCAACGGCCGCACGGCAGCCCGCACACGGGCTCCTCTCCGCACTCGCGCTCGCCGCAGTCGCCCGCGGCCGGGCACGCCGGGACGAAGGCGTCGGGGCTTGGCGAGGCGTCGGACACCGACCCGGCCGCGTCGGCGGGCACGGCGGCCGCGTCGCCGCCGCCGGCGTCGCCGGGCGCCTCAGGCTCGACCTTCGCGCAGCCGAGAAGGACGACCGAGACGAGAAGGCCCACGCTCCTTGCGCGCTGCGTCATCCACCTCCCCACGGCGCACCGTCGGGCCATCGTAGCAAACGGGAGGAGCGCCGCCGGGATCGGCAGGCTCAGCGGTAGGCTTGCCGCAGCGCGTCGAGCATCCCCTCGGCGTCGCAGCCCTGCCGGCAGCGTTCACTCACGACGGCGCGGGCCGCCCAGGCCCGGGCGCGGTAGTGTTCATTGACGTCGCTGTCCCAGGCGCGCGCGTGGTTGCCCTGGCATGCATCGCCCCACGCGTCGGTCAAGCCGCGCTCGCCTACGCGCGCGAGACACTCGGCCTCGGTCTCGCGACCCATCGCGTCCCGGTAGCTGCAGTACTCGGTGCGGTGCAGCGAGTTGATGCGGCAGTAGCAGCCGGTCGAGCAGCCCTCGGTGACCCCGTGGCGGAAGGGGTAGGTGATGTGTCCGTCGCCCATGTTCTTGATGATCCCACCCTCCAGCGGGAAGATGCGCGACGACTGGTTCATGGTCTGTCGCGCCATGATGCGCAGGCCCTCGACCCAGGTGCGGCGGTCCGTCTCGCGCAGCGCGTCGAAGGCCGGGATGACACCCGCGGCGTCGATGATCCAGCGCGCCACGCGCCGCGGCGGGGGGTTGGCGACCACGACCCGGGCCGACAGCGGACCGGCGGCGTAGTCGCAGCGCTGGGCGGGGTGCGGCCAGCCCCGGTGCTCCACCGGCACGCAGTCGCCCTCGACGTAGGGGCGGGCGTCGAGCTCGTCGACGAGGGCGCGGGGGATGTCCTCGATGGGCGCCGCGCAGCGGTCGGGCACGCCCCGCGGCATCCAGTCGCAGGTGGTGGCGCAGCGCTCGACGGGCACGCGTTGCCCGTCGCGGCAGGTGTAGAGGACCTGCGGATCGCCGCCCACGCCGTTGCCGCCGCAGACGCGGCCGCCGTCGCGATTGCACGGACCGATGGCGCCCGCGTCGGGCGGCGACGCGGCGTCGGGCGCCGGCGCGGCGTCGGGCGCCAGCGCGGCGTCGGGCGCCAGCGCGGCGTCGGGCGGCGACGCGGCGTCGGGCGGCGACGCGGCGTCGGGCGCCGGCGCGGCGTCGGGCGCCGGCGCGGCGTCGGGCCGGCGTGCGCCGTCGGGCGCCGGCGTCGTGCCGTCCGCGGACGAGCGCATGTCGGCGGCGTCGGCGGCGCCCTCGGGCCCGTCGGTCTCGGCGCAGCCGGCGAGCAGGAGCAACCCGACGATCGCGCGACGCCTCCAGGTTTGGCGTGTGTTCATCACAGTGATCGTCAGGCTCGCGCCGACGGCAGTCAACGCGTGGCGAGCGCCCGCGACGCTCGTCACCACGTAGGTTCCCATTCGCCCGCCATCCACCCGCGGCCTCCTGTTCCAGGTTCCGGAATCGAGGAACCGAGCAATCCAACTTCACGAACGAAGTTGGATCAGCACCGGCGACGACCACCGCATTTCACGCTTCCTTGACCCTGCGGGAGAGCGGCGCATACGATCCGCCGGCGTTCGCAGGCATCGTGGGGGACTGGAATATGCGGCGGTCGTTGGGCCTCGTCCTCGCGCTGGCGGGCGCGCTCCCCACGGGAGCCGCCGCGCAGGACGCGCCCGCGGCGGTCGACGTCGAGGCGCTGGCGCGCCGCGCGAGCGAGCTCTACAAGGCGGAGCAGTACACCGAGGCGGTGTCGGTCTATCTGCAGGCGTGGCAGGCCGCGCCCGCCGCCGCCCTGCTCTACAACGTCGCGCACATCTACGACCGCAAGCTCGGCGAGCGCGAGCTGGCCATCGATTTCTATCGCAAGTACATCACGTCGCCCGACGCCGATCCGACGGCGGTGGCGCGCGCGACGGAGCGCATCCAGGTGCTCAAGCAGCAGCAGGCCGAGGCCGCCGCGGCCCCGAAGCCGGCGCCGGTCGTGACGGCGCCGCCCCCGGACCCGCCACCCGTCGTCACCCAGCCGGCCGAGCCGCCGTCGGGCCGCCGCCGCGCCGTCGGGTGGATCCTCGCCGGCACCGGCACCGCGCTCCTCGCCGGCGGCGGCGTGCTCGGCTACGTGGCGCGCACCGACGCCGACGCCTTCGCCGACAGCACCGATCTCGACGAGAAGCGCAGTCACCGCGACAGCGGCCAGTCCAAGGCGCTCGCCGCCGACGTGATGATGGGCGTCGGCCTGGCCGCGGGCATCACCGGGGCCGTCCTGTTGCTCATCGGCGACGACGCCCCCGCGCCGGTGACCGTCGGCGCCGGGCCCGGCTTCCTCGTGATCGGAGGCTCGCTGTGAAGCGGCTCGCGCTCGCGGCGCTGCTGGCCGGCTGCTCGTTCACGCTCGACTTCGAGGACGAGTGCGCCGCCACCGACGACTGCGCCGCCGGGCTCTCCTGCGTCGGCGGCCTGTGCGTCGGCGGCGGCGGCGGCAGCGACGTGACGAGCGCCGACTGCCCGACGGTCTACGGCGTCCCGGCGGCGCGCGCCCGCGACGCCGACGTCGTCCTCATCGGCACGCTGCTGCCCGCCACCGGTCAGCTCGCCGAGTACGGTCCGCCGATGGAGCGCGCCGTCTACCTGGCCGTCGACGAGATCAACCAGAGCGGCGGCATCAACGGCAAGACGCTGGCCGTGCTCTCCTGCGACGACGGCAGCACCGACGAGGTGAAGTCGATCGCCGCGGCGAAGCACCTCGTCGACACCGTCGGCGTGAAGGCGATCATCGGCTCGGCGGCGAGCTCGCTGACGATCAAGGTCTTCAACGACGTCGCCAAACCCGCGGGCGTGCTGATGATCTCGCCCGCGTCGACCTCGCCGGCGATCACCGACCTGCCCGACGGCAACCTGCTCTGGCGCACCGTGCCGAGCGACGCCATCCAGGGCGCGGCCATCGCCGCCCACGTCATCGCCGAGGGCCACACGAAGGTCGCCGTCGTCAACCGCGACGACACGTACGGCAACGGCCTGCAGGAGGCCATCCGCAACGGGCTGTGCAAGCAGGACCGCTGCGGCGAGGCCCACTACCTGCCGCAGCGCTACGATCCCACGCCCGAGAAGTTCCAGGAGCCGCAGTCGCGCGCGCTCGTGCGGCTGCAGGACTTCGCGCCGGACGTCGTCGTGCTCGTGGGCTTCCTCGACGACGGCATCCACTTCCTGAAGCTCGCGGCGACGGCGGGGCTGAACAAGTTCATCCTGACCGACGGCATGAAGGACGCGCGCGTCGTCGCCGAGGTGCCCGACACGGCGCTCGTCGGCGGCATCCTCGGCACCGCGCCCGCCGATCCGCAGGGCGAGAACTACCGCGCGTTCACGTTCCGCTTCCGCAGCAAGTGGGACGCCGATCCCGGCGCCTACACGGCCAACGCGTACGACGCGGCCTACGCGATCGGCTACGCGCTCGGCGCGCTCGACGGCCGCTTCCCGATCACCGGGGGCGCCATCGCCGGCCAGCTGCGCCGCCTGTCGTCCGGGCGCACGCGCATCAACGTCGGCGGCACCGACTTCAACCGCGGCGTGCAGACGCTGCGGCGCGGCGGCGAGGCGACGATCGACATCGAGGGCGCGTCGGGCTCGCTGAACTTCGACGGCGCGCGCGGCGAGGCGCAGGCGAACATCGAGGGCTGGCGCTTCGATGCCGCCGGCCAGCGCGTCCGCTCGATCGGCCTGCTGTACCTCGCCGACGGCACCTACGTGCCGCCGATGGCGGAGACGCCGCCCGACGCGGGGGGGCCCGAGCCCGACGCGGCCGCCCCGGAGCCCGACGCGGGCGTCACCGACGCCGCGCCGCCCGCCGACCAGTGACCACCTGGATCTGCGCCCGCTGCCGGACCCGCTTCGACCACAAGGTCCTGCGGTGTCCGCACGACGGCAAGCGCGTGGTCGAGGACCTGTCGGGCGTCACGATCGCCGGCCGCTACGAGCTGCGCGAGCTCGTGGGCATCGGCGGCATGGACGGCACCGTCTGGAAGGCCTGGCAGACGTCGACGCACCGCGCCGTCGCCGTGAAGCTGCTGCCCGCCGGCGACGACGCGGCCAACATGCGCTTCGACCGCGGCGCGCGCATCGCCTCGAACCTGAACCACCCGCACATCACGATCGTCCACGACAACGGCCGCACCGAGGACGGGAAGCTGTTCCTCGTGATGGAGCTGCTCGAGGGGCAGTCGCTCCACCGCATGCTGAAGGACGGCGCGGGCCTGCCGCTCGAGGTCGCGCTGCACGTCGCCGACCAGACGCTGCGCGCGCTCGAGCACGCCCACAAACAGCGCGTCGCCCACCGGGACCTCAAGCCGGGCAACCTGTTCCTCGTGCAGAAGAACGACGACCCGCACTTCGTGAAGGTCCTCGACTTCGGCATCGCCAAGTACGTCGCCGACGACGCCGACGGGGCCGACCTGCGCCACGAGGTGACCGAGGAGCGCCAGATCTGCGGGACGCCGCACTACATGGCGCCCGAGCAGATCATGATGGGGCAGGTCGACGGCCGCACCGACCTGTACGCGCTCGGCGTGGTGCTCTTCCGCATGATCACCGGCCGCCTGCCGTTCGAGAGCAAGGAGCACCACGAGCTCTTCCGCATGCACCTGAACCAGGAGCCGCCGCGGTTCTCGCAGGTGCGGCCCGATCTCGACGTGCCCGGCGCCGTCGAGGACGCCGTCCGCACGGCGCTCGCGAAGCTGCCGGAGCAGCGCTTCGCCGACGCGGCCGAGATGCGGCGCGCGCTGCGGCAGGTGCGGCACGGGATGGGCATCTTCTCGGGCGACGACGACTCGCTGAGCCTGGCGGCGGTGTCGTGGCCGAACGCGGCCTCGATCGACTTCAAGCCGTCGCCGAAGCCGGCGGCGCCGCCGAAGCGCGCCCGGGCGCTGCCCGTGGTCGCCGTCGCGCTGCTGGCGCTCGGCGGCGCGTTGTGGGCGCTGTGGCCGTCGCCCGAGGCGCCGCCGCCCGCGCCGCCCGCGCCGCCGCCGCCGACGGCCCCCGCGGCGCCCGCGAGCGTGCCGCTGAAGCTCGCCAGCGCGCCCGAGGGCGCGGTGGTCTTCGTCGACGGGGCGCGCGCGGGCCTGACGCCGGTGCAGCTCGACCTCGCGCCGGGGCGGCACACGCTGCGGTTCGAACGCGAGGGACACCTCGCGGCGACGCTGGACGTCGACGTGCCCGCCCAGGCCCCGCCGGAGGGCCTCGAGCGGACGGTGACGCTCGAACCGGAGCCGCCCGCCGCGCCGCCGAGCGCCCCTGCGCCGGCGACCGTCGCGCGTCCGGCCTTGGCGGCGCCGCGGCCCGCGGCGCCGGTGAACGCCCCCGCCGCCCCGCCGCCCCGGCCCGCGGCGCCGGCGAGCCAGCCCGTCACCCTGCTCGACGGCGCGCCGACGCCGCCGCCGGCCCCCCGGCCCGCCGCCGCCGCGAAGCCCGCGGCCATCCATCTGCTCGACGACCCCGACGGCGCGCCCGCGAAGGCCGCGCCGGCGCCCGCGCCCCGCCCCGCCCCCGCCGGCGCGAAGATCGACCTGCTCGAGTAGTGTGAACGCGCGGCTCGCGGTCTGTGGCGCGGCGTTCACACGCGCTCCGCGAGGCGGAGCGCGGCCACGGTCGCCTCCAGGAGCCGCGGCAGTGGTTTCCGCAGGAAACCGCGGGAGCCGCCCGTCGAGGCGAAGCGGAGCGCGCCCACGGTCGTCTCCAGGAGCGGCGGCAGTGGTCTGACCCGGTGCCGCCCCGCGAGACGCGTCGCCTGCAACGGGTGGCACGCCCCGTGCTCACCTCCGAGACGACGCCGTGCCCGGAGGAAACATGTTGGTCCGCCTGTCCATCCCGCTGCTCGCCGTGACCCTCGCCGCCCCGGCGCTGGCGCACCCCCCCGAGTGGGAGGCGCACCCGTTCCAGCTCGGGCCGCGCCTCGGGCACCTGCGGCTGACCGACGTCGAGACCGACGAGGAGCTCGACCTCGGCGGCTTCGGCGCCTACCTGCGCTGGCGCATCTCGCGGCGGTTCGCGCTCGAGGGATCGTTCGACCTCTTCGCCGCCGAGCAGCGCTGGGACGAGGAGGCCGGCGAGGGCACCGTGACCCGGGTGACCGTGCCGATGATGGTCTCCGGGCTCTTCCATCTGTTCCCCGAGGGTGACTTCCAGCTGTACGGCCTCCTCGGCCTCGGCGTGGCCGGGCATGCCATCGCGTACCGCGAGCTCGGCGAGCAGCTCAGCTTCCCGTCGCCCGTCTTCCAGCTCGGCCTCGGCGCGCGCCTGCAGGTGAGCCCGAACGTGATCCTCGACGCCTCCATCCGCGGCCTCACGCTGAACCAGCGCGCCGACGAGATGGAGCGCGAGCCCCTGCCCGAGGGCGCCACCGCCGCCGGCCCCGTCGACTACCGGCCGCGCGACGGCGACCGCCAGATCTCCGGCGGCATGCTCACCGTGGGCGTCCTCATCGGCATGTAGCCTCCATTCGACGGCACGCCGCCGGTCGTGGTATGGGGGGCGCGATGACCGCCCAAAAGCGCCTGCTGACGCTCTTCGCCTTCGCCGCGCCGGTGTTCGTGCTCGACCTGCTGCTCAAGCACTGGGTGCTCGACCACATGGCGTTCCGCGCGACGATCCCGCTGCTCGACGGCTGGTTCGCGCTGACGCACGCGCGCAACGAGGGCGCCGCGTGGAGCATGCTCGCCGGCCAGAAGTGGCTGCTCGTGACGTTCGCCGTCGTCGCGTCGGGCGCGATCATCTGGCACGCGTCGAAGGCGAAGACGGCGAAGCCCACCTACATCGCCGCGCTGGGCCTGCTGCTCGGCGGCGCCGTCGGCAACCTCGTCGACCGCCTGCGCTGGGGCTGGGTGGTCGACATGTTCGACCTGCAGAACGGCAGCGGGAAGAACGTCTTCCCGATCTTCAACGTCGCCGACATCGCCATCAACGTGGGCGTCGGCCTGCTGCTGCTCCTGTCGTTCATCGAGGCGCGCCGCGAGAAGCGCGCGAAGGCCGCGCAGCGCGCCTGAACGTTGTCGCGCATCCGTCGTTTCGCTTACGCTCCGCCCCCGAAGAAGGGGGACAGCCGATGCGATGGAACGGATTGTGGGCGCTCGCCGCGGCGGCGGCGCTCGCCGGCTGCGAGGGCAGCACGGACGACGGCACGAACGCGCGGGGGGACGCGGCGCCCGGCGCCGACGCCGCGCCCGGCGACGACGCGGCGACCGACGCCGGGCCGACGCCCGACATGGGCGGCGAGCCGGAGGATCCCGGCGCGCTGATCGCGGTGCGCATGGACAGCCAGGTCGGCGTGCTGCTCGACGAGGTGCCCGAGTCGATGCGCGAGCGCGTGGCGACGGCCATCCTCGCGAAGCCGGCGGCCTTCTGGGAGGCCCGCGCGCGGCGTCAGGTCGAGGCGACCACCTACCGCCTCAGCTACCGGAACTTCTTCTACGACGACAAGGGCCAGCTGCCGCTGCCGCCTGCCGAGCAGTGGCGCTTCACCGTCGGCGCGCCCTCGCGCGGCATGGTCGACGGCCACGACCTCGTGCTCGTCGACTATGCGTTCGAGAGCACGCTGCTCACCGACGTGGCCTCGGTGACGACGTCGGAGGAGGCGCTCGGGACGGTCGGCGGCATGTGGGAGGAGCCGTTCTCGCTGCCCGTCGATCCGGAGCTCGTGCTCGAGCGCACCGGCTACGCCTGCATGGACGAGGCGGACTTCCCGCCGAACAGCGTCGACAGCGAGAACGCGCTGCAGTTCTACGACCAGGACTGCGAGGGCGGCCCCACCGACTGCCACCTCACCGAGCCCATCCCGACGCACGACTGCGTCACCACCGTGCGCGGCACCATCGGCGTCGCCGAGACGACGATGCAGTTCGAGCGCCTCGCCTGGGACGCCGCCCTCGCCGACATGGTGCGCGTCGGCGCGCCGACCATCGACGGCGCGGAGCTCGAGGTGATCGGCGCGGGTCTCGAGAACAACCGCCTCATCTACCGCTACTTCCCCGCCGACTCCTGCGCCATCGCCGAGGGCTGCATCGGCGGCCCCGGCTGGCGGCGCCTGCTGCAGTTCGACGCCTCGGTGAAGAACCTCGGCAAGCGCCCGGTGCACATCGGCGACGTGAGCGAGGAGTCGCTGGCGGCCCAGCACAACATGTTCGAGTTCAGCGCCTGCCACGAGCACAACCACTTCAGCCACTACGGCGCGTTCTCGTACGGCAACGGCGACCAGCAGCTCGGCTCGAAGAAGGCCTTCTGCCTCGAGAGCGTGACCCGCTACGGCAACAACGAATTCTCGCCGCTCACGCACCCGTACGGCTGCCACTTCCAGGGCGTGCAGGCGGGCTGGGGCGACGACTACATCGCCGGCCTCGACTGCCAGTGGGTCGACGTGACGCCCGTCGACACCTCGGCGGGCCCGGTCACCGCGCCGCTGACGTTCCACCTCAACCCGGACGGCTTCCTCTGCGAGGGCAACCCCGTCCTCGACGGCGAGGACCTCACGTTCGAGCCGACCGACTTCCGCACCGAGGCCGGCGCGGTCGTCGACCGCATCGTCTGCGAGCAGACGCCGGGCTACGACGCCAACAACGTGGGCACGCTCGACGTGACGGTGCCGCCCGACGGCAGCTACGTCACGACCGAGTGCAAGCGCGGCCAGCTCGGCGAGCGCCGCAACTGCGGCTTCACCGAGGCGCGCGACCAGGTCGACTGCCCGCCCGGCCAGCCGGTGCGCCTGCGCTGCTCCACCCCCGGCGGCGCCGCCCCGCAGGTGCTGCGCGTCTGCGATCACAGCGCGGCCCTCGGCACCGGCATCGCGTGCACCTACCTCGAGTCGCTGACGACCGTGACCGCCGACGCCGCCGGCGTCGACGTCGAGTTCACCTGCCCCGCGATGCGCGACCCGATGGAGCCCGGCGGCGCCTACTCGCTCTTCACGACGCCCGTCTTCGCCGAGGACGCGGCCGCGCCCGTCACCTGCGCGCCGCGCTGAGCCGCGCGAAACGCGTCTTGGCCCCCGAAAATCGATCCTCGCGCACGAAAGTCGGGGATCTGGCCCCCTGATCCGCAACTCCGCCGAACGTATTTCGGGATCTGGCCCCCAGGTCCCGAATCCTTTTCGGCGGAGATGCGCACAAGGGGGGCCTTGTGCGCATCTTCGCGCGTCGGCGAGGCGTTCCGGGCCGCCCGATGGCGTCGCGGCGCATGTGTCGCGTATCTTCAGGGCATGCCGATCCCTCACTCCAAGTCTCGCCTCGCGACGTACGAAGACCTGCTGCGCCTGCCCGAGGACGTGCGCGCCGAGATCATCGGCGGCGAGATCGTCGAGAAGGCGGCGCCGACCTTCGAGCATGGCCGGACGCAACGACGTCTCGGAGCGCAGGTCGAACCGTTCGAGCGCCGGAGCGGGCACGGCGGCCCGGGTGGCTGGTGGATCGGCTCGGAGGTCGACGTCGAGTACGAGGACCACGAGCTCTACCGGCACGATCTCGTCGGATGGCGCCGCGACCGCATGCCGGAGATGCCTCGCGATCGCCCGGTCCGCATCCGGCCCGACTGGGTCTGCGAGATCCTCTCGCCGTCGAACTGGGCGAACGACACGGTCGCGAAGTTCCGCACGCTCCAGCGCCACGGCGTCCCGCACTACTGGATCGTCGACCTCGAGCACGCGGTGCTGACCGTCTATCGCTTCCACGACGGGATCTACGGGGTCGCCGCCGTCGCCCAGCCCGGCGAGCGCGCCCGCCTCGAGCCGTTCGGCGAGCTCGAGATGCAGGTCGGCGTCCTCTTCGGCCAGGACCCGGACGATCAGGCGTCGTAGTCGCGCTCGCCGACGGCCGTGAACAGGCGGTCGGCGACGCTCGGCGGCGGCTCGATCCACTTGAGCGCGCGCCACGCGTCGCGCACCTCGACGGGCGGCAGCGCGAGGTGCAGCGCGGCGCGGCGCTCCGGCGCCGGCATCCGGCCGAAGTCGGGCCCCTGCCCCGTGAGGCGCGCGAGCCGCACCTCGTGGCGCTCCATCGCCTTCTCGATCGAGTCGAGGTGCACGGTGGGCGGCGGCGGGTACTCCGAGGTGAAGATGAGACCGTCGGCGCCTTCGCAGCCGGCGCCGTCGAAGGTCAGCGCGGTCGAGAGGACGCGCGCCATCGCCGCGCCGAGGCCGTGGAACCAGTAGCCGGGCAGCCACGCGGCGGTGCCGTCCGGCAGGCCGAGGAAGCGCAGGTAGGCGCCCGCCGCGGCCCGCGACAGCACCGCGCCCGGGCGACTGTGGAACCGCGTCGGCCCGGCCTCGCCGCTCACGCGCACCTTGAGGTCGCGGCCGCTGCGCCCGACGACCTCGCCCGAGCGCCCGGCGAGCGTGAGGCGCTGGCCGACCTCGGCGGTGCCGACGGTGCCGAGCGCCTGCCCGGTCATGGCGTCGTAGACGGCGAGCACGTTCTCGTTCGACAGCTGCGAGTGCATGCGCCCGCGCTCGAACGCCTCGCTCAGCCCCTCGGCGGGCAGGAAGACGCCGCGGCCGTCCATGTGGAACCAGTCCGTCCGCGCGTGCAGCACCGCGGCGAGGCGCGCCGGCGTCCAGTACGCCGCCTGCCACGGCGGCAGCCGCTCGAGCAGCGCTTCGACGGTCAGCGTGCGGCGCGGGTTCTGGTGCAGCAACGACGCCGCCTGCTGCACCGCGGTCGCCGGGTGGTACGGCCACAGGTCGGCGCAGAGGTCGCCCTGCGCGGCGCGGTCGACGAGGAAGGCGAAGCGCAATGCTTCCGAGGGCTTGCGCGCGAGCAGCAGCGCCCCGGCGCGCCCCGTGCGGCGGCCCGCGCGGCCCACGCGCTGCAGGAACGACGAGACGTCCGGCGGCGGTCCGAAGAGCGCCACGCGGTCCACGTCGCCGATGTCGATGCCGAGCTCGAGCGTCGTCGTCGCCACGCACATCGCGTGGCGCCGCGACAGGAAGGCGGCCTCGACGCGCTCGCGCTCCTCGCGCAGCAGGCTGCCGTGGTGCACGTACACCGCGTCGCCGAGCGGCGGCCGGCCGCGCAGCGCGTGCGCCAGCTTCTCCGCGTCGTTGCGCGCGTTCACGAACACGAGCGTCTTGCCGGAGAGGCCCGCGAGCGCCTCGATCGCCTCCGCCACGCTGCGCGCGGGGCGGGCCTCCACGTCGAGCTGGCGCGGCCCCGCCGGCACGCTCACCACGAGCGGATCGACGAGGTAGCGCGCCGCCACGGCCTCGGGGTGGGCCACCGTCGCCGACGCGCCCGCCACCTGCAGGCGCGCGCCCGCGCTCCCGACGAGGCGCCGCAGGCGCCAGGTGAGCGCCGCGAGCTGGTCGCCGCGCGACGTCCCCGCCAGCAGGTGCAGCTCGTCGAGCAGCAGCCAGCGCACGTGCTGCAGCGCCGCCGGACGCCGCGCCAGCCACGAGTCGAGGCCCTCGGGCGTCGTCAGCAGGACGTCCGCCTCGAGGTCGGCGGCGTTGCGGTCCGCGGTGTGCCGCGCCAGGCGGAAGTGAAGGCGGCGCGCCGGCGGCTCGAGGCGGCGGTGCGCGTCGTTCACGAGCGCGCGGGTCGGGCACACGTAGATCACGCGCGGCCCCTCGGCTCGCGACGTCGCCAGCGACTCGAACGCGGCGGCGACGAGCGCTTCGGTCTTGCCGCCGGCCGTCTGCGCGCACAGCAGGCACTCGCGCCCGTCGAGCATCGGCGGGATGCCCGCGCGCTGGATGGGGAGCAGGTCCGGGTGGTGCGCGAAGAGCGCGTACCAGGCGGAGCGCAGGCGGTCCCGCAGCTCGCCGGTCACAGGAACAGGCGCTTCACGCCGTCGATGAACTTCGGCACGCGGTCCGGCGTCCAGCGCGCGAGGTCGAGCAGCTCGACGACGAACTTCACGGCGGCGCGGGGCGATGCGAACCGGCCGCTGCTCAGCCCGGTGTGGATGAGCTCGCCGAGCAGCGCCGAGAGCGGCTCGACGCGGTTGGCGAGCGGCGGGTGGCGGCGCGCGTAGACGAGGACGAGCTTGCGCGCGAGCTGGCGGTAGTCCTCGAGGCCGAGCGCCGAGAGCTCGGCGACGCGCTCGCGCCGCACCATCCCGTGCACGACGTCGTCGGCGTCGCGCAGCGGCGTCATCGCGAGGACGACGTAGATCGGGCTGTCGGGGCCGAAGCGGTGCGGCAGCGTCTTGAGCGCGCCGAAGCCGCCGCGCGGCTCGTTCGCCGGCACGAACGGCAGCTCGGCGGCGGGCAGCGCGGCGGCCATGAGCGCGCGGAAGAGGCGCTCCGCGAAGCCGCGGTTCTCGCTGTTCAGCGAACGGAAGAGCTCGCCCTCGTCGAGCAGGACGACGAGCCCGCGCCAGCCGCTGGCGCGCGCGAGGCCGGCCATCCCGCTCAACAGATACGCGTACACGTGCGCCCACGGCCGGTAGTCGAGCAGCGGCGGCAGCCGGTCGTCGCCGGCGAGGCCGAAGCCGTCGTTGAGCTCGGGCGTGTACGCCTGCGGCGAGCCCTCGAGCCAGTCGCAGAGCGGCGCCGCCGCCTCGCTGCCGAGCCGCTCGAAGAGACGCAGCGCCGGCGTCAGGTACAGATGCCGTTCGCGATCGAAGCGCTTGCGGACGGCCTCGCTGGCGACCGCGCGCTCGAGCAGCGGCAGCACGCCGCGCGCCGTCTCGCCGTCGGGATACGAGAGATCGCTGGCGAGCGGGCGGTAGACGCGGCGCGGATGACTCGCCGGCACGTCGACCGGATCGAGCGAGGCGCGCGCGACGACGTAGCCCTCGTGGAGCGCGCGGGTGGCGACGCACTCGAGCAGATGCGTCTTGCCGCTGCCGTAATCGCCGAGGACGACGCGCGCCGAGCCGCCACGCGCCTCGACCTCGCGCAGGTCGGCCTCGATCGCGGCCAGCTCGCGCTCGCGCCCGACCGTGTAGAGATCGAGCCCGCCGCCGGGGACGGTGCCGAGACGCAGCGCTTCGAGGAGCTGCAGCTGCTCCGGCTCCGCCGGGTCGACCGTGATCTCCGGGGCTTCGGACGATGCGCTCTCGAACGGCAGGACGCGCAGCTCGCGCAGCGGGACCTGGATGTCGACGGCGCCGTAGCGCTCGAAGTGGACGACGATCGCGCGGCCGCCGCGGACGACGTCGCGCACGCGGCCGGCGCCGTACTGCTCGTGGAGGACGGGGGTGCCCGGGAGCGGCGTTTCGGCAGTCACGCCGCGACCTCCCCGTGCTCGCGCTCGCGACCGCCGCCGACGGTCAGACCGGGGCCACGATGGCCCGGCTCGCCGGCCCGGAGCGAAGCGGAGCGCCGGCGGAGCAGAGGCGAAGCCGCAGACTCTGCGGCGGCGAGCCTCCGATTCACTCGCGCGCAGCGAGAGCAGAACGGACAGGAGTCCGTTCTGCGGGTGTCAGAAATCGACGAACGTCGCATCCTGCGCTCCGCCCACCTTCGCCTCGAGCAATGCTCGCGCCCCGCCGAGCACGCGATCCGCCGCCTCGCGCGTCTCCACCGCCCGCTCGCCGCTCGCCGCCTGCTCGTTCAGCAGCCCGACCCATGCCTTCACGAAGATGCGCCGGTGACTCACCTCGAACTGCGCCTCCGCCGCCTCCGCCGCGAGCCGCGCGAGGTTCGTGCCCTGCAGGATGGGATCGAGCGTGATGCCGCGCGCCTGCTGGAACACATCCAGGATGCGTTGTCCGATCGCGATCAACAGATCGCGCGGGGCGAGGTCGAGCTGCTCGAGGTCGATGAGGCTCGCCTGCGGACTGCGGATCGACAGCGGCAGCGGGCTCGCGAGGCGCTGCTGGAGCGCGGGGTACTCGGGCACGACGACGCGCAGGAACTCCGGCGGGACGGCGTATGCCATGAGGACGCCGGGCAGCGCGCCGCGCCCGCACAGATCGACCATCTCGCGCAGGTTGTCGGTCAGGCGGCTGCGATTGCGCGACGTGCTGCCGATGCTGAGGTTGCGGTCGAGCTCGTCGAAGAGCAGCGCCGTCCCCTGGAAGCCGAGGCCGCGGATGGCCTGGCAGACGCTGCGCAGCATGGTGAACGCGTTGGCGCGGCCGATCGACTCGAAGATGCCGGCGTCGCGGTGCGCCGACACCGGCACCTCGTCGCCGAGGAGCCAGGCGCCGAGGACGTCCTGGCGCGCCGTGTCGCCGTCGAGGCAGGCGAGGCCGAAGCCGGCGACGGCGTTGCGCAGCGACTGGCTCTCGACGGGCATCTGCCGCACCGTCCGCGTCAGCCAGGTGCGCACCGCTTCGTCGCCGTGGGCCGCGCGCCGGTCGTCGACGAGGTCGCGCAAGAGGTCGGGCAGCCCGGTCGTCGCCGACAGCGCGCCGTCCTCGGCGGGCGGCGCCCGCAGCGCGCGCACCACCGCCCGGTAGACCTGCAGCGGCTCGTGGAACGGGCACTCCGACGGCGACAGGCCCACGTAAGCCACCGCGAAGCCCGCCTCCCAGGCCTCCTCGCGCAGGCACAGCAGGAAGTGCGTCTTGCCGCCGCCGTAGTACGCCTGGACGAGCTTGAAGGCCGAGCCGCCCTCGCGCAGCAGCAGGTTGAGGTACTCGTCGCGCAGCACGCGCAGGTAGGTCTCGTTGCCGACGTTGAGCGAGCGCACGCCGCGCTCCGGCGGCGTGCCGGACTCGCCGAGCGTGTTGATGACCCGCAGGGCCAGGCCGCGGCTGATGTTCGTCACGGGGTCTCCTCGCGTCGCATGGCGAAGGACAGGTAGTACTGCCCGCCGGCCCCGCCGGATTCCAGGAACAGCACCTGGCTCTTCTTCGCGGCCGTGCCGCCGGTCGCGGTGCCGAGCACGATGCGCAGCCCGTCGCGGCCGAGCGCGCGCGCCTGCTGCAGCCGGTCGAGGTCGTACGCGAGCTGCGCGCGCGTCATCGGCCGCAGCTTCTTCGCGTCCGGCTTCGCCCAGAAGCCCGCCGGCTGCCGCAGGAGGAAGAGCTCCGGCAGCAGCTCCACGAGCTCGACGCGCTCGCCGAAGCGCAGGTCCCGGCGCGCCAGCAGCGCTTTGTAGGCGCTCGCGAGCTGGTCGAAGATCGCGGCCGGCGCCGGCGAGGCCTCGGCCAGCACCGCCAGCTGCCGCCGGACCTCGGCCACGATCGCCGGTCCGTCGGCGGGCACCGTCGCCAGCGACTCGCGCGCGTACTTCACGTCCGCCGCGCCCTGGTCGAGCCGCAGCGTGACCGTCGCCTCGCCGACGCGCACCTCGTCGCTCGTCAGCTGCTGGAAGGCGAGCCCGGCCTCGCCCGCGGCGGCCTTGAGCGCCGAGAGCCGCGTCAGCCGCCAGCGCGCCCCCGCCTCGTCCAGCGCCGCCGCCAGATCGCCGGTCGCCGGAAGCGTGGCGATCGCGGCGCGCAGCCCCTCCGCCGCGTCGAGCGCCGCCCGCGCCTCGCGCGGCGCCGACTCCGGGTCGTCCACCGCCTTGAGCGCCTTCTCCGCCTTCTCGGCCGCCCGCGCCACCTCGCGCACGCGGTCGGCGAGCGCCCGGAAGGCGCCGCCGACCTCTTCGGACCCGCTCATGCTCGGCCTCCGCTGTCGAACCGCGCCTCATACCATATCCGGCGCGCCGTGGGACGAGCGCGGACCGCGCCCCGCCGCCTTTCGGAAGCGACCGCGGGCCCCGCGCCCCGCCGCCTCGCGACGCCGAGGACGTGCCGCCGGACCACCGGTGGCGGCCCGAGCGAGCCGTCACAGGAAGGCGCGCGTCCCCTTGCCTGCGAACGTGTCCCCCTCGACGTGGCGGAACGGCGGGTCGAGCAGCGCGTCGATCGCCGGCATCAGCCGCGCGCCGACGAAGCCCTCGAGGGCCGCGCGCGACGCGGCCTCGTCCTCGGGGTGGAAGGGGCGGAAGCCCGCGGGCAGCAGGTCGGGCGGCAGGGCGAGCGGCTCGCCGACGCGGATCGTCACGTCGCCGCCGCGCAGGCGCAGCAGCGGCGAGTCGCCGGCGAACGCGTCGGGACAACCGCTCATGCCCACCGGCACGATGGGCAGGCCGAGCGCCCAGGCCAGCTGCACGACGCCGTGGCGCCCGCGGCCGAGGCGCGGCGCCACCGTGCCCTCGGGGTACATCTGCACGTCGAAGCCCGCGCGCACCGCCTCGCGCGAGAGGCGCAGCGTCTCGGCGAGCGACTCCGCGTAGAGGCGCCGCTGGAAGGCCCGCCAGTCCTCGCGCCCCGGGTCGAAGTCGCGGTCCAGCAGCCGGCGGTGCGCCCGGCGCAGGTCGTCGAAGGGCGCGCCGTCGGGGAGGGGCAGGCCACGGTCGAGGTGGTCGCGGAGCGCGCGGTACTCGGCGTCCGTCGGCCGGCGCCCGACCTGTCGCGAGAAGTCGAGGAGCAGGAAGTAGCCTTTCGACGCGATCGGCACGACGCCCACGCGCCGCAGGACGAAGCCCATCGCGGCCTGGTGGTAGTTCTTGGCCTTGGTGACCGTCACGCAGGGCCGGCCGCGCTGGTGGGCGGCCCAGCGGAACGCCATGAAGTCGTTCTTCTGCGTGGCGTTGGTGGCCACGAGGACGGGCGACGGCGGCAGGCGCTCCCAGCCCTCGACCCGGATGCGCGTGCGCGCGAGGCCGACGTTGGCGGTGAACAGCAGCCGCACGGCGTTCGTGCACCAGGGCGTCGGCAGCACGCGGTAGTCGCGGTAGAAGGCGGGCGTCAGCACGCCGGCGCCCGGCGGGTGACGGCGGCGAGCGCGGCGGCGCGGGTCGGCTCGGGGAGCTCCGGGTACGCCGGCAGGAAGACGAGGCGCTCGAGGAGCGCGGCGGCGCGGGCGTCGCCGAGCGCGACGATGTTGGACGGCCCCTCGGCGTCGACGCCGGCGCGGGCGAGCGCGGCCCGGGCGGCGGGCGGGTCGTCGACGAGGACCGGCACGAGCCAGTGCGCGTGCTCCGCGTGGGCGGCGCCCGGCACCTCGGCGACGGCGGCCACGCGGCGGCCCCAGGCGGCGCGGGCGTCGACGCGGGACGCCCCGAAGGCCGCGAGGCGGTCGGCGAGCACGTGCAGGAGCGGCGCGCAGGGCCGGTGCCGCAACGCCGCCACGAGCGCCGCGGCGGACAGCCCGCCGAAGCCGCGCGTCATGCGGCGCGCGACGACCGCCGCGTCGGTCCGCGCCAGCCGGCACCCCGCCGCGAACAGCGAGTAGACGAGCGTGGTCTGCAGCGCGAGAAAAGCGAGCGCTTTCAGCACCTTGCGACCATACGCCCCGGCGGGCTGCGCCGGCCATGCCGCCTCGACCGCGCGCATCCGGTCGCGCAGCGCCGCGTCGCGCACCCGGACGAGCGCGCCGCCGAGCGCCGTGCACGTCTTGATGGTGCCGAAGCTGAAGTAAGTGACGTCCGCCGCGTCGCTGCCGCGCCAATCCGGCCCGGCGAAGGCCTGCGCCGCGTCCTCGAGGACCAGGAGGCCCGCCCGATGCGCCTCCGCCGCCAGCGCGCCGAGCGCCGCCCGGGCGCCGAACAGGTGCGCCAGCAGCACGCCCCGCGTGCGCGGCGTGACCGCCCGCGCCAGCGCCTCGGGCGTGGGCATCATCGTCGCCGGATCGACCGGGAGCGGCACCGCGACGAGCCCGTGCCACGCGAGCAGCGCGCCCATGTCGGCGATGTTGACCGCGGAGACGAGCACCTCGGCGCCCGCGGGCCAGGCGAGCGCCGTGAGCGTGGCGTCGAAGGCCGAGCGGACCGACAGGAACGCCAGCCCGTCGGGCGCCCACGCGCCCTCGAGGCGGGCGCGCGCGGCGGCCGCGTCCCGGCGCGCCAGGCGCGGCAGCATGCGCGCCCACCCGGCCAGGTCGAGGTCGACGCGGTGGGGCGGGCGGCGCCGCGCGAGCGGCGCGGCGATCCGCAGTGCCGGCGCGGTGGCTTCGGACACGAGGGGCCTCCGCTGAATGACCGAGGGCACCGATGATGCACCAGTCGCCGGCGCCGGTCACGGGGTTGGCCAGGCGAGGCGAGGCGAGGCGAGGACCGCCAGCCCCACGGACGCGAGCAGAGGCGCACCCCCGCGTCGTGCGCTGCCATCTCACTTCGATGCCGCCGCCGTGGAGGCGAGCCATGCCCCCCGGCTTCCAGGATCTGTTGGAGTTCGGCCTCGTCGAAGCCCTGCTCGGCCGGCGCTCGCGGCGGTTCTTCCGCGGCGCGCACGTCCCGGACGGCGTCTTCGCCTACCGCTCGCAGCACCCGCCGATGCCGCTCTCGGCGCTCGAGACGCTGCTCGTCGTCGGCGGGTGCGGAGGCAACACCGGATGGCACCATCTCATCCGACGCGCGGATCGCTACGCGCCGCATCTGTCGAACTACGCCGCGGCGGCGGGCGGTCGTACCTTCCCCTCGGCGGCGGGCTTCCACACGAGCCAGACGTTCTTCACCGACGACACCGGCGTCTACCTGCTCGACGCCCGCGATGCGCCGGCCCACGCGGAGCGCGACGCCGACGGCGCCCTCGACCTCGAGACCGCCGTCGAGTGGCTGCAGGGCCGCGTCCGGCGCCTCGCGGAGGGCCGGTTGCGGCTGCCGCCGGAGGTCCCTTACGTCGAGGCCCACAACACCTGGGTCGTGAACCAGCCGGGCACGCTGCTCGTCATCCCGGTGGCCGACCTCGCGCAGCACGTGCTCCTCGCCATCGCCTACATGCTGCAGAACGGCCAGACCGTGGTCGATGACGTCCACCGGCGCCCGATCCCCGGCATCGAGCGCTTCGCCGATCTGTACGACGAGGGCCGCGTCTGGCCGCTGACCTTCCTCGAGCAATGGTCGCTCGCCGAGGTCACCGCCGAGCTCGCGACGGCCTGCTACGCCGGGGCGCTGATGCTGCAGGGGATGGGCCTCGGCGGCTGGATGTTCGACGGCATCGACCCGTTCGCGATGCTCGGCGCCAGCGGCGATCCGGCCGTGCCGGGGCTCGGCTTCCGCTACGACGCGGACGAGCGCTGGCCCTCCCCGAACCCGACGGGCCTGGCCGGCGTGATGGAGGGCGCCTGCCCGCCGCACGTCCCCGACATGCGCGCCGCCGTCGAGGCGATGTGCGCCCGCAAGTTCGAGCGCGGCGGTCCGTTCCACCCCGAAACGCCGGGACCGTGGCGGGATTCCCCGGAGGTGCGCGGCGCGGCGCAGGTCCACGACGAACGCTTCCGCGCCTGCGTGGCGCTGCAGGCGCAGTACGTCCTCGACACCTTCGGCAAGTTCCCGGGCACGGTGCCGTCGATGGTGTGCGTCACCTATCTACAGGCGCATCACCTGGACGTGGACTTCTACGACCGGTTCTTCGCGCCCGGCGCCTACCTGCGGACCCACGCGCGCCACATGGAGCGCTGGCACGGTAAGCCGGCGTAACTGCTGGCATATTCGTTGCGAGGTTTCCCCGATGCACCATCAGGGAAGGTGAAGCATGGCCATTCAGCGCACGTACGGTGATACCCGCCACCACGAGATGGTCCCGCAGCAGGCGAAGAGCGCGGCCTCGATCGTGGCCATCCTCGCGGCGATCGGCAGCTTCTTCGTCGCCAACGCCGGCCTCAAGTTCGCCCTGGCCATCGGCGCCGTCCTGTTCGGCCTCATCGGCCTCGCGAAGTCGGCGTCGTCGAAGGTGAGCGGCGGCATCTTGAGCATCGCCGCCATCACCATCGCCGGCATCGGCCTGCTGGCGGCCATCCTCGACGCGGTCGGCCTGTTCTGACGGGCCGTCAGCGGTCGAAGGTCGACGCCAGCACCGACCGGGCGTAGCCGAACGCAGGACGCTCCGGCGCGGGCTCGCCCGGTCGAAGGTGGTTCACGTCGAGCAGCGCCACGCGGTCGCAACGGCCGCGGGCCCGCTCGAGCCATGCCCGGTCGGCGGGCTCCACCGGGCCGAAGCGTACCTCGTCGGCCTCGCCCGCCGCCGCGCGGGCGCGGCTCACCCTGATGAAGTCGAGGTCGTGGTCCACGTGGCCGGACGCGTCCACGCAGGCGAACAGGAAGGCGACCGGCGCGTCGTAGGCGCCGTGGTACGTGAACTTCAGCGCGAGGTCGTCGCCGTCGGGCCGGGCCTCGGCGGTGGCGCAGCCCGGCGCGTCCGCGCAGCGCGGCACCCAGGGCCAGCGCTCGATGCGCGCCCGCGCCGTCGCCAGCAGGTCGGCGCGCGGCCGGAACTGCACCACGTCGCCGGGCTCCACGCGGAAACGGAAGCGCGCCATGGCGTCGAAGCCGAACAGGCCGACCACCTTCTGGTTCAGCGCGCCCCCGCGCTCCATCTTGATCGGGACGAGCGGCACCTTGCCGCCGTGGACGCCGCCGAACGCCACCTCGGCGGCGTAGATCGCCTCGACCCGCGTCTTGCCGAACACCTGGGACATCACCTTCGGCACCTTCAGCGGGACGCGCTCGAACTTCGCCTCCCGCGCGACGCCGTCGTCGACGGCGGTGAAGGAGGCGCCGGTGTCGAACTCCATGAGCAGGTGCTCGTCGCCGAGGTGCACCTCGACGTAGTGGCCGCGGTCGCGGCGCGTCATCGAGAGCGTCGCCGCGTCCGCGCCGGTGTAGGGCGCCGCGCCGACGACGAAGACGCCGCGGTCGAGGTCGATCTCCCACGGATAGGCGTCGAGCATGTTGCGGCCGAGCAGGCCGTGCTCGGCGATGAGCGCGAAGAGGTTGTCGCGCAGCTCGAGGCCGCCGAGGCGCATGCGCGGGACGACGCCGCCCTGCCAGGGGCGCTTCCGGCCGGCGGCGTCGATCGAGAGGATGCTCGAGTCGGACTCGAGCTCGACGCCGAGGCGCTGGAACATCGCGGCGTCCAGGCAGTTCGTCCACGAGCCGGAGTCGACGAGCAGCAGCGCGGTCAACGTGGGCGGCGCCGCGCCGTCGGCGGGCGCGACGCCCTGCATCTCGGCCCACACGAACGGGTTGCGACGCGTGAGCGGCTCGTGCAGCGGGATCGCCCAGCGCGACTCGTTCTCGGGGAAGACGGGCGGGCGCTCGCGGTATCCCTTGCACCCGACGCAGATGAACAGCGCCGCCAGCGACGCGAAGCTCCGAAGGGACATGTCGGCCTCGGGCGGATGCGAGGCCCGGATGTTAGCCGCGTCCGCGGCGGAGACCCAATCTCTATGGCACACTGCCCGCGATGAGTGACCTGACGCCCGAGTGCGTGGACGCCGTCGCCGGCCGGTGGGCGGCGGCCTTCTCCCCCGCCATGCTGGACCGCCTCACGCGCGCGCTCGGCGAGGCCACCGGCGCGCCCGGCGATCCGGCGCGGCGCGCGCTGCGCCGCCTGCTCGAGGAGGGGCCGCAGCGCCTCGCCGTCCTGCCGCCCGGCAACCGCGAGCTGTGGCGGGCCGCGATCGGCGAGGTCGCCACGCTGCTCGCCGCCGAGGGCCGGGCGCTGCTCGACGCCGCCGCGAGCGCGCCGCTGCCGCCGAGCGCCGCCGACCTCGCCGCCGATCCGCCCGAGGGCGAGCGCCCGCGCATCCCGGTGCTCGCCGGCAGCTGCCGCTGGGAGGAGGACTTCGCGACGCTGATCGACCCGCTCGAGATCCAGCTGCGCGAGGTGGCGGCGCAGGTCGAGGTCGGGCGGGTGCTCGGCGAGGCCGCCAAGGGCAAGGTCTGGCTGCCCGCCGGCTGGAAGAACACGCCGGAACGCACGCGCAAGCGGTTCGCGCCGCTGCTCGAGGGCCCCGACTTCACGCGGGCCGGGCTGCGCGCGCGCGCCTGGCCCATCCTCGCCACCCTCGGCGGCCTGTCGACGCCGGTGAGCGCCGCGACCTTCGATCCGAGCGACGCGGGGCGCGCGCTGGCCGCCGCGCCGCCGCGGGACGCCCTGCGCGGCCTGCTGCGGGCCTGGCTCGAGCACCCCGACTTCGACGACCTCGAGTCGGTCGCGCGCCTGGCCGACCCGACGCCGCCGGTGGAGTGCATCCAGCGCTGGGCCGACCGCCGCCTGCGGCGCCGCCTGACGCTGGCCGGCGTGCGCTGCCTGCCGGTGGGCCGCTGGGTGCCGGTGGCGCCCTTCGTCGACCACCTCGTCGACAACGGCCTGCTGCCGGCGGTGGCCGAGACGGTGTGGCCGCCGTACTTCGCGTCGGCCACCGTGCGCCCGATCAAGTCGATGTCGCCGACCGACATGGACGGCGAGCCGCTGCGCCTGCGCCTGCCGGCGCTGCTCTCGGCGTGCTTCGAGGTGCTGGCGACGCTCGGCGTGCTCGACGTCGCGTGGGTCCAGCGCGGGCCGGGCGTGGCGCGTTCACGCTCCGTCTTCGCGCCGTGGACGCCGGTCGCCGGGCCGCACGCGTCGCTCGCCTACGTGCGCCTCACCGAGCTCGGCGCGTGGCTCGTCGACCCGCTCGCCGACGCGCCCACCGCCGCCACCACGTCGGCCGCCCGCCTCGACGCGCTCGCCGATCTGCTCGTCGGCTGAGCCGCCTTCAGAGGCCGATCTGCATCGGCAGCAGCCCGACCTCGGTCTCGATGTGGGCGCACGTGACGCAGGCGCCGGCCTGGGAAGACGCCGTGTGGCGCGTCACCTGCGCGCCGCCGCCGAGCGATGCCCAGCCCTCGCCGCGCCGCGCGTGCACCTCGACGAAGAGCGGGGGCGCCTCGATGAGCCACGTGTCCATCGGGAGGTCGACCGTGAAGCCGGTCGGGCCGCACGTCCAGAGGCCGAGGTCCTCGCCCACGCGGCCGTCGTCGCACGGCACCGTCCAGGTCTGCTCGAAGCCGCCCGCCGAGACCACGGCGACGAAGTCCCCATCGACGCGCTGGTCGAAGCGGACGGCGAGCGTCCCGTAGCAGCCCACGTCGACGCACCCGCTCTGCGCATCGCAGCCGGACAGACACGCGCCGAGGGCGAGGAGACATCCGCGTCGCATCCGCCGCAGAATGCGCGGCGGCGGCGGACCGGGTCAATGCAGGCCGGGCGCCTCGTGGCCGCTGCTCGCGACGTACTCGGTGTAGCCGCCGCCGTAGAGGTGCGGCCCTTCGGGGGTGAGCTCGAGCACGCGGTTCGACAGCCGCGCGAGGAAGTGACGGTCGTGGCTGACGAAGAGCATCGTGCCGTCGAAGTCGGCGAGCGCCTCGATCAGCATCTCCTTCGTCGCCAGGTCGAGGTGGTTCGTCGGCTCGTCGAGCACGAGGAAGTTCGGCGGGTCGTAGAGCATCAGCGCGAGCACGAGGCGCGCGCGCTCGCCGCCCGAGAGGACGCGCACCGACTTCTCGACGTCGTCGCCCGGAAAACCGAAGCATCCCGCGAGGTTGCGCAGCTGCCCCTCGGGCGACCGCGGGAACGCTTCGACGATCGACTGCCAGACGGTCTTGTCGGCGTCGAGCACGTCCATCGAGTGCTGCGCGAAGTAGCCGAGCTTCACGCCGGCGCCGAGCTGGACGTCGCCGCGGTCGGGTTGCGACGCACCCGCCACCATCTTCAGCAGCGTCGACTTGCCGGCGCCGTTGACGCCCATCACGCACCAGCGCTCGCGCCGCCGCACGGCGAAGTCGAAGCCGCGGTAGATCACGAGGTCACCGTAGGCCTTGTCGACCTTCGCCACGCGCGCCACGTCGTCGCCCGAGCGCGGCGCCGGCCGGAACTCGAAGCGGCGGGCCTCTCGGCGCCGCGGCGGCTCGACGCGGTCGATCTTGTCGAGCTTCTTCACGCGCGACTGCACCTGCGCCGCGTGCGACGCCCGCGCCTTGAAGCGCTCGATGAAGGCGATCTCCTTCTTGAGCATCGCCTGCTGGCGTTCGTAGCTCGCCTGCTGTTGCACCTCGGCGATCTGCCGCTGCTTTTCGTAGAAATCGTAGTTGCCCGAGTAGCTGTTCAGCTCGCCGCCGTCGATCTCGAGGATGCGGTTGCACAGCCGGTTCATGAACTCGCGGTCGTGCGAGGTCATGAGCAGCGCGCCGTCGTACTGCCGCAGGAAGTTCTCGAGCCAGATCATCGACTCGAGGTCGAGGTGGTTGGTCGGCTCGTCGAGCAGCAGCGCGTCGGGGCGCATGAGCAGGATGCGCGCGAGCGCCACGCGCGCCCGCCAGCCGCCCGACAGCGCCTCGACCGGGCCGTCGACCACCGCGTCGCGGAAGCCGAGGCCGGCGAGGATCTCGCGCGCCCGCCCCTCGAGCGCGTAGCCGCCGAGCGAGTCGAAGCGCGCCTGCACGTCGCCGTACCGCTCGATGAGCGCGTCGCTGTAGCGGTCGGGATCGGCGAGCGCGCCCTCGAGCTCTTTCAGCTCGCGCGCCACGTCGGAGACCGGCCCCGCGCCGTCCATGACCTCCTCGACGACGCTGCGCCCCGACATCTCGCCGAAGTCCTGGCGGAAGTAGCCGAGCGTGACGCCGCGGTCGACCACCACGCTGCCCTCGTCGGGCTCCTCCTCACGGACGATGTAGCGGAAGAGCGTCGACTTGCCGGCGCCGTTGGGGCCGACGAGGCCCACCTTCTCGCCGCGGTGGATGGCCGCTGAAGCGCCCACGAACAGGATCTGCCGCCCGTGCCGGGCGCCGATGTCGTCGAATCGAATCATGGTGGCGGGACGTGTACCGGATTCGGCGCCCGAGGTCACTCCACTGGCTTCGCGCCGCGCGGCCGCCGTAAGCTCCCCCTGTTTCACGGGGGTGGGCCTTGCGTTTCACGACGGGATGGCTGGCCGGCACGCTGCTCCTCGGGACGGCGTGGGCCGAGGACGCGGGCGCGCCCGACGGCGAGCTGCGCGCGTGCGACACGCCGACGTGGCGCACGCTCGGCACCGCGACGGAGCCGCGCGCGGTCAGCCTCGACCTGAGCGACCGCATCGACGACGGCTCCGCCGTGTTCGGCGGCGAGCTGCGCGTCGTCTTCGACTTCGTGCCCGACCGGGTGCGGGCGGACCACCTCTGGTTCCGCTTCCAGGGCGGCGGCTGGAACGAGTTCGCGCAGGTGCGCTGCGCGAGCCGGGAGCCGTGCGTCGCCGAGGCGGTGGCGCCGCTCGACCTCGACCTCGTCGACTTCACGGACGGCGCCGCGCAGATGGACATCGCGCAGGTCGACGGCACGCCCCTGCCGGTGACCGAGGTCTGCCTGGTGCTGACGGTCAGCCCGGTGCTGGCGCCGTCCGACGGCGGCGGCGACACCGGCGGCGCGGACGAGGGCGGCTGCGCCGCGGTGCCGGGCGCGCCGCTCGCCCTGCCGGGCGCGCTCCTGCTGCTCGTCCGCCGCAGGAGAAGGCGATGAGCTTCGAGGACTTCCTGCGCGACGGCTGGGACGGGCACACCCGCGACGCGGCCGCGGTCGCCACGCGCCTGCCCGACGGCCTGGCGCTCGTGACGACGCCGGCCGAGGCGGCGCAGCTCGCGACGCTCGTGGCGCACGTGTACGGCGAGCACCTCGGCCGCTGGTCCGACGGGATCGCGCTGCTCGAGGCGCTGGGACGCCACGAGCCGACGGACGCCGCCGCCGTCGCGCGCGGCGTCGCCGCCCTGCGCTACTGCAAAGGCGAGCCGGTGGCGCTCGCCGATCCGGCCGACCGCCTGCGCGCGCTCGCCACCGCCGCCAGCGCACTCTGCGGCCAGCGCCGCGTCGACGACGCCGCCGTCGCCTTCCGCGCGGCGCTGGCGCTGGCCGGCGACGCCGCGGACCCGACCGTGGCGCGCGCCCTCGCCGTCACCGGCAACAACCTCGCCTGCGCGCTCGAAGAGCGGACCGATCGCGACGCCGCCGGCACAGAGCTGATGGTCGACGCCGCGCGCGCCGCCCGCCGCTTCTGGGCGGTCGCCGGCGGTTGGCTGCAGGTGGAGCGCGCCGAGTACCGCCTCGCCCGCTCGCTGACCCACGCCGGCCGCGCCGCCGAGGCCGCCGAGCACGCCCGCGCCTGCCTCGCGCTCTGCGAGGCGAACGGCGCCGACGCCTTCGAGCGCTTCTTCGGCTGGGAGGCGCTCGCCCTCGCGTCCCACGCGGCCGGCGACACCACGACCGCCCACGATGCGCGCGCCCGCGCCGCCGCCTGCCTCGCCGACGTGCCCGCCGACCTCGCCGGCCTCTGCCGCGACGGCCTCGCCGGCCTCGACCGCACGCTCGCCTGACCTACCCGACGAGGCGCGCGATGGCCGAGAGCAGGTCCTCCGCCCGGAACGGCTTGCGCAGGAAGGCGTCGTAACCGTCGAAGCGCGCCCGCAGGGACGCCTCGGTCACGGCGCTCATCATCACGATGGGGATGTCGCGCCAGTCGCGGTGCTCGCGCATGGCGCGCGCCATCGCGGCGCCGTCCATGAGCGGCATCATGAAGTCGAGCACGGCGACGTCCGGGCGGCGCTCGGCGAGGCGCTCGAGGCCCTTGCGTCCGTTGGCGGCGGTGAGCACGCGATAGCCGGCGTCCTCGAGCAGCGCCTCGAGCACGCTGACGATGCCGAACTCGTCGTCCACCACGAGGACCGTCTTCACGCGTCACTCCTCGGGTGGCCGGCGCCGGGCGGATCTCCGGCGGCGCGACGCGTGCTCGCCCGTCTCGTGCGGGAGGCCCGTCAGGATGCTCTCGTACCCCTCGAACGGCGCCTCGATCTGCACACCCTGCGCGGTGATCCGGAACGCGTGGAGCGCCGGGTCGAAGGCGCCGTCGCGCACCTTGGCGATCGAGATCAGCGGCACGAGGCGCCCGCGCACCTCGACGTAGCGCATCACGATCAGGTTCTCGACGAGCGACGAGAAGCCGGTGATCGGCACCTGCAGCACGGGGCCGAAGAGCTCGCGCGTCTCGAGCGTGCAGAGCGTCGTCACGCCCAGCGCGCGCAGCTCGTTGGCGAGCACCGAGAAGAAGCGGCTGATGCGCGACGGATCGATCGCCGACTCCATGAAGCCGCCGAGCCCGTCGATGACGAGCCGTTCGACCCCCGCCTTCTTCACGGCCTCGAGGAGGTGGTGGCCCAGCTCGTCGAGGAGGTTCTCGCCCTGCGGAAACCACTCGACGCGCACATCGCCGCGCGCCTCCTTCGCGCCGAGGTCGAAGCCGATGGCGCGCGCCTTCGCGCGCAGGCGGTCCGGCGTCTCGTACAGGCCGAAGAAGAGGCCGGGCGCCTCCGTCGTCGCGGGCGCGAGGAACTGGAGGGCCAGCGTGGTCTTGCCCGCGCCGGAGGGGCCCATCAGCGCGGTCGTCGAGGCGAAGGGCACGCCGCCCGGCAGCAGCGCGTCGAGGGCCGCGACGCCGCTGGTGATGCGCCCCTCGGGGCTCGCCGGCCGCCGCGACGGCGTCGCGAGCGCCGTCTCGAGGCGCGGGTAGACGCGGATCCCGTCGGGCGTGATGCGGAAGGAGTGGCGCCCGCGCAGCGTGCCGCTCCCGCGGAACTTGCGCACCTGCAGACAGCGCTCCGTCCGCATCTCGTGGAGTCGGTCCTCGAGCTCGATCAGCCCGTCGACCATCGTGTGCTCGGGGACGACCGCCGGCGTGCGGCCGCTCGTGAGCAGGAACACCGTGCAGTCGGCGGCGGCGGCGTGGCTCTGCAGCTCGTGGATGAACTTCTTGAACTCGCGGTCGGAGGGCGCGCTCTCCTCGGCCGCCACGAGCCCGTCGAGGACGAGCACGCCGGCGCGGTGCCCGCGGATCTCGCGCCGCAGCAGGTCGATGAGGCCCTTCAGGCCCTCGTCTTCGAGCGTGCGGAAGGCGCTGACGTAGTAGATGCGCTCGGGGATGGCCGACTCGTCGAAGAAGCTCATCGGCCGCAGGTGCTGCAGCATCCGCGTGTGCGACTCGGCGAGCAGCGTCACGTAGACCGCGCGCCCCCCGCTCGCCGCGTGGTGGAAGCAGATCTGGTTGGCGAAGATGGTCTTCCCGGCGCCGGGCGTGCCCTGGAAGATGTAGACGCCGCCCTTGAGGAAGCCGCCCTTCAGGACCTCGTCCATCCCCGGGACGCCGCTCGGCACCCGCTGGAGCGCGGCGGCCGTCTCCCCGATCGCGTTCATGAGGCGTCCGTCTCCCGTTCGATGGGCAGGCGGACCGTGAACGCCGATCCGCGGCCCGGAGTGCTCTCGATGGCGATCGACCCGCCGTGCGCCTCGACGAGCGAGCGCGCGAGCCACAGCCCGATGCCGAAGCCGCCGCGCGAGTGCGGGCCGACCACCTGCTCGAAGCGCTCGAAGATGCGCCGCTGGTCCTCTTCGGAGATGCCGATGCCGCGGTCGCGCACCGTCAGCACCGCGTCGTCGCCGTCGCGCGCCAGCGTCACGTCGACCGGCGCGCCCGCGCCGTACTTCAGCGCGTTCGACAGCAGGTTGCCGGCGACCTGCTCGACCGCGAGCCGGTCCCAGCGCCCGCTCAGGGTGGGCGGCAGCGACGGCCGCAGCTCGACCTGGTGGAAGGTCGCCTCGGCGGAGGCGGCGTCGAGCACCGCGCACACGACCGGCACCATGTCGAACCGCTCGCGGTCGAGGTGCAGGCCGCCGGTGGTGATGCGCGAGACGTCGAGGAGCACGGTCGCCCGCCTGACGTAGCGATCGACGGTGAGCTGCACCTTCTCCAGCCGCTCGACCAGCTCGCGATCGCCCTTGCGGTGCGCCACGCTCAGCATGACGGTGACCTGCAGCGCCAGCGCGTGCATCGGGTTGCGCAGCTCGTGCGCGGCGATCGCGAGGAACTCGTCGCGCGCGCGGACGGCCTCGCGCAGCGCGGCGATCGTCCTCTCGAGCTCTTCCACGTCGTTCGGCACCGGCTACCTGCCACACGGGGCGTCGCGACGACCCTCGGGATCCGTCTGAGCACCCGGCGGTCGGCGCGGTCGCGCCTGCGCGCCGAACGTCCCCGACTCTGCGCGGCGTCGAGCGCCCGCTCGAGCGGCGCGGACCGGGCGGGGTCGGTTCGCCAGGTCAGCGCCCCCATCGCCGGGTCGCGCGCCGTGCCCTCGAGGTGGTCGCGCGGCCGCCCGTCGTCGGGCACGGCGCGCCGATCGTCAGGCCTTCTCGCTGAGGGCGCCCCACCGCGCGTACAGCCGCTCGACCTCGGCGCGCGCCGCGGCGAGCGCCGCGTTCAGGCCGGGCACCTCGGCGCCGCGGGACTTGTAGAGGTCGGGATCGGCGAGCGCCGCCTCGACCTCGGCGACGCGGGCCTCGGCGGCCTCGATCGCCGGTTCGATGCCCTCGAGCTCGATCTTCTCGGCGTAGGTCAGCTTCGCCGGCTTCGGCGTGTCCGACGGGGCCCTCTTGACGGGCGCGGGCGCCGGTTCGGTGCCGGCCTTGGGGCGCCGCTCGACCCACTCGGTGTAGTTGCCCTCGTAGAAGACGACGCGCCCGTCCCCCTCGAACGCGAGGATGCCCGTCGCCACCCGGTCGAGGAACCAGCGGTCGTGCGACACGACGAGCGCGCAACCCGGGAAGCCGGTCAGGCCCTCCTCGAGCGCGCTCAGGGTCATCAGGTCGAGGTCGTTCGTCGGCTCGTCGAGGATGAGCAGGTTGCCGCCCTCGCGCAGCAGCCGCGTGAGCTGCACGCGGTTGCGCTCGCCGCCCGAGAGCTGCCCCACGCGCGCGCCCGCCAGCCGGTCGTCGAGCAGCATCATGCGCAGGAACGTGCGCACGTGGACCGGGCCGTCCGGCAGCCACACCTGGTCGTTCTCGGCCGCCACCGCCTCGATGACCGTCTGCTCGTCGCGCAGGTCGGAGCGCGTCTGGTCGAGGAAGAGCGGCTTCGTGTTCTGGCCCATCTTGACCGAGCCCGCGTCCGGCTCGATCTGCCCGAGGATCGTGCGGATGAGCGTCGTCTTCCCGACGCCGTTCGGGCCGACGATGCCGATGCGATCGCCGGGCTTCATCACGAGGTCGAGGCCGCGGAAGAGCGTCTTGCCGCCGAGCGACTTCGTGAGGCCGTGCAGCTCGAGCACGGTGCCGCCGAGGCGCGGCCCCGGCGGGATCTGGAGCGCGATCGAGCGCTGGTCGGGGCGCAGGTCGGTGGGGACGTTGCTCGCGGCGGCCTCGAAGCGCTGGATGCGCGCCTTCTGCTTCGTCGAGCGCGCGGGCGTGCCGGCGCGGATCCAGACGAGCTCGCGGCGCACGAACGCGGCGCGCTGCGCCTCCTGCTCGGACTCGGCGTGCAGGCGCTCGGCGCGCTGCTCGAGGTAGCGCCCGTAGCCGCCCTCGTAGCTGTGCACGCGCCCGCGGTCGAGCTCGAGGATGCGCGTGGCGACGCGGTCGAGGAAGTAGCGGTCGTGGGTGACGAGCAGGAGCGCGCCGGGCATGGCGAGCAGCTTGTCCTCGAGCCAGTCGGTCGTCGTCGCGTCGAGGTGGTTCGTCGGCTCGTCGAGCGCGAGCAGGTCGGGCCCGGCGAGGAACGCGCAGGCGAGCGCCACGCGGCGCCGCTCGCCGATCGACAGCGTGTCGACGTCGCGGTCCCCGGGCGGGACGCCGAGCGCCGAGGCCACCTCGCGGATGCGGTGCGCGAGGTCCCAGCCGCCGAGCGCCTCGAGCCGCTCGTGCAGCTTCACCTGCTCCTCGAGCGCGGCCTCGAGCGCCGGCCCGTCGAGCGTGGCCATGCGCCCCTCGAGCGCCGTCAGCCGCTCGAGCACCCGCGAGTGCTCCGCGTGCGCCGACTCGAGCACCTCGCGGACGCGCCGGCCCGCCGGCAGCGTCGGCTCCTGCGGCACGTACACGAGGCGCAGGTCGCGCCGGCGCGTCACCGTCCCGCCGTCGACGGGCTCGGGCGTACCCGCGGCGTCGCCGACGAGCACGCGCAGCAGCGTCGACTTGCCGGCGCCGTTCAGGCCGACGAGGCCGACGCGGTCCTGCGCGGACAGGCCGAGGTCGACCCCGGCGAAGAGGGTGCGGGCGCCGATGCGCTTTTCGAGGTCGCGGACGCCGAGGATCGGCTCGTCGGGGGAGAGGGCCACGGCACTCCGTTCAGAGGCTCAGGGGAAGGTGAATCCGGATCCTTCGAGGCGGGCGCAGGCGAGCGCCTTCTCCTTGGCGACGTCGCTGGCGATGCCGCGCAGCCGCGCCTTGGGGAGGCCGGCGCCGCTCTCGGCGGCGCGCGCCGCGAGCTTCGCCGCGAGCTGTTGCTCGTTCAGCCCCGCCTTGCCGCGGCACCACTCGTCGGCCCAGCCCGCCATCTGCCCGCGCACCTGCTCGTCCCGCGAGATCTCGGGCGCGGCGCCGCCCCGCTGCCCCGCGAGCAGGCGGCCGAGCGCGGCGTTCGACGCCACCTTCGGCACGTCGTTGACCTCGAAGCGGCTCTCGCAGGTCGTCTGCAGCGCGTCGCCGGCGCGCTTGAACTTCGCGGCGAGGTCGCGGGCCAGCGCGCCCTGCAGCACGAACCAGGTCTCGTCGACGCCGTCGCCGGACGCGCGCGCCACGTCGCCGTCGGAGGGCTTGCCGTCGGTGTCGCGGTCCCAGACGGACAGCAGCAGGCGCCGCTGCCGGCCGCCGTCCGCGAAAAGGTGTTCGTAGCCTTCCCAGCGGATCTGGCCGAACTCCTTCGGGCACGGAGGCGGGGCGCCGAGCGTGACGACGAGCGCGAGCGTGGGCGTGAGCATGGGGGCAACCTCCGCCCGGCAGGATACCGACGCGTCGAACTGCAGGCGAACCCCGTGCTCGTGCTCGGAGCGGGCGAGCACGCACGCGCGGCGGCGTCAGCCCTCGGTGGGCGGGTCCTTGGGGGCGCCGCCGGTAGGCAGCGGCTTGAGCGAGAGCTTGAGCGGCGAGCCCGGCGTCGGCCACGGATCGGCCTTCTTCGGCTCGACGGGGGGCGTCGTCGTCGCCGGCGCCGGCACGGCGGGCCACGGCGACGTCGGCGTGTGCTCGGGCGCCTCGCTGTCGCCGGCGGGCGGCGTCGCCGGCCACTCGGCGGTCGCGCTCTCGTCGGACGCGGGCGCCGGCGCAGCCTGCTCGACCGGCACGGCCTCGGCCGCCGGCGTGGCCTGCTGCACCACCTCGGCCGCCGGCGCGGCCTCGGCCGCCGGCTTCGGCGCGCGCCCCTCGGCCTCGACCCGCGCGCGCGCCTCGCGCGTCGCCTGCTCGATCGCCTCGGCCAGCTTCTGCTCGAAGAGCTGCTGCAGGCCGCGCCCGCGGTCGATCTCCGCCTCGAACTGCAGCTGCAGGATGCGGTAGGCCTTCCGCTCGGCCCGCAGGTTGTGCTGCAGGTCCTGCAACACGCGCTGCGCGGTGTGCGCCTCGCTCTTGCGCTTCTCGTCGGCCTCGCGCGCCTGGCGCTCGAGCTTCACGATCCGCTCGTGCAGCCCGTCGCGCTCGCGCCGCAGCTCGCCGATCTGCGCCTCGAGCTTCTCGACGTCGGGACCGCGCTGGACCGGCGCCGGCCGCGGGCGCTCCGCCGCCGCCCGCTCCGCCGCGGCGCGCTCCGCCTCGGCCTTCTTCGCGCGCTCCTCGGCGCCGCCGACCACCTTCTCGAGCTCGGCCCGGCGCGCCTGCGCCACCTCGGCGCGGTCGTTGGCCTCGAGCATCGCGGCGCGGTACTCGCGCGCCTCGGTCTGCAGCGCCTCGATGCGCGCCTTCAGCTCGGCGGTGGCCCGCTCGCTCTGCTCGCGGTTCTCGCCGACCTTCGACGCCTTGTCCTCGGCCTTCTTGCGCGCCTGCTGCGCCTGCGCCGCCGCCTCGGCCTTCTCGGCCGCCAGCTTGCGCTGGTGCTCGGCGTCGTCGCGCGCCGTCTTCAGCTCGCCGCGGAGCTTCGCCAGCTCGCCCTCGAGCGCCTCGATCCGTTCGCGCTGCTCGCGAACGCGAGCGCCGTCGAAAAGTCCCATCGATTCCTCCAGGGTCCGCGGAGCGGCGGAGCATAGCGAGGGTCGGTTCCGTCGTCCAACGGTTCCCCGTACGATGCGCGCATGGAACTGAACGCGATCGACAAGCCTTCCGACGTCCCCGCCGCCTGGCGCGGCACCCCCATCGGCGACCTGCTCGAGTACCACGACCTCGGACGGCCGTTCGACGAGTACCCGGCCGCGCGGCTGCTCATCGGCATGTGCATGGACCACCGCACGCAGCTGCGGGTCCCCGACAACTTCGCCTACATCCTGCGGTCGGGCGGCGCCAACCTGCGGCCGAGCGAGTTCAAGGTGTCGTACGCCATCGCGGTGGGCGGCGTGCGCGCGATCGCGCTGATGGGCCACACGCAGTGCGGGATGGTGAACCTGCACGCGCGGCGCGGGCAGTTCGTGGAGGGGCTCATCGACGCGGGGTGGGAGCGCGACCGGGCGGAGCAGCACTTCGACGTGCTCGCGCCGCACTTCGAGGTCGTCGACGCGGCGGAGTTCGTGAAGCTCGAGACGGCGCGCCTGCGCTGGCGCTACCCGAAGGTGCTGGTCTGTCCGCTGATCTATCGGGTCGAGGACAACCGCATCTACATCGTCCCCGAGTAGGCGGGATCAGTTCGACTCGTCGGGCTCGACGGCCGGGGACTCGGCGGCCGGCTTCGCGACGGGCTTCGCGGCGGCGCGCTTCGGCCGGGCGAGCGCGCGGCGCGCCTCGAGCAGCTCGTCGTAGAGCGTGAAGAGCTGGGTCTCGAGCGTCGGCGGCAGGGTCGCGTCGTCGGCGAGCTCGTCGCGGAGCGTGGCGCGGGCGCGGTTCAGCAACCCGTTCAGGCGCTGCAGCTCGTGCGCGATCCCGCGTCCGCGCCCCGGCGGCCGCCGCGCGGTCTCACCGCGCAGGGCGCCGCCGACCAGCTCCCCGGTGAGGCCTTCCCCCAGGTCGCACCACCGCACGGCGCGCGCGCCGAAGTCTCCGCCGCCGGCGGGCGACGGGAGGCGCGCCAGCGCGGCCTCGAGGTCGGCGAGGCGGGCGCGGACGGCCGAGGCCTGCGCGACGCGCGTCGCGGCGCGCGTCTTCTTGGTCGGCTGCCGGCCGAGGGCCGCCAGCACCTCCGACGCGCCCGCGGACACTTCCGGCGCGAGCGTCGTGTCCTCCGCGATCGCCGACAGCCCGTGCCAGAGGACCTTCGACTGCGCCGTGTGGACGCGCAGCAGCTCCTTCATCGCGCTCGGCACGATGACGCGCGGCGCCGCCGCGTCGCGAACCAACGCCTTCAGCTCCGCGACGGAGCGCTCGATCGGACCGACATACAGGCGCCCGGCCGCCGTCACGCAGAACCGTTCGCGGTCGGGGCCCGTGAGGCGCTCGCCGAACGCCACCGCCGACTCGCGATCGAGCACACCCGCCTGCTTCTTCGTCTTCGCCATGACTCGTTCTCCTTGATGATTGGGGGCATCGCCCCGTTCGTCGTGGCGATGGGACGGAAGAGCACGTGGCGTGCCACACGGTGCCTCGCGGGTTTGTCTCGGTCGCCGGTCGCCGAGTCCTCGCCGTTTCGAGGAAGCGCATCGAAACGACGAGGACTGCATCGAAATTTCGAGCACGACCAGGCGCGGGACGACGCCGAGACTGGAAGCGCCGTGCCGGCCATGCCCTCGCCGCGTCTTCGAGACTGGAAGCGCCCCGCCCGTCGTACCGCCGCGACGTCTTCGAGACTGGAAGCGCCCCGCCCGTCGTGCCGCCGCGACGTCTTCGAGACTGGAAGTGTCCCGCGCGCGGTGCCGCCGCGACGTCTTCGAGACTGGAAGCGCCCCGCCCGTCGTGCTGCCGCGACGTCTCCGACACGTCGGTGCCCGTCGACCGGTCGCAGCCGTTCGTTCAAGATGCGTCACGCATGACCGTCCCGCCCCCGCCCGGACCTCGCGGCCTCGAGCGACTGCTCGCGCTGCCGCGCTTCGGCCGCGATCCGCTCGCCTTCACCGTCGAGATCACGCGCCGCCACGGCGACGTCGCGCGCGTGCAGCTCGGACGCGACGCGGCGGTCCTCGTCGGCGATCCGGCGCTCGTCGGCGAGGTCCTGCTCGACCGCGAGCACCGCTTCCACAAGGACCGCGTGACGCGCGGCCTCTCGGTGATCGTCGGCAACGGCCTGCTCACGAGCGAGGGCGACTTCTGGCGCCGGCAGCGCCGCCTCATCGCGCCGCCGCTGCAGCGCAAGCACATCGCGCGCTACGCCGACGCGATGGCCGCGAGCGCCGCGGCGCTGGTCGATCGGTGGCGCGACGGCGAGGCGCGCGACCTGCACCGCGACATGATGCGCCTCACGCTGGACATCGTCGTCGAGACGCTCTTCGGCCTGCAGGTCGGCGACGTCGCCGACCGGGTGGACCGCACCGTCGAGGGCTTCATGCGCGACTTCCAGCTTCTGGTGCAGACGTGGCGGCGCCTCTTGCCGCACGACTTCCCGCAGCCGGTGCGGCGCCGCATGCGCGCGGCGGGGCGCGTGCTCGACGACATCCTGCTCGAGATCATCCGCACGAAGCGCGCGGCCGCCGGCGGCGACGACCTGCTCTCGCTGCTGCTCGCGGCGCGCGACGACGCCGGCACCGGCATGACCGACGCCCAGCTGCGCGACGAGGCGGCGACGCTCTTCCTCGCCGGCCACGAGACGACGGCGCTCGCGCTCGGCTACGCCTTCGTGGCGCTGGCGCGCGACCCGGCGGTCGAGGCGTGGCTGCACGAGGAGCTCGACGCGGCGCTCGGCGACCGCCTGCCCGGCGCCGACGACGTGGCGCGCCTGCCGCGGACGTGCGCCGTGGTCGACGAGACGCTGCGCCTCTTCCCGCCCGCCTGGATGATCGGCCGCGAGCCGCAGGCGGACGTCGTGATGGGCGGCTTCCGCGTGTCGCGCGGCGACCAGGTGCTGATCGCACCGTGGGCGATGCATCGCGATCCGCGCTGGTTCGACGACCCGCTCGTCTTCCGGCCCGCGCGCTGGCTCGACGGCCTCGCCGAGCGGCTGCCGCGCTTCGCGTACCTGCCGTTCGGCGGCGGCGCGCGCGTTTGCATCGGCAACCACTTCGCGCGCATGGAGGCCGTGCTGCTGCTCGCGACGATCGCGCGGCGCGTCCGCCTCGAGGCGCCGCCCGGCTGGCGCCTGCGGCTCGCGCCGACGGTGACGCTGCGGCCTCGCGACGGGCTGCCGGTGGTGGTGCGGCGGCGGTAGCGCCGCGTCTCTCGCGGACGCTCGCGAGGAGGATGGCCGCGCCTGGCGTCCGGGACGGCCGCGGCGTCAGCGCCTCTGCGCCGCCGCCAGATCGCGCGCGTACTCGCGGAACGTGCGCGGCGCCCGCCCGAGCACGTCCCCGTCGCGCCCGTCACGAGAATCATCGCCGCGCCCTTTGCCGTCCGATGCGGCACACTACACGACCGACTTCGCCCCCAGGCAGGAGGACCATGCGCCGCTCCCTGATCGCCGCGTTGCTCGTCGCCGGCTGCGGCAGCCGGACCGAGCTCTCGAAGGACGAGGTGCTCGACGCGGTCAAGGCGCGGCGCGACGACATCCGCGCCTGCCGCACCGACGGGCGCCACATCGTCCGGACCCGCCTCCTCGTGCTGCCGGAGGGCACCGTGTCCGACGTCGACGTGCAGGCGCCGCCCGCGCTCGCCGCCGCCGGGCAGTGCCTCGCGAACGTCCTGCGCGCGCTGCGCTTCGAGCCGTTCGCGGGCGAGCCGACCGAGATCGACCTGCCGGTTCCGCTGTGATCACTTCACGATGACGAGCTCCACGTCGCCGGTGCGGCGCAGGAGCGTGACGCCGACGTCGTGGGCGTGGCGTTCGAGCGCGAGGTCGACGACGGCGTCGCCCACGCGCAGGTTCGTGATCGTGAGGCGGTCGAGCGACGCCGGCAGCGCCGGGCGGTCGAGGCGCAGGCGCCCCGCGGGGGCGTCGATGTCGAGGCCGAGGCAGGCGCCGAGCGCCATGAACAGCGCACCCGCCGCCCAGGCCTGCGGCGCGCAGGCCACGGGGTAGAGCGTCGGGCCTTCGCAGGGGCGTCGCTCGAAGCCGCAGAAGAGCTCGGGCATCCGCTGCTGGTCGACGTGGCGGCTGGCGGCGAACAGACCTTCGAGCACGTCGACGGCGCCCTCGCGCAGCCCGTAGCGCGACAGGCCGGCGGCGATGAGCGCGTTGTCGTGCGGCCAGACCGACCCGTTGTGATAGGCCATCGGGTTGTAGCGGGCCTCGGTGGTCGCCACCGTCCGCACGCCCCAGCCCGAGAACGAGGTCGGATCGAGCAGCGTCCGCGCCACCCGCTTCGCGCGCGCCGGCGAGGCGATGCCGGCGAACAGACAGTGTCCGGCGTTGGAGGCGCGCACGCGGCACGGGCGTTTGTCGCCGTCGAGCGCGAGGGCGTAGGTCGACAGATCTTCGATCCAGAAGGCTTCCTCGAAGCGTTGTCGCAGCGCCTCGGCCTGGGCGTGCAGCGCCGCCGCCCGCGTCCGCTCGCCGAGCGCCTGCGCCAGCGCCGACGCCGCCAGCTGCGCCGCGAACACATAGGCCTGCACCTCGCACAGCGCGATGGGTCCCTGCGCGAGCGTCCCGTCGGCGTGGAAGACCGAGTCGTAGGAGTCCTTCCAGCCCTGGGTGACGAGGCCGCGCTGCGACCGGCGCGCGTACTCGACGAAGCCGTCGCCGTCGGCGTCGCCCCACTCGTCGATCCAGCGAAGCGCGGCCTCGATGTGGGGCCACAGCCCGCGCAGGAACTGCACGTCGCCGGTGCGCCGCCAGTACTCGCCGGCGAGCACCACGAACAGCGGCGTGGCGTCGGCGGTGCCGTAGTAGCGGCCGAACGGCACCTCGCCGAGCGCCGCCATCTCGCCGCGCCGCATCTCGTGCAGGATCTTGCCGGGCTCGGCGTCCTGCTCGGGCACGACGTCGGTCGCCTGGGTCGCCGCGAGGAAGCGCAGCGCGCCGCGCGCCATCTCCGGGTTGATCCACAGGTACTCGAGCGCGGTGATGATGCCGTCGCGCCCGAACGCGGTGCTGAACCAGGGGATGCCCGCGTAGGGATAGGGTCCCTCGGGCGTGCGGGTCACCATGAGATGCAGGTCGCCGACGGACCGTTCGAGCCAGGCGTCGAAGCGCTCGTTGGACGTGCGGACGATGGCATCGCCACCGCGGGCGAGGCGTACCGCCTCGCCCGCGGTGGCGAGCGCGGCGTCGTAGGCGGGCCGCGGCGCCGCCTCGCCGACGATGCACTGCACGGTGACGTCGATCGTCTGCTCGGCGTGGGGCGCGAGGTCGAGGGCGAAGCGGGCGCGATCGGCCCCGAGCTCGAGCGGCGCCGGCGACAGGTCGACGCGCGTGCGCCGCACCCCGTCGTCGAGGCCGCGGTACGCCATCTCCACCGCGTCGCGGCGCACGGCGGTCGGGAGCCGCTCGCCACGCCGCGGCCGCGTCGTGCCGCGCACCTCGAAGATGTCGGCGTAGTCGGCGTCGAACGCGAGGTCGAGCGCGCAGCGCACGCTCTGCGTCCCGTAGTTGTGCACGACGAGGCGCAGATAGAGCGTACCGTCCTGCAAGAAGCAGTTGCGGAACACATGGATGGTGTCGCGCCCGAGCAGGGTGCCATCGCCGAGCGGCGCGTCGGCGTTGGTCAGATCGACCATGAGGAGGAGGTTGTCGGTCCGCACGGTCGAGCTGAGGAGCAGCGGCGGGCGCTCGAAGAGACGCAGCGTCAGGCGGCTGAGGAAGCGGGTGCCCTCGTGGTACAGACCCTCCTCGCCGAGGCCGACGGGGCGGATGTCGCCGAGCCGGTCGAACACCGCGAAGGACTCACCCCACTTGAGAACGCGGGTCTGATCGTCGACGCGCGGCGACGTCGCCAGGATGTAGAAGCGATCGTCGACGCGGATGACGTCGTCGGTTGCCATCCCTGCTCTCCTCCGTCAGCCGCTCGTAGATCCGCACGTAGTCGCGCGCCATGCGATCGGCAGAGAATCGGGACTCGAACACTTCGCGCACGCGCCGCCGCGACAGACGGGCGACGCGCTCCACGCAGGCGACGGCCTCGTCGACGCCGCGGCACGTGCAGCCGGTGAGGCCCTCGTCGACGATCTCGGTGACCGACCCCGCCGCGAAGGCGATGACGGGCGTCCCGCAGGCCATGGCTTCGATCATCACGAGGCCGAACGGCTCGGGCCAGTCGATGGGGAAGAGGAGCGCCAGGGCGTTCCCGAGGAAGTCGGCCTTCTCGGCCTCGCCGATCTCGCCGACGAATTCGACGCCCGGGCGCCCGAGGAGCGGCCGGACGACGGTCTCGAAGAACGGCTGGTCGGGACCATCGAGCTTGGCGGCGATCTTCAACGGGACGCCCGCCCGACCGGCGATCTCGATGGCGCGGTCGACGCCCTTCTCCGGCGAGAGGCGCCCGAGGAAGGCGAGGTAGCGGCCCGGCGCCTCGCGCACGGGGAAGCGCTCGGCGGGCAGGCCGTGGTGCACCGTCGCCTGCCAGTTCACCCAGGGGAGCGGCGCGCGCTGTGCCTCCGAGATCGACACGAGCGGGACGTCGTCGAACTCGCGGTAGAGCGGCTCGAGGTCGGGGATGTCGAGGCGGCCGTGCAGCGTCGTCAGGTGCGGCGTGCGCATGCGGCGCGCCGCGGGGAAGTGCACGTAATCGATGTGGAAATGGACGACGTCGAACGCGCTCGCGGACCGGAGGACCTGCTCGGCGAGCAGCACGTGGGGCGCCACGGGGTCGACGCAGCGGCCGCCGAGGCGCAGCGCCTCGGGGGCGCAGGCGCGCAGCGTGGCGCGGGTCGCGGAGTCGCCGCTCGCGAACAGCGTGACCTCGTGGCCCATGTCGACGAGCGCCTCGGTCAGGTACGAGACGACCCGCTCCGTGCCCCCGTAGAGCCGGGGCGGGACGCTCTCGTGGAGCGGGGCGACCTGCGCGATCCGCACGTTGCGCACCTCCGGTCCGGCGACGGTCGGGCTCTCGCAGGTTCGACGCCGGGGACCGCCCCCCCGTCGCGGCGGGCGGCCCCCTCCATCAGGCGGGCGATGCGGCCGCCGCGTTCGAACGCGTTCCGGCGCTCGCGAGCGAGGGGATAGAACTCGCGCTCCATCAGCAGGGCGAGCAGGTCGGGCCGGACGGGCGGCGCGCGCAGGTGGCCGAGGAAGTCGCGGGCGGCGGCGACGAAGACCGGCGCCATGGCGAGATAGTCGGCGCGGAAGCGCGCGTAGTCGCAGCGCCCGCGGTAGTGCGCGAACCACACCTCGGCGAGCGTGCGCGGCAGGTCGTCCTCGATGTGGGCGCGCATGCCGCGGTGCAGGCAGCGCAGCGGGCGCGGCGGCCACAGCCCGCGGCCGGTGCGGGCGCGGGCCCAGTGCTCCTCGGCCTCGGCGCGGTCGCAGAGCACGCCGCCGGCCCAGTAGGCGTGGAAGCGCGGCACGAGGCGCAGCACCCACGCCGGGTGGCCAAAGGCGCCGGCGCGGCAGGCGGCGATCTGGTGCTCGGTGACGGCGAGGTAGGCGCGCGCGAACCAGCGGCGGTCGTCGCCGGCGGCGGCGAAGCGCTCGGCGAGGGCGCGCTGCTCTTCGGCGACGGCCTCGGCGGCGGCGTAGAGGGCGGGCAGGTCCGCGGCGTCGTCGACGGCGCGGCGGGGCGGCGTGGAGGCGGCGGCGGGGTGGCGCACGACCTCGGCGAGCCGCTCGAGGCTCGCGGCGATCTGCGGCGCGATCACGAGGCGCGCGAAGGCCTCGGCCCCGGGCATCGCGAGCGCCACCTCCACGGCCCAGCGCAGGAGCGTGCCTTCGGCGATGGGGGCGAGCGTGATGCGGCCCTGGTGGTGCTCGAGCAGCGCCCCGCGCCAGACGCGGTAGACGAGCTCGCGCGGCGGGTCCGCGCGGACGACGACCTCGTCGAGCGCCACCGGCGGCCCGGGCAGCGGCAGGTGCACGCGGCGGAGCGCGCCCGTGCCGCCGGGGTGGCCGCCGTCGCCGGGCGAGATGCCCCGCACCGGCGCCAGCGACCAGCGGTTCATCAGGTCGGGCACGGCGAGGTAGGGCCAGGCCAGCGCCGGCCGCGCGGGGAGGACGCGCGTGAAGAGGAGCCGCATCACGCCCCGACAGGCTGGCAAGGGGCGTGCCCGGCCGGTCAGCGCAGCGAACGGATCAGCAGGTCGATGCCTTCGAACATGGCCTCTGCCTCATCGCGCGACCTGAAGACCGCGGCCGATCATCTGGGCATAGAGGACCGGGCTGCAGGTCGGCCGGGCGATGACGACGTTGTCGAGCTCGGGGACGTCGATACCCTGCGCGAAGACCCGCACGTTGAGGACGTGGCGGACCTTGCCGCCGCGGAAGGAACGGAGGGAGGCCGGGTCGTCGACACATCCCGACCTGCGGCTCGGTCCGTTCGTTTCATGCGCCATGGGCGGCGATGCTGGGGCCGACTTCGCGGGCGGGTCAAGCGACGTCAGTCTTCGGGGCGCACCCGCACGATCGACCAGCGGAAGCGCTCCTCCTCGGGCACGGCGTCCATCAACAGATAGTGGCGGCCGATGCCGTCGAGGCGCTCGGGGATGGCGCCGCCGCCGCCCGAGATGAGCGCGTCGACGCCGGCGTTGCGGAAGGCATAGAACGAGTGGACGTGGCCGTAGACGTTGAGGTCGACGCCGCCGCGGGCCATGCGCGACACGATCTTCATGGCTTCGGCGCGGCTCGCGAAGGCGCCGTTGCGCAGGCCGGTCGGGTCGAGCGGCGGGATGTGCATCATCACCAGGTGCGGGCGGTCGCCGGCGCGGTCCATCCAGTCGTCGAGCCAGCCGTAGACGCGCGGCGCCACGGTGGCGCTCGCCGAGTCGACGAGCGAGAAGCGCGCGCCGCGATAGGCGAAGCTGAAGCTCGCCCGACCGAAGTGGCGCTGGAAGAGGTGGTCGCCGCCGCCGAGGTCGTGGTTGCCGGGCGTCGCGAAGCACGGGAACGGCAGCGTGCGCATCTCGCGCTGGAAGCGGCGCAGCTGCTCGCCGGAGCCGCTCTCGGTCAGATCGCCGCTGATGAGACCGAAGCGCACGCCCGGCTGCGATGCCATGCTGGCATAGATGTCCTGCACGTCGTCGATGTGATCCTGCACGTCGGCGTAGATCACGAACCGGAACGGCGCTTCGTCGCCGGCGTCCGGCGGGGCGACGTCGACGGTGTACTCGCGGCCGGCCTCGAGCGTGAGCGCCCACGTCTTCTCGGTCGGGATGGGCTGCTCGACGGGGTCGTGGCAGGTGCCATCGACACACAGGCGCGCGTCGGCCATGGCGTTGCGGACGGTGACGCGCCACGGGCCCCCGCGTCGGACGTCGAGGCGCATGCGCAGGACGGGCGCCTGCGCCCAGAGGGTCAGGGCGCCCGGCTCGAGCGCGCGCACGTGGGCCAGCCCGTCTTCGATCTCGACGCCGAGGGCCTCGTCGTCGACCTGCCCGATGCGCGCGTCGCGGGCGGCGCGCTCGTCGGCGACGTCGACGCAGCCGGCGAGCGCCAGCGCCAGCAACAGCCGCCTCATCGCCCGCCTCCGAGCCGATAGAGCACCGACACGCCGCCGACGTACGCCGATCCGGCGGCGAAGTCGGCGCCCACGCCCCACGGGCCGTCGACCGCCGTGCGCATGCGCAGGCCGACGTGGCCCGCGGCGCCGCTGCCGATGCCCGGCAGCTTCGCGCCGGCGGCGAAGTCGTCGTGCCGATGGTCGTAGAACACGGCCAGCTCGCCCCAGCCCGCCGGGTCGTGGCCGAGGAAAATGCCGAAGGCGAAGCGGCCGAGCAGCGCCTTCGTGTCCTCGGTGGTCAGCCCGTCGTAGTGGTAGGCGCTCCACGCGCTGCCGAGCGCGAGCTCGGCGAACGAGCCGGTCAGGCCGGCGGCGAAGCGGCGCAGGTCGAGGCGTCCGGCGACGAGCACGTCGAGCGTGGACATCGAGAAGCGCTCGGTGCCGTAGCGGTGGTGCAATCCCGCCAGCTCGACGTCGAGGAACGAGCCGTCGTCGGCGATCTCCGCGGGCGAAGGGCCGAGCAGCCGGAAGGCGCCGCCGACCCGCAGGCGCCAGTTGTCGTCGTCGAGCGCCAGCCAGGTCTCGGGCGACAGGCGCCAGGGGCCCGCGCGCCAGGTCAGGCCGGCGACGGCGAAGTGCCGGTACTCGAAGATCGGATCGTGCACGTAGCGGTGGCCGAGCTCGGCCTCGAGCCACGGCGCGGCGCGGTCCGGCGCGCCGGTGCCCTCGGGCGGCGCGAGCAACGCGTAGCCGTGCGCGAAGACGCCGGTGGCGAGCGCGCCGGCGCCGGCGATGGTGAGGCCGATGATCGGTCCGACGAGGTCGGTGGCCGCGCCGGTGAGCGCGAGGCCGCCGATGCCGGCGACGGCGCCGCCGAGGCCGATCCCCTGTGCGATCGCGACCTTGGCGTGCGCGCCGAGCCCCTCGTCCGGCGACGGAGCGGCGATCGCCGCCGCCGGCAGCAGCAGCGTGAGCGCGAGCCGGCGCATCGTCAGCCCGGGTCGCCTGCGAGGGCGCGGCGCAGGGCCGCGAGGTCCACCGGCTTGGTCAGGTGCGCGTCGAAGCCGGCGCGGAGCGAGCGGTCGCGGTCCTCGTCGCGGCCGTAGCCGGTGAGCGCGATGAGCCGCAGGCGGCGGCCGCTCTCGTCGGACCGCAGGGCGCCGGCGACGTCGTAGCCGGTCAGGGCCCCGGGCAGGCCGATGTCGCAGACGACCGCGTGCGGGCGGAACCGGGCGACCACGTCGAGCGCCTCCCGGCCGTCGTGGGCGACCTCGACCGCGTAGCCGGCGAGGCGCAGCAGATCGCGCAGCAGCGCCGCGGCGTCGGCGTTGTCGTCGATCACGAGCACGCGACCCGGCCCGCCTTTCATCACCACGGGCACCCGCTCGGGCGGCCGGTCGACCAACGGCAGGCGCACCGTCAGCGCCGTGCCCCGCCCCTCGCCCTCGCTGCGCGCCGACACCGTGCCGCCGTGCAGCGTCACCAGCCCCTTCACGAGCGACAGGCCGAGCCCCAGGCCGCCCTTCGCGCGGTCGATGCTCTGCCGCGCCTGACGGAACGGCTCGAAGAGGTGCTCCATGAGCTCCGCGGAGATGCCGATGCCGTCGTCGCTGACGGCGAGCACCGCCTCGTCGCCGTCGCGCCGCAGCCGCACCTCGATGCGGCCCGGCACGTCGGTGAACTTGATCGCGTTGGAGAGCAGGTTGTGGAGGACCTGCGCGAGCCGCACCGCGTCGCCCGACACCCAGAGCGGGCCCGGGTCGAGGTCGACCGAAATCATCAATCCTTTCGCAGCGATCTCGCTGTGCCGGTCCTCGACCGAGTCGCGCACGAGGCGCGCGAGATCGAGCGGCTTGCGCTCGATCTGCACCTTGCCGCGGGCGATGCGCGAGACGTCGAGCAGGCCGTCGACGAGCGTGGCCATCTGCGACGACTGGCGGTCGAGGATGGCGCGCATGCGCTCGAGCTGCGGGTCGCCGAGGTTCATCAGGCGCAGCACGTCGGCGGTGGCGCGGATGGCCGACAGTGGGTTGCGCAGCTCGTGGCCGAGCATCGCCAGGAACTCGTCCTTGTGGCGGTCGGCGTCCTCGAGCGCGCGCTCGTAGCGCTTGCGGTCGGTGATGTCCTGCACGACGCAGCCGACGGTGCGCGCCTCGCCGTCGGCGTCGCGGATGGGCGCGCACGAGAAAAGCCAGTGCACGGGACGGCCGTCGGCGGCGCGGTCCTGCGTCTCGCGCTCGAGCACCGGGCGCCCGGTCTCGAGCACCTGCGTGACGAGCACCGCGAAGGCGTCGCGGAAGCCGCCCGCCAGCTCCGCCACCGGGCGGCCGGCGTGGTGGGCCGCCGGCGCGCCGGTGAGCGCGGCGAACGTCCGGTTGACCTTGACGAAGCGCAGATCCCGGTCGACGACGGCGAGGCCTACGGGCGTCGTCTCGTAGATGGCCTGCAGCTCGCCGGCCTGCCGGCGCAAGTCGGCCTCGGCGCGGCGCCGCTCGGTCACGTCGTGGACGACGACGCTCACCGCCTCGACGCGGCCCTGGCCGTCGGCGAGCGGGAGAAGGTTGCAGCGCCAGATGCGCGCGCCGTCGGCGGCGCGGACGCTGACCGCCACCTCGAGCTCGAGGATGGCCGCCCCCTCCTCGAGCGCGCGGCGGGCCGCGGCCAGGAGCGAGTCGCCGAGCGCCGGCAGGATCTCGTCGGGGCGGCGGCCGCGGTGCGCCTCGATGGGGACGCCGTCGAGCGTCGCCAGCGCGCGGTTGACGTTGGTGAAGCGCAGATCGCGGTCGAGCACGGCGAGGCCCACGCCCGCGGTGTCGTAGAGCGTGCGCAGCTCCTCGGCGTTGCGTCGGGCGCGGGCCTCGGATTCGCGCAGCCGGGCGAGCGTGTGCTCGCGGGTGATCGCGTTGGCGAGGACGTTGGCCACCGCGACGAGGAAGTTCGCGTCGTCGTCCGTGAAGACGCGCCGCGTGACCGCGTGGGCGCCGAGCACGCCGAACGGCCCCTCCGGCCCGTGCAGCGCGCAGGTGATGCCGCTGACGATGCCGTGGTCGACCATCAGCGGCGACGGGCGGAAGCGCTGCTCGGCGCGCACGTCCTCGGTGATGACCGGCTCGCCCACGCGCAGCGTGTAGCCGGCCTGCGACTCGCGCCCGGCGCTGATGCGCAGCTCGCCGACCAGCCCGTCGCGCCACCCGATGCCGGCCCGCAGGAGCAGCTCGCGGCCGCCGGGCAGCAGCTCGAGCACCTTGCACGCGTCGAGGTCGAGCGTCTGCCGCACGAGCACCATCGCGTCGAGCATGAGCAGGTCGAGGTCGGACACGCTCAGCGCGCGCAGGCCCAGGCGCGCCACCGCCGCCTGCTGCCGCTCGCGCAGGCGCACGCGCTCGGTCGCCTGCTCGAGATCGGTGACGTCGATGAAGTTCAGCACCACGCCGTCGATGGCGTCGGTGAGCGTGCGGTAGGGCTGGATGCGCAGCAGGTACGTGCGCCGCGGGCCCTCGCCGTCGTCGCGGCGCACCGGCGCCTCGAGCGGCACCAGCGTGCGCAGCACCTCGCGCGCCTCGCGCAGCAGGTCGACGCCCTGCACGCGCGGCACGATGTCGGCGAGCAGGCGCTCGCGGTCGGCCTCGATCAGGCGCAGCACGTCGGTCGCCGCGGGCGTGAACTGCTTGATGCGCAGGTGGCGGTCGAGGAAGACCGTCGGGATCTGCGTGCCCTCGAAGAGGTTGCGGACGTCGGCGTGCGCGTGGTCGAGCTCGTCGAGGTTCTTGCGCAGCTCGGCGTTGATCGTCTCGAGCTCCTCGTTGACCGACTGGAGCTCCTCCCGCGAGGTCTGCAGCTCCTCGTTCGAGGACTGGAGCTCCTCGTTCACCGAGAGCAGCTCCTCGTTGGAGGCCTTCAGCTCCTCGTTCGAGGTCTCGAGCTCCTCGATGGTGCTCCGCAGGTGCCGGCGCGTGTTCTCGAGCTCGCCCTCGAGCTGCTGCACGACCCGGTCGCGGTACACCTCGGTGGCCCCGTCCGCCGGCACGCCCGCCGGCGGCGCCTCCGTCTCGCGCAGGACGATCGTCCACAGCTCGCCGGGCTCGTCGGCGGTGGGCGCGGACGGCAGCACCATCAGCTCGACGCGGCGCACCTCGCCGTCGTCGCGCAGGGTCAGATCGCGGACGACGACCTCCTGCCCGGACTGCTTCGCGCGGTGCAGCGACGTGCGCAGGTGCAGGCGCAGCTCGGGGCGGGCGAGGACGACGACGTCGCTCTGGATGGGCCCCGCGCGGTGCTCGAGGTAGCGGGCCGGCGCCCCGGCCATGTCGACCACGTGCCAGTGCTCGTCGACGACGATCGCCGTCACGGCGACGCGCTCGAGCACGCGCCGGACCTGCTGGGCGCCCGCGTCGCGGCCGAGCGCCCGCGGGCGCTCGGTCGAGGCCGCGCCGCGCGCCGCGCCGCCCATCGCCGCCGGCAGGCCCACCCGCGCGCTGACGCGGCGCGCCTCGAACAACCGGTGCTTCTTGTCGACGACGCGGAACAGCTCGCGCGACCCGCCGATGCTCTCCGCGGGCCCGAGCAGGAGGTGGCCGCCGTCCCTCAGCGCGTAGTGGAACAGCCGGAGCACGCGTTTCTGCAGGTCCGGCTCGAGGTAGATGAGCAGGTTTCGGCACGAGACCACGTCCATGCGCGAGAACGGCGGATCGCTGACGAGGTCGTGCCGCGAGAACACGCAGGTGGCGCGCAGCTCTTTGCCCACCTGCCAGCCGTCGCCCTGGTTCGTGAAGTAACGCTGCAGGCGCTCGGCGCCGACGTGATCCGCGATGAGGTCGGGGTAGCGCCCCTCGCGGGCGACGTCGAGCGCCTCGTCGTCGATGTCGGTGGCGAAGATCTGCACCTCGAGGGCGCGGTGGGCGCGCTCCATCTCCTCGTGGACGAGCATGGCGATCGAGTACGCCTCCTCGCCCGTCGCGCAGCCCGGCACCCAGATCCGCAGGCGGCTGCGCTCGGCCGGCTCGCCGATCAGCCGCCGCACGACGGCCCGCAGCGCGTCGAAGGCCCCGGGATCACGGAAGAAGGCGGTCACGTTGATCAGCAGCTCGCGGAACAGGTGCTTCGCCTCGTCGGGGTCATGGCGCAACAGCTCGACATAGTCGGCCAGGGCCCCGATGCGCAGCATCGCCATCCGCCGATCGATGCGGCGCAGGATCGTCCGTCGCTTGTAGCGGCTGAAGTCGTGGCGGACGCGGCGCTGGAGCAGGCGGCAGATCTCGTCGATCAGCGCGCCCACCTCGTCGGAGAGGACGCCGTCGCGGAGGTGCGCCAGGCGGCCGGCGAGGTCGGCGAGCAGCGCCGGGATCTGCTCGACCGGCAGGACGTAGTCGACGCGCCCGGTCGCCACGGCGGCGCGCGGCATGCCGTCGTACCGCGTCTGGTCCGGGTCCTGGGCGACGGTGACGCCGCCGTGGTCCTTGATCGTGTGCAGGCCCTGGGCGCCGTCGCTGCCGGTGCCCGACAGCAGCACGCCGACGGCGCCGTCGCCCTGGTCGACCGCGAGCGCCGTGAAGAAGCGGTCGATGCCGCGGCGGTGGCCGTCGCGCTCCTCGGGCCTCGCCACGCGCAGCACGCCGGCCTGCAGGCCGAGGACGGCGTCGGGGGGGACCACGTAGACGTGGCCGGCGCGGACGCGCTGGCCGTCGGCCGCCAGGGCCACCGAGAGCGGCGTGTGGCCGGCCAGGATCTCGGCCAGCGTCGTCTGGCGCGCCGGATCGAGGTGCTGGACGACGACGTACGCGAGCCTGGCATCGGGGAGCGCGTGGGCGAAGAACGCGGTGAGCGCCTCGAGGCCCCCGGCGGACGCGCCGATGCCGACGATGGCCAGCGGCGCTTCGTCGGCGCCGGCCGCCCGTCGGCGCCGACGCGCCGGCGTTCGGGGTTTCCCGGTCGAGCTCACGTTGTCGGTCCCCGCCCCCTGGCAGCCCGGGGATGATGGGATGGGGCCGGCGCGCTTGGCAAGCGTGTGGTCAGAAGCGGCCGGACCAGCCGAGGCCGACGGTGCCGGGGGCGGGCGCGGCGGTGGGCGCGCCGTCCTCCATCCCGAGGAGGAGGCCGACGACGCCGGCGACGACGAGCGCGCCGCCGACGGCGAAGCCGGCGTTGGCCAGGGTGGCGTTGCGCTCCGCGTCGTCCGCGGCCGACTGCTTGCCGCGGCCGGTCTTCGCGGCGGCGTGGGCGTCCTCGGCGGCGCGCGCCTCGAGGCCGAACCAGGCGGCCCCGCCGAGGGCCGCGGCGCCGACGCCCACCGCGGCCCAGGAGGCGGGCAGAAGCCAGGCCGGCGTCCCCTCGGCGGGCGCCACCTCGGCGGCCACCGCGGGCGCGGAGGCCGGCGCGGCGGCAGCGTTCTTCGCCGCGGCGTCCCGGGCGGCGCGCTCGCGGGTGACGATCGCCTCCATCACGCGGATGCGGCGCTCGACGTCGGGGCGATCGTCCGCCTGCGGCTCGCGCTCGAGGTACAGCCGGAAGTAGTCGATCGCCTTCTCGGCGTCGCCCGACTCCTCGCAGGCGCGGGCGAGGTTGTAGAGCAACACCGGCGAGGGGTCGAGGGCGTAGGCGCGCTCGAAGCGGGCGCGCGCGGCGGCGAAGTCGCGGGCGCGGAACGCGGCGCGGCCGGCCTCGAACTCGGCGCGGGCCTCGTCCTGCGGCGTCGCGGGTCCCCCGGGGGGGCTCGCCGCCGCGGCGCCGTCCGGGCGGGCCTGCCGCAACTCCGCCGCTTCGCCCGTGGCCGGGCCTCCGGCGAGCGCCAGCGCGAGGAAGAACGTCCGGGTCATGCGCCCCTCACGGTGCCGGGAAGGCCGGCGGCACGACGGCGGCCGGGTCGACATCGACGGACAGGGGCGCGTCGTCGTCGCGCGTGCCCCGCCGGAATACGTTCGCGGGCAGCTCGCCGGCGCCTCCGAGCTGCACGGAGTGCGGCAGGTCGACCTCGACGCCCGCCGACTGCGCGGGCGGGTCCAGCACGGCCAGCCGCTCGAGGAACATGAACGCGCCGGCGCCCGCCAGCGACGCGGCGACGTAGCCGGTGCCGCCCGGCCGCTCGATCCGCACGTCGATCAGCGCGGTCGGGCCCCGACCGGCTTCGACGACGCCCGCGCCGGCGGTGTCGGCGAGTGTCACGTTGCGCAGCTCGGCCGACGCCTCGACGTGGACGACGCCCGCGCCGGCGGTCGCGGCGAGGTGCCCGCCGTCGACCGTGAAGAAGCCGGCGCCGGGCACCGAGGGATCGATGCCGCGCCAGTCGATCGCGTGGCCGCCGAGCCGCGAGGCGGGATCGAGCCCGACCCCGTCGACCACGAGGTGGCGCGCTTCGAGCCGTGGCCCCTGCCCGTCCGCGCGCACGCCGGCGCCGGCGACGCCGACGAAGCGCCCGCCGTCGAGCGTGATTTCGGCCGCGCCGCTGAGGACGAGACCCGGGCCGCCCCCGACGACGTCGACGTTCGTGAGTTCGATCGTCGCCCCTTCGGCGCCGGCGAGGCGCAGGCCGGGCGTCGCGTTGTCGGCGGCGTAGAGGCCGCGGAGCTCGAGCTCGCCCGTCCCTCGGCGCGTGACGGCGGCACGCAGCGCGGCGCCCCCCAGGTCGAGGCGCTCGGTGGCGCGGGTGCCGCGGACGTCGAGGCGATCCAGCGTGACGATCTCGCTGCCCTCGGTGTACACGCCCGCGTCGGCGGCGCCGTCGACGCGCAGGTCGCTCACGAAGGCGTGGCCACGGAGCACCACGCCGGCGTCGAACGGCTCGACGAACGCGTCGCCGTCGCGGTGCAGGCGCACGCGGCTCGCGATGAGGTCGGCCGCGGCGTCGATGCCGGCGCCGCGCCAGCCGACGAAGGCGGCGTCCGTCAGCGAGAGGGTCCCCGGATCGGGCGCCGAGAACGTCGCGTCCGGCGGCGCGACGCGGTCGACGCGCACCCCGTCGACGACGAAGCGCGACAGCTCCGCCGTGAGCCGGTCGACGAGGCGCTCGCGGTTGAGCGCCTGAAAGGCCGGGGCCGCGCTCTCGCGCACGGCGATCTGGTCGAGCCGCACGTCGACCGCCCACTCGCCCGCGTCGACCACGACGACGGCGCCGACGCGGCGCTCGGTGCCCGGGATGCCGATGAGGTCGTGATCGCGAGGCACGAAGGCGACGCCGTCGAACGTCCAGCGCTCGCCGGTGACCGCGACCTCCCCCTCGCCGGGGGGCGGCTCGGAGAAGGCGACGACGCCGAACGCCTGCGAGCGCGTCACCGCGAGGTCGACCGCGTCGAGCGTGGCGCCGTTTCGCGCGAGCACCGCCGAGTCGTTCGGGTACTCGAGCATCGAAGAGGTCATGCCGTCGACGAGGACGCGCTCGAGCCGGAGCTCCGAGTCGTTGTCCCGCGCGACGAGGCACAGGCCGGCGCAGTCGCGCGCGATGAGGTCCCGGGCGATGACGACGCCGCCGTCCTCGGCCTCGGCCGCGGGGGCCAGGCCGGCGACCGGCGCGATCTGCCGGACGGTGCCGCCGTAAGCCTCGACGACGGCGCCCGTGCCGGAGGCGACGAGGCCGTTGCCGGTGCCGCCCGTCAGCAGGAAGCCGCGCAGCTCCGCGAAGGAGACGGGCGCGGCGTCGTCGGCGATCGCGAGGACCGAGACGACGCGGGCGCCGTCCACGTGCACCTGCGACCCGTCGACGGCGCCGCCGCGCGCGAGGATGCCGTAGGGCGCGCCCGCGGCGCGGATCGTCACCGCCTCGAGGTGCAGCTCGCCGCCCGTGACCGTGAGGAGGCCCCCCGCCGCGTTGTTCATGTCCTCGTCCTCGAGGGACAGGTGGCGCACGCTCGACTCACCCGGCCCCGCGAAGGCGAGTCGCCCGACGAGGACGGTCGTCGCCTCGCACACGCCGCGCAGCTCGCTCCCTTGCGGCACCGCGGCGTTGGCGGGCAGGTCGAAGCGGCCGGGACCCACGAGGATGTTCGCGCCGTGCATCCGGGCGTAGGTCAGCGCGGCGCTCACGTTGCGCAGCGGCGAGGCGGCGGTGCCGTTCCCGCGGTCGTCGCCGGTCAGCGCGACGTGCACGTAACGCGCGTATCGCTGATCCCGCCACGGATCGGGGGGGCAGGCGCCGGTCGTCCGCTCGCACTTCCAGCTGCCCTCGAAGAACACCTCGCGCTCGCCGGCGGCGCACCGCAAGGCGGAGACATCGGGCGCGCAGCCCGGCCCGTCGCCGATCGGCGTCCAGCCGCGCGCCGTGTCGCAGGGCCAGGAGAGCACGTCGCAGGCGGCGGCGCCCGGCGGCACGAGCTCCGGGCGCGGGCAGTTCGCCGGGCCCGTCGGCGGCGCGCAGCCGAGGCCGTCGCGCACCCAGCCGGCCGGGCAGACGCGCGGCGCGGAGCACGTCCCGTCGGGGAGCGCGAAGGCGCCCTCCGGGCAGGCCCCGGGGAGCGGCCGCGGCACGCACCGGTCGTCCACGCCGGGCAGCCAGGGGGTGCACGCGTTGGCGCTGCACCGGTCGCACCCGTCGTCGGGGTTGACGTTGCCGTCGTCGCACGGCTCGCCCACCTCCGGGACGCCGTTGCCGCAGACGGCGGCCTGCGTGACCGCGACCCGGAAGGTGCGGGCGCCGCCGGCGAGCGGGCGGACGCGCACGAGATGGAAGCCGGCGTCGAGCACGCGGGCCGCGGTCGCCGGACAGCCCGAGATCGCTTCGACGTCGCCGGGCATCGTCACGCCGACGTCCCCGCCGCAGCCGTCGGGAGCGTCGACCAGCACGGTGGTGGTGATCGGTCCCCGCGGTACCTCGAACCGGACGAGCAGGGGCCGGCCCGGCGTGGCGGAGCCGCTCGCGACGCCGTCCTCGCCGACCGTGAACGGGGCGTGGTCGCAGGCGTGGCAGCCGTCGAAGGGGTCCGCGTTGCCGTCGTCGCAGGCCTCGTCGCCCTCGAGCTCGCGGTTGCCGCAGATCGTCCGCAGCGTGACGCGCGCGTGGATCTCGACGTCCTCGTCGGCCCCGGTGCGGGCGACGAGCCGGTAACGGCCCGGCTGCAGGAGCAACGTCGCTTCGAAGGGGCAGCCGGCGCCGAGCGCCACCGGCGCATCGGCCTCCCGCGCGAGCTCGACGGCCACGTCCGGCGGACACGGCCCTTCCCGGCCGACGAAGAGGTCGGCCGTCCACGGGCGACCCTCCGGGACGACGAAGCGAAATTCCGCAGGGAAACCGGGGGCTTCGATGGTGGTGGCGCCGCCGTCGGCGACGTCGACCGCGGGGCGGCGGCAGCCCTCGCCGCAGCCGGGCGTGCCGTCGCAGGCTTCGGACTCGGCGTCGCGCACGTGGTCGCCGCACGTCGGCACGCGAACCGCCGTCAGCTGGTAGGCCGCCGCGTCCCGGGCGACGACGCGCAGCGTGGTGGCGCCGGCCGGCAGGTCGAACACCGCCTCCTCGCCGGGCGCGAGCGCCTGCACCGCGAGGGGATCGGCGTCGAGCGCGACGGCGAGGCCGGGCGCGACGTCGCCCGTGGTCAGGGCGACGCGCGTCGGCGCGGGCACCTCGACGACGAAGCGGTCGAAGGAGCCCGCCGCGAAGGCGCCGTCGTGGGGCGTGCCGTCGAGCGCGAGCGGCACGGCGAGCACGGCGCAGCCGGCGCAGTCGTCGGCCAGCTCGTCGCACTCCTCGTCGCCGTCGACCACGCCGTCGCCGCAGCCCGGCGGCGGACCCAGGTCGGGCGGCAGCGCATCGGGCGCCAGCGCGTCGGGCGCCAGCGCGTCGGGCGTCAGCGCGTCGGGCGCCAGCGCGTCGGGCGGGGACGCGTCGGGCGTCAGCGCGTCCAGGGGCAGCGCGTCGGGCGGCAGCGCGTCTCCCGCCGCCGCGTCGGGACGCCCGCCGTCGCCCGCCACCGCGTCGGGACCGCCGGCGTCGGCGGACGCGGGGACGCACCAGCCGAGCTCGCAGCGGCCGACGGGGCAGTCGGCGTCCTCGCCGCAGCGCGGGCCCAGCTCCGGCACGCACCCCGCCGAGAGCGCGATGGCAAAGACCGCCATCCACGCCCGACGGCCCGTGTTCCGCCGCATTCGTTCCCCTCTCGGGCCCAGAATGCGGCCAGAATAGCCATGCTGGCCCCATGGAGCCAATCCGGAGGTTCCGCATGCTCGAGTTGCCCGACAGCCCGTGGCGCGTGCCGTTCGACGGCTCGTTCCGCATCGAGACGACGCGTCGGCGGCCACCCGACGACTACGACAAGGCCGCCTGCGAGGCGCAGCTCAAGGCGCTCAAACACGAGCTCTTCGACCTGCAGCACCGCTTCTACGCGCTCGATCGGCACGCGCTGCTGCTCGTCTTCCAGGCGATGGACGCCGCCGGCAAGGACTCGACCATCCGCGCGGTCATGAGCGGCGTGAACCCCGCCGGATGTCAGGTCTACTCGTTCAAGCAGCCCTCCCCCGAGGAGCTCGACCACGACTTCCTCTGGCGCACGGCGAAGCGCCTGCCGGAGCGCGGCCGCATCGGCATCTTCAACCGCAGCTACTACGAGGAGGTGATCGTCGTGCGCGTGCACCCCGACTTCCTCGAGCGGCAGCGCCTGCCGCAGGAGCGAGTCGGCGCGCGGTTCTGGGAGACGCGGTACCGCTCCATTCGCGACCACGAGCGGCACCTCGCCCAGAGCGGCACGATCGTCCTCAAGTTCTTCCTCAACGTGTCGCAGCAGGAGCAGAAGAAGCGCTTCCTCTCTCGCCTGGACGACCCGGAGAAGAACTGGAAGTTCTCGCCGCACGACTTCGAAGAGCGCAAGTACTGGAACGAGTACATGGCGGCCTACGAGACCGCCCTCAACGAGACCAGCCGCCCCTGGGCGCCCTGGTACGCCATCCCCGCCGACAAGAAGCCGTTCACGCGCCTGCAGGTCTGCGAGATCGTCGTGCAGACGCTGCGGTCGCTCCGCCTCGAGTTCCCGCGGCCTTCACCCGAGGCGCAGCAGCAGATGGCGCTCATCCGCGACAGCCTCGCGAACGAGCACTGACCTCAGGGACGGGCGGCCACGGCGGGACGCCGACGGGCGGCCTCCGCCCGCGTCTCCGCGGGGATCGCCGGGTTCGACGCGAGCTCGTCGAGCAGCGCCGAGGGCGCACCCGCCGAGAAAAGATCATTCTTTTCGAGGGGATCGGCGGCCACGTCGTACAGCTCCCACTCGGCGCGGTGGTTCCAGCTCGCCGGGCGGTCGAGCAGGTGGCGCTGCGTCGTCCAGAGCAGGCGCCGGCCGTCGCGCTGGACCATGACGCCGCGCGGGTGCCACACGACCACCGGGCGCGGCGGCGCAGCGCCCGTCGCGACCGTCCGCAGCGTGTCGCCGTCGGAGGCGAGGCCCGCCCACGCGAGGATCGTGGCCGGCACGTCGGCGTTGCTGACCGCGTGGGCGGGCGCCGCGCCGACGGGGAAGCCGGGGCCGGCGATCACGAGCGGCACGTGGTGGCCCTCGGCGTACAGCGTGCGGCCGTGGCCGAACATGCCGTGCTCGCCGAGCGGCTCGCCGTGGTCGCTCGTCACCACGATCAGGGCGTCGTCGAGGCGGCCGCGGCGCTCGATCACCGAGACGAGCGCCGCCACCTGCTCGTCGGCGGCGCGCACGGCCAGCGCGTAGAGCGCGCGCAGCTTCGCCGTCGTCGCCGCGTCGGCGCCGCCCTCGAGCCGCTCGAAGCGCCGGAACAACGCGCGCGCCTCGTCCTCCGGGGGCGCCGGCAGCGACTTCGCCTGGTACGGCGGCAGGTTGTACGGCGCGTGCGGCACGGCGAGGTGCACGAGGAAGAAGCCGGGCGCGTCGCCTTGGGCGAGCAGCGCGTCGAGCGCGCCGGCCGCCCCGCCCTCGCCGAACGGGTACTTGTCGCCGGCGACGAGGCCGAGCGCGTGCTCCTCGCCGCGCAGCACGGCGGCGAGCGCCGGCGCGAGCGACCACAGCCGGAAGCCGCGCGCCGGCCGCGCCGCCACCGAGTCCCAGCGGTAGGTGTCGAAGCCGTGCAGCTCGTTGGCGGCGTAGTCGCTCAGCAGGTGCAGGCGGTAGCCGGCGGCGCGCATGCGGCCCGGCAGCGAGCCCTCGAAGGCGGGGTCGAGCGCCGTCCAGCGCGTGCGCGGCCCCGACGGGCCCTCGCCGGAGAAGCCGAGCATGCGCGGCAGCGAGAACTCGGTGGCGGTCGAGGGTGAGTGCGCGTCGGCGAACGAGGCGCCGCGCGCCGCCAGCTTCGCGAGCGCCGGCGTCGCGTCCCCCGCGTTCGGCGGCAGGCTCGTGGCGTCGAAGCGCAGCGCGTCGAGCACGATGTAGTAGACGTCGCCCCGCGGCCTCGACGCCGCGGCCGGCGGCGGCGCGTGCCCCACGCCGGAGAGCGCGCCGACGATCAGCGCGGCCATCCCCGCGGCGATGCCGAAGGCCGCCCGCGGACGGCGCCCCATCAGCCAGAACCACGCGGCGGCGAGCGCGGCGATGCCGAGGCCGGCGGCGAGCCGCAACCCCGCGTCCTTCCAGCGGAAGTTGTACGCGTCGAGGAAGAGGTCCCGCGGCAGGCGCGTCAGCGCGATCGACAGCAGCCAGGCCACGACCCACAGGCGCGTGGCCGTGTCCGGGGCGACGCGGCGGCGCAGCGACCAGGCGGCGAGCGGCACGGCGAGCGCCGCGGCCGCCATCGCCGCGAGGCGCAGCTTCGGCGGCAGGATGCTGCCCTCGCCGAAGACGAAGAGCGCCGTGGAGGCGGTGACGAGCGCGCCCAGCGCCAGGTTGAGCCGACGGACGGCCGCGGCCGCGAGCGGGACGCCGAGGTAGAGCGCCAGGGGGAGCAGGGCGCCTTGCCCGAGGCGGAAGGTCTCGCGCGCCTGGGTGAGGTACACGACCTCGCCGAGGTACATGGCGACGCCGGCGGTCGCCGCCAGCGCCCAGGGCCGCGGGCTCACGCCAGCCGTTCGAGCAGGATGCGGTGCTCGGCGAAGACGAGCACGGCGCAGAGCGCGGCCCAGGCGGCGAAGCGCGCCGCCGAGCGCCAGTCGGGCGCGCCGCGGAGCGAGCCGCGCAGCGCCGAGAAGAACCGGCGCGTGCCGCCGAAGCAGCAGTGCCCCGCGACCACGAAGAGCGGCGCGTTGGCCAGCAGGAGGACGAGCAGGAGCGAGTCGGCCATCGCGCGGGACGATAGCGCAAGCACCGGCGAAGGGCGGTATCCTCCGCGCCGAAATCCGCTCACGAAAGGCCGCGCGATGCCCGCGTTCGAGTACCAGGACCTGCTGCCCACAGGACACGACGAGACCCCCTTCCGGCTCGTCACCGCCGACCACGTGTCGACGTTCGCGGCGGGCGGCCGCACCTTCCTTCAGGTGGCGCCCGAGGCGCTCACGCAGCTGACCTTCGCCGCGATGCGCGACATCGCCCACCTGCTGCGGCCCGGCCACCTGGCGCAGCTGCGCAAGATCCTCGACGACCCCGAAGCCTCGCCCAACGACAAGTTCGTCGCGCTCGACCTGCTCAAGAACGCGAACATCGCCGCCGGCGGCGTCCTGCCGATGTGCCAGGACACCGGCACCGCCATCGTGATGGGCAAGAAGGGCCAGCTGGTCTTCACCGGCGGCGGCGACGAGGCGGCCATCGCCCGCGGCGTGTTCGACGCCTACGCCTCGCTCAACCTGCGCTACTCGCAGATGGCGCCGCTCGACATGTACCGCGAGGTGAACACCGGCACGAACCTGCCGGCGCAGATCGAGCTCTACGCGACCGACGGCGACGCCTACAAGTTCCTGTTCATGGCCAAGGGCGGCGGCAGCGCCAACAAGAGCTACCTCTTCCAGGAGACGAAGGCGCTGCTCAACCCCGACAGCCTGCTGAAGTTCGTCGACGCGAAGCTCAAGTCGCTCGGCACCGCCGCCTGCCCGCCGTACCACCTGGCGGTGGTCGTGGGCGGCACCTCGGCGGAGCAGGCGCTCAAGGTGGCCAAGCTGGCGTCGGCGCGGTCCCTCGACACGCTGCCGACCGAGGGCAACGCGCTCGGGCGCGGCTTCCGCGACCTCGAGGTCGAGGCGCAGGTGCTGGCGCTCGCCCAGCGCTCGGGCATCGGCGCCCAGTTCGGCGGCAAGTACTTCTGCCACGACGTGCGCGTCATCCGGCTGCCGCGCCACGGCGCCTCGTGCCCGGTGGCGATCGCGGTGTCGTGCTCCGCCGACCGCCAGGCGCTCGGCAAGATCACGAAGGACGGCGCCTTCCTCGAGGCGCTCGAGACCGACCCCGCCCGCTTCCTGCCCGACACCACCCACGACGACCTCGACGGCGAGGTGGTGCGCCTCGACCTGAACCGGCCGATGAGCGAGATCCGCGCCGAGCTGTCGAAATATCCAGTCAAGACGCGGCTTTCGCTCACCGGGCCGATGATCGTGGCCCGCGACATCGCGCACGCGAAGCTCAAGGAGCGGCTCGACCGCGGCGAGGGCGTCCCGGCGTACCTGCGCGACCACATGGTCTACTACGCGGGTCCGGCCAAGACGCCGGCGGGGTACGCGTCGGGCTCGTTCGGCCCCACGACCGCCGGCCGCATGGACGCCTACGTCGAGCAGTTCCAGGCCCACGGCGGCAGCATGGTGATGCTCGCGAAGGGCAACCGCTCCCGCGCGGTCACCGACGCCTGCCACAAGTACGGCGGCTTCTACCTCGGCTCCATCGGCGGCCCCGCGGCGCGCCTCGCGCAGGACTGCATCAAGAAGGTCGAGGTGCTCGAGTACCCCGAGCTCGGCATGGAGGCCGTCTGGCGCATCGAGGTCGTCGACTTCCCCGCCTTCATCGTCGTCGACGACAAGGGCAACGACTTCTTCGCCGGCCTGACGGGCGACGGGCTCAAGGTCCTGAAGTAGCGACCGCACTGCGCGCCCAGGGAGCGGTTGCGGCTGTTCGGGCGAGAGACGGAGCTCGCGAGGTTGGCGCGGCTGCGCGACGAGGGGGCGCGCCTCGTCACGATCACCGGCTGCGGGGCAGCGCCCACCGGGCCGGCGAGCAGGGCGCCTGGTCGGACTGGACCCCCTGCGAAGACCTCGACGCGTGCATGGACGGCGTGCTCGAGGCGCGCGCGTGCGGGCCGTCCGGCGCCGGCATGCAGCTCTGGCGCTGCGTCGCCGGCCTCTGGATGGCGGGCGGCCCGTGCTCCGAGCCTGGCGGCTGCGAGGAGGGAGAGGTCGAGCGCCGCCCCTGCGGACCGGACGGGCACGGCACCGAGACGCGCCTGTGTCTCGACGGCTGCTTCACGCCCTGGGGCGCCTGCGTCGCGCCCGAGATGTGCGTCGAGACGCCGGATCCCGCCGATCCCGAGTGCCCCATGTAGTACGCTCGCGCGCGATGCGTACCTGGCAATCTTCCGCGGTGTGCGGCCCCGTCGGCGACGAGGGCCCGGGCTGGTCGTCGGCCGACGCGATCTGGGCGGATGCGGCCGACGGCGTGTTCCTGGTGGCGTCCGGCTATTCGCCCGAGCCGGCGCTCTTCCGTACCGACCTGGCGCAGACGGCGGCGGAGGCGGCGCGCGACGCCTTCCGCGCGGCGTGGTCCGCGGGCGGCGCGAGCGTCGAGGCGCGGCTGCAGGCCGGCTTCGCGGCGGCCGACGCGCGCGTCCGCGAGGTGGCCGTCCGGCCCCAGGGCGACGGCGGGCAGTGGACGGGCACGGCGGAGATGGCCGTGCTCGCCGCCGACGGCCCCGACGTCTGGCTCGCGCACATCGGGACGTGCCGCGTCTACCGCGCCGTCGCCGGCGCCTGGCGAGCGCACACGCAGGACCACACGTTCGCCGACGATCCGCGCTTCGCCGAGCTGCCGCAGGCGGACCGCCTCGTCAGCCGGCGCCTCGGCTTCGCCGAGTGCCCCGGCCCGTCGTTCGCGCGCGAGCCGCGCGGCCACGGCGCATTCCTGCTGGCGACGCCCCTCGTCGCGCGCGGCCTCGGCGCGCGCCCGGCGCGCACCGCCGACGACCCCGAGGCCGCGCTCGCCGAGGTCCTGCGCGCCGTGCGCCCGCCCGCCGGCCAGTCCGCCTGGTGGCGCACCGCGATCGTCGCCCGCTGACGGTTCAGGCGGCCACGCGCGCCGCGCTGGCGCCGAGCAGCCCGGTGGCCGCGTCGACGTCCATCGGCCGCGCGATCCCGTAACCCTGCAGCAGGTCGCAGCCGAAGGCGCGCAGCAGCTCGATGTGCTCCTGCGTCTCGACCCCCTCGGCGACCACCTCGAGGCCAAGGCTGTGCGCGAGCACGACGATGGCCTCGATGATCGCCCGGTCGCTCTCGCTGGCGGTCGCGTCCCGCAGGAAGCCGCGGTCCATCTTCAGGCGGTCGAACGGGAACTGCCGCAGGTAGGCGAGCGACGAGTGGCCGGTGCCGAAGTCGTCGAGCGCCACCTCGAAGCCGAGCGCCTTCAGCGCCTCGAGCGCCGCGGCGGCGTGCTCCGCGTTCTTCATGGCGATCGACTCGGTGACCTCGATCTCGATTCGCCGCGGATCGACCTCGGCCGCGGTCACGATCGTGCGCACGCGCTCGACGAGGTCCGACTGGACGAACTGACGGGCGGAGACGTTGACGGCGACCCGCACCGGCGGCAGGCCGGCGTCGTCCCAGGCGCGGATCTGGCGGCAGACCTCGCGCAGCACCCACTCGCCGATCGGCACGATCAGGCCGGTCTCCTCGGCGACGGGGATGAACTGCAGCGGCGGCACGAGGCCGCGCTGCGGCGAGCGCCAACGGATGAGCGCCTCGAAGGCGACCAGGCGGTCGTCGGAACCGTCGACCTGCGGCTGGTAGTGCAGCAGGAACTCGCCCCGCTCGAGCGCCCGCAAGAGGTCGGTCTTCAGCTCGAGCACGTTGCCGACGCGCGCGCTCATCCCCTCGTCGTGCAGCTGCCAGGCGTTGCGGCCCGCCTGCTTGGCCGCATACATCGCGAGGTCGGCGCTGCGCATGAGCGTCGCCGTGTCGGCGCCGTCCGCCGGGTAGACGGCCACGCCGATGCTGGCGCTGACGAGCATCTGGCGGCCATGAAGCAGGTACGGGCGGCGCAGCGCGTCGAGGATGCGCCCCGCGATCTCGCCGGCGCGGTCGGGGGCGTCGACGCGCGCCAGCAGCACCATGAACTCGTCGCCGCCCTGTCGGGCCACCGTGTCGCCCTTGCGCACGCAGCTCTTGAGGCGCGCCGCCACCTCGACGAGCAGCAGGTCGCCCGCGTCGTGTCCCAGCGTGTCGTTGACCGCCTTGAAGTCGTCGAGGTCGACGAACAGCACCGCCAACGGTTCGCCGGCGCGGACGGCCTGCGCCAGCGCCTGGTCGAGCCGGTCGGTGAAGAGCATGCGGTTCGGCAGGCGCGTCAGGACGTCGTGGTAGGCGAAGTAGCGCATCTGCTCTTCCAGGCGGTGCCGCTCCGACACGTCGCGCAGGGCGATGCTGAGCACGTGGCGGTCCTCGAAGACGACGCGCGACACCGCCAGCTCGAGCAACAGCTCCGCGCCGTCGGCGCGCGTATGGGGCATCTCGCGGACGGGCATCGGCATGCCGTGCGCGATCTGGTCGGCGCAGGCCCGCTCGGCGACGAGCAGCCGGGCGAGCAGCGCCGTGCAGTCCACCTGGACGGCCCCGCCGAGCAGCCTCTCTGCGGCGGCGTTCGACCAGAGCATGCGCCGCGTCGCCGGGTCGAGCAGCACGATGCCGTCGCGGGACTGCGTCGCGATCGCGCACAGCAACCGCTCGCAGGGCACGGGCGGCGGCGCCGGCCCGCCCGACCGCCGCGCGAGCTGGAACGCGACGCCGGCGAACGGCAGGGCGGCGGCGAGCAGCGCGCCCGCCCAGGCGAGCGGCGCGCCGAGCGCGACCGCCGCACCGGCGCCCGCGCAGAGTCCGAGCAGCGGAAGAACGATCGTCAGGGTGACGCGGCGAGCAGGCTTCATCAGGACCGATCTCGGCCGCGCCCCGACCCGCTCGGAGCACAGGGTGGCACCCGACCCGTCGTGGGTTTAGTCTCGAGCTTCGCCATCTTCGGCTGCCTGCGGCAGGCCCCGACCGGCCGCCGCTGTGTCGCTCGGCCTCGTCGACGCCGAGATGGCGGAACTCGAGTTCAGTCTCCGAGGCCGAGGGAGGCAGGGTGCGAACGGAAGACTGGCTGGATCCGCGGGCCTGGCGACGCTGGCTCGAGCAGCCGGCGGCGCCCGCGGCGCGCACGTGGCGTCTGGTGATCCCGGTGCCGCTGCGGCCGCTGGTCGGCTCGGCGCGGGCGCTGGCGCGCGAGGGGCTCCTGGCCGCCGGCGCCGACGGCGACCACGAGCGCTGGGACTGGCCGCTCGGCGGTCCCATGAAGCGCGTCGACATCGGCTTCCGCTGGGAGTTCCTGCCGGACCTCGTCACCGACGGGCCGCTGGGCGTTGCCCGGGACGAGGGCCACGACCGCGCCGCCGCCGCGCACCGGGCGGCCTGCGAGGCGTTCGGGCGCGGCGAGTACGCGGCGAGCCTCGCGCAGATCGAGAAGGCGATCGCCCACGCCGTGCCCGGCCACCCCGAGGAGTGGCGCTTCCACGTGCTCGTCGGGATCCTGCGGCTCGGCTGGCCCGGCTGCGACGCGAAGCTCGTGGACCTCGACGAGGCGCAGATGGCGCTGCGGCTGGCGGCGCGCGGCGTGCGGGCCGCCCCGGCGGGGGTCGCGGCGGCGACGCTGCTGCTGGCCGGGCGGGCGGCGCTGGCGGCCGGCGACGGGCCGCGCGCGATCGAGCACTTCGCCGACGCGCTCGACGTCGACACGCAGAGCGGCGAGCCCGCGTGGCAGGCGGCGTGGGTCCACGCGATCAAAGGCGAGGCCTCTCCGGCGCTCGACCGGCTGGCGGCGGCGGCCGCGCGCGACGTCCGCTACGCGCTGAAGGCGGCGGGTGAGCCGGCCTTCCACCGTCTGGGCGCGCGCCTCGTGGACTTCGTCGCCCGGCAGCGCAAGGAGCGCCTCGACGCGCTCGAAGACGTGGCGCGCCCGACGCTGTCCGAGGTCGAGCCGTGGCTGCCGATCGCGCCGGAGCTCGCGCGGCACGAGGCGCCGCCGACGTGGCGCGCGCTGCTGTCGGGCGACGGGAGCGACTGGGGCCTGCTCGACCTCGCGCGCTACGTCGAGGAGCGCCTGGCGGCGCACGACGGCGAGGTGCGGCAGCTCGCGTCGGAGCTCGAGCGCATCCGGCGCGAGGTGAAGGCGGCGCGCGACGAGGTCCGGTCGGCGGCCTCGCGCTTCCCGGAGCTGCAGGCGCACCCGAAGCTCCTGGCGTGGGACGCGCTGTTGCACGCCGGCGGCTGGGAGACGGCGCAGTCCGGGCGCCTGCCGGGCGAGCGGACGTCGGTGAACCTCGCCGCCGAGGCGCTCGAAACGATCGCGCTTGCGCGCGCCGCGCTCGACCGGCGACAGCCGACGCACGTCGAGGACGCGCCCGGCTTCCGCGAGTGGCGCGAGGAGGCGCGGGCGAAGCTCGAGTCCGCGCGCGCGTCGATCACCGGCTTCGAGGACTACGCCGTGGCGCGGGCCCGGCAGTCGGCCGCCCGCGTGCGGCGGCAGCTCGACGAGGCCGGGGAGGCGCTCGGCCGGCTGGCGGAGTCGCGCGCGCGGCTGCGCGGCCTCGCCGCCGAGCTGCAGGACTTCCCGCCCTTCCGCGAGTGGCGCGACGAGGCGCTCGCGCGCATCGACCGGGCGAGCCGCGACGCGTTCGATCCCGATCCCGACGCGATCGACGACGCGGTCCACACGGCGCAGACGATCTACGCCGAGTGCGACCGCTGGGCGAAGGTCGTGCGCGGCGCCGGCTGGGAGGACATGCGCCGGCAGGCGGCGGAGACCGCGGCGCGGGGCGGTGACGCCGTCGTGGCGCCGCTGCCGCCGGTCGCCGCCGCCGTGCCGCCGCCGACGGGCGCCGCGCTGCTCGAGGCGGCGGTCGCCTCGACGATGGCCGCGGCGCGCGTGCAGGGGGCGATCGCGGCGGCGAACGCCTCGGCGGCGCGCGGCGACGAGGGGGCGCCTGCCCGCGGGGAGCCGCCGCCGGCGGCGGTGGCCGCCGCGCCGGTCGACGTCGTCGCGCCCGCCGCGCCGGTCGAGGTCGTCGCGCCGGTCGAGGTCGCCGCACCGGTCGAGGTCGCCGCGCCCGTCGCGCCTATGGACATGGCCGCGCCCGCGGAGCTCGCCGAGGTCGCCGCGACGGCTGACGACGCCGCGCCCGCGGAGGCCTCGCAGACTGCAGTCTCCACCGCGGCACCTGAGATCGACGAGGCCGCGTCAGAAGTGTTCGCCCCCCCGTCGCCGGACTCCACACCCGCGCCCGCCGCCGAGGTGGCGCCGCCCCCCGACCTCACCCCGCTCGAGCACGCCGTCGCGGCGCGCGAGGCCGCCCTCGCGGCGACGCGCCGTCGCCCGGCGAACCTCGGCGCCGCGCTCTTCGCGATCGCCGCCATCCTCCTCGTGGCGCTCGGCATCGGCCGCGGCGCGACGCCCCTCCTCGGCGGCGGCATCGGCCTGCTCGTCGTCGCCGTGCTCACGTTCCGCGCCCAGCGCGCGGCCCTCGCCCGCGACGACGCCGCCCTCGCGGACGCGCAGCGCGCCCTCGACCACGCCCGCCGCCGCAACCGCTGACGGGCGGCGACGCGCCGCCGGCCGACGCCGAGCGTCCGCGGTCATCGCCGGCGCCGCTTGCGCGCGCCCCGGTCCACCGGCGAAGCTCGGCGCACACCTCCCGGAGGCCGCCCATGTGGGACGTCGGCGAACGCGCTTTCCGCGCCCGGCTCGAACGCGAGCTGGCCGCGTGGCGCGCCGAGGGCCTGGTCGACGAGGACACCGCGCGCCGCCTCGCCGCCCGCTACCAGTTCGACCACGAAGAGGGCCGCAGCCTCGCGACGCTCGCCGTCTACCTGCTCGGCGTCCTGCTCATCGGCGGCGGCGTGCTCTCGCTCGTCGCCTGGAACTGGGCCGCCCTGCCCGCCGCCGCGAAGCTGCTGCTCATCGGCTCGGCCATGGCCGCGGCCCACGTCTACGGCTGGCGCATGTGGCGCGTCGACGGCACGCGCCCCAAGCTCGGCCACGCGCTCACCGTCCTCGGCACGCTCATCTTCGGCGCCGACATCGGCCTCGTGGCGCAGGTCTTCCACATCAGCGGCGCCTGGTACAACGGCTTCCTCGCCTGGGCGGTCGGCGCGTACGTCGCCGCGGTGGCCTACGGCAGCGTCGCCCACGCCGTCGTCGCCCTCGGCACGCTGTTCACCGCGTGGTGGGGCCTGTTCGACGTCCACCAGATCTGGATGCCACTCTGGGCCTGGATCTTCCCGCTCGGCTTCCTGCCGCTCGCCCTGCGCCACCGCTCGCGCCTGCTCTTCGCGCTCGTCGCCGTCGCCTTCGGCATCGCCCTGCCCGCCGCCGCCGGCGGCGCCGCCGACGAGGCCGGGCCGATCGTCCTCGCCGTCCTCGCCGTCGCCGGCGCGCTGCTCGCGTGGCACCGCGTCTTCCCGCTCGGCGACCCGCGCCACCGCTTCGCCGACGTCGCCACGCGCCTCGGCGTCCTCACCGTGGTCGGCTTCGCCTATGCCTTCGCCTTCCACGAGGTCGCCGACGAGATCGCCCGCGAGCACTGGAGAGGGCCGCCGCTCGTCTGGGTGTCCGCCGCCCTCCCCCTCGGCCTGTACGTCGCCGGCTTCCTCCGCCGCGGCGAGGGGACGTGGCACCGCGGCACCCCGGTCGGCGCCGTCGCCCTCTTCGCGGCGCCGCTCCTGCTGCTCGCGGCCATCCCCGGCGGCATGACGCTCGCCGTTGTCTCCAACGCCGTGCTCGTCGCCATCTCGGGCGTCGCCATCGCCACCGCCGTCGAGAGCCTCGACCGCGGCCCCTTCTGGATGGGCTCGGTCCTCGCCGGCGTCGTCATCGTGACCCGCTTCCTCGAGTTCGAGACCGACCTCTGGCTCAAGGCGCTCGCCTTCATCGGGGCCGGCGTGGCCCTGCTCACGTTCGGCGTCGCGTTCGAGCGCCGCCTGCAGGCGCAGCGGAGGCAGGCCGATGTGGCGTAAGTACCGCCCGCTGCTCCTCGCGCTCGGCGCACAGCTGCTCATCCTGGCGCTCGTGCCCGCGCGCTCGATCATCGCGCGCACCTCCGGCACCGAGGTCACGCTGCGCACGATGCCCGTCGATCCGTACGACCTGCTGTCGGGCTACTACGTGACGCTCGCCTACGAGGTGGAGCGACCCGAGGACGCGCGGCCCCCGGACGTGCCCGCAGGCACCACGGTCTACGTCGTCGTCGAGCGCGACACGCCCGCCTGGCGCTTCGTGCGCTTCACCCTCGACGCGGACGCCGCCGGCCCCGACCAGGTCGTCCTGCGCGGCCGCGCCCGCTTCGGGTCCGTCGCGCTCGACAACGCCCGCCGCCTCTACATCCCCGAGGCGCAGCGCCACGAGGTGGAGGACGCCCTGGACGACGTCGACCGCCGCGCCCTCGTCGACCTGCGCGTCGGCGCCGACGGCACCATCGCCCTGTTGCGCCTGCGCGTCGGCAGTCAGACGTTCGGCGAGGACTGACGCAGCACGTCCTCGACGGCACGCGCGGAAGGCCGGCGCAGCGCCTCGGCGGCCAGCGCGACGCACGCCTCGCGGCGCAACCCCTGCACCACCGCCTTGAGGCGCGGCACCATGCGGTGCGGCACGCTCACGGAGCTCAGGCCGAGGCCGACCCACAGCGGCAGCAGCTCGGCCTGCCACGCCGCCTCGCCACACACCGCGACCGTCTTGCCGCGCGACGCCGCCAGCGTGCAGACGTGGGCGATCAGCGACAGCACCGCCGGGTGCGTGACGCGGTAGTAGTCGGCCACCGCGCTGTCGTTGCGGTCCGCCGCCAGCGTGTACTGCGTCAGGTCGTTGGAGCCGATCGAGAAGCTGTCGAAGCGGTCGACGTAGTCCTCGAAGCGCGCCGCCACCGCGGGCACCTCGACCATCAGCCCCCAGCCGACCGGCGGGACGTCGCCCAGCTCGGCGCGCGCCGCGTCGAGGCGCTCGCGCACGCGGTCCGCCTCGTCGAGCCCGCTCACGAACGGCAGCAGCAGGGTCGTCTGCGGCGTCGCCACCCGCAGCATGGCGCGCAGCTGCGTCCGCAGCAGGTCCGGGTGCCGCTCGAGCAGCCGGATCGACCGCAGCCCCATCGCCCCGCCGTCGCCTTCGCCGCCCCCGAGGAACCCCAGCTTGTCGTAGCCCAGGTCGAGGATGCGCATCACCACCGGCGCGTCGGGGAAGGCCGCCGTCAGGTGCCGGTACTCCTCGACGAGATCCGCCTCGCGCGGCGGCTCGGACCGCCCGATGAAGGTCATCTCCGACCGGAACAGGCCGATCCCGTCGGCCCCCGCCGCCCGCGCCGCCTTGGCCTCGGTGAACGCGTTGTTCACCGTCGCCATCACGCGGAACGGCTCGCCCGTGGCCAGCGTCACCTGCGCCGCCGATCCGACGACCTCGACGCGCAGGCTGGACTCGAGCGCCGCGCGGTCCTGCGCCGTCGGTCGCGCCACGAGACGCCGCTTCAGCGGATCGATCAGCAGCGGTTGTCCCGCGAGCGCCGTCAGCGGCAGCCCGTCGAACTGCGTCAGCGACGGAAAGTCGAGCGATTGCAAGAGGATCTGCGTGTGCGACGAGACGCTGCCGCGCTCGATCACGATGCCGCGCGCCCCCGACCGGTGCAGGAAGAGCACCTGCGTCGGCAGCAGGTTCGCGCACAGGACGATGCGGTCGCGCACGGCGGCGCCGACGTCGGGCGCGTCGGGCACGACCTCGCCGTGGATGAGCAGCAGCAGCCGCCGCTCGAGGTCGCGGCAATCGTCGGCCCGCTCGCGCAGGTAGGCCCGCTCCGATCCCTCGAGCTGCGCGACGAGCGCGCCGAACGTCCGGGTCAGGCTCTCGAGCAGGTCGCGGCCCTCGTCGAGCGCGCGCTCGACCCCGGCGACGAGCGCCACGTCGTCGAGCAGCAGCGCCTGGAACTCGACGATGCCGCGCTCCGACGCCTGCAACCCGGCCTCGGTCTGCAGCCGCGCCAGGTCGCGCCGCGCCCGGTCGCGCACCGTCTGGAAGAGGTCGCGCGCCCGCGGCCCGACCACCGCCCGCGCCACCGCGCTCACCTCGAGCTCGCGGCGCGGCAGCAGGGCGCCCTCGCCCTCGACGGCGCTGCCCGTGCCGAAACGCGCGTGCAGCACCTGCCGCCCCGCCCCGAGCCCGGAGGGCGGCGGCGGCGCATCCGCCGGCGCCTCCTCGCCCAGCTTCGCCTCCACCTGCCCCACGAGGTCGCTGACATGGTCGACGAGCTCCGCCAGCTCGTCGGCATGATGGGGCCCCTCGTCGCCGCCGCGGGCGCCGAGCCGCGCCGTCACCCCACGCAACTCCGCGATCGCCTTCAGGATCTGCCGCGTCGAGTAGAGCGCGAGCAGCAGCGCGACGAGGACGCCGGCCGCCGCCACGACGACGACCGGCGCCCCCGTCGCCGCGAGCGCGATGGGCAGGATCGCCGTCACCAGGAAGGCGCCCAGCACCTTCCAGCGAATGCTGATGTCCACGTCCGGACCGTGCGGCATACGGCAACGATGGCCGATCGCCGCCCGTTTTGAAATCATGGCGGCATGCATCCGGGAGACGAGCAGCGACTCGCCGACTTCTTCGCGCGCGAACCGGGCGTCGCGTCGGTCTGGCTCTTCGGCTCGCAGGCGCGCGGCACCGCCCGCCCGGACAGCGACGTCGACCTCGCCGTCCTCTACGCCGACGGCGCCGCGCCGCCGGACGCGGTCGCCTGGTACCGCGACCTTTATGCCCGCCTCGCGCTCCTCGGCGCCGGCGAGCCCGACCTCGTCCTCCTCGACCGCGCCGACCCCGTCCTGCGCCGCCAGGTGTACGAGACCGGCCGCCCGCTCTACGTGCGCGACGCCGACCGCGACGTCGACTTCCGCGTCCGCTCCTGGATGGAGTACCTCGACCTCGCCCCCATCCGGGCGCGCATCATCGCCGCCAGGAGGGCCGCCGTTGGCCATCGTTGACCTCATCGTCGCCAAGGTCGATGCCATCCGCGACCACGCCGGCCGCATCCGCCGCTCCGGCGCGCTCGACGGCGACCGCTTCGTCACCGACCAGCTCGTCCAGGACGCCGCGCTCTTCAACTACGTCCAGGCGACGCAGGCCGCCGTGGACCTCGCCGCCCACGTCGTCGCCGAGGCGCGGTGGGAGACGCCGCGGACGATGGCCGAGACCTTCGCCATCCTCGCGAAGCACGGCGGCCTCGACGGCGACCTCGCGAAGCACCTCGGGGCCATCGCCGGACTCCGCAACCTCGTGGTCCACCGCTACGGCGTCGTCGACGCCGGGCGCGTCCAGCGCGACCTCGACGCCGATCTCGTCGCGCTCGAGCGCTTCGCCGATGCGATGCTCGCCGCCGCTCCGGCATCCGACGGGGCATGAGCACGCTGCCCATCGCCGACTACGCCATCCTGTCGGACTGCCGCTCGGCGGCGCTCGTGAGCCGCGCCGGCTCCGTCGACTGGTGGTGCCCGGCGCGGTTCGACGCGCCCGCGGTGTTCGCGCGCCTGCTCGACGACCGCGCCGGGCGCTTCGCGCTGCGCCCGACGCGCGAGGCCGGCGCGACACGCGCGTATCGCGACCGCTCACTCGTCCTCGAGACGCGCTTCACGCGCCCCGACGGCGAGGTGATCGTCACCGACGCGCTCGCGCTCGGCCCCGACGAACGCGGCCACGACCTCGGCTTCGGCTCGCCCGGCGTCCTGCTGCGGTGCGTCGAGGGCCTGCGCGGCGCCGTCGAGATGGAGCTCGAGCTCGCGCCGCGCCCGGAGTACGGCCTCATCCGGCCCGTCCTCTTCGCCGCCGACGGCGGGGGCTTGTGGATGCGCGGCGGCGCCGACGTCCTGCGCCTTTCCGCGCCGTTCCCGGTCGCCATCGACGGCTCCACCGCGCGCGCCCGCTTCACCGTGACCGGCGGCGAGCGTCTCGCGTTCGCGCTTCACGCCGCGCGCACGCCCGAGCCGCTGCCGGCCGGCTTCTCACAGGCCGGGATCATCAACCGCCTCGACGACACGCTCGCCGCCTGGACGGCCTGGTCGCGCATGCACCAGCGCTACGACGGACCCTGGCGCGACCTCGTCGACCTCAGCGGGCGCGTCCTGCAGGGGCTGACCTACGCGCGCACCGGCGCCCTCGTCGCCGCGCCGACGACGTCGCTGCCGGAGCACGTCGGCGGCGCGCGCAACTGGGACTACCGCTACACGTGGGTGCGCGACGCGAGCCTGACGCTGCGCGCCCTCTGGATCGCCGCCTGCCCCGACGAGGCGCACCGCTTCTTCGCCTGGATGGCCGGCGCCGCCTCCGCCCGCCTCTGCGCCGGCGAGCACCTCCCGGTGATGTTCGGCGTCGGCGGTGAGCACGACCTGTCGGAGCGCGCGCTCGACCACCTCGGCGGCTGGCGGCGATCGCGGCCGGTCCGCGTAGGCAACGGCGCCTGGCGTCAGCACCAGATCGACGTGTACGGCGCGCTGCTCGACGCCTACTGGCGCCTCGAGGCGGAGCTCGGCGCGCCCGACCCCATCACCGCGCGCATGCTCGTCGCCGCCGCCGACACCGCCGCCGCGCGCTGGACGGAGGCGGACCATGGCATCTGGGAGATCCGCGGCGCCCCCGACCACTTCCTGCACTCGAAGCTCATGTGTTGGGTGGCCTGCGAGCGCGGCCGCTGTCTCGCGCCGCGCCTCGGCGCCGAGCATCGCGTCGAGGCGTGGACGCGCGCCCGCGATGCCATCGGGGCCGCCATCCTCGAGCGCGGCTTCAGCGCGCGCGCCGGCGCCTTCACGCAGACCCTCGACGGCGAGGCGCTCGACGCCTCGGCGCTGTGCGTGCCGCTCGTCGGCTTCCTGCCGGCGACCGATCCGCGCGTCCGCGCCACCATCGAGGCCATCGCGACGCGGCTGACCGACGCCCGCGGCCTCGTGCGCCGCTACGACCCCCGCGAGGTCGACGACGGCGTGGGCGGCGGCGAGGGCGCCTTCCTGTTGTGCACCTTCTGGCTGGCCCACGCGCTCGCGCTCGCCGGCGAGGTCGACCGGGCCCGCGAGGTCTTCGAGCGCGCCGCCGGCCACGCCAACGACCTCGGACTGCTCGCCGAGGAGGTCGACCCGCGCACCGGCGACCTGCTCGGCAACTTCCCGCAGGCCTTCAGCCACATCGGCCTGGTGGACGCCGCCTGGGCCATCCACGAGGCGTCGCGCTGAGTCAGAAAATGACGCCGGCGGTGAGCTTCGCGAGCAGCTCGAACGTGGGGAAGCGCGGCGACGTCGCGAACGGCACGCCGCCGCCGGCGACGAAGCGGACGGACAGCGGAGAGACGGGGACGGCCGCGTAGCCACCGAGCGCATACGCGCCCAACCCGGCCGGCGCCTCCCGGAACGGGTTCGGCACGCCGCGGAAGATCCCGCCCTCGGCCACGAGGCCGCCGTCGCCGAGCGGGCGCGCGCCCCACTGCAATCCGACGTAGCCCCCGGTGCCATACCCCGGCGCGTGGCCCCCGCTGAGGCCGAGACCCCAGGCGCCGGGGCGGTACTCGACCTCGGCGCCGATGCCGTACGCCCAGCCGGCGCGCAGGGCGAACGTCTCTTCGGCGCGCGCGAAGGTCGGCGCCGCGATCGCGGCGACGAGCGCGACCAGGCGCAGGCCCTCACCCATTCGCGCGACCCCGTCGACGGAGCGCGAAGAAGAAGTGCTCGCCCGCGCCCGGGCCGCGGTTCACGCCGCCGATGCCGAGGCAGGTGTCGTCGTCGAGCGCCTTCACCTCGTCGTACAGCATGCCGCGCATCGGCAGCCGTGAAGGATCGTAGACGAGCCGCAGCACCTCGGCGCCGGGCCGCCAGCGCGACTCGCCGCGCGTCGCCGAGAAGCGTCCGACGCCCAGCCGCGGGTGCGTAAACCACCAGACGGAGCGGTCGAAGTCGACGCCGAACGGCTGCGCGCGGAAGAGCAGCGTGTCGATCGCGCGCATGGCCGCTCGTGGCGCCGGATGCCAGCACAGGAAGCGTCCCTCGAAGAGGCCGCGCGGGTCCGGTCCCGCCGCGGCCGTGCCGAAGAGCGCCTCCAGCTCGCCGAAGGTGTGTCGCGTCAGGTCCATGCGTCCCTCGTAGGCGGGGCGGGGCGGCATGTCAACCGGGGGGTGACCGTTCGGGCCGGCCCCGCCCCCTTGCACGGCGAGGCGATCTGCGACGCGCATCGCCTCGGCGTCCTGCGCCTCGCGCCCGGCGACGACGCGGACGCCGCGCGCCTCGTGGCCTGCCTCGACCGCTGGCTCGGCGTGCGCCGATCAGAGCGGCGGAAACGCGATGTCCGCGTCGGCGCACAGGTCGGCGCAAGCTTCGACACACGCCCCGTCGTTGTCCTCGACGCAGTCCGCGCAGGCGTCGACGTCCACCGCGTCGACGGCATCGCGGCCCACGGCGCCCGCGCAGCGGTCCTCGCACTCCGAGACGTCGAACTCGGGCCCGACGCACGCCTCCCACGCCTCGCAGGCGTTCTCGCAGTCGTCGGCGGCCGCCTCGACCTCGTCGAAGAAGACGCGGTCGTCGTCCCAGCACCCCACGACCACCAGCACCGACACGGCCACCGGCCAGCGCATCGCGACCTCCTCGGCTCGTCCGGAGGCGGAGGCAGAGCATGCGCCGTGCCGCCGCGCGAGCCGCGCCGCGCGGGAGGCGCCGTGGCGGAAGTCGCCGTCCGTGCGCCCGTTGTGCGCGCACAGTGCGCGCACCGACCCGCCGGCGCGCACAGCGGCGCCACCGCCGAGAACATGCCAATAACTTCAATCACTTACGCGCGAACGCTCGCGTGGCACACGCGCTGCACAAAGGACCGACCGGGGAAAGCAAGTCGCTTCGAAGGCCAGCACAACAGGGGGTTTCCATGGTCGCTCGTCTCATCGCCCGTCTCTCCGTCGTCAGCCTCTGCGCCGCCCACGTCGCCTGCGGGGAAGTCTCCGACGCGGACGCGCCGCCGCTCGGCGCGCAGGACCTGCCCATCGAAGGCCTGACGTGCGGCCTCAGCGTCGAGAACGGCATCACGCTCAACGGCCTCGGCAGCAACGGCATCACGCTCAACGGCCTGGACAGCAACGGCATCACGCTCAACGGCATCGGCGCCAACGGCACCAAGGCCAACGGCACCAAGGCCAACGGCACCAAGGCCAACGGCACCAGGGCCAACGGCACCAGGGCCAACGCCCTCGCCCTCAACGACGCGCGCTTCGGCGTCGCGCTCGAGGGCAGCGCGCTGGTGCAGACGATCGGCGGCGTCCGCATCCCCGGTGTCGACTTCACCGGCGCCATCCTCGGCGTCGGCGAGAGCGACGACGGCCTGCCGGTCGAGATCCGCATCGACGGCGTCGAGAACGACGGCGACCACGTCCTGTACTCGATGACGTGGCGCGCCGGCGACGGCGAGTGGACGCCGGTCTGCAACGACTACGAGGGTCGCCCCGACGCCACGCGCAAGGTCACCCTCCTCCGCGGCGCATGGGATCCCGAGACGGGCGACAAGTCCACCGACGGCGACCTCGTCACGCTCGCCTGCGACGGCTACGCGATCGCCAAGTGCGTCCACATGGGCTACGCGCCCTGGCGGACGCAGCGCGTGTGCGACGGCGACGCCTGCCGCGAGATCTCGCTCGAGACGCACCACCAGGCCTGCACGCGCATGGTCCGCGCCGACTACTGCGGCGACGGCCGCTCGCACACGGTGAACGGCACGCTGATCAACCTCTACGACGGCGTCGGCCTTCAGGCGGACGAAGGCGGCGAGGGCTGGACGCTCGAGGCCGAGTGGGGCGTGAACGGCGCCACCTGCGTGAACAGCACCCGCATCGCCGCGCTGAGCGAAGGCTGCACCACGCCCTGCCTCGAGGCCCTGCGCCGCGACCCGCTGCCCGACTGCGGCGCCCGCGAGCACCTCGCCCTCTCGGGCGACCCCGGCGCCCCCGGCCAGGTCCTGCTCATGACCGAGCACCCCGCGCGCTGACCCCGCCGCGGTCGACGCCCGCCCCCGCCCGGGTTACGTTGCCGCCCATGACCACCGACTCCGCCTTCGTGACCGTCGCGACCTTCGGCGACCTGCAGAGCGCCCAGCTCGTCGCCGCGCGGCTCGAGGCGCAGGGCATCCCCGTCTTCGTACCCGACGAGCACATGGCCGGGCAGGCATGGCACCTCTCCCCCGCCATGCGCGGCGTGCGCGTCCAGGTGCCATCCCACCGCCTCGAGGACGCGCGCACCGTGCTCGGCGCCCAGCCCGAGGATCGCGACCCCGACGACGGGCCGACCGAGGGCGATCGCCTCGCCGACCGCGCCTGGAAGACGGCGATCGTCGGCTTCCTGCTGTGGCCGTTCCTCCACCCTTACGGCTTCTGGCTCGCGCTCTCGACGCTGCGCCGTGACGACCTGACGCCGCGGGCCCGCCGCCGCGCGCGCCGCGGCCTCGTCCTGTGCGCCCTCTCGCTCGTCGCGCTCGCCTACGTGGCCATCCGCCTCCTCTGACCGCGACGCCCGCTCGTACATCGCGCGGCAACGCGATCATCCCGAGTCGCCGCGCGCAGCGAGGGGCGCCTGGTCGCCGCCTCCATGGCGGAGCGCGCCCCGCCGCCGCCGCGCCCGCTCGCGCCGGCCGAGGCCGCCGCCGTCGCGCGGGGTCGCGCCGTGTTCGCGACGGCGCCGAACCGCTGACCGGCCGCGAGTCCGACACGACGGGAATTGCGCCCGACCGCCGTGTGCATATGCTGGGCGCATGCCCATGTACGACTACACCTGCGGCCGGTGCGAGCGCCGCTTCGAAGCCATCGTCACCGCCTCGACCGCCGACGACGTGCGTTGCCCCGACTGCGGCGCCGCCGAGGTGCGCCGCCACACCATCGCCGCGTTCGCCGTCGGCAGCGGCCGCAAGGAGGCCGCGCCCATGGCCGGCTGCGGCCGCTGCGGCGATCCGCGCGGCCCCGGCGCCTGCGCGCTGGACTGACATGGCCCGCAAGCTCATCGACTGGACGAAGGGCGAGGACGACGACCGCGGCGGCCGCCCGACGCGGCAGGAGCGCCGCCACGCCGGCCGCGCCGACGCCGACGAGTCCACCGACCTCGCCGACCGCCTGATGGCGCTGCCCGAGAGCGCCGTCGGCCACCTCCCGCTCGACGAGGAGACGGCGGAGTACCTGCGCGAAGTGCGCGCGATGAAAGCGGATTCGGCGCGCCGCCGCTCCATCCGCCGGCTCGCCGGCATGCTGCGCGACACCGACCGCGAGGCGCTCCTCGAGGTGGTCGCGCGCCTCGAGGCCGGCCGCGGCGCCGAGCAGGTGGACGTGAAGCACTGGGAGGGCTGGCGCGACCGCCTCCTCGCCGAGGGCGACGCCGCGCTCGACGCCCTGCTCGCCCGCTACCCGCACGCCGACGCCGCGCGCCTCCGCGGCCTCGCCGAGCAGGCGCGGACCGAGCGCGCCACGAAGCGCCCGCCACACGCGTTCCGCGAGCTGTTCCGCGTCCTGCGCGCCCTCGAGGGCTGAGGGCTAACCGGCGAAGCGCTTGTAGTGCTGGACCGCCGACTTCGGCGGCCGCGACACGAACGTCAGCACGCTCGTGAGGATGTCGTCCTCGCCGTTCTCGAACCACAGGATGGTCCCCGGGCGCGGCTCCGAGACCGGCTCGAGGCCGTTCCTGCCCGGCGAGACGGCGCCGAACAGACGCCGCCCGAGCGCGGGGTGGTTGCGGCTCCAGCGCCCCGTCCACACGTCGCGCACGCCGACGCACAGGCGCCCGCGCAGGTGGTACTCGGTGTTCCGCGTGACGTAGATCCGGTGCTGCCGCCGCTCGGTGTCCTGCAGGGTCGCCATGTCGGGCCTCCTTGTCCCCACATGTAGGACAAAGCCACACCTTGCGCAAGAAAACGCCCACTGCTACGGAGGGGCATCGATTCCGCTGCCCGACAAGGAGCGCGCAAGATGATGAAGGGCGCCGTCGCGGACGTGACCGAGGCGATCGGTCACACGCCGCTGGTCAAGCTGAACCGCATGGCCGCCGGCCTGAAGGCCGACATCTACTGCAAGCTCGAGTACATGAACCCGGGCGGCTCCATGAAGGACCGCATCGCGGTCAACATGATCCGCGAGGCCGAGAAGCGCGGCGAGCTCAAGCCGGGCGGCACCATCGTCGAGGCGACGTCGGGCAACACCGGCATGGGCCTGGCGATGGTCTCGACGCTGCGCGGCTACAAGTGCGTCTTCGTGATGCCCGACAAGCAGTCCATGGAGAAGGTGAAGGCCCTGCGCGCCGCCGGCGCCAAGGTGGTCATCACCCCCACCGACGTCGAGCCCGAGGATCCGCGCAGCTACTACTCGGTGGCGAAGCGCATCGCGAACGAGACGCCGAACTGCTTCTACGCCAACCAGTACCACAATCAAGACAACACCCAGGCCCACTACAAGTCGACCGGCCCCGAGCTCTGGGAACAGACCGGCGGCGAGATCGATGTGTTCGTGGCCGGCCTCGGCACCGGCGGCACCATCACCGGCACCGGCACCTATCTGAAGGAGATGAAGCCTTCGGTGCAGCTGGTCGGCGTCGACGTGAAGGGCTCGGTCTACTACGACTTCTGGAAGAACGGCACCCTCGTCCCGCCGCACTCCTACAAGGTCGAAGGCATCGGCGAGGACTTCTTCCCGAGCACGATCAACCTGTCGATCATCGACGACATCGTGCAGTTCGGCGACAAGGAGTGCTTCCATGCCACGCGCCAGCTCGCGCGGCAGGAAGGCATCTTCACCGGCGGCTCCGGCGGCGCGGCGGTGCTCGGCGCCATCCGCTACGCCGAGAAGATCGATCGCCCCGCGAACATCGTGGTGCTCGTGCCCGACAGCGCCGCGCGCTACCTCAACAAGGTCTTCGACGACGAGTGGATGCGCGAGCACGGCTTCCTCGACCCCGAGGAGGCGCTCGGCACCATCCGCGACCTGCTCGGCAACAAGCCGCCCGTCGTCTACACGGTGCAGCGCACGGCCAAGGTCCGCGACGTCGTCGGCATGATGAAGGAGCGCGGCATCAGCCAGGTGCCGGTGATGGACGGCCACCAGCTCGTCGGCCTCGTCAACGAGTCCGGTCTGTTGCAGCACCTGCTCGAGAAGGGCGCCGAGGCGCTCGAGGCGCCGGTGTCGGGCGTGGTCAGCGATGCCTTCGAGGTCGCCGATCCCGACGCACCCGTCGGTCTGTTCAATCACATCTTCAGCAAGGGCAAGGTGATCGTGGTGTGGGAGCGCGGCGAGGTCCGCGGCCTCATCACCAAGATCGACGTCATCGACTACCTCGCGCACCGCCGGGTGACCCCGTGAGCAAGCAACGCTTCGAGACGCTGGCGATCCACGCCGGCCAGCAGCCCGACCCGACGACCGGCGCCGTGAACGTGCCGGTGTACCTGACGAGCACCTACGTCCAGGACGGCCCCGGCGTCCACAAGGGCTTCGAATACAGCCGCACCCGCAACCCGACCCGCGACGCGCTCGAGGCCAACCTCGCCGCGCTCGAGGGGGCCGACCACGGCATCTGCTTCGCGAGCGGCTGTGCGGCCACCTCGACGCTGATGCACTGGCTCGGCGAGGGCAGCCACGTCGTCGTGAGCGACGACGTGTACGGCGGCACCTACCGTCTGTTCACGCAGGTCTTCAACCGCGCCGGCCGTTCGTTCGACTTCGTCGACATGACCGATCCCGAGGCCTGGCTGAAGCACGTGCGCCCCGAGACGCGCGCCGTGTGGATCGAGACGCCGACGAACCCGCTGCTGAAGCTCGTCGACATCCGCGCGGTGTCCGAGGCCGCCCGTGCCCGCGGCCTCAAGGTGATCGTCGACAACACCTTCATGACGCCGTACTTCCAGCGCCCGCTCGACCTCGGCGCCGACGTCGTCGTGCACAGCCTGACGAAGTACCTCGGCGGCCACAGCGACGTCGTCATGGGCGCGGCGATCACGCGCGACAAGGACGTCGCCGACCGCCTGCACTACCTGCAGAACGCCATCGGCGCCACGCCCGGCCCGATGGATTGCTTCCTCGTGCTGCGCGGCACGAAGACGCTCCACGTGCGCATGAAGGCCCACGAAGAGAACGCGATGGACCTCGCGAAGTGGCTCGAGGCGCACCCCGCCGTCGAGCGCGTGGTCTATCCGGGCCTGCCGAGCCATCCGCAGCACGAGCTGGCTCGCCGGCAGATGAGCGGCTTCGGCGGCATGATCACCTTCATCGTGCGCGGCGGCCTGCCCAAGGCGCGCCGGGTGCTCGAGCGCTGCAAGATCATCGCGTGCGCGGAGAGCCTCGGCGGCGTCGAGTCGCTCATCGAGCACCCGGCGATCATGACCCACGCCAGCGTGCCGGCCGATGTCCGCGCCGCGCTCGGCATCGACGACGGCCTCATCCGCCTGAGCGTCGGCATCGAGCACGTCGAGGACCTGCGCGACGAGCTCGCGCGCGCCCTGGCCGACTGATGACCCGCCTGGCCGCGGCCGACGGCGCGCTGCTCGTGCAGCCGGCGCGCCCGCCGGTGCGCGGTCTGACGATCGCCCTCCTCGCCTTCTGCGCCGCGACCGCCTGGACGCTGCTGCTGGCCGAATACATCTTCGGCCCCGTCGGCATGTATCTCACCGCGCGCGGCGCCTGGGTGCGGCTGCGTGGCATGCTCCCGCTGCGTCTGTCGACCCACGAGGGCGCGCTCGTCGTCCGGCGCGGCCCGCTGCCCGCGCGGCGCGTGCGCGTCCGCTCGGTCCAGCTCCGCCCCCGACGGGGCGGCGTCGACTGTGCCGTCGAGACCGCCTTCGACTCGATGCCGCTCGCCCGCGGCCTGTCTCCCGAGGAAGCGCAGCGCCTCGCCGACTGGATCAACACTCAGGTCTCGCTCGCCGCGTAGCGATTGGCCCGCGCGACGGTGCCGCCATCGTTCACGCGCACGCCCGCCTTCTCCATCGCCGCATGCGCGGCTCGAGCGACCATCTGGCGCAGGTAGAACGGCTGGTCGACCACGAAGTGGTGGATGATGTGCGTCGATCCGAAGTTGAAACAGAACAGCTGCAGCGGCCACAGCGCCGGATGCCGCAGGATCTGGTTCTGAAAGAACACATCGTTGGCCGGGATGTCGCCGTAGTAGTGGCTGAACGACGACATGATGACGATGCAGCTCTGACGCAGCAGGTTCGGCGCCACCCACAGCACGAAGGCAGCTGCCGCGGCCGTCGACGCCCACGCCGGATACACCCCGGCCATCACCCCGAGGCCGAGCGACGCCGCGTACACGTGGCAGATGAGCGCCAGCACCACGAACGCCGGCAGCGACGGTCGGAACATCGCCAGGATGTCGAAGTCGCGGTTGTCGCGGGCGAGCGCCGGCGTGGTCGCCACTGCGCCGAGCGGATGGAACGTCACGAACAGCCGCCGCGGCCCGAGCGGCAACCCCAGGCCGATCATGCGCTCCTCGAAGTCGGCCGCCTGCCCGCTCTCCCGGTGATGCCGCAGGTGGATCTCGCGCCGCTTCCACGGGCTGATGCTGAGCTTGGCGAGCCAGATGCCGAAGAACATCGCGTCCTGCACCCACGGCCGCTTGCGGAAGTACAGCCCGTGGATCAGGTCGTGCTCGAGCTCGTGCAGGATGGACATCGGCAGCGCCATCAGCGGCACCGCCGCCCACCACGGCAGCGCCCCGAGCACGAACGCCGCCGCCACCGCCGCCATCGCCGCGTAGCTGCCGGCGAAGCACGCCATGCCGAGCGCGTCCTGGCGCTCGAGCCACCGGAACCGAGCACGCAGGCGCCGGTCCTCGTCGCGGATGGCCCGGTTGATGCCGCGGATGCGTTCGCGCGTCGACGTGTCCATGCACGACCCCCTGGCCCGCGACGATACACCAGTCTGCTATCGTCCGCCGACACGGAGGTGCCATGACTTCGCTGCTCGCCGTCCTGATGCTCGCCGCGCCGCCCGTCGGCGACGATCCCGCCGCCGTGCTCGACGATTTCCACGAGGCCGCCGCGAAGGCCGACGAGGATCGTTACTTCGGCCTCTTCGCCCCGGAGGGCGTCTTCGTCGGCACCGATGCCACCGAGGTGTGGACGGTCGAGGCGTTCCGCGCATACGCGCACCCGCACTTCTCCAAGGGCCGCGGCTGGACCTACGTCCCCGACAAGACGGCGCGGCGCGTCGAGGTCCGCGGCGACGTGGCCTGGTTCTACGAACCGCTCGCCCACGAGAAGTACGGGGCGCTGCGCGGGTCGGGGACGCTCGTGCGCCGGGACGGGCGCTGGCGGATCGCCCAGTACGTCCTCAGCTTCGCCGTGCCGAACGACGCCGCCGGCGACGTGGTCGATCGCCTGCGCAAGTCCTCGAAGTAAGAGCGGATCTGGCACGGTCGATGCTCCTCCCTCGGGGTGGCTTCGAGAGCGGGGCGACATGCCACGCCCCGCGCGAAAGGAGACACCATGAAGACGCTCATCGCCGTGGCCGCGGCCCTCCTCCTCGTCGGCGGCGCCGCCGCCCAGGGCCGGGCCCCCGCCCCGGGTCAGCCGGCGCCCGCCCAGGGCGCGCAGGCGCCGCTCGCCCCGCCGCAGCAGATGCAGCCCGCGCAGCAGGGCCAGAAGACGGCCGCCGTGGTCGTCCACCTCACCGAGTTCGGCAGCGACCTCCACCGGGTGCAGATGGCGCTCAGCACGGCCAGCGCGCTCCAGGCCCGCGGCACGCCCGTGACCCTGCTCCTCGACGTGAACGGCGTCCACCTGGCCGACCGCGGCACGCCGCTCGACATGGCGCAGCTGCACGTGGGCGGCGGCCTGACGGTCGCGCAGGGCCAGGGGGCCCCACAGGACGAGATCCAGCCGGTCGTCGGCGGCGGCTCGACCGCGAACACCCTCGAGAGCCTCTACCAGCAGTTCGTGTCCGGCGGCGGTCAGGTGATCGTCCGCCAGCACTGCGCGTCGATGGCCGGCATCGACCGCGGCGCCCTGCGCCAGGGCGCGCGGCTCGTGAATGACCGCGAGATCGCCGACGTCCTCGCAGGCGCCAACCGGGTGATCGACTACTGACGCCGCGCGTGGGGGGCGTTCCGCCCGACCTTTACAGGCTCGGCGTCCCGGGGGTATTCCTCCGGACCGGCGGAACGAGGGAGACGGAACCATGAGGATGATCGCGAGCCTGGTCACGCTGACGCTGGGGATGGGGTGCGCCGAACGGGAGGCCGAGGCGGTGCCGAAGCCGGCGCCGGCGACGGCGGCGCAGCAGGCGCCGGCGTCCGCCGCGCCCGAGGCCCCGGCCACGGCGGCCCCACCGGCGTCGACCGCCCCGGCGGCCGCCGGCAAGCGCGTCTCCATCGCGCTCGAGCTCTCGGCCGACGACCAGGCGCGCGCCGCGGATCTCGCCGCCGAGGTGAAGGGCGCCACGTTCGGCGGCGGCCCCGGCATCGTCCGCGATCCCGAGAACTTCCCGCTCTTCGTGTGGCTCGCCGCCACCAGCCCCAACGACAACGTGGTCGCAGCCTCGCTGCAGGCCCTCACGCGCGCCATCAAGCCGGTCGTCGACGCCGACTACCGCCTGCTCGTGAAGACGTACCTCGCGGCGAAGCCCGCCCCGCTCGTCGGCGGCGCGCTCGTGGCCACGCGCCCCCTGCTCGCCGCCGATCCGCCCGACGAGGAGATCCTCGCGGCGGTCGTGCGCATCGCGAAGGACCACGAGATGCCGCAGGCGCGCGTCCTCGCCATCCGCCAGCTCAACTCGGTCAAGGCCTTCCAGCTGCCCAAGCCGCAGCCCGGCAACACCAAGGAGCGCGTGGTCGAGGCGCTGCTCGACGCCGCCGACGACCCGATCGAGTACGTGGCCGCCGGCGCGCTCATGCGCCTCGCCGGCGCCGCCTACGCCGAAATGCCGAAGCGGGACGCGGCCTTCGCGATCGCCCAGAAGCAGGCGGCCCACAAGGACGCCGCCGTCCGCGGCCGCGCACTGCAGCTCGCCGCGCGCCTCGCGAAGGCGCCCGAGGAGAAGGCCGCCGTCGGCGCCCTCGCCGAGGCCGCCCTGACCGACGCCGATCCGTTCGTGCGCTCGATGGCCGCCGAGGCCGTCGGTCAGACCGGCCGCCTCGCGGCGCTGCCGAAGCTCGTCGCCCTCGTCGACGACACGGCCGAGAACGTCCACCGCCGCGACGGCGTCACCTCGCTGACCGGCGAGCCGCTCGAGATGGCCCACGACGGCTCCCCCGGCCGCCGCGTCGACGACGCCGCGCTCATCGCCCTGCAGAAGCTCACGCGCGACCAGGGCGCCAGGGCGTTCAAGCCGGGCACCATCCGCGCCAACGACCTCGCGTCCGACCTGCCCAAGGCCGCCGAAGCGGCCAAGGCCTGGTTCGCGAAGCACGGCAAGGCGCTCAGCGCGAAGTGACCCTCAGGTGCGCCATCATGCCGATGTCGGCGTGCTCGAGGATGTGACAGTGGAACATCCACTCGCCGGGCCGGTCGTCGAAGTGCACCGCCAGCCGTAGCGTCTCCCCGTGCGGCACGTTCACCGTGTCGTGCCACTCGGGCAGCGCCCGCCCGTCCTCGCCGAGCACCTGATAGAAGAAGCCGTGCAGGTGGAACGGGTGGGACGCCTCCGTCGTGTTCTCGACCGTCCAGATCTGTGTCTCGCCGACCATGCCGTGAATCATGGCATGGTGCGCCTGACCGTTGATGCCCATCTCGAGCTTGCCGTCGACGGTCTCTTCGGTGAGCTGGATGGTCTGCGGCGTCGCGCCCTCGAGGTCGAGCGGCTCGATGTCGCGCAGCCGCTCGGGCAACGGCGCAGCGGCGGCGGCGGGCCCCTCGACGAAGCGGACGCGGAAGAAGTCCTCGGGCTCGCGGCGGTCCGTCCAGTGGCCGCGGTCGAACGCCAGCCATTGGATGAGCGTCTCTTCGCCGGGCGTGCCATGCGGCACCCAGACGAGGTCGATGCGTTGCCCGGGCACGAGCACGATGTCGCCGATGGGCCGCGGCGCCTCGAGCAGCCCCCCGTCGCCGCCCACCTGGATCATCTGTCCGGGCAGGCGGAAGCGGAAGTAGCGGGCGTTCGCGGCGTTGACGAGGCGCAGCCGCAGCGCCGCACCGACGGGCGCCTCGATCGTGGGCATCGGCCGGCCGTTGACGAGCAGCACCTGCCCCTCGCGGCCGAAGATGTCGCCGAAGTGGCCGCCCGCGTCGTCGGGCGCGAGCGTGCCGTCCTCGTTGAGCAGCACGTCGTCGATCACGGCCACGAGCTCGTCGCCGAGCGCCGGCTCCGCGGGGTCGCGCACGACGAGCGCGCCGTACAGGCCGCGGCCCACCTGCACCCCGGAGCGCAGGTGCGGGTGGTACCAGTACGTGCCGGCGTCGGGGACCGTGAACTCGTAGTCGAACGTGCCGCCGGGCGGGACGGGCGTCTGCACGCGCTCGGTGCCGTCCATCGCCGCCGGGACGCGGATGCCGTGCCAGTGGATCGTGGTCGGCTCGGGCAGGTGGTTCGTGAAGTGCACCTTGAGGGTGTCGCCGACGTTGACCTCGATCATCGGCCCCGGCAGGCCGCCGTCGTAGGTCCACAGCTCGGCGGGCTTCCCGGGGAGCAGCTCGACGGTGGCGACGCGCGCCTCGAGGTTCACCTCGACGACGCGCGGATCGGGATCGAGATCGACGGCGCGCCTAGGCCGGACGGCCTCCGCCCAGTCGCGGGGCGGGCCTCCGTCCGGCGCGAGGGCGTCGGGCGCGGGCCCGGCGTCGGCGGCGGGCTCGGACTCGGGGCTCGCCGAGCACGCGGCGAGGAAACAAACGAAGAGGACGACGCGCATCCCGCCCAGGATGCCGTCCGCTCCCCGGGGGATCCATCCGCCGGACGGCCTACCGGCGCCACCAGAGGCCGGTGCACTCCGGCACCCGCGCCCAGCCCTCGGCGCGGACGCGCGCGGCGAACGGCGCGCCGAAGAAGGCGCCGGTGACCGCCGCGGCCTCCTCGACGCTGGCGAAAGCGTAGTCGGTCCGCAGACTTTCGCGACGGAGACCCCGCGCCTCCTCGAGCCAGGCGAAGTACTCGGCGAGCGCGGGGGTCGGCGCCCGCGGCGTCTCGAACCCGGTGCCGAGCGTCTCGACCACCACGAGCGTGCCGCCGGGGCGCAGCGCGCGGGCCATCTCGTCGAGCGCGCGGCCGACCTCGTCGCGCCACGTCTCGGGATGCCAGGAGCGGAAGTGTCCGAACACCCAGCCGGCGATCGCGAGGTCGGCCCAGCCGTCGGCCACCGGCAGCGCGCGGGCGTCGGCCTCGCCGAGCGTGAAGGCGCCCGCCGCGCTCGCGAGGCGTCGCCGTGCCACCGCCAGCATCGCCGGCGCGCGATCGAACGCCGTCACCCGGGCGCCCGCCGCCACGAGCTGCCGCGTGATGCGCCCCGTCCCGCAGCCCACCTCGAGCACGTCGCCGAGCGTCGCCACGCGCGCGATCGCCGGCAGCAGCGCGCCGTCGCAGTCCTCGGCCGCCACGAGCCGGTCGTAGTCCTCGGCGCCGTCCCGATAGATCGCCTCGTAGTCCATGCGCGGCACGATACGCGGCCGACCGGGCGAAGTGTCACGAACGTGTCGACGCGCGGACTTCCTGCGCGCTCTGCGTTTCGCCGCGAGCCGGCGCCGCTGGCGCCACCGCGCCGGAAGCGCAGCGCCGCGTCGACACCCCCTTGCGGACCGGCCCGGACGCCGGGCAGCATGCGCAGCAGGGAGGTGAGACATGGGCATGGGGCAGTTGCCGCGGACGGCAGAGACACGCGAGAAGCTGACGCGATTCCAGCGATTCCTGGTGAACGTGACCGAAGACGACGTCGCGCCCATCGCCGCGCAGCACGGGTATGACGCCGTGGAGCACCGCGAGGGGTGGCTCCTCTGGGAGACGGCGGCCGGCACCCGGCGTCCCTTCGATCACTTCCTCGCCGCCGAGCTCCGCCGCGCCACCGTCGGCGCGGAGTCGGCGACGCTGGCGCGCATCCGGGCGCTCGACACGTTCGAGAACACGTGGTTCCCCCGCGTGCGCAGCGGCATCCGCCGCTTCATCGAGCCGGCGCAGTGCGAAGCCTTCGAGCGCGCCTTCTTCGCCGACATGCCGCAGCAGCCCGAGGGCCCGGCGGTGGTCGCCTCCGTGGACCGCCTGCTCGGCCGCCTCGAGTCGCTGCGGCAGAGCGACGTGCCGGGCGCGGCCGACCTGTGGCGTTCGCTGCAGAAGAAGGGCCTCACCGGCGAGGCGCTCGCGCAGACGGCGGCGCTCGTGGCCGCGGCGAAGGCGGGCGCGGTCGCGGAGGCGCCCGCGCCGGACGCCGAGCAGATCCGCCGCGACGGCGAGGCGCAGGCCGCGGCGTTCGACAAGCTCGTCCTGTGGTTCAACGACTGGGCGGAGACGCTGCGGCCGGCGCTGTCCTATCACCAGCAGGTGCGGCTCGGACTGCGGCGCCGCAAGGGCGGACCGAAGGCCGAGGGGCCCGACGAGGCGTGACCCGGGTCGCGCGTCGCGCCGCGCGCCCGCCGCCGGTCGCCGGACCCCGCCGGTGACCTCGCCGACCCCGCCGGTGACCTCGCCGGACCCCGCCGGTGACCTCGTCGACCCCGCCGGTGACCTCGCCGGTGCACCCGCGGACGAGCGCCGGTCCGGGCCCTCGAAGGCGAAGGCGCCCGCTTTGACACGACGATGACGGGCGGTGACCGAAACGTGACCCCGGGCGCGAGGGCGTGGGCGTAGGCTCGGAGCGTCATGATGGAGGAGACGCCGTGAGCACCGAGGGAATCGTCGCGTCGCGGGTCAAGCCGCGCCTGCGCGGGGTGTCGCACGAGATCGCCGCCGCGGCCTTCGCCGTGGCCGGCGTCTGGCTCGTGATCGTCGCGCCGGAGGGCCGCCCGACGATCGCCGCCGCCGTCTACGCGCTGTCCCTCGTCACGCTGTTCGGGATCAGCGCGCTCTACCACGTGCCGATGTGGGCGCCGGCGCCGCGCGCCTTCCTGCGCCGGGCGGACCACGCGGCGATCTTCGTCCTGATCGCGGGCACCTACACGCCGGTGTGCCTGCTGGCGTTCGACGGCGCCGCGCTGCTGGCCGCGGTGTGGGGCGTCGCCGCGCTCGGCATCGCGCTCGAGCTGCTCTGGCCGGCCAAGCCGCGCTGGGTGCTCGCCGCGCTGTGCGTGGCGATGGGCTGGGCGCTGGCGACGCAGTGGGACGCGGTCTCGGCGGGCGTCGGCGAGGACATGAACCTGATCGCCGCCGGCGGCGTCGCCTATACGCTCGGCGCGGTCGCCTACGCGATGAAGCGGCCCGACCCGTTCCCGCGCGTGTTCGGATACCACGAGATCTTCCACGCGCTGACCATCGTCGCCGCCATCCTGCACTTCGTCGTGGTCAAGCGCCTCGTCCTCGCCTGACTGCGGCGGGCCGGCCGTCGTCAGCGGCAGGGGTCGCCGGCCACCTTGCCGCCGCCGTCGACGGGCATGCCGCCGATCGGCTTGCCCTTGAGCGCGGCGTTGGCGAAGACGGTGCGGCGGTTCTGCGCCTTGTTCTCGGGGGTGTCGTTGGGCGCCACGGGCTTGTTCTCGCCGAAACCGACGGGGATGAGGCGCTTGCAGTCGACGCCCTTGGCGACGAGGGCCGCGGCGACGGCCAGCGCCCGCTTCTCGGAGAGCGTCTGGTTGAGCGCGTCGTCGCCGTCGCTGTCGGTGTGCGCCTCGACGCGCAGGAGCGTGATGTACTCCTTCTGCTTCAGGTACTCGACGACGTGGTCGAGCGCCTTCGCGCCTTCGGCGGTGAGGGTCTCCTTGCCGGTCTCGTAGGTCACCGGCGCGGGCAGGACGAGCGCGTTGTTCTCGAGCTTGAACGCGGGCGCCGGCTGGGCGGCGGCGACGGCCGGGGCGAGCGCCAGGGCCGCCGCGAAGAAGGTGCGCATTTCGTCGGGTCCTTCGGTTGGTCGAAGCCCCCGCAGCGTGCGCCGGCCGCCCGCCCCGGCGCAAGTCGTCAGGCGGGCGGCACTTCGCGCGCCGGCTCCACCCCGCGCGACTTGTACAGCGAGTAGCCGACCGAGGCGCCGAGCATCAGCGCGATGATGGCCAGCGACACCGGCGACGGGATCTTCACGAAGTCGATCAGCGCCATCTTCAGGCCGACGAAGAGCAGCACGCCGGCGAGGCCCACCTTGAGGTAGGCGAAGCGGTCCACCAGGCCGGCGAGCATGAAGTACAGCGAGCGCAGGCCGAGGATGGCGAAGATGTTCGACGTGAAGACGATGAACGGGTCGGTGGTGATCGCGAAGATCGCGGGGATGGAGTCGAGCGCGAAGATCACGTCGGTGAACTCGACGAGCAGCAGCGAGATGAACAGCGGCGTCGCGAGCCGCCGGCCGTTCTGCATCGTGAAGAAGCGGTGCCCGTCGAGCTCGTTGGTCGACGGGATCACCCGCTTCAGCAGGGCGAGCAGCTTGTTCTCGGTGGGGTTCTCCTCCTCGCCCTTCTTCCACGACACGAAGATCTTCACGCCGGTGAAGATGAGGAACGCGCCGAAGACGTAGATGAGCCAGTGGAAACGGACGATGAGCGCCGTGCCGGCGAGGATCATGGCCGCGCGCAGGATGAGCGCCGTCAGGATGCCCCAGAAGAGCACCCGGTGCTGGTAGATGGCGGGGATCTTCAGCGCGGCGAAGACGAGGACGAAGACGAAGATGTTGTCGACGGAGAGCGACTTCTCGATCAGGTAGCCGGTGAGGAAGTTCACGCCGGCCTCGGTGCCGGCGAAGTGCCAGACGCCGCCGGCGAAGACGAGCGAGAGCGCCACCCACACGCCGCTCCAGATCGCGGCCTCTTTGAAGCCGACGGCGTGGGACTTGCGGTGGAACACACCGAGATCGAGCGCCAGCATCACCAGCACGAAGCCGATGAAGCCCGCCCACAGCGCGGGACTACCGATGGACTCCATGATCGAGGGCTCCTGATGTCCGAAGTGACGAATGGCACATCCTTAGTGGGACCGATCCGTCGAGTCCATGAGGTAGTTCGGACGCAATACGTCGAAGAAACCGACATGAACCTCCGGCGGGACGGGCGGCGGGCCGCGACGTCGCGAGGCCGGCGTGGATCGGGGTTCTGAGGAGGTCTTGGTGGAGCAGCGATTCGTCGATGTGTTCCGCATCGCGGCGTGGCAGGCGGGCGCCGTCGCCCTGCGCCTGCGTGGGCGCGTCGCGCACGAGCGCAAGGGCGGCGCCGGCACGCTCGAGGGCTCGGCCGTGAGCGCGGCCGATCTCGCGACGCAGGACCTCGTCCTGCACGCGCTGCACGCGTACCTGCCGGGCGTGGCCGTCGACGCCGAAGAGGACACCGACACGCGGCGGCTCTTCGCGCCGGAGGGCCCGAGCCGGCCGCTCGTCGTCGTCGATCCGATCGACGGATCGCTGAACTACCTGCGCGGATCCGACGACTTCGCCGTCATGGGCGCGCTCGTGCGCGAGGGCCGCTTCACCGCGTCGCTCATCCACTTCCCGGTGAGCGGGACGACCGTGTGGGCGGTGCGCGGCGAGGGCTGCTGGCGCGAGGAGGCGGGCGGCGAGCGGCGGCGCGTCGGGGTGGCCGGCGCCCCCGACGTGGTGATGGTGACGCCGCGCTCGCCGCGGCGCTGGCGGACGAAGCTGGCCGAGGTCGCGCCCGAGGTGCTCGTGTCGCGGTGCTCCGCCGTGGACTCCTCGGCGCCGGCCCTCGGGCGGGCGCGCGGCGCCGTCTCCGAGGGCCGGCCCGACCGGCGCCGGGCCATCGGCTTCCTCCTCACCACCGAGGCCGGCGGCGTCGTGACGCTCGGCGGCACGCGCTGGCGCGGCGAGGACCCGGCGCGGCTGCCGCGCGACGCCGCCCCCGCCGTCATCGGCGACAGCGAGCGCACCGCGTCGCACATCCTCGCCGCGATCAACCGCTGAGCTTGCGTCCGACGGCGAGCCGCGACACGTAGACCGGCTCGTCCTGCACCACCGCGAAGCCGCACTCGCCGAGCAGGTTCGCGAGGTCGTCCCGCTGGTAACCCTTGAAGAAGGGCTCGTGATAGAGCTGCGGGAAGAGCTGCAGGATGTCGCTGATGCCCTCGCCGGGGGGCGACTGGTCGGCGTCGAGCACGACGAGGACGCCGCCCGGCTCGAGGACGCGCCAGGCCTCGCGCACCACGCGGCGGCGGGCGTCGCGGGGCATCTCGTGCAGGGCGAAGAGCGTGGTGGCCGCCGCGAAGACGCCGTCGGCGAAGGGCAGCGCCTCGGCGTTCTCGGCGACGAGGCTGGCGGCGGGCACGTCCCCGAGGGCGCGGCGGGCCTCGCGCAGGCAGGCGTCGCTGAGGTCCACGCCGTAGAGGTGGGCGCCGGGGGCCGCCGCGTGGAGCTGGACGAGGTAGCGCCCGGTGCCGCAGCACAGGTCGAGGACGCGGGCGCCCGGGCGGCCTTCGAGCGCGGCGCGCACCGGCGGGATGGCCATGCGCCGCATCACGTCGGCGGTGCCGGCGAAGAGCAGCTCCACCGCGAGGTCGTAGAGGCGGGCCCAGCGGTCGCTGAACCAGCCGTCGCCCTGCCAGTGGAACGGCTGCAGGTAGTACCGCGGATACGCGAGGCTCTCGGCCGGGGGCGCCACGCGGCGCGGCGGACCGTGGGCGCGGCGCACGAACGCCGGCAGCTCCAGCAGGCCGCCGGGGACCGCCGAGGCGTAGCGCCGCAGCGGCACGTCGAAGAGGAGCGCGCGCGGGTACTCCCCCGCCGCCGCCTGGGCGAGGTCGCGCTCGAGCAGCGCCTCGAAGCGCCGCAGCAGCTCGCGCAGCACCGGCGCCGAGGGCGGGCGCAGCCCCGGCTTCACGGCGGCGTGGATGGCCCGCATGGCCACCATCGACAGCGCCCCGAGCGCGCGGTGGCCGGTCCGGTAGCGGGCGCGATCGAACCGAAACCCGAGTGATCTCGGCCGGATGGCTTCCATGTCCCCGAGAGCTTGCAGGGGGCGTGCCCCGGGGGGGGTGGGTCAGCCGCGGCCGATGCGGATGAGGGCCTGGGCGGCGCGGGCGATCCACTCGGGCGTCGTGCGGGTGGTCGCGACCGACGTCCACTCGAGGCCGTGGGCGTCGGCGCGCAGGCGGGCGCCCCAGGGCGCGTTGACGAGCAGGAGGCGGCGGCAGAGCTCGCGCACGTCGGGATCGGCGAGGGCCGCGGCGGCGCGCTCCGGATCGGGGCTGCGCGCCCCGATCCAGGTGTCGAAGTCGTCGTCGCCACTGCGCACGGGCGCGCCCTCGTCGGCGTCCGGCTCGGGCAGGCGCGGGTCGCCGGTGCGCGACCAGAGCAGGAAGGGCGCCGTCGCCGGCTCGGCGACGTGGATCGACAGCTCGGCGCGCTGGTCGCCGAGGACCGCGGGGGCCTGCCCGCCCGGCAGCGCGCCCTCCGGCGGCGCGACGGGCGGCCGGGCGAGCGGCTGGACGGTCACGTGCACCCGCACGCCCACGAGCGACGCCGCCACGCCGGGCACGCGCGTCGCCGATCCCGGCCGGGCGAGGCGCGCGCGGCGGCCGCGCATCTGGCGCGCCACGCCGATGCGCAGCGCGTCGGCGTGCTGCGCCGGCGAGAACGCCGCCGACGGACCGCGGTACCAGAGCAGCAGGCGCACCGCCACGAGCAGGCCGACCAGCGCGTACAGCAACGTCTCGAACAGGGACATCACCCGCCACTGTGCGACGAGCGCGCGCGCGGATCCAGACCGTCAGCGCCAGGGGAGCGCCTTGCGCTTCGCCCAGTAGAGCGCCGGCGGCTCCGGCACGGGGGCGAGGCGCTCGGCGGCCTCGTCGTCCCAGGTCAGGCCGAGCGCGGCGAGGTTGTCGTGCAGCTGCGCGACGGTGGCGGCACCGCTGAGGACGACGTCGGCGAAGGGCTGGGCGAGCGCGGCAGCGAGCGCCACCGCCTCGGGCGTCGCGCACAGGCGCGCGGCCTGGCCCTCGAGGAGCCCGCGGCGGGCGGAGAAGTCGGCGTCGCGGTTGCGGCGCGTGAGCCGCCCATTGGCGAGGGCCTCCTTGATGATGACGCCGCGGCCGTCGGCGCGCGCCTCGGCCAGCGCCGCGCCCGCCGACGGCTCGAGGAGGTTCCACGTGACCTGGACCACCTCGAAGAGCGGGCGGCCGTCGCGCTCCACCGGCAGGAGACGGCGCAGGACCTCGCCCTGCTCGGGTCCGCTGAGCGACGCGCCGATGCGGACGCCGGCGTCGGCGCGGAGGGCCCCGAGCGCGTCGAGGACCCGCTCGTCGCCGAGCAGCGGCGAGTCGGGGGTGAGCGAGTGCACCTGATAGAGACCGAGGTGCCGGCCGAGCCGATCCCGGCTCTCCGACCACTGACGTCGAAGCATGTCGGCGCCGTGGTCCTTGACCTCGTGCACGTCGGCGTCGACCTGCCAGTCGGCGGTGTAGGCGTAGCCCCACTTGGAGCCGACGACCGCGTCGCCGGCCGGGACGCGGCGGCGGTCGAGCCACGAGGCGAGGAACTGCTCGGCAAGCCCGTAGGACCGCGCAGCGTCGAAGTAGCGAACGCCCGCGGCCCAGGCGGCGTCGAGCACCTCGTGGGTGCGGGCCTCGAGGGCCTCCGGATCGCGGACGTCGCCCACGTCCTCGTCGTGCCCGAGGTTGATGTAACCGGGGCGTCCCAGCGCCGCGAGGCCCAGCCCGAGCCGGCCCACCGGCGGCCCGCCTCGCCCCAGCCGCCGCATCGTCATGGTCGTCGCCACGGCATCCTCGTCCGCCGTCCGTCGCCGAAATGGAGCGCGACGGCGCCGCTCGCGTCGCATTTTCTCTCAGCGAGGCGGCAATCCGTCTCGCCTCGGGGCAGAATCCGCCGCCCTTCGACGAGGAGAACGTGCCATGACCCCCGACGAGACCTGGACCGCGGCGGCGCTGCTCGACGCCGCCGCCCGCACGCCCGCGGACGCCGACGCCTACTGGCGCACCGTCGAGCTGTTGCAGCGCAAGGACCCCGAGACCGTCTGGTCGCTCGTCGCGCCGCTCGCCGCCGACCCGGAGCCGCGCCTGCGTGCGCTGGTGCCCGACGTGCTCCGCTTCCTCGGCGGCCGTCCGCAGCCGCTGCTGAACGAGACCGTCGCGCTGCTGGGCCGCATGGCGCGCCCCGACGAGTCCCCCAACGTCCTCACGGCCATCGGGACGGCCTTCGTCGACATCGACGACCCGGCGGCGATCGAGATCATGCTGCCGTTCGCGCGGCACCCCGATCCGGGCGTGCGCGAGGCAGTGGTGCACGCCGTCATGCGGCACGGCGGCGCGCAGGTGGTCGAAGCGCTGATCGCGCTGTCGGCCGACGACGACGTCCCGGTGCGCGACTGGGCGACGTTCGCGTTGGCGAACCTCGTGCGCGAGCCCGGCGTCGAGGCGTTCTTCGACTCGGCGCCGCTCCGAGACGCCCTCGCGGCGCGCCTGACCGATCCGCACGAGGAGACGCGCGCCGAGGCCGCGCTGGGCCTCGCGGTGCGCGGCGACACGCGCGCGTTGCCGGTCGTGCGCGCCGCGCTCGAGGCGCGCCCGCGCTTCACCCACTTCATCCACGCCGCCGAAGCGCTCGCCGACCCCGAGCTGTGCGCCCCGCTGCGCCACCTCGCCGCCACCGCCAGCGACGAGGAGCGCGAGGCGTGGGAGTTCGCCGGCCTCGCCGAGGCCATCGAGGCCTGCGCGGCGAACGCCCGCCCCTGAACGCCGTTCAGCGGCCGATGATGAGCCAGCCGAGCTGCTCGGTGCCGTGGCTGCGCTCGGCGTCGCGCAGGTTGTCCTCGTCGGCGGCGGTCAGCAGGCGATCGGCGCCGAGCGCGGCGCCGCCGTAGAGCACCGGCCAGTAGCCGTCGGTGCCGTCGACGCCGGCGGGCGAGAGCACGGCCTGGCCGGCGGCGAGGCCGGTGACGACGGCGAACGGCGGGGCGTCGCCCATGCCGCGCACGAGGTCGCCGCTCAGGCCGGCAGCGAGGGCGCGGCCGCAGACGTCGGCGCGGCCGGCCTCGACGACGATGTAGCCGAGCGTCTCGTTCGCGCGGGTGCGGTCGCCGTCCTCGCCGACGTGCTTGCCGATGCGCAGCGCGCCCGCCGAGGGCGGCACGTCGCGCCTCGAACCGACGGCGAAGAACTGGGACCAGTCGCCGTCGTTCGCGGTCATCACCTGCCCGAGCACGACGGGCGCGCGGTAGGCGTTGCGGTAGGCGCGCGCCTCTCCGGCCCAGCTCGAGCCGGTGAAGGAGGTCTGTCGCGACGTCACCCGCGCCGCCTCCATGGTCACGCCGTGCGCGGCGGCCGTGTAGGCGCCCGATTCGACTGCGATCCAGCGCACCGTCACGTTCGCCGCGGCGGCGCCGCCGGGCGCGGCGAGCCGGACGTCGAAGCCGCCCGCGCCCACGTTGCGCATGCGGACGACGAGCGGCCCGGTGGGGTTCGCATACTGCGGCGTCGCCACCACGACCGGCGTCGTGAAGCCCTCGGGGAGGGGCACGCGCGTCCAGCCCGCCGTGCCGGCGAGGACCGCGCCGCTCGCGAGGGGGACGCTGCAGCGACCGCACCCCGGCGACTCGGCGACGCCGCAACCGCAAGCGCCCGGCGCGGTCTTGGCGGCGTCGGCGGGGCACGCGTCGCGGCAGTCGGCCGTCCCGTCGCGGTCCGCGTCGGTGTCGGGCGTGCCGCAGCCGCAGACCCCCGGCGCCGTCTTGTTCGGGTCGGCCGGGCAGCCGTCCGCCGCCGAGCACGCGCCGTCGTCACACACGCCGCCGGCGCCGCAGGGTGTGCCGTCGGCCACGCCGACGGTCCCGCCGGCGCCGTCGCCGAACAGATAGCAGCGCCCGCCGATGTTGCAGATCAGGCGCCCGCACGCCTCGTTGCGCTGGAACCCCTCGCAGCCGGTGGCCGTGGCATCCGGGCGCAGGGCGCGACACGGCGCGTCGTAGCTGACGCAGCGCCGATCGGCGCAGGCGCCGGCCACGCCGCGCGCGTCGAGGCAGGCCGCGCCGTCGGCGGCGCCGCGGTCGTCGGGGCACGTCCCGCCCTGGCCGTCGCAGGTCTCGGCCGCGTCGCAGGTGCCGGCGGCGCCGCGACAGAGCGTCCCTGCGGCGAGCGGCCGGCAGGTCCCCGGATCGCAGCACGCGTCGTCGCCCGCGCAGGTCGCGCCGGCGGCCAGCTGGCAGGTGGCCCCGTTGCAGCACGGATCGATCCCGGCGCAGTTGGCGCCGCCGCAGTCGCACGCCTCGGCGCCGGTGACGAGGCCGTCGCCGCACCGGTCCTGGCCGACCGCCACCGGCACGTCGTCGAGGCACGCGCCGCCCGTCCGCGCGAGGTAGCCGTCGACCGCCTGGACGCTGCATGCCGACCAGTCGTCGGGCGCCGGACACGAGAAACAGACCGACGCCGCCATGATCGAGCCCGTGGGCGCGCAGGCGTTGCCGCTGCCATCGTGCTGGGCGCCGAAGTTGTGTCCCATCTCGTGGGCGAGGATGGCCGCGGTGTGGGCCTGGCTGGCCTGGTCCTCGACGATGCTCGCGCTCACCCGCCCGTTGCACATCGTGCCGACCCAGGCGATGCCGACGGTCGGTCCCTGGAAGTTGTCGCCGCTGAGGAGCGCGGCGTTGTCGTGGCGCGGCAGGCCGGCGCCGACCTGCCAGTCGCTGAAGAGCTGCAGCAGCCCGTTGCCGCTGACCTCGGCGCCGACGCGGGCGGCGGCGAAGGGATCCCCCTGGGAGAACGTCACCTGGCCGGCGAGCGCCACGCGGATGGGCCGACCGAAGGCACCGCCGCGGTACAGCGCGTCGGCGATGTTCACGACCGCCGCGGTGTCGTCGGTGACGCGCGCGCCGAGGGCGTCGGCGCGGCGCTTGTCGTTGACGGCGAGGAGCTGCACCCAGCGGGAGGCGCCGGCGCCGGCCGCCTCGCCGACGTGCAGCAGCGAGCGCAGCGAGGGCGCCGTGATCTCGGTGAGGCGGTGCGCGTCGGTGCCCTCGACGGCCTGCAGGGCATAGAAGCCGCCGGCGACGGCGACGATGCCGTCCAGCCCGCCGCGGCACGTGCTCAACGCGGCCACGCCGCCCGCGAGCGCCTCGCCGTCGGGCGCGCGCACCCGGCCCTGGTAGTGGCAGCCGCGCTCCGCGGGGGTGGCCGATGGCACGAGCGCGGTGCCATCCCACTCGAGCTCCTCGTAGCTGTCGGCGAACAGCGCGTCATTGCGGCGCAGGTCGAGCACGACCTCGCCGGCGCGCAGCGGCAGGTTCACCTGCAGCGCATCCGGGAACGTCCCCCCGGCGCGCAGCGGGACGTCGGTGCGCGGCCGCACCGTGAGTCCGGCCTTCTCGACCTCCACCTCCCCCGCCGAACACACGGCGAGCGGGTGGTCGAGCACGGCGATCTCGCCGTTGGCTTCGAGCGTTCCGCCTTCACATCCGGTGAGACAGAGCAAGGCAATGGCCGCGCGGCGCGCGGCGACGGCGTGAGTGCGCACGTCATCCCTCCCTGGCGGCGGCCTCGCGCGGCCGCGCTCCGCCGGCCCTCCTGGACCGGCGCCATCCCTGGCGCGGGCCCCCGCATGGAGCCCCGCCCCACTCCGTAGGGCGTCCCGTCTGGATAGACCGCCAGGTGGAGGGTTTGCAAGATTTAGAAGCTAGAGACCACCTCACGCTCGAACCGCTCGAGGTCGTCGGCGACCATGGAGAGCGTCTCGCGCCAGAAGTCGGGCGACTCGAGATCGACGCCGAGCGCGTCGCGCGCCACCTTCTCGGCGGTGCCCTGACCGGTCGCGCGCAGCAGCGCCACCCACTGCGCTCGGAAGGCCTCGCCCGCGGCCCGCGCGCGCGCGTACACGCCGAGGCTGAACAGATAACCGAATGTATACGGGAAGTTATAGAAGCTGACGCCCGTAATGTAGTAGTGCAGCTTCGACGCCCAGAACCACGGATCGAGCTCGTCGTCGGCCAGCGTGTCGCCGTACACGCGCCGCTGCGTCTCGGCCATCAGCGCGCAGAGGCGCTCGGGGCTGAGCTCGCCGTCGGCCCGCTCTTCGTAGAAGGCGCGCTCGAACTCGAAGCGCATCGGGATGTCGAGCAGGAACGTCTCGGCGCGCCCCATGCGCAGGTCGAGCACCTGCAGGCGCAGCGCCTCGTCCGTCCCGGGGTCGGCGAGCAGCGCGTCGCCGACGATGGTCTCGGCGAAGGTCGATGCGGTCTCGGCGAGGGTCATCGGGTAGCGCCGCGCCCATGGACGCAGGTCGCGCATGGCGTGGTTGTGCCAGGCGTGCCCGAGCTCGTGGGCCAGCGTCTGCGTGTCGCCGAGCGTGTCGTTGAACGTCATGAAGATGCGCGACTCGCGCGTGATCGCGGACGACGCGCAGTAGCCGCCCGGGCGCTTGCCGGCGCGCGGCTCCGCTTCGATCCACCGCCTGGCGAAGGCGTCGCGCGCGAAGGCGGCCATCGCCGGATCGAAACGCGCGAACGCGTCCACCAACAGGCGCTCCGCCGTCGACCAGTCGATCGCCGGCGCGTCGCCGGTCGCGAGCGGCGCCGAGAGGTCCTGGAAGCCGAGGCGCGCCTTGCCGAGCAGCCGCGCCTTCGCCCGCAGGTAGCGCCGCGCCAGCTCCCGGTGCTCGGCCACGGTGTCGAGCATGGTGTCGAGCGTCCGCCGCGTGATGTCCGCGTCGCGCACCGCCGCGTCGAGGAAGTGCGCCACGCCGCGCCGGCGATACAACGTCAGGCGCGTGCCGGCGATCGCGTTGAGCGCGGCGGCGAACACCGACGCCCGCTTCGCCAGCTCCTCGTTGCCGTTCACGAGCGCCGCCCGGCGCACGGCGGGGTCGCGGTCTTCGAGCAGGCTGCGGCGCCACGCGAACGGCACGCGGCGGCCGGGCGCGAGCTCGAAGTCCATCTCGCCCGTCACCTGCGCGTACAGGCGGCCCCACGCGTCCATGCCGTTCACGCCGAGGTCGGCGGCGAGCATCTCGAGCTCGGGCGCCATGCTGAGGCGCGCCTTGTCGCGCAGCTTGTCGAGGCGGTGGCCCAGGCCGGCGAGCGCCGGATCGGCGCGCAGCGCGCCGTAGGTGTCGGCCGTGGCGGCGCCGAGCCCCGCCGCCAACGCCGCCTCGATCTGGACGGCCACCGCGCGCATGCGGTCGACGGTCGCCGACTCCCGGCGTGCCGTCGCGTCGCGCGCGTCGGCGGAGGCGAGGCAGTTCACGTAGGTCCCGAGGTGGCCGAGCCGCGCCGAGGCCGCCTCGGCGTCGTTCAGCAGGGCGACCCAGGCCGCCGGGTCGCCGCCGGGCGCCGGCATGGCCGCCGCCCGCTCCCGGATCGCCTCGAGCGCGGCGGCGCAGGCGTCGCGGTCGGCGCGCCACGCCTCGCTCTCCAGCGACGGATACCAGCTCTCGAGCTCCCACGTCGGTGCCTGCTTCATGCCCGCGCTCCTCTCGTCCAAGTGGCCGATGCTACGGTACGCCCCATGGACCTCGATACGCTCTTGAACGTGACGGTCGCCGGCGACGGCCTGTACCGCTGTGAGGTGCCCGACGGCTGGCAGCAGGGCCGCGGCGCCTACGGCGGCCTCGCCTTCGGCTGGCTCGTGCGCGCGTGTCAGGCGACCGATCCCGAGCGGCCCGTCCGCGCCCTCTCCGCGCAGCTCACCGCGCCCGTCCTGCCCGGCGCGGCCGATCTGCGGGTCGAGACGCTCCGGCGCGGGTCGGGGATGAGCCACGTGGCCGCGCGCCTCGTGCAGGACGGCGAGACGGTGGCCATGGCCGTCGGGACGCTGGGCCTGCCCCGCGTCCCCGTCACGTACGACGCCCTCCTGCCGCCCGCCGCCCCGCCGGCGGCCACGGTGCCGGCGGTGCCCTGGTCGGCGGCGTTCCCCGCCTTCGCGCGGTACTTCGAATTCCGTCCTTGTGTCGGGCACTTGCCGTGGAGCGGCGCGCCGGAGGCGCTCACCGGCGGCTGGGTGGCCGCCCGCGCGCCGGGCGCCCGCCGCGACGCCGCCGTGGTGGCCGCGCTGCTCGACGTGTGGTGGCCGGCGTACCTCACGCGCGCCCGCGGCCCGCATGTCATGGCCACAGTGGCCGCGATGCTGCAGTTCGCCGCGGACGGCGGCGACCCGGCCGCGCCGGCGCTGGTGGCCATCCGCAGCGACACCGCCACGGAAGGCTACACCGTCGAAGATCGCACGCTGTGGGACGAAGGCGGCCGCCTGCTCGGGCTGTGCCGGCAGACGATGGCCGTCCTCAAGTGATCACTCGACCGGCCAGCCCTGGAGCGTCGCCGGGGTGGCATCGAAGGTGAGGCAGAGGCTGTAGGAGTCGTTCTGGCCGTTGTCGTCGCTGTCGATGTCCGGCTGCAGGAAGATCGGGATCAGACCGCGGAACTCGGCCGGCACCACCACGAGCGCCGCGTCGAGGTCCGCCTGCGAGATCTGGCCGGCGATGACGCCGCCGCCGATCGACAGACCGGCGTCGTTCAGCCCGAGTTGGCCGGTGATGCTGGCGTTCGTGAGGTTGAGGACCAGGTTCATGTCCTGAACGGGCAGGGCGAACTGGAAGTTGCCCGGCCCGGCCTGCAGGCGCCCGCCGGCGGCCGAGGCACCGCGGAAGACGACCAGCGGATCGCCGTTGTCGTCGAGCGAGCTGTCGTCGACGATGAACGTGTTCGCGTCGCCGCCGGGGTCGGCGGTGAAGACCGCGAGGTCGAACAGGCCCTGGTTGCCGGGAGGCTCGAGGCCGAGCGCGGCAGGCATGAGGTTGAGGTCGCCCTCGTCGAGCGCGCCCTGCAGCTGGCCGTTGGCGAGGCCGGCGAGGCCGGAGAACGAGTTGTCGGCGGTGCCGTCGCCGTTCAGATCGCGGCAGTTCTGGTCGCCGGCCGCGGCGATCGCCGCCTGATGGATGCGGCTCGCCGCGAGGCCTTCGCCGAGCGGAGGGGGCGCGCCACCCGCGCCGCCTTCGCCACCCGCGCCGCCTTCACCACCCGCGCCGCCTTCGCCACCCGCGCCGCCTTCGCCGCCCGCGCCACCCGCGCCGCCCGCGCCACCGGCGCCGCCTTCGCCGCCAGCGCCGCCGGCGCCGCCCGCACCGCCTTCGCCGCCGGCGCCGCCGGCACCACCCGCGCCGCCTTCGCCGCCGGCCCCGCCTTCGCCACCGGCGCCGCCTTCGCCGCCGGCGCCGCCTTCGCCACCGGCGCCGCCTTCGCCACCGGCACCGCCTTCGCCGCCGTGGCCGCCGCCATGGCCGCCGGCCGCACCGGCGCCGCCGGCGCCGCCGCCGTTGCCGTCGTCGCTGGCGCCCGCACCGTCATCGCAGGCCACCGCCAGCGCCGCGACGAGGAACAACGTCTCGATCCGAATCGACCTGCGCATCCCCTGTCCTCCCCATGTGGGTGAATGGTTGTAGCACGATCGCCCGGATCGAAAACAAAGCTCAGGTGCGACGAAGCAGGAGGTGGAGCACGCGGACGCGCTGCTGTGTGTCGGCGACACGATGGGTGCCTTCGAGGGCGAAGCCGCGCGCCTCGAGCCATGCGCACAGGCCCTCCGGCTCGTAGCGGCGGCTGTAGAGCATGGTGACGACACGGCGCTCGTCGCGCATGACGAGGTCGTGGCAGAAGTTGACGGAGCCGGGGATGCGCGCGCTCTCGTCGTCCTCGCGCAGCCAGACCCGCACGTCGAGCTCGCACGGGCGACGGCCCTGCGCGGCCTCCCACCGCCGGTAGGGGCCCTCGAGCAGCAGGCGCCGGCTCGCCTCCGCCGCCGTCGGCGCCTGGTCGGGGCGCGTCATGCGCGTCAGGGGGTCGAGCTCGAGCGGATCCATGCGCACGCCCACCTCGAGCCAGACGAGGTCGCCCGGCCGCGTGAGCGCCCAGAGCTTCTGGCGGACGAACGCCTCCTCGTCGCGCAGGTTGCCGAACACGTTGCCGAGCAGCGCCACGAGGCGCACGCCCTCGTCGGGCTCGCGCGTCTGCGTGGGCAGTCGCCGCGCGAAGCCGAGGCGGCCCTCCTCGAAGTCCGCGCAGAACGGCAGCACCGCGCGACCCGGTCCGTCGCCGCGCGCGAACAGCTCGCGGCTCACGCGCGCCGCCTGCAGGAGCAGCGGGATGGAGACGTCCACCGGCGCGTAGGCGAGCCAGGCGAGGCGGCGGTCGGTCTCGGCCTCGAGCGCGAGCAGCCGCTCGATGATCAGGCCCTCCTTGGCGCCGTCGCCGAACCCGAGCGAGACGACGTCGAGCCCGCGCGGGCTCGCGCGCCGGTCGAAGCCGAGCGCGTGCGCCAGCGGTCCGCGGCTGCGCCCGCCGCCCTCGCGCCGCGGCTCGGTCCAGCGGCGGACGGCCTCGGCGGCGCCGTCGAGCCAGGCGCTCTGTCCGTAGCCCGCGCGGATGAGGCTCTCCCACGCGAGCGCGCCCTGGGCCTCGAAGTACAGGAAGCGATGCCCGAGGTAGTCGAACGACACGCGGTCGCGGAACTGCCGGTGCAGGTCGGCGGGGCTCGAGCCCTCTTCGATCTCGAGCGGGTGGAGCCCGTCGGCATGGGCCGCCGCGGCGCGGGCGCGCAGCATCGACAGGTGCATGGCGAGGTTCTTCTTCACCGACTCGAGCTTCTGCGGCTTGAACTCGCGGACGGCGCCGGCGCGCCAGTTGCCGACGTTCTCCGGACCGACGTCGGCGAACGCCGCGAGATCGCGGTCGTTCTCCACGCCGAGCAGCTCGGCCACGTGGAAGAACAGCTCCATCAGCTGGCTCGGCTTCTCGATCTTGCGGGTCATGCTCCCGTTGTGGGCGGTGGCGATGCGCGACGCAAGCCCGCGGCCGCCGCGCGCGGCGTTTTCGGGCGCCGCGCCGCCCTTTTCCGGGCGCGCCCCGAGTTCTTTCGTCGCCGCGAGACGTTTTTTCGGCCATGCGTCGCGCGGCGGCCCATCACACTGGACGCGACGCTCGGCGTGCGGGCGGAGGAGGTCCGAATGCGACGGGGAATCGGAATGTGGCTCGGCGTCGCGCTCGCCGGGTGCGGCGGCGCCGAAGCGGGCGACGAGGTGATCGACCGCGAGACGCTCGAGACGTACTCGGCGACGGCGCCGCTGGTGCTCGACGTGACGTCGGCCAAGGAGATCGTCTTCGACCAGTCCGCGGGCGCCATCGACGCGGCGCGCGTGCGGTTGCGGGACGCCGCCGGCCGGCTCGCCGGCCTCGACGACATCCTCGCGGACGTGCGCGCGCGCGGCTTCCGGCCGGAAGCGGCGGAGGACGGCCTGTTCCGCATGGGCGAGGACGTCTTCCGCGAGCCGCGGATGCCGCGCGGGTGCGCCGACGTGTGCGCCGACGCGCGCCTCGTCCGGGCGGAGCTCTGCTACACCGATTGCGTCGAGGCGCTCGAGGCCGTCGACCGGCGCCCGCAGCCGCGCACGCCCACGCCCGGGCCCTCGCCCGAGACGGACCGCGCGCCGGACGAGGGTCGCGAGGAGGCGCCGCGCGACCGCGCGAGCGGCCGGACGAACCCGGGCGGCGGCGACCGCGACGGCGGTTCGGGCCGCCGCTCGGGGAGCAGCGGCTCGTCCCGCGGGAGCGACAGCGGCGGCCGCAGCGATCCGGGCGACGCCGCGGGTGGCCGGACGAACCCCGGCGGCGGAGACAGGTAGCCTCGGTCGCGGCGCCCGCCTATCTTGCGCGCATGTCGTCGCGCATCGTCCCCACCACGCCCGAGAACATCGCCGAGGCCGGGCGCCTGCTCGCCGCCGGCGCCCTCGTCGCCTTCCCCACCGAGACGGTGTACGGCCTCGGCGGCGACGCCACGAGCGACCGCGCCGTGGCCGCCATCTTCGCCGCCAAGGGCCGCCCGCGGTTCAACCCGCTCATCGTGCACGTGGCCGAGGCCGCGGAGGTCGAGACGCTCGTGGTGGCCGACGCGCGGGCGCGGCGCCTGATGGCGCGCTTCTGGCCGGGGCCGCTGACGCTGGTGCTGCCGCGCGCGCCGCGGTCGCCGGCCTCGCTGCTGGCGAGCGCCGGCCTCGACACGCTGGCCGTGCGGCAGCCGGACCACCCCGTCGCGCGGGCGCTGCTCGCCGCCGCCGGGCGCCCGCTGGCCGCCCCGTCGGCGAACCGCTCGGGCGCCGTGAGCCCCACGACCGCCGCGCACGCCGCCGAGCTCGGCGCCGCCGTGTCGCTCGTGCTCGACGGCGGCCCGTGCCGCGTCGGGCTCGAGTCGACCGTCGTCGACCTCTCGGGCGCGCGCCCGGCGTTGCTCCGCCCCGGCGGCGTCACGCCCGAGGCGCTCGAGGCGGCGCTCGGCGAGCCGCTCGTCCACGCGGCGGCCGACCCCACGGCGCCGCGCGCGCCGGGACAGCTCGAGAGCCACTATGCGCCCGGCCTGCCCGTGCGCCTGAACGCCGCCGCCGCGCACCCCGGCGAGGCGCTGCTCGGCTTCGGCGGCACGCCCGGCGCCACGCTCGACCTGTCGGCGTCCGGCGATCCGGTCGAGGCCGCCGCGAACCTGTTCGCGATGCTGCGGGCGCTCGATCTGCCCGAGTTCACGGGCATCGCGGTCGCGCCCATCCCCGAGCGCGGCCTCGGCCTGGCGATCAACGACCGCCTGCGACGGGCCGCGGCGCCGCGCCCCTGACCAGGTTGACCAACCTTTTGCGCCGGCTTAGGCTGACTTCATGACCCAGGTCAACCTCTACGAGGCCAAGACGCACCTCTCCGAGCTCGTCGAGCGCGCGGCGAACGGCGAAGAGATCGTGATCGCCAAGGCCGGGAAGCCGCGGGTGCGCCTCGTGCCCGTCGAAGCGGCGCGGCCCGAGCGGCGTCCCGGCCGCGGGAAGGGCCGCGTCCACATCGGCCCGGACTTCGACGCGCCGCTGCCCGACGACATCGCCGACGCGTTCGGTGCGCGCGAGTGAGGCTCCTTCTCGATACGCACGTCTTCCTCTGGTGGTGGTCGGACGCGGCGGAGCTCGGCGCGTCCGCGCGCGCGGCGATCGCCGATCCGGCCAACGAGGTCTTCGTGAGCGCCGTCGTGGCCTGGGAGATCGTCATCAAGCGGGCGCTGGGCAAGCTCGGCTTCGAGGGCACCGTGGCGACGGCGGTCGCGGAAGAGGGCTTCACGACGCTGCCCGTCTCGGTCGCCCATGTCGACGAGGTCGCGCGCCTGCCGGACCACCACCGCGACCCGTTCGATCGCCTGCTCGTGGCGCAGGCGCGCGTCGAGAGCCTGACGCTCGTCACGAGCGACCCGTTCGTCCGCCGCTACGAAGGCGTCGCGCTGCTCGACGCCTGACGTCCCGACGGGAAGTCAGCGGGTGCGCGACCGCCAGGGCCGCCGCCCGCACGTCGGCGTCGCGGTGAGCGGAGCGGTCCAGGCGTTCGATCATGGCCGCCCGCTCGCCAGGCGGCTGCGCGTCGAAGACGGACCAAACCGCGGCCTCGGCCTCGGGCGGCACCGCATATCCGAGCTCGGCGGCGTATCGCCGCATGCGCGCGAGGGTCGCGAGCGCGTGCTTCCAGTTGACCAGCGGGAGGAGCGGCAGCACTTCGCGGCGAAGGGCCGACTCGCGCGCCAGCGGGCCGATGCAGCACCGGGGCCGCCTCGGTCACCGGCAGGCGCTCGGCTCGCCGTAGACCTCCCGACTGCTGGCGAACACCACCCAGGGGCGGGCGGCGAGGCGAGCGCGGCCTCCAGGACGTTGCGGGTGCCGCCGAGGTTGGTGGCCAGGCAGGCGTCGGGGTCGCGCTCGCCCCAGACGACGTGAGACACCGCAGCGAGGTGAACGACGCCGCGGCAGCCTTCCATTGCCTGCCGAACCTGTTCGGGGTCGGTGACATCGCAGGTGTCAGGCGCCCGCAGGTCGAGCGCTGCGACGGCCTCGCCACGGGCCCGCAGCGCGCGCACGAGCGCCGTACCGACGAGCCCCTCGGAACCCGTCACGAGAATGAGATCGCTCACGGAAACTCTCCGTTCGAGAGAGGACGCCCGGATCCCGTGAGATCCGGGCGGCCTGCCTATCAGGGGTTGTGAGCGATCGTGCTCACGGCGACAGGACGCGGCAGGGCGCTCTCGCGCGCCTGCGCTGCCGATGGCGCTGCCGCTTCGGGCACGTCACCGCGCGAGCGGTCGTACGCCTCGTGCGTGTGGTTGAGCTGGTCGTGATGGCACTCCCACCCGTTCGGAGGTGTGAAGAGCTGGTATTGACGCAACGAGAAGGCTGCCAAATGGCATCCTCACTCAGGCGTGAAGATGAAACTCATCGGACGCGACCCGCGGCCGCCGAGCCGCAACCCACTTCGACGAACGTGGTCGGAGGAGGCCGGCGGTCATGAACAGCTTCGGGACGCTTTCGAAACTGCGGGTGGGTGAGCGCGAGTACCGGTTCCACTCGCTGCCCGCCCTGGCCAGCTCGCTCGGGGTGGACGTGGCGCGCCTGCCCTATTCGCTGCGCGTGTTGCTCGAGAACCTGCTGCGGCACGAGGACGGCGCGGTCGTCGCCGCGGACGACGTGCGCGCGCTCGCCGGGTGGGATCCGAAGGCGGCGCCGTCGCGGGAGATCGCGTTCACGCCGGCGCGCGTGCTGCTGCAGGACTTCACCGGCGTCCCGGCCATCGTCGACCTCGCGGTCATGCGCGACGCGATGGCCGAGCTCGGCGGCGATCCGAAGAAGATCAACCCGTTGCAGCCGGTGGAGCTCGTGATCGACCACTCGATGCAGGTCGATTACTTCGCGCGCCCCGACGCGCTCGAGCGCAACCGCGAGCTCGACTACCAGCGCAACGGGGAGCGCTACGCCTTCCTCCGCTGGGGGCAGCGCGCGTTCGACAACTTCAAGGTGGTGCCGCCGTACACCGGCATCGTGCACCAGGTGAACCTGGAACATCTGGCGCGCGTGGTCTTCGAGCAGGACGGCGTCGTCTATCCGGACACGCTGGTGGGCACCGACTCGCACACGCCGATGGTCAACGGGCTCGGCGTTCTCGGCTGGGGCGTCGGCGGCATCGAGGCCGAGGCGGCGATGCTCGGGCAGCCGGTGTCGATGCTCATCCCGCAGGTGGTCGGCTTCCGGCTCGAGGGCGCGCTGCCCGAGGGCGCGACGGCCACCGACCTCGTCCTCACCGTGACCGAGATGCTGCGCAGGAAGGGCGTCGTCGGGAACTTCGTGGAGTTCTACGGCCCGGGCATCGCGAAGCTGCCGGTCGCCGACCGCGCCACCATCGGCAACATGTCGCCGGAGTACGGCGCCACCTGCGCCATCTTCCCGCCCGACGAGGAGACGCTGCGCTATCTGCGCTTCACCGGGCGCCCCGAGTGGCGCGTGAAGCTCGTCGAGACGTACATGAAGGCGCAGGGCCTCTTCCACGCGGCGAACGCGCCGGCGCCCGTCTTCAGCGACACGCTGGCGCTCGACCTGTCGACGGTGGTGCCGTCGATCGCGGGGCCGCGCCGGCCGCAGGACCGCGTGCCGCTGACGCAGGCGAAGGCCGCCTTCGCCGAGGCGCTGCCGTCGCTGCAGTCCGGGGCGAAGCCGCGCTCGCAGAAGCAGGCGGCGGACAACGGCGTCGGCATCTGGGGCGAGTGCACGGACGCCGATCCCGGCCACGCCTCGACCGTCGACGGCGACTGCGAGCTGGGCCACGGCTCGGTCGTCATCGCCAGCATCACGAGCTGCACCAACACCTCGAACCCGTCGGTCATGGTCGCCGCCGGCCTGCTCGCCCGGAAGGCGGCCGCCCGCGGCCTGCGCCGCAAGCCGTGGGTCAAGACCTCGCTCGCCCCCGGCTCCAAGGTGGTCACCGACTACCTCGCCGCGTCGGGGCTGCAGCCCTACCTCGACGAGCTCGGCTTCCACCTCGTCGGCTACGGCTGCGCCACGTGCATCGGCAACAGCGGCCCGCTGCCGCCCGAGGTGTCGGAGGCGATCGCCGCCGACGGGCTCGTCGTCTGTTCGGTGCTGTCGGGCAACCGCAACTTCGAGGGGCGGATCCACTCCGAGGTGCGCGCCAACTACCTGATGTCGCCGCCGCTCGTCGTCGCCTACGCGCTCGCTGGGCGCATGGACTTCGACCCGTACGAGGAGCCGCTCGGCGCCGACGGCGAGGGGAAGCCGGTGTTCCTGCGCGACGTCTGGCCGACGCGGCAGGAGGTCGAGGACGTCCTGCGTGGCGCCCTGAAGGAGCGCATGTTCCGCGACGAGTACGCCGCCGTGTACGAGGGCGACGAGCGCTGGCGGGCGCTGCCGGTGCCCGAGGGCGACCGCTTCGCCTGGGACCCCGACTCGACATACGTGCGCAAGCCCACGTACTTCGACGGCATGACGCGGGAGGCGCCGGCGACGGTCGAGGACGTCCGCGGCGCGCGCGTCCTGGCGCTGCTCGGCGACAGCGTCACCACCGACCACATCTCGCCCGCCGGCTCGATCAAGGTCGACTCGCCCGCGGGACGCCACCTGCGCGACCACGGCGTCGACCCGCGCGACTTCAACTCCTACGGGGCGCGGCGCGGCAACCACGAGGTGATGGTGCGCGGGACGTTCGCCAACGTGCGCCTGCGCAACCGGCTCGCCCCCGGGACCGAGGGCGGCTTCACGACGCACCAGCCGTCGGGCGAGCAGACGACGATCTTCGAGGCGTCCGAGCGCTACCGGTCCGAGGGGGTGCCGCTGCTCGTGATCGCCGGCAAGGAGTACGGCTCGGGCTCGAGCCGCGACTGGGCCGCCAAGGGCCCGTTCCTGCAAGGGATTCGCGCCGTCCTCGCCGAGAGCTACGAGCGGATCCACCGCTCGAACCTGGTGGGGATGGGCGTCCTGCCGCTGCAGTTCCGCGCCGGTGAGAGCGCGGCGTCGCTGGGCCTCGACGGTCGCGAGTCTTACGACATCACGGGCCTCGCCGAGAACCTCGCCCCGGGCCGCGAGGTGACCGTGCGGGCGCGCCGCGAGGACGGCGGCGTCGTCGAGCTCGCCGCGCTCGTCCGCATCGACACGCCGCAGGAGGTCCAGTACTTCCGGCACGGCGGCATCCTGCAATTCGTGCTGCGCAACCTGTTGAACGGCAAGGAGAAAGCGCAGCCGCTGCCCCCGGGCGGTCCGGCGATGGCGCCGTACGCCCACGGCGCGGACCCGGACATGGTCGACGAGGGCTCGATCGAGTCATTCCCGGCCTCGGACCCTCCGACGCACTGAGCGCGATCTCTCGTGCGGCCTGCGGCGTAGTAGAGTGCGCGACCGAGGAGCCCGCATGGATGTGATCACCGCGCTCGCCCGCGCCCTGCAACGGGGCGACGCGCCCGACGAGGCGGCGCGCGCCTACGCCGCCGATCCCGCGGCCGCGTGGCGCGCGTGCCGCGATCCCGTCTCGATGGTGCAGCTCGCCGCCCGCGCCGGCGCATGGGACGGCGTGCGCGCCGCGGTCGACGAGCTCGCCGCGGACCTGTCGACCCGCCTCACCGGCGTGTTCGGCGCGCTGAAGCCCGGCAACGCCGCGCCGATCGTGCCCGGCTGGCTCGTCGAGATGGCCGCCGGCCTCGACGTCGCCCGCCGCTGCGCCGCCGCCCACGACGCGTCCTCGCTGGCGGGCGTGCTCGCCGCCGTGCCGTTCGAGGACGCCCGCGGCGTCCGCGACCAGTTCGCCGCCGCGGTCCGCAAGCACGTGCCGGAAGCGCCGGCGACCGACGGGGTCCTCGCGGCCCCGCCCCCGCGCCCCGCCGCCGCCGAGGACGAGGACGACGGCGACTTCGACGGCGATCCGCTTCGCCTGCTCGTCTGGGCCATCGACGACGGCGACGCCGCGCAGGTCGAGCGCCTGCTCGCGCCGTGGGAGAGCGGTGGCCGCGACGCGCTCTCGGCGTTGTGGGGCGCCAGCGAGGACGGCGGCGCGATGTGCGACCTGCTCGCCCGCCTGGGCCGCCCCGAGCCCGCGCTGAGCCGCGTTTGCGACGCGCTGCAGGTCGAGGGCGCCTTCCGGTCGCCCGAGCGCTACGCCTACGTCCAGGAGCTCGCCGGCGCGCTGCTCGTGCGCATGATCGGGCCCGGCGCGCCCACCGTGGCCGAGCTGCAGGCCGTCCTCGCCGCCCGCAAGGAGTGACCCCGCTCGGCTGGTCCGCGGGGGTCGGCGGACGCGACCGTCACCGCGCCCGCACCGCCCTGCGCGACGAGATCGCCGACGACCTGGCGCTGCCGCGCGACCTCGAGACCGAGGTCTTCGGCCTCTTCGACTCCCTGCTCGAGGTGCACCGCGCCGGCGTCGCGCCGAAGACGGCGGCTGCCAGCCCTGCGCCCGCCGCCGCGCCCGCCGGGGGCCCTTCCCGCCCGGCTCGCGACCGGGTCCCCACGCGAATTGTGGCGGGGTGCGAGTGTCGCGATACTGCGCCTCATGGGGACCGGGGGGCGACGTCACGCGCTGACGCTGCTGCTGCTCGCCGCCCTCGTCGGTTGCGGCGAGGGCGGGGCGGACGACGCGCCGCCCGACGGCGGCGCCCGCCACGACGCGGGCGCGCGGCCGGACGCCACGGCGCCGGTCGTTCCGCGGCCCGACGCGGCGGTCCGGGACGCGGCGCCGACGGACGCCGCGGCCTGCGCGCCGGGCACGGTGGCGGACGGCGGCGGAGGCTGCGGGACGCCCACCGACGCGGGCGACGACGCAGCGGTGGAGACACCCGACGCCGCACCGCCGGACGCCTCGCCGCCGGACGCGGTCGTCCTTGACGCCGCGCCGCCGGACGCCGCCCCGCCGGACGCCGCCCCGCCGGACGCCGCCCCGCCGGACGCCGCCCCGCCGGACGCCTCGCCGTCCGACGCGCACGCCCCCGACGCCGCCGCGATGCCCGACGCGACCGTCGTCGACGCGGCGCCGAGCCCGCCCGACGCCGAGCCCGACGCCGAACCCGACGCGGGCGAAGCCGACGCGGCGCTCCCACCGCCGCCCGACCCCCTCACCGTCGACGAGATCGTGGCCGACAACCGCGGCACGGCGCTCGACGCCGACGGCCGCGCGCGGCCATGGATCGAAGTGGTCGCCACGGCCGAGGTCGATCTCGCGGCGTGGTTCGTCGCGATCGACGGCGACGCGGCGTGGCGGCCGCTGGCCGAGGCGCCGACCCCGCTCGAGCCGGGGGCGCGGCGCTTGATCTTCCTGCCCTTCGCGGTGCCACGCGGGTCGACCCTGCACCTCCTCGGCCCCGACGTCGCCCGCGCGGTGCCCATCCCGGCGGACCTGCCCGTGGATCACGCGCTCGCCCGTTTCGGCGGTCCGCTCGAGCCTTGCCCGTGGTCGACGCCGGGGACGGCGAACGGCGACGCCTGCGCGCCCCCGCCGTGGCCCGCCCCGCCAACCTCCGACGCGTTCGCCCCGTTCGCGCTGCCCGAGCCGTACCCGACGCCGCCGCGGCCGCTCGTCCTCACCGAGCTGGCGCTGCGCCCGTCGGGCTTCGTCGAGGTGCTCAACGCCGGCGACGCGCCCGTCGACCTCGCGGCGTGGACGGTGCGCGTCGCCCCGCAGCGGCCCGGCGATCCCTGGCCCGCCGTCGACGCCGGCGCCGCGCTCGCCTGGCCGGTCGACGCGCTCGAGCCGGGGGCGCGCGCCACGCTCGAGGTGCGGCCGGAGGACGTGGCGCCGCTCCTGGCCGATCCGAGCTTCGAGGGCGTCGTCACGTTGTTCGATCCGGGGGGCGAGGCGGCGGACCGCGTCGACTTCATGCACTGGCCCGAGGGCGCTGTCCTCGCCCGCGAAGGGCCCGACGACGCCGACGGGCGCCACCGCTTCTGCGCGGCGGCGACCCCGGACGAGGCCGACACCGACGCCGCCTGCGATCCGCTGCCGTCGCGACCGATCGGCGACCGCGTGCGCCACCTGCGCACGCCGGGGGACTTCGACGCGCTCGCCGCCGGCAACGTGATGACCGGCACCGCGGCGGTCAAGGTGGTGGTCGACCTCGAGGCCGGGGAGGTCGTCCACCTGCTCGGCACGCGCTGGGACCTGCACTACACGTTCGTGCGCGAGGTGATCGAGCGCCTGCCGCACCTGAGCCGCTGCATCCCCGAAGAGGCGCGGCAGTTCAACCAGGGCTGGTCCGCGTTCTCGGTCGCCAACTACTTCTCGGACGACCGCCGCTTCGTGCTCGCGACGCTCTACCGCTCCGCAGCCAACGGCCTGCTCACGATGGAGTACACGGGCGGCGACCGCATCCCGCCGGCGCTGATGCCGCGGGCGTTCCTCGCCGCGATGCGCCACGTCTCGTCGCCCGGCGAGTACGCGCTGCGCCCGAGCGGGCCGAGCCAATTCGCGCACTACCACACCATCGAGGGCAGCGTGCCGATCGTCGGGCTCGACGCGCCCCTGCGCGAGGCGGACATGCAGCTCCTCGTGCCGGGCGTCGCCTACGGATGGCTGCGCCGGCAGCCCCAAGGCGCGCTCGACCGGGCGCGGCTCGGGCCCGACACCCTCCTGCTGACCGACGAGGCCCCCGCGGACCTGCCGTTCGTGGCCGGCCTCATCGCCGAGCGGCCGCAGTCGCCCACCGCGGAGCACCTCGTCGCGCTGCTCGACCGCGGCGCGCCGGCCATGTCGCTCGAAGGCGCGTCCGCCGATCCGCGCATCGCCCCGTACGTCGACCGGCTCGTCCGCTTCGAGATCGACGGCGACCGGTTCTCGGTCACGCTCGCCGACTTCGCCGAGGCCGCGGCGTGGTGGGCCGCCGCGCGCGCCCGCGTCGTCGTCGCGCCCGTGGACCTCGAGACGCGCGGGATCCTGCCGCTCGGGATGGGCGGCGCGGGGGCCGCCGGCACGCACGCGGCGCTCCTCGGCACGCTGCGCGGCGTCGTCTCGAACAACGCGGGGTGCCCCGGACCGCTCGGCGTGCCCGCCGCCGGCTTCGCCCTGGCCCTCGCCCACGACCGCGACCACCTCGTCGACAGCGGGGCGGCGGCCCTCCTGCCGCCCGGCGGCATGCCCGGCGCCGCGCGCGACGCCGCGCTGGCGGTCGTGCGCGACGCCATCCGCGCGCACCCGCTCGACCCGGCGGTGCTCGCCGCCTTCACGGACGCGCTGGCCGCGACCTTCCCCGGGCAGCCGGTGCGACTGTGGCCGAGCACCAACGCCGCCGGCATCCGCGGCTTCACCGGCGCCGGCCTGTATCCGCCGCGCGATCTGCCCGCCGACCCCGCGCCCGCCCTCGTCGAGGCGGCCATCAAGGAGATCTGGGCGAGCCAGTGGAGCGGCCCGGCGACCGACGAGCGGGCGTGGCGCGGCATCGAGCCGGCGGCCATCGCGATGGGCGTCTACGCGAGCGCCGCGCCCGCCGGTCCCGTCGCGGCGAACGGCAGCACCCTCACCCAGAACCTGTACTTCCCGCTGCGCAACGACCACGTGATGAGCCTGCAGCGCGGCCTCGCGCCCGCGACGCGGCCGGCGCCCGGCGTCGACCCCGAGCAGATCGTCTACGACACGCGCACCGGCCTCGCGCCCGACCGCATCGGGCGCCGATCGTGGAGCCGCCTCTCCCCCGGCGTCCCGGTGCTCGACGCCGCCCGCCTCGAGCGGCTCGTCTGCCGCACGCGCCTCGTCGAGACGTCGCTGCAGCCGGTCGTCGATCCGGCCCGGGGCGACCGCTGGTTCACGGTCGACGTCGGCTGGTGGGCGCCGCCGGAGGGCGAGCCGGTGATCGAGCGCGTCCGCCCGGTGTCGTTCGGGCCGCGCGTCCCGCCGCCCGACTGCCGCGAGCTGTAGCGCGGCGCCGATCAGGCGGGCGCGGCGGTGCGCGGAAGGTGCACGAGGGGCTCGAGCGCGCCGGCGGCGGTGGCGCGGTAGGGCACCCAGGCGAGCGCGACGCGGTCGACGCGGGTGTCGGCCTTCCGCGGGTAGACGGTGACGGGCTCGAGGCTCACGGCGGCCTCGCCGTGCGCGCGCTGCAGCTCGGCCATCTCGGCGCGGAAGGCGGCGTCGAGGGCGCCGAGCCCCGCGCGCGCCTGCTCGACGCCGGCGGCGGCCTTCTCGACGTCGGCCTGCTCCTTCGCGGCCTTGCTGCTGCCGCGGGCCGCGCCGCGGACGGCGGTCGAGACCGCGCGGCGGCCGAAGAACGCGCCGAGCAGCGTGCCGCCGATCTCGAGCGCGGCGCTCGTCTGCGCCTGGCCGAGCTCGGCGCGCTCGCGATCCAGCCGGCCCTCGGCCTCGGACAGCTTGTGCTGCAGCTTCTGCAGGCGCGGCTCGTACTTGCGCCGCAGCTTCTCGACCTCGAGGTCGCGCGCTTCGCGGGCCTGCTGATGCATGCGCGCGTGGAACGCCGCCTGCCCCTCGCCGACGCGGGCCCAGCCCTTCAGGCGCGAGCAGCTCCACAGCGTCCGGCCCTCGGCGCGCTGGCACCACGCGGCGAAGTCGCTGGACCACGCGCTCACCGCCCGCGCGTCGAGCGCGCCGGGCGGCAGCGGCTCGAACGCGGCGCGCGGCCGCGGCGCCATCTCGGTCGACGGGGGCGCGTCGAGCGTCCAGCCGGCGGCCCAGTCCGGCTTTCGCCCGGCCCCGAGCGGCGCCACCGCCCCCGCGCGCACCCAGGCGTCGACGTCCGCCGGCGCGTGCACGAAGTGCAGCTCGGCCGAGACCATCACCGCCGGCCGGTACACGAGGCGCGCGGCGTCGCCCGGGGGCTCCGCGGGGGCGAGGTAGACCGCCGGCAGGCCCGGCGGCGGGGCGGGCGGCGCGTCGAGCAGCGTCGGCCCCACGGGCGCGGGCGCGGGCGGCGGCGGCGCGAGGGCCGGGGCGGCCGGGCGCGACGCCGGCGCCTTCGCGAGCGCGCGGATCTGGTCGCGCGTCAACGGCCCGCGCAGGTACGACATCGCCCAGCGCGTCTCGAAGACGACCGGCGCGTCCTCGTGAACGTTGTTCATGAGGAAGACGCGGCTGCCGAGCCCCGCCAGCGTCGCCTCCATGCGCCCGCGGTCGAACGTCCGCCCCGCCGAGGCGCTCGCGCCTTCGAGGCCGTCGAGCACGCGCGCCAGGTCGCGCTCCGTCTGCAGCCGCCCGAGGAACCACGTGCCCGCGTTCGACAGCGCCTTGTAGTCGACGTCGACCGGGTTCTGCGTCGCGAGCACGACGCCCAGCCCGAAGGCGCGCGCTTGCTTCAGCAGCGTCAGCATCGGGCGCTTGGACGGCGGGTTCGCGGTCGGGGGCAGGTAGCCGAAGACCTCGTCCATGTAGAGGAGGGCGCGCAGGCTGCTCGTGCCCGCCTGGGTGCGCATCCAGCTCACCGCCGCGTCGAGGAGGAGCGTCGTGAAGAACATGCGCTCCGCGTCGGAGAGGTGGGCGATGGAGACGATCGAGAGGCGCGGTCTGCCTTCGTCGGTGGCGAGCAGGCGGCCGAAGTCGAGCGGCTCGCCCTGCATCCACGGCGCGAAGCTCGGGGAGGCCAGCACGTTGTTGAGGCGCATGGCGAGGTCCATGCGCGCCTGTGCCGGGAAGAACTGCTCGAGGTTGAAGACGCCGAGCCGGTCGAACGGCGGCTGCACGATCGAGTGGACGAGCTGCGGCAGGTCGAGCGTGCGGCCGTCGCGCCAGGTCTGGTCGAGCAGCGTCGAAATCAGAACGAATTCGCGGCTCTGAACGGGGTCCGCGTCGACGCCGGCGAGGCCGAGCAGGCCGGAGACGGCGGCGGTGATGCGGTCGCGCAGCGCCTCGGCGTCGTCGAGCACGGCGGCGGGCGGCGGCGCGAAGTCGCCGAGCAGGCGGATGGGCGTGCCGGCGCTGCTGCCCGGCGTGTAGACCTTGAACTCGGCGGCCTCGCGCAGGCGCCGGATGCGGTCGCCGTCCTGGCCCCAGGCGGCGAGGCCCTCGCGCCAGCGCCGCGCCACCTGCGCCGCGTACTCGGACGGCGTGGCGCCGGCGCGGGCCGCCTCGCCCGGGTCGATCCAGGGCGCGAAGTCGTCGGGGCGCAGGTCCGGGAACGTCAGGAGCAGGTTGGCGAGGTCGCCCTTGGGGTCGATGGCGACCGCGGGCACGCCGTCGATGGCCGCCTCTTCGAGCAGCGAGAGGCACAGGCCGGTCTTGCCGCTGCCGGTCATGCCGACGACGACCGCGTGGGTCGTCAGGTCCTTCGCGTCGTACAGCAGCGGCGCGTCGAGCGTGCGCCCGCTCGCCACGTCGCGTCGCCGCCCCAGGTAGAACGCGCCCAGCTGCTCGAATGCCTGCACGCCGCACCTCCCGTCGCGCGCCAGTCTCGTCGCGCGCGGGACCGGACGCAACGGCCTAACGGGCGGCGGTGACGGCGGGGGACGGCGGGCGATCCGCGCGCTCGGCGCGGCGCGCGATGACGGCGAGCACGCGCGCCTGGAAGTCGCCGACGACGGCGTCCGCCCACAGGCGGCCGTAGGCGTTGACGCCGCTGCGCAGGACGAAGCGCGACGCGAGCGCGAGGCGCGCGCGGTCCTCGCCGAGCGGCTCGAGCGTGTAGGTGGCGTCGACGAACCGGAAGTACCCGATCTCGAAGGCGTGTCGCTCGGCGCTCCCCTCGCGCAGCCGCGTGGGATCGACGGCGATCGAGAAGGTCATGCGGCGCGGGGCGTCGTACTCGGTGATGACCTCGTCGAAGCGCAGGCCGTCGGTGAACTCGCCGGTGCGGCGGCCGCCGAGCGCGGCGCGGTCCACGGTGGCGCGGATGGGGCGCGGGATGCCGAGCCGGTGGAAGAAGCCGGGCGCGTACTCCGCCTCGCCGATCGTCGGCACCGCGGCCAGGTGCGCCCAGACCGCCTCGGCGGACGCCTCGACGACCACGGCGTTCTCCACGGCGCCCGCCTCCTCGGTCACGAAGAAGCGGTGCTCCACCGGCGCCAGCAACAGCGGCAGCAGGAACACCGAGGTCAGCCCCGCCCGGCGCTTCTTCTCGGCGCGGATGCGCCGCGCCCGCACCAGCCAGATGACGAACGTCGCGACGAGGGCCACGCCGATGAACGGCAACCCCAGCACGATCAGGCAGACGACGCCCTCGTTGAAGAGCACGGTCGAGAGCACCAGCAGGCCGAGGATGCTCAGCCAGGGGATGAGCAGCACGCGCCGGTAGTTGGTGATCTGATCGTCGTCGGTGAAGAGGAGCGCGACGGCGCTCATCCCGGCGGGGACGCCGAAGAGGAACGCCGTGGTCGTCAGGAGGTTGGCTTCGCGGAAGCCGAAGAAGGCGGCCAGCCCGTAGGCGATGCCGGCGCCGAAGCCCCAGAGGAACGTCTGCTTGTGGGCAGGTCTCATCGCGCCGAGGGTACGGCGCGATCCTTCGTCAACATGAACGCCCGCCGCCGTCAGTTCCCGTCTTCGTCGTCGCCTTCGCCGAGGCAGGCGATCGTCTCCGGGCACGAGTTCGCGTTCTGGACGCACTCGAAGCCGTTGTCGCCGACGTCGGCCTCGATGGCGCAGAAGGCGGTGCAGCCCTCGACGTTGCCCATGACGTGCTGGAAGGTCGCGTCGGGGATCTGCGCCGCGCACGGCGAGAGCTCCTCGCACAGGCCGCGGCACTGCTCGATCGGCACGCGCGGGCCCGCCTGACAGAACAGCTCGATGCCCTCCGGCTCGTCGCCCTCGTCGGGGGTCGTCAGGTCGAGCCAGAATTCGTGATCGCAGGGGAAGCCGGTGATCCCGGCGATCTGCGCGGCCGCGACCTCGCCGTCGGAGACGGCGACATTGCACTGCACCGTGAACACGACCGTGAGGCCGGCGGCGATGGACGCCGCGCCCTCGCAGCCGTTGGCCTGGGCGCACTCCGACGCCTTGGCGCCGAACGCGGCGCACTCGGGGTGCTCCATGTACTCGCCGGGGCCCGGGCCGGGGCCCTCGCCGAGGCAGGCGTTGGCGAAGCCGCCGTCGGCGCCCGCAATGGCGGGCACGAGCTGGTCGCACTCGTCGATGGCGAGGACCTGGCCGGCGAGCTCGGGCGTACAGACCGCGCCGCACGCCGTCGCGATCGCCTGCTCCTGGTCGGGCGTCAGGTTCGGGCACAGGTCGGCGGGCTCCTCGACCACCGCGCAGGCCGCGAGCTTCTCGCAGGCCGCCGCGCAGTCGCCGCCGCCGCCACCGCCGGCGCCGCCTTCGCCACCGGCGCCACCCTGACCACCGGCGCCGCCCTGACCGCCGGCGCCGCCCTGGCCGCCGCCTTCGCCGCCGGCACCGCCCTGGCCGCCGCCTTCGCCGCCGGCGCCGCCTTCGCCGCCGGCGCCGCCCTGGCCGCCGCCTTCGCCGCCGGCGCCGCCATGTCCGCCGGCGCCGCCATGGCCGCCGGCGCCGCCATGTCCACCGGCGCCGCCTTCACCGCCGGCCCCGCCTTCACCGCCGGCCCCACCGGCGCTGCCGCCGGCCCCACCGGCGCCGCCGTCGTCCTCTTCTTCCTTCTCACAGCCGGAGATCGCCAGCGCGGCAGCCAGGAACATCGCGAGCTTCAGATCAAAACGCATCCGGAATCCTCCCGTGGTCTCCCCTGAGACACCGGTGACCTACATCGGTGCCTCACGAGAGGCAAGTTAGGGGGTGGGGCGGATTCGGTGCAAATGGAGCGGATTCAGGCGACGGCGAAGCGTGCGATCTCCGCTTCGAGGGCTGGACCGAGGGCCAGCGCCTGCTCCAGCGCGACGGCGTCGGGCGCCGGGGCGCGAGGCAGCGCGTCGACCCGGGCCGCCGCCTCGGCGAGACGCGTGGCGAAGGCCGAGTCGGCTTCGGCGCGGCGCACGAGCGCCTCGTAGGCCACCTCGGTGTTCTCGGCGTGCACGCACACCAGCAGCGCGTCGCAGCCGGCGTCGATCGCGCGCACGGCGGACTCCGCCACGCCCCAGTGCGCCGCCACCGCCTTCATGTCGAGGTCGTCGCTGACGATCACGCCGTCGTAACCGAGCGCCCCGCGCAACAGGCCGGTGATCACGCGGCGCGACAGCGTCGCCGGCACACCCGGGTCGAGCGTCTCGAACACCACGTGGGCGGTCATGATCATCGGTACGCGGCCGCGGCACGCCCGGAACGGCGGCAGCTCCACCGCGTCGAGCCGCGCGCGGTCGTGCGCGATGCGCGGCAGCGCGAGGTGACTGTCGAGATCGGTGTCGCCGTGCCCCGGAAAGTGCTTGCCGCACGCGACGACGCCGGCGTCGGCCAGTCCGTCGGCGAAGGCGAGCCCGAGGCGGATGACCTCGTCGGCCGTCCGCCCGAACGCGCGTTCGGCGATGATCGGGTTGTCGGGGTTGGTGTCGACGTCGAGCACCGGCGCGAAGTCGACGCCGATGCCGAGGGCGCGCAGCTGCCCGCCGAGCGTGCGCGCGGCGCGGCGCAGCAGATCGGGGTCGTCGTGGGCGGCGAGCGCGCGCATCGGCGGCAACCTCAGGACCGGCGCCCCGAGCCGCGCCACCTTGCCGCCCTCTTGATCGACGGCGACGAGCGGCGCGTCCCCCGCCGGCCAATGGCCGCGCACGCTCGACACCAGGTCGGCCACCTCGGGCAGCGCGCCGAGGTTGCGCTTGAACACGATCACGCCGCCGAGCGCGCCCCGCGCCGCCAGCGCCGCCTGCCCCGGCGTCAGCGCCCGCTCGGGGAAGCCCACGATCAGTACCCGGCCCGCGTTGCGACGAATCTCCGACATGGCTGCGCACGATAGACGAGGCGACGCGCGGCGCGAAACTCGGTTATCGTCGTCGCGTGCGCGCCCTCGCCCTGCTGCTGCTGCCGTTTCTCGCGACGCCCGCCACGGCCCGCGACACCTGGAGCACGCCGCACCCCGGCGTCCGCCTCCTCGACCGCACGACCAACCGCCCGTGGCACGTCACCGCGCTGGTGGTCGACCTGTGCCACAGCGGGGTGAGCGTCCGCGCGACGGCGCGCAACGAGAAGCGGCGCACCGCCTCGTCCTTCGGCGAGCTGGTCGGCGCCGAGGCGGTCGTCAACGCCGACTTCTTCAGCTACGACACCTACGACCCCACCGGCCTCGCGATGCACGACGGCAACCGCTGGCACGCCGACATGGCCGGCTCCGGCGACCTGCTGTTCGGCGACGACTCCGCCTGGCTGTCGCTGCCCGGGCGCGTCGCCGATCCGCCGGCCTGGGCGCGCGAGGCCGTCGGCGGCCGGCCCACGATCGTCGACGGCGGCGAGGTGCCGCGGGAGTTCAACCGCGGCGACTGCGCGCAGCGCCACCCGCGCACCGCCGCCGGCCTCTCGAAGGACCGCCGCACGCTCATCCTCGCCGTGGTCGACGGGCGCTCCGGCAGCAGCGTCGGCGCCACCTGCGCCGAGCTCGGCGGCCTGATGCGCGAGCTCGGCGCGTGGCGCGCGATGAACCTCGACGGCGGCGGCTCCTCGACCATGTGGGTGCGCGGGCGCGGCGTGGTCAACCGCCCGTCCGACGGCAGCCAGCGCGTCGTCGCCAACCACCTCGCCATCCTCGCCGGCGGCGACAGCGTGCCCGGCTCGTGCGACTTCAGCGAGCAGGAGCCCGTCGACCAGGCGTCGCAGGTCGACGCGCCGGGCACCACCGACGTGAACGGCGACGGCCTCGCCGACGCCTGCGCCCGCGGCTACCGCGGCGTCGACTGCCACCTCGCCGACGGCAACGGCGGCTTCGGCGCGCGCTGGCGCCTCGAAGACCTCGGCAACGAGGCGGGCTGCGACGGGCCCGGCTGCTGGGCGACGATCCGCACCGGCGACGTGAACGGCGACGGCTTCGCCGACGTGTGCGCGCGCAAGGCCGACGGCTTCCGCTGCTGGCCGGGCGGCGCCGGCGGCTTCGGCGCGGCCATCGCCGGGCCGCCCCTGACCAACGCCAGCGGGTGGAACAAGCCCGAGTACTACACGACCCTCCGCGTCGCCGACGTGACCGGCGACGGCCTCGACGACGTGTGCGCGCGCGCCGCCGCGGGGTGGCGCTGCTGGCCGGCGACGGGCCAGGGCTTCGGGGCCTCGTTCGACGGGCCGGAGCTCTCCGACGCCGGCGGCTGGGACGCCCCCGCGCGCTACGGGACGATCCGCACGGGCGACCTCGACGGCGACGGCCGCGCCGACGTCTGCGCCCGCGGCGGAAACGGCGTGAAGTGCTGGCGCGGCACGGGCGCCGGCTTCACCAACGCGGTCGACGGCCCCGACTGGACGGACGCCGCCGGCTACGCCGACGTGGCCTACTGGAGCACCTTCCGCTTCGCCGACGTGAGCGGGGACGGGCGCGCCGACGTGTGCATCCGCTCCGCCAGCGACGTGCGCTGCGCGATCTCCAACGGGAACGGATTCGGCGGGGCCGCGGCGGCGGGGGCGGCCCTCGCCGACGACAGCGGCTGGCGCGACCACGGCAACTACGGGACGATCCGCCTCGGCGACGTCGACGGCAACGGCACGCAGGACCTCTGCGCCCGGGCCAACGCCCGCGTCTACTGCTGGCTCTCCGACGGCGCGCGGCCCTTCGCGCGCCGCATCGACGGGCCGGAGCTCGCCGACGGCTCGGGGTGGGGCCACTTCCGCTTCCACGGCACGATTCGGCTCGCCGACGTGAACGGCGACGGCCGCGACGACCTGTGCGCGCGCTCGTCGGCCGGCCTGCGCTGCTGGCTCTCGGCCGGCAACGGCTTCGGCGCCGCGATCGCCGGCCCGAACTGGGCCGACGACGAGGGCTGGGACGCCCTGCAGTACTACAGCACCTTCCGTCTCGGAACGCCGCGGGTGCCCGATCCCGTCGAGCCGCCACCGCCCCCGCCGGATCCCGACGCCGCCGTGCCGCCGCCGGTGCCCGACGCCGCGATGGCGAGCCCCGACGCGGGCCCGCCGCCGGATGGCGCGCCGTCGCCGGATGCCGGCACGGACGACGCAGCCTTCCGCCCCGAGCCCCCTGATCCGTTCGACGCCGCCTTCGACACCGACGGGGCTTTTTTCCCCGACGGCGCCCCGCCGCCCGACGACCGCGCCGACTTCGGCGAGCCGGACAGCCGCGCCGCCGCCCACCACGACGGCGGCTGCCAGTCCGCGCCCGCCGGCGCCCCGCTCTGGCTGCTGCCGCTCGCGCTGCCGTGGCGGCGCAAACGCGCCTCGCGGTGACGGTGAGCCTGAACATAAACGTGAACGAGCCCGCGGCGGGTCTTTGACCCGAAGCCGTTCAGGTTCACGTCGGCGGCGCTCGACGCCGCCCCTCCTACGCGCGGTCCTGGACGCCCTTCTCGCCGGCCCCGCGGGCGCAGGCGGCGCAGCAGAAGACGCGCCCGTGCGCCTCGACGCCATGCCCCACGATGCGCACGCCGCACTTCTCGCAGTTCGGCGCCAGCATCTGGATGGCGCACTCGAAGCTGTCGAAGGTGTGCCGCTCGCCGGACATGGTCACGTCGAACGTCTTGTCGTAATCGTTTCCGCAGGTCTCGCAGCGCGACATCGATGCACCTCCATCGGCGGCCCGATGGGGCGAGGCAGCAATCGGCGTACCCGGGAGGAGGACGCATGAACCGCCACTTCGCCGAGCACGCGTGGCTCACCGACGGCTGGCAACCCGACGTGGCGCTCGCGATCGGAGACGACGGGACGCTCGCCGCCGTCGAGTCGGCCGCGGACGCCCCGCGGCTCGGGCGCTGGGTGCTGCCGGGCATCCCCAACGCGCACTCGCACGCCTTCCAGCGGGCGATGGCGGGCCTCGCCGAGCGCCAGACGGACCCCGACGACAGCTTCTGGACGTGGCGCGAGGTGATGTACGCCTTCGCCGGCCGCGTCACCCCCGAGGCGCTGCGCGACGTCGCGGCGATGCTCTACGTGGAGATGCTCGAGGCCGGCTACACCTCGGTCTGCGAGTTCCACTACCTGCACCACCAGCCCGACGGCACGCCCTACGCCGACCCCGCGGCGATGTCGATCGCGCTCGTCGAGGCGGCGCGCGAGACGGGCATCGGCCTGACGCTGCTGCCGGCGCTCTACATGACCGGCGGGCTCGACGGGCGCCCGCTCGAGGCCCGCCAGCGCCGCTTCGGCCACGACGTCGACGGCTACCTGCGCCTCGTCGAGCGTCTGCACGGCTTCGACGACGTCCGGGTGGGTGTGTGCTTCCACAGCCTGCGCGCCGTCCCGGCGGGGCCCATGCGGACGGTGCTCGAGTCGCTGCCGGCCACCCTGCCGGTGCACCTGCACGTCGCCGAGCAGGAGGCCGAGGTGCAGGCGTGCCTCGCCGCCCGCGGCACGCGGCCGGTGGAGTGGCTGCTCGACCACATGCCCGTCGACTTCCTCTGGACGCTGGTGCACGCCACGCACCTCACCGAGACCGAGGTGCGCGCCATCGCCGCCCGCGGCGCCACCGTCGCGCTCTGCCCGACCACCGAAGCCAACCTCGGCGACGGCCTCTTCCCGCTGCGCGACTTCCTCGTCGCCGGCGGCCTGTGGAGCGTGGGCTCCGACAGCCACGTGTCCACCTCGCCGGTCGAGGAGCTGCGCTGGCTCGAGTACGGTCAGCGCCTGCGCGCGCACCGCCGCAACGTGGCGGCCCTGCCGCACCTCGCCAGCGTCGGCGAGTCGCTCCTCGGCCACGCCCTCGCCGGCGGCGCCCGCGCGACGATGCAGCCCGTCGGCGCGCTCGAGCCCGGCCAGCGCGCCGACCTGCTCGTGCTCGACGAGGACGCGCCCGAGCTCGCCGCGCGCTCGGCGGAGAACGTCGTCGACTCCTGGATCTTCAGCGGCAGCCGCAACCTCGTCCGCGAGGTCTTCGCCGGCGGCCGGCGCGTCGTCGCCGACGGACGCCACGTGAAGCGCGACGCGATCGCGGCGCGCTACCGGCGCACGGCCGCGGCGCTGACCCCCTGAACGCGCGGAGGATGGCCCACTTCGATTAGGCTCCCCCGGAGGGGGGAGGTCGCGACGTGGCACGTCTGGTCGGCGTTCTGGCGGTGGCGCTGTGGCTCGTCGGCTGCGACGACGCGGGGAGCGGCGCCGGGCGCGGGGACGGCGACGCGGCCGCCGACGGCGCGGTCCCCCCGCCGATGCCCGACGCGGTCGTCCGGCCGTCCGATGCGTCATTTCGCGACGGGATCGCACCGGTGCCCGATGCCGCCGAGAAGATCCCAGACGCCTTCGCTTCAGGGCCCGATGCCGCCGAAGAGATCCCAGACGCCTTCGCTTCAGGGCCCGACGCCGCCGAAATGGTCCCCGACGCCTTCGCTTCAGGGCCCGACGCCGCCGAAATGGTCCCCGACGCCTTCGCTTCAGGGCCCGACGCCGCCGAAATGGCCCCCGACGCCGCCGAAATGGTCCCCGACGCAGAGTCTTCGGGGCCCGATGCAGAGTTCACGCGACCCGATGCAGGGTCTTCGGGACGCGACGGCGCTCTGGATCCGCCCGACGCCGCGCCCGAGCCCGAGGACGCCGCGCCCGTCGACGCGGCGGTTCCCCCGCCGCCGGACGCGTGCGCGACCCGCGCCGCCGCGCCCTGGACGCGCCGCAGCGCCGTCGCCGGCGGCACCGTCGTCTTCAACGAGCTGCGCTTCGACGACGGCGCCGGCTTCGTCGAGCTCCACAACCAGAACGCCATCGACGTCGACCTCTCCGGCTGGACGCTCGAGGGCGCGGTCCGCTGGGCGTTCCCCGAGGGGACGATCCTGGCCGGCGGCGGCCTGCTCGTCGTCGCCGCCGATCCCGGTCGCCTCGCGGGCGCCCTCGGTCCCGCCGACTTCGCCGGCGGCGACGGCCTCGACCTGCGCAGCCAGGGCGGCCGCCTCATGGACACGGTCACCGTCGCCGCGCCGCCCTGGCCGGTCCCGGCCGCCGGCCACTCGCTCGCCAAGCGCGACCCCGACACGCAGAGCGACCGCGCCGAGGGATGGACGACCGGCGCGCCCACGCCCGGCCTGCCCAACGCCCCCGCCGTCGGCGCCCCGCCCTCCGTCGACACGCTCGTCCCCGAGGATGCCCCCTGGCGCCACGACGGCGAGCCGGGCCTCGGCTGGGTCGCGCCCGACTTCGACGACGGCGGCTGGGAGGCCGGGCCGGCGACGTTCTTCGCCGGCGAGGCTGCCCGCGCGTCCGGCGCCGTGCGCGCCACCGCCGACAACCACTTCGCGCTCTACGTCGGCGACGCCCGCGGCGACGCGCTGCGCCTCGCCGCCCGCGACGGCACGGGCGACTGGACGTCCCCCGAGGACTTCGAGGTCACCTTCGGCCCCGGCGACCACCTCTACGTCGCCGCCTGGGAGCCGCGCGGCGACGACGTCGGCCCGCGGATGGTCATCGCCCAGCTGACGCTGCCGGACGGCGCCGTCGTGGGGACCGACGCCGTGACATGGCAGGCGATCCTCGGCCCGGCCGGCGCCAACCCCGGCGGCGAGCTCCTCGATCCGCCGCCGGCCGCCGACGACGTGCGCGCGCTCGTGCGGGCCGCGACGCTCGCCGACGCCTGGGCCGCGCCCGCCGTGGGCACGGACCGCCTGCAGGCGCCCTGGGGCGCGGTCGTCGGCGCGCTCTTCGGGCCCGCCGCCAACTACCTGTGGCTCGACACCTTCGACGCGGTCTCCGCGACGAACGTGCAGGACACCTACGCGCTCTATCGGACGCGCGCCCCCGTCCTGCCGCCGGGCGGCGACACCGCGGTGCCCGCCGGACCGCGCGCCTTCCGCACGACCTTCGACTTCGACGGCGACCCGGCGGCCACGCGGCTCGCGCTCGACACGCTCGTGGACGACGGCCTCGCGGTCTACCTCAACGGCGTCGAGGTCTACCGGCGCAACCTGCCCCCCGGCCCCGTCGATCCCGCGACCCTCGCGCTCGCCCCCGTCGAGCGCCCCGTCTTCGAGCGCGGCGTCGAGATCCCGGCCGACGCGCTCGTCCGCGGGCGCAACGTGCTCGCCGTCGCCGTCCTGCAGGCCGCGCCCGACGACCCGGACCTGCGCTTCGCCGCCGCCCTGTATGCCACCGCGCGTGCGCCGGGGCCGCCCGCCCCCGTCGACGGCGACGTGGTGATCAACGAGCTGATGTACCACCCGACGGCGGACGGCCCCGAAGAGTGGCTCGAGCTGTACAACCGCGGCGCCGAGGCGGTCGACCTCGGTGGATGGCAGCTCGTCGACGCTGTCGGCTTCCGCTTCCCCGAGGGCACCGTCCTCGAGCCCGACGGCCACCTCGTGGTCGCCCGCGACGCCGAGGCGTTCCGGGCGGCCTTCCCCGGCGTGCCCGTCGTCGGCGACTACGACGCCGCCCTCGGCGACGGCGGCGACCGTGTCCTGCTGCTCGACCGGTGCGGCGCGCCCGCCGACGACGTCCGCTACTTCGACGGCGGGCGCTGGCCCGCATCCGCCGACGGGGACGGACCAAGCCTCGAGCTGCGCGATCCGTGGGCCGACAACGCCGCCGCCGAGGCCTGGGCGGCGAGCGACGAGGCGCGGCACGCCGCCTGGGAAGCGGTCCGCTACCGCGGCACCGCGCGCGCGAGCGCCGTCGGCCCCGACGGGCGCTGGGAGGAGCTCGTCGTCGGCCTGCTCGAGGCCGGCGAGGTGCTGATCGACGACCTCAGCGTCGTCGAGGATCCCGACGGCGCGCGCATCGAGCTGCTGCGCAACGGCACGTTCGGCGACGGCGCCGCCGCGTGGCGCTTCCTCGGCAACCACCGCCACGCCGAGGTGGTCGACGACCCGGACGCCCCCGGCAACCCCGTGCTGCGCCTCGTGGCGACCGGGACGACCGAGCACATGCACAACCACGCCGAGACCACGCTGGCCGAAGGGCGGCGCGTCACCAACGGCGCGGTCTACGAGATCTCGTACCGCGCCCGGTGGGTCGCGGGCTCCAACCAGCTCAACACGCGCCTGTACTTCAACCGGCTGCCGCGGACGACGCGCCTCGCGCGGCCGGCGTCCCGCGGCACGCCCGGCGCCCCGAACTCGGCGCTCGTCGACAACATCGGCCCGACGTACGCCGGCTTCGGCCACGCGCCGATCGTGCCCGCGCCCGGGGAGGCGGTGACGTTCTCGGTGGTGGCCGTCGATCCGCACGGGGTGGCCGACGTGACGCTCTGGACGTCGGTGGAGGGCGCGGCCTTCGCGCCGACGGCGATGGCCGCGACCGACGGCGGCCGCTTCGAGGCCACGCTGCCGGGCTGGCCGGCGGGCGCGCGCGTGCAGTTCTACGTGGAGGGCGTGGACGACCTCGGCGCGGCGTCGACCTTCCCCGCGGCGGGGCCGGCCTCGCGCGCGCTGCTGCAGGTCGAGGACGGCCGCGCCGCCGCCGCCGGCCGGCTGCGCCCCGTGCGGCTGCTCATGACCCCCGCCGACGTGACCTGGTTCCACACCGACGTGAACCTGATGAGCAACGAGTGGCTCGGCGGCACGGTGGTCTACGACGACCGCGAGGTCTTCTACGACGTCGGCCTGCGCGCCAAGGGCAGCCAGCGCGGGCGCCCGAACGCGGCGCGCCTCGCCTTCTCGGTGCGCTTCGACCCCGACAGGCCGTTCCGGGGCGTCTTCGGGACGCTCGCGCTCGACCGTTCCGGGGCGACGGGCGTCGGCCAACGCGAGATCCTCATCGACCAGGTCATGCAGCGCGCCGGCTCCGTGTCGGCGGAGTACAACGACCTGGCCTACGTCGTCTCGCCCCTGCCGGCGCACACCACCCCGGCCATCGTCCAGCTCACGCGCACCGGCGACCTGCTGCTCGGGAACCAGTTCCCGGACGGCGGCGACGGCATGCTGTTCGAATACGAGCTCGTCTACTATCCGACGACGACCGACGACGGCACGCCCCAGGGCCGCAAGCGCCCGCAGCCGGACCTCGTGGTCGGCACGAACCTGCGCGACCTCGGCGACGACCCCGAGAGCTACCGGCACACGTTCCTGATCAAGAACAACCGGGGCCTCGACGACTACGACGGCTTCATGCGCTTCGCGAAGGTGTTCGGGCTGCCCGACGCCGAGTTCCGCGCGCAGGCCGCCGACGTGATCGACACCGAGCAGTTCCTGCGCGCCTGCGCGATGGGGACGCTGAGCGGCGCCGTCGACCACTACATGAGCGGCGCCCAGCACAACGCGCGCTTCTACGTGCGGCCGTGGGACCACCGCGTCCTGTACTTCCCGCACGACATCGACTTCTACCCGGCGGACCCGCGGTCGGCGCTCGTGGCCAACAACGACCTGCGGCGCCTGCTGACGATCCCCGGCAACACCCGGATTTATTACTGGCACCTGCACGACATCGTGACGCGCGCCCAGAACGCCGAGTACCTGGCGCACTGGCGCGACCACTTCGGCGCGCTCCTGCCGGGGCAGGACTTCGCCGCCTTCACCACCTTCCTCGTGGAGCGCGGCCGGCACGCGCTGACCGGGGCCGCCGACTCCGTCGCCCAGCGCTTCCCGCCGGTGGACTTCGCCCTCACGACGAACGGCGGCGCCGACGTCGAGACCGCGGCGGCGACGATCGCCGTCGAGGGCACGGCGTGGATCGACGTGTTCGAGATCCGCTACGCCGGCGAGCGACGCGCGCTCGACCTCGCGTGGGTGGACGAGCGGACGTGGCGCATCCACGTGCCGCTCGCGCCGGGTCTCAACATCGTGGAGCTCGAGGCGGTGGATCGCGCCGGCCGGGTCGTCGGCGCCGACACGATCGTCGTCACCCGGACGCCCTGATCCGCGTCGCCCGCCGGGCACGGCGCCGTGGCTCCGGGGCGCGTGTTCTGGCAGTCTCGCCGATCGGGGGGTGCCGTGGCCGTGTCGTCCCGCATCGGAGCCGTCCTCGCGGCGCTCGTGCTCGCGTGCCTCGCGGCGTGCGACGACGGCCGCGTGGGCGCCGGCGCGGACGAGAGCGCGTGCGCCGGCAGCCAGCTTTTCTTCTGCGAGTGCCCGGGCATCGAGCGCTGGATGACGGTGTGCCCGGGCGAGACCGTCGCCTCGCTGTGCCCGTGCGGCGCGGCGGTCCCGGCCGAGGACGCCGCGCCCCGCCCGAGGCCGCGCCCCCGTCCCGCCGACGCCGCACCGGCCGCGTCCGACGCCGCCCTGGCCGCGCCCGACGCCGCCCTGCCCGCCCCCGACGCCGCCCTTCCGGTGGATCCCTCCGCCTGCGCCGCCGCGCCGGCCTTCGTCACCGTCGCCGACGGCGGCCGCGCTTTCGACGTGTTCACGTACGAGGCCAGCCACCCGCTCGCGACCGCCGGCGCCGCGTTCCCCGGCGCGGTCGGCGGCGGGGAGTCGCCGCGCGCGCCGTCGGGCGAGGTCGAGGCGTGCTCGCGGCCCGGCGTGCGCCCCTGGCACAGCGTCGGCTGGGGCGAGGCCGACGCGGCGTGCGCCCGCGCGGGCTGGCGCCTGTGCACGGCGCGCGAGCTGCGCCGCGCCTGCGAGGGCCCCGGCGGCAACGACTGGACGTGGGGCGACGCCTTCGAGGCCGGCGCCTGCAACGTGCGCGAGGCGTGGCGCGCGCCGGGCTCGTCGGCCGCGAGCGAGGCCCCCGCCGGCGCGTTCGCACGCTGCGTCAGCACCGACGGCGCGCACGACCTCACCGGCAACCTCTGGGAGTGGACGGCCGCCGACGGCCCCGGCCGCGAGTACCAGGGCGCCGGCTGGCGCACGATCGCCGAGCGCCACCGCGACCGCGACCTCGTGTGCGCCGCCCAGACGCGCCTCGTGGCCGACGTCGCCGCGACCTACGCCAACGGCGACGTCGGCTTCCGCTGCTGCCGCGATCGCTGAGGCTTCCGCCGGCGGCCGGACGGCAGCCTTGATCGGTCGCACCGACTGCGGTGATGCTGCGGAGCGCTGGCGACCGACGCCGTGTCGTGGTGACAAGGCGCCGCCTCGCTCCTTGGAAGGGCGCACTCGGTCCGCGATGAGCTCGAGTCCGGACGCGAACGGGGGCATCTCGGGGACGAGGGCGCGGCGGGTGGCCCTGTCGCTGTGCGTGGGCCTGCTCGGCTGCGTCGAGGGCCGCCTCGAGGTGGGCCCGGGGACGCACGACGCGGCCGCGGACGCCGCGCTCCCCACGGACGCGACCGCCCCGGACGACGCCACCGGCCACGACGACGCCGACCGCGACTTCACGGCGCCCGACGCCGCCGAGGACGCCGCGCGGCGCGGTGACGGGGCGCCGCCGCACGACGGGGCGCCGCACGACGGGGCGCTTTCCCACGACGGGGCGCCGCACGATGGGGCGCTCCCGCCGCACGACGGGGCGCTCCCGCCGCACGACGGGGCGCTCCCGCCGCACGACGGGGCGCTCCCGCCGCACGACGGGGCGCTCCCGCCACCCGACGCCGAGCCGCCGCCCCCCGACGCCGAGCCGCCGCCCCCCGACGCCGAGCCGCCGCCCCCCGACGCCGAGCCGCCGCCCCCCGACGCCGAGCCGCCGCCCCCCGACGCCGCGGAGCCGCCACCGCTGCCGCCCTGCCCGGGCTTCGACGCGGCCCGCGTCACCGGCAACCTGGCCGATCCGGCGATCGTCGAGGCCAGCGGCATCGCCCAGAGCTGGCGCAACGCCGACGTGCTCTGGACGCACAACGACTCCGGCGACATCAGCCGCGTCTTCGCCCTGACCACCGCCGGCCAGGCGCTCGGCGTCTACGAGCTCGACGGCGGCCGCCCCTCGGACTGGGAGGACATGGGCGTGGGGCCGGGCCCGCAGCCCGGCGTCACCTACCTGTACATGGGCGACGTCGGCGACAACGCCTCCCGCCGCGCCAACGTGCGCGTGCGCCGCATCCCCGAGCCCGAGGTGCCGCGCGGCGGCGCGCCCGTCAGCGTGCGCCTGGCGGGGGCCGAGTCGCTCACGCTCGTCTACCCGGACGGCGCCCACAACTGCGAGACGCTGCTGGTCGACCCGCTCAACGGCGACGTCTACGTCGTGGTGAAGTCCAACGACGGCGTCTCGCCCGTGTATCGCGCCGCCGCGCCGCTCGTGCCCGACGCCGACAACCGCATGGTGCGCGTCGCGAACCTCCGGTTCGGTCAGGCGCCGCTGCGCGGCAACACGCTCACCACCGGCGGCTCCATCGCCCGCGACGGCAGCGCCATCCTCATCCGCACCTACGGCTCGGCGTTCCTGTGGCGTCGCGTCCCGGGCGCGACGGTCGGCGAGGCGCTCGCCACCGAGGCCTGCCCCGTCCCGCGCGCCGGCGAGCGCCAGGGTGAGGCCATCGGCTTCGCCGCCGACGGCTCCGGCTACTACACGGTGAGCGAGGGCGCCGCCGCTCCGATCCACTTCTACCGGCGGCGCTGAGCGGCGGGCGGGTCAGGCGTCAGGCCCGGCGCCGCGTCCGCAGGCGGACGAGGCCGAGCAGCGTCAGCAGCATGAGGAAGGAGGACGGCGCGCCGCCCGTGCCGTCGCACTCGCAGCCGGCGGTGCCGGCGATGTTGCCGGGCTCCGCCGCGTCCGCGCCGGGGTCGCCGGCGTCGCCCGGGGCGGGGCGGGCGTCCGGATCCTGGCCGCCGCCGTCCCGCGCCGGACCCATGTCGGGCGCGGTGCCGTCCGGCTCGGGGCCGCCCATGTCGACGGCGCCGTCCGGCTCGACCTCGCCCATGTCCGGGACGGCGGCGTCCGGCTCGGGGCCGAGATCGGCCTCCGGCCCCATGTCCCCAGGCAGCGCGTCGCCCGCGTCGGGGCCGGCGTCCTCGCCCGCGTCCACCGCCGCGTCGGGCTCGACCACGCCCATGTCCGGCTCCGGTGCGGCGTCGGGGACGGCCGCGTCGGGGATCAAGGGGTCGGGCAGGCACTCGCCGCCCTCTTCGTGCATCCCCGGCTCGCAGCACGCGCCGCTCACGCAGCCGCGTCCGCCGCAGTCGATCGCCACGCCGTCGGGCTCGGAGCAGCTCGTGTACCAGATCACGTCGCCGTCGCCGCACCCGCGGAAGGCGTGGGGCACGCACTCGCAGTCGCCGGCCTCGGGCAGGCACTGCCACTCGCCGTCGAGCTGGCGGCACGCCGCGCCGTCGGGGCACTCCGCCCCCTCGCCGGCGCAGGTGACGGTGCACCGGCCGCCCGAGGGGAACAGCAGGCAGCGGTTGGCGCCGTCGCCGCAGTCGGCGTCCTCCTCGCACGCCCCGCAGTACACCGGACGGCAGCCGCCCTCGAAGCAGCCGCCGCCCGCCGCGCAGGCGTCGTCTCCGGTGCAGCAGCCGATGATGAGCGACTGGGCGCAGCCGGTCACCTCGTCGCAGGAGCCGACGGTGCAGCGGTTGCCATCCTCGCAGTCGACGTCTGCGCCGACGCACTCGCGATTCACGCAGGTGTCGCCGGCGGTGCAGGCGTTCCCGTCGTTGCAGGCGACCGCCAGATCTTCGGTCACGCACGCGCCCTCGACGCACCGCTCGCTCGTGCACTGGTTGCCGTCGTCGCAAAGGACCGGCGCGCCGCCGCACACGCCGTCGTCGCAGCGGTCGTTGCGGGTGCACGCGTCGCCGTCGTCGCACGGGTCGCTGTTGTCGGTGTGGATGCACTCGCCCTGCTCGGTGCAGTCATCGATCGTGCACGGGTTTTGATCGTCGCATCCGAGGCATGGCCAGCAGTTCGGGTAGCCGCCGTGGCCCGGCACGCAGCTCTCGCAGCTGCGGCCGGCGAGGTTGACCTCGCACGCGCAGCTCGGGGCGTCGGCCGTGCCCACGCACGCGCCCTGGCCGCTGCAGGGGTTCGCCGCACCGCCAGGGCACTCGCCGCAGGCGAAGCCGTCGCCCACGTAGCCCTCGTCGCACGTGCAGGCGAACGAGCCCGGCTGGTTGTCGCACGCCGCGTTCGGATCGCACGGATCGTCGAGGCACTCGTCGACGTCGAGGCAGACCTCCCCGTCGCCCACGTAGTTCTCGTTGCACTCGCAGGTGTACGTCCCCGGCCGGTTGGTGCACGTCGCGTTCTCGTCGCACGGCGCGGCGGCGCACTCGTCGACGTCCTCGCACGCGATGCCGTCGCCGACGAAGCCGCGCGGACAGGCGCGGAAGACCACCGTCAGGCCGGGCCGCCGCGCGACGACCGCGTCCTCCGCCGAGGCGAACTGCCAGTCGTCGGTGCCGCCGAAGTCAGACGCCAGGACCCAGCCGTAGTTGTCGGCGCCGGTGAGCCACGACACGACGCTCTCGGTCACGTCCAGCTCGACCGGCCGGTCGCTGCCGTTCACGACGGCGCTGGCCGACGCGGTGTCGTCGGCCTCGAAGTCGTCGATCGCCACGCCGTCGCCGAGGCCGTTCCACGTGGCGTCGTCCTGCCACGGCATCAGCAGCGGGTACACCGACGCGCCGTCGTCGCTCGCGCCGGTGATGAACAGCGTGAGCGTGGCCGACAGGATGCGCGCGTTCGGCGGGACCTGACCCGCCTCCCAGCCGAACAGGTCGTCGAAGCGGACCAGGATCTGGCGCTCGTCCTCGGGCGGCTGGTCGCCGTCGACGACCAGCGTGGCCGACGTCCCGAAGCTCTCGTCGGGCCGGCCGGCGTGCACGTAGGTGTCGACCGTGCCGGCGAAGGCCCCCTCCCCGTCGCGGAAGGTGACCGTCGCGGGCTCCGGCTCGCAGGCGCCGCTCGTGGGCGCGCAGAACTCGCCGGCCGCGCACTGGTCGCCGTGCACGCAGCCCTGGCCCGCCTCGCAGCGGTCGGCCGTGCAAGCGAGGCCGTCGTCGCAGCTGGCCGGGGGGCCGCCGGCGCACGCGCGCTCGCGGCAGGTGTCCGCCGTCGTGCAGGGGTCGCCGTCGTCGCAGGCGTTGGTGTTGGCGGCGTACAGGCAGCCGGCCACCGCGTCGCAGGCGTCGTCGGTGCAGACGTTGCCGTCGTCGCAGCGCACGTTCACCGGCGCGTGGGTGCACGCGTCACCCGCCTCGTCGCAGGCGTCCTCGGTGCAGGCGATGGCGTCGTCGCAGTCCGGCGCGACGCCCGGGCGGCACGTGCCCGTTCCGAGGTCGCACGTCTCGCGGCCGTTGCAGAACTGGCCGTCGCTGCACGCCGCGTCGTTCTGGCAGCCCTGGGGCGGCGGCAGGCACTGGCCGGTGGGGTTGCAGGCCGCGCCCCCGGGGCAGTTGACCGGGCCGCCGCACACGCCGGCGGTACAGGTGTCGGGCGAGGTGCACGACTTGCCGTCGGCGCACGGCGTGCCGTTGGGCGCCGGTCCGTTGCCGCACGACCCGTCCGCGTTGCAGACGTCGGCCGTGCACGGGTTGCCGTCGTCGCAGTCGGCCGCGACGTCGCACACCACACAGCCCACGATCGCGGTCGCCTGACAGAGCTTGTTCACGCACGTGTCGCGCGTGCAGGCGTTGCCGTCGTTGCAGTCGGCGTCGGCCGCGCAGACCGCGCCGTACGGGAAGCCGAGCCAGCCGATGCGACCGCCGTCCGGCCCCGCCGTGAGCGCCGGCGATCCCGGCGCCGGGTTGTAGTCGAAGCGGTTGCGGTCGATGAAGCGCGGATCCGCGGAGAAGTTGCCCGTGCCGCACCCGAGGTGCGCGGGGTTGCCGACGTCGGTGTAATCGACGGGCACGCCGCACGTGCTGAGGCTCGACGGCCAGATGATGCTCGCCCGCACCGACACGGGGTTGGTGATCGGGTTGCCGCTGGCGATGGTGGCGTAGCTCGCCTCGGCGGTGCCGCGGATGCCGATCGGGCTGCCGAACATCAGGATGTTGTGCACCTCGGCGTGCCCGCCGGTCATGCTGATCGCCTTGTCGCGGATGTCCCAGACGATCGAGTGCTCGAGCCGGAAGTTCGAGTGGCTGTGGTCGATGCCGTCGTCGCCGCTGTCCTGGATGACGCAGCCGCGGATGAGCTGGTTCGAGGCGGCGCCGTCGACGTGGAGCAGGTCGCCGTCGAGGTTGTTGGCCTCGGGCGCGTGGCCGACCCACGTCCACCAGCTGTCGAGGATGCGCAGCGTGTGGCCGTTGCCGAAGAACTCGCCGCCGATGCCGAGGCGCGAGACGAGCGACTTGCGGATGGTGTAGGTGCCCGTGCCCTGGCCCGAGAACGCCATGCCGGTGCTGTCCGCGAAGACGCTGCGGTCGACGGTCAGCGAGTGATTGTCGAAGATGGCGAAGATCGGCGGCCGCGGGTGCGAGACGACCGGGCCGTTGCCGGCGCCCGTCAGATATACGTGGCGGAAATTCGAGGTCCCCGCGCCACGTAGCTGGAAGCCGCGCCAGGCGTTCGCGTTCGACGCCGAGCCCTGCTGCGTCAGCGTCATCGCCAGCGGGCCGCGCTCCGAGAAGAAGTGGATGGGCCGGTCCTTCGTGCCGAGCGCGTGGATGCTGCCGTTGACCGTGAAGAGCGTGCCGTTGGCGAGCGCGCCGGTCGTGTTGACCTGGATCAGCGTCCCCGGGTGGATGGTCAGCGTGCTGCCCGCGGGCACCGTCAGGTTCCCGGTGACGCGGATGTTGTCATCCGGGCCCCAGACCAGGTTGTTGCCGACGAGGTTGCCGGCCATGTCGCGGAAGACGGGGCTGCCGATCACCTTGACCACGCGCGACGCGCTGAGGCCCTGCCAGGAGGCGGTGATCTCGATGTCGCCCGGCGCGAAGGCGGCGCCCTCGTTCAGCGTGAACGAGACGCTGCCCCAGCCGTTCATGAGCCGCACCGTGTTCGGCACGACCTGGTGCTGCGGATCGAACACCGTGCTCGTGATCGCAACCGGCGTCCGCGCCGGCAGGCGCACCACCGACAGCGTCGCCGGCTCGTCCCAGGCCTGGTAGTGCACCCGCCCGATGGGGTCGCTGATCGCGACGTCCACCGTCAGCGTCTTGTCGTTGATCATCCGGGGCGGCGCCTTGAGCTCGACGTGGAGCTCCGCCGCCCCCGGCGGGTTGTAGAAGACCTCCGCCTGGATCGTCTGCTTCGTGTTGCCGGCGCGGTCCAGCGCGCGGACGGTCACCCGGTTGAGGCCCGGCGACACCGGCAGGTCATGGGACCACGTGCCCTGGAAGACGCTGAACGTGGCGCCGCGGCCGTTCACCGTCACGTTGTGTGTGCCGGCCTGCTGGAGCTGGCCCTGCAGGCGGAACGTCGGCTGCTGGCCGTTGTAGACGAAGCGGGGCCCGCCCTCGAGCGTCAGCGAGTCGATCGTCTGGTTGCGCACGAAGGCGAGGCGGTTGGCGATCCAGTTCTTGAACTGCTGCTTCGTCTGGGGGTTCACGTCGCTGCCGCCGCCCGGGGCGAAGGCCGCGTCCGGCATGGCGTCGATGGCGCGGTTCATCGCCTCGATCGAGAACTCGTCGGCGGCGAAGTCCTCGATCGCCTTGACGAAGATCGGCGCGAACGCGTTGTGCCGCAGGAAGCGCGCCGCCGCCGGCACGTTCGTGCGCCAGATCGTCTCGTTGTCGCCGGTGATGGCGCTGTCGGTGTCCCACAACACGAGCTGGCTGCGCCCCGACAGACGGTCGGCGGGCAGCTGCGGGGTGCCGTAGTCCGGGTGCGGCGGGTTGGTCGGGTCGTCGGCGGGCGGGAAGTAGAGGAAGTAGTCGTCGCCCGTGTCGCGCCACAGACCGCCCTCGCGGTTGCCGAGCAGCGTCTGCAGCGCGAAGAACTGCGCCCACTGGTCCTCGTCGACGTGGGCCCGCACGTGCTCGACGTAGCGCTCGTCGGGCGTGTTGCTCAGCGCGTCGCACAGCGCGATGAGATCGCCCCAGAAGTCCTCGGTCTCGTTGTTGTACTTCTCGTAGCCGTTCTGCTCGTTCACATTGACGAAGTAGGTGGCCGGGTCGGTGCCTTCCCAGCGCAGGTTGGCGTCGTTGCGGCCGCGGTACAGGTTGCCCTCGGAGCTCGTCGTGCGCGGCGGGACGATCTCGCCGTTCTGAGAGTCGAGGAAGTCATTGTCGAGCCGCTCGACGACGGCGTGCAGGCCCCAGTAGCCGTTCCGGCCCTGGCAGCACGTGTCGTAGTTGATGCCCGTGTACCGCAGGTGCGCCCAGGCCGCGCGCGGAGCAGGCAGCCCGGCGCGGTTGAACAGCTCGTAGGCGAGGACCTGCGACATGGGACGGACGGCGTTGAGCTGGAGCGTCTCGATCGGAAAGCCCAGCGATGACCGCAGCTTGCGGTTCTTCGGGAACTTCACCTGATAGGAGCTGGGGATGGCGCTGAGGCTCGACTGACCGCGATAGCGCTCGACGACGTTGTAGAAGATGTTGCCCGCGTCGTCGATGAAGGTGGCATCGAAGGGCTGCTTGCGCGTGGGATAACCGACGAGCGCCTCCTGCCGCGCCTTGTTGTGGAGCGTCACGATCAGGTGATAGGTCGGCTCGTCCGCCGGCAGCACTTCGTCCGAGAACTTGCACAGATAGGTCTGCGAAGGCATGCCGTACTGGTCGGGGATGGCATGCCCCGCCGGCGCGATGGCCGTGCCCGCCCCATCGGTCGCCTGGACGTAGAAATCGAGCTGCCGTCCGTCGGGCAGGCCGGGCAGCGTCACGCCGTAGCGGCCGTCGCCGGCCTCGCCGTCGCCGTGCTGGCCGTCGTCGAACATCTGCGCGCCGACGTAGGGGATGGGCGGGTTGCGGTCCTCGCGGTACTGCAGCGTGACCGTGGGCGGCAGCACGCCGTCGTCGACCACCGTCGCGGTGATCGTCACCGCCTGGTTCCCGCGCGGGATGGCCGGCGTGTGGCGCGCGCCGAAGATCACCGGCGCCGGATTGTCGACGCGCATGCTGTTCGGGGCGCCCGGGGTGCCGTTCGGTCCGGCCGAGGGCCGCCACGCGCCGCCGCCTTCGTTCGGCAGCCGCGGGTTGACGAGCTCGAGCGACGGCCCGCCGCCGTCGGGCTCGTCCGGCCACTCGCCGTCGTCGTCGTAGATCACGCGGTCGATGCGGTGTCCGTAGGCGTCGGTGAGCTCGATCTCCTCGCCGCTGTTCGCCAGGTCGCCCGCCTCCCACGTCAGCACCGGCGAGCCGGCGGGAACGACGATCGCCGCCGCGAGGCGCCCGCCGTCCGCGGCCACGACGAGGAAGCCGCCGGCCCCGATCTCGGTGCCCTCGGGGAAGATCAGGTCGATGCCTTCGGTGAACGACCAGCCGGAGAGGTCCACCGGGTCGGGCTCGGCGTTGTACAGCTCGACGAACTGCAGGCCGGCGCCGTCGCCGGCCGGGTTGTAGTGGACCTCGTTGATCACGACCTGCGGCAGACCGGCGAAGTACTGCCACTCGTCGCCGGCGAAGGGCGTCCCCGTCGCGCTCTCGATGGCGCCGGCGGCGAGCAGGACCTCGACGATGCCGGTGTCGGGGGCGTCCACGGTGAAGACGTAGGGGCCGGCGCCCTCGCCGCGCACCTCGAGCGCGGGCACGGCGACGCCGCCCGGCTCGCCGACGGTGAGCGCGTCCGCCGTGACGCCGACGACGGGCTCCGAGAAGGTCACCGTGATCTCGTGGAGGTCGACGACGAGCGAGCCGCGAACCGGCGCCTCGCGGGCGACGGCCGGCGCGCCGGCGAAGGTGCTGTTGGCGGCGCCCGGGGTGCCGTTCGCGCCCTGCGAAGCGCGCCAGGCGCGCCCCTGGGCGTTGTCCATGCCCGGGTTGACGAGCTCCATGCTCGGGCCGTTGCCGTCGGGGCCGTCGGCGCCGTCGGGCCAGGGCGCCGCGTCGTCGTACTCGATGCGATCGACGACCGTGCCGTTCACGTCCACGAGCGCGATGGGCTCGCCGCTGTTGGCCAGGTTGTCGTTGAGCCCCGCGGCGTGCGCCCCGCGATAGCCCGTGGCCGCCTCGAGGCCCGCCGGGTCCCGCGCGCAGACGGCGAAGCCGCCCGGCGCGAGGATCGTGCCCGCCGGCAGCAGGCAGCCGGGGCTGGCGTACTCGATGAGGCGCCAGCCGGAGACGTCCACCGGCTCGGCGCCGGCGTTGAGGATCTCGACGAACTCCTCGGCGTCGGTGGCCGACACCGGGTTGTAGTGCACCTCGTTGATCACGACGTTCGGGACCGAGAGCGGGAACAGCCACGCGTCGCCGGCGAAGGCGTTGCCGCGCGCGTCCCGGGTGGCGCCCGCCGCGAGGGTCACCGGCGCCGGGTTCGAGCGCGGCGCGGGGAAGCCGCTGAACACCCACGGACCGGCCCCCTCGCCACCCACGCACGTCGGGCAGGCGACGGCGGTGGCGGCGGCGCCGTCCACGACGAGGTCGCCCGCGGCGACGCCCGACACGGGCGAAGAGAAGGTCACCGCGATCTCGGCGAGGCCGTCGACGACCGAGCCGCGCGCCGGCGTCTCGCTCAGGACGACCGGCGCCTCGGTGTAGGCGCCGTTGCGCGCGCCCGGGGTGCCGTTCACCGCCGGCGAGGCGCGCCACGCGAGCGGAGACGCATTGTCGTAGGCGGGGTTGGTCAGCTCGAGCGAGGCGCCCGCGCCATCGGCGCCCGCGGGCCACAGCCCCGCGTCGTCGTAGGTGACCTCGTCGAGGACCGTCTGCGCCCCGTCCACGAGGCGGATCGTCTCGCCGCCGTTCGCGAGGACGCCGCTCGTCCACTGGAAGACGCCGACGCCGGCAGGGATCGCGGGGCCGCGCTGCCGCAAAAACGCCGCGTTCTGCGCGACGACCAGGTACTGCCCGGCGGCGAGCACCGTGCCGGGCGGGAACGAGAACGTCACGCCGTCAGCGAAGCTCGCCCCCGACAGGTCGACCGCCCCCGGCCCGTCGTTGTGCAGCTCGATGAACTGCAGGTCCTCCGCGTCTTCGCCCTGTTGGATGGCGGCGTTCGACGGGTGGTACAGGACCTCGTTGATCACCACCCGGGACCACCCGGTCCCGGCCAGCAGAAGCCCCCCCACCACGACGACCATGGCCGTCGCGTGCCGGATCGCAGTCGACCTCATCGAGCGCCCCCTCCGAACGACAGCCCGATTGTACGTTTACACCGCCGCTCGAGTCGAATCCCCGATGCCGGAAACCTCCCAACTCGGGCCGTCGCGGCTCGAATTCCGACGGGGCGCCCGCGACCCGGACCGCCAGCGATTCCAAGCTCTTCGAAATTTTGCGTTGCTACATACGTAGATTTGCCCAACCCTGTACCGACATTTCGTCAATCGTGCCCTCAGTACAGGTCATGTCCGGGGGCGAGGCAGGGGGGGAGATTCCGCGATGAGGACCGAGAGGCTTCTGTTACCAGCGCTGGCCGTGGCGGCGATCACGAGCGCCGCCGCGGGCGAGGCGCGGGCCGATTCGATCACGTTCGAGATCCTGCAGGCGGACTGCGGCACGAGCCGGTTCGAGCTCGTGGTCAACGGCACCGTGATCGACACCGTCGACGGCGTGTACGGCTGTAACTGCAACGCGTCGCCGCAGACGCACACGTACAACGACGCGGCGACGCTGGCGCTGCTGAACGGCACCTGCGAGGTCCTCGCCATCAACGAGGTGGCCGGGAGCTACTCCGCGCTCGCCCAGGTGCGCGCGACCATCGACCGCGCCGGCACGCTCACGAACAGCTGCCTCTTCGACGGGCGGCCGAACAGCGGCGGCGACTGCACCCCGCGCGACCTCTGCAGCGGGCTGTCGTACACCTTCAACGCCGGCCACGCGGACAACGCGGGCGACGGCGACAACGACGGCATCGCCGGGGGCGGCGTCGGCCCGGGCTGCGGCGCCGTCTCCGACAACTGTCTCACGGTGGCCAACCCCGGCCAGCAGAACGCCGACGGCGACGCCGCGGGCGACGCCTGCGACAACTGTCCGGCGGTCGTCAACGACGACCAGGCCAACCTCGACGGCGACGCCGAGGGCGACGCCTGCGACGCCGATCCCGACGGCGACGGCGTCATCGCCGGCGATTGCGGGCCGATGAACGGCGGCACCTACCCCGGCGCGAACGAGCTCTGCGGCGACGGCCAGGACAACGACTGCGATGGCCAGGTCGACGAAGCCGGCTGCCTCAATCCGTTCCCCGAGGACGTCAACGCCGCCATCGACGACGGCCTCGACTACTTCCGCAACAACAACTCGTTCGGCGGGACGTGCGGGCGGGCGGCGGGCCTGGCCGGCCTCGCGCTGCTCGAGAAGCGCGAGAGCGCCGACTTCGGCGCGCCCATCGTCGGCTACAACGGGTCGACGGTCGACGACAAGACCCGCCTGCGCGCCTCCGCGCAGTACGTCATCGACACCCTCACCAACGAGGCCTTCTACGCGTACAGCTACGGCGCCAGCCTGATGTTCCTGTCGCTGTACGCGCGCACCGGCGGCCCCGACGTGGGCACCGTGCGCACGCTGCATCAGGCGATGGAGCGCCTGACCGATCTGACGACGAGCTCCGCCTGCAACGGCGGCAACGACGACGGCTTCTGGGGCTACTCCGGCTGCGGCGGCGACTCGTCGACGACGCAGTTCGCGGCCGGCGGCCTCTCGGCGGCGCGCGGCTACTTCCTGTCGGTCGGCGACAACGCGCGCGTCGCAGCCATCGACGCCGTGCTCGACCGCACCGCGGCGACCTACAGCCGCCTGCAGGCCCAGAGCGCCGACAGTCGCCCCGGCCGCGGCTTCGGCTACCAGACGGCGGGCTACGCGCCCTCGTACCAGCAGACGGCTTCGGCGCTCTTCGTGCAGCTGCTCGCCGGCTCGACGCTGGCCGACAGCGGTCCGGCCGATGCCATGCGCTGGATGATCGAGCGCTACAACTACACGACGATCGCCGCCCATCAGAACTCGTGGGGCACCTCCTACTACTACTACCTGTTCCACTCCTCGAAGGCCTACGGCCTCATCGAGGAGACGCAGCAGGCGCCCGCCGCCGACGGCGCGCACCCGGACGTGCTCGGCACGCTCGCGCCGAACGCGCCGCGCCAGGCGCACCGCAACCCGCTGGTCGACCCGCGTCCTGCCGCCCGCGGCGCCGGCGCCTCGGGCTACTACGCCAACGAGCAGCCCCGCTGGTACTACGACTACGCGTACATGCTGATGACGCAGCAGCAGGCCGACGGCCGGTTCGCTTCGCCCGGAGGCGGGTGGGAGAGCTGCTCCGAGCAGGCGTATGCCATCCTCGTCCTGCAGCGGTCGATCGCCGGCGCCTGTGTCGACAGCGACGGCGACGGCGTGTGCAGCTCCGACGACAATTGCCCGAACACGCCGAACGCCAACCAGGCCGACCGCGACGGCGACCACGTCGGCGACGTCTGCGACAACTGCGTCGCGACGCCCAACCACGACCAGGCCAACGGCGACGCCGACGCGCTCGGCAACGCCTGCGACAACTGCGACGCCGTCGCCAACGCCGACCAGATCGACGCCGACGTCGATGGCGTCGGCGACGTCTGCGACAACTGCCCCGACCACGAGAACCCCGATCAGACCGACGCGCAGGGCGATGGCATCGGCGATGCCTGCCAGTGCCAGGTGCTCGGCTGCGAGCCGCTCGCCAACGGCTGCCTCGACAACGTGTGCAACGAACAGAGCGGCCAGTGCGAGCCGCAGTTCAACACCGCGCCGTGCAACGACGGCAACGCCTGCACGCAGACCGACACGTGCAACGCCGGCGCCTGCGTCGGCGCCAACCCGGTCGTCTGCACCGCCAGCGACCAGTGCCACGACGCCGGCACCTGCGATCCGGGCACCGGCACCTGCAGCAACCCGGCGAAGGCCGACGGCACCGCCTGCAGCGACGGCAACGCCTGCACGCAGACCGATGCGTGCAGCGCCGGCGCCTGCGTCGGCGCCAACCCGGTGGTGTGCACCGCCAGCGACCAGTGCCACGACGCCGGCACCTGCGATCCCGGCACCGGTACCTGCAGCAACCCGGCGAAGGCCGACGGCACCGCCTGCAGCGACGGCGACGCCTGCACGCAGACCGACGCGTGCAACGCCGGCGCCTGCGTCGGCGCCAACCCGGTCGTGTGCACCGCCAGCGACCAGTGCCACGACGCCGGCACCTGCGATCCGGGCACCGGCACCTGCAGCAATCCGGCGAAGGCCGACGGCACGACCTGCAACGACGGCAACCTGTGCACGCAGACCGACACGTGCAGCGCCGGCGCCTGCGTCGGCGACAACCCCGTGTTCTGCACTGCGCTCGACCAGTGCCACGACGCCGGCACCTGCGATCCGGGCACCGGCGCTTGCAGCAACCCGGCGAAGGCCGACGGCACCGCGTGCAACGACGGCACGGCCTGCACCCGTAGCGACACGTGTCAGGCTGGCGCCTGCACGGGCGCCGACCCGGTCGTGTGCGCCGCGCTCGACCAGTGCCACGACGTCGGCACCTGCGACGCGGCGACCGGCGCCTGCAGCAATCCGGAGAAGCCCGACGGCACCACCTGCGACGACGGCGACCTGTGCTCGGTCGACGACGCCTGCCAGGCCGGCGCCTGCCGGGCCCAGCCGAAAGACTGCGGCGACGGCGACGACTGCACCACCGACCGCTGCGACCCGGCGAACGGCGCGTGCGTGCACACGGACCAGTGCCCGAACTGCGACGACGCGGCCGCGTCGATCCCGCAGATCTGGCCGCCGAACCACAAGTACGTCCAGCAGACGGTGCTCGGCGTGACCGATCCCCAGCAGCAGGAGGTCGAGATCACGATCGACTCGATCTTCCAGGACGAGCCGACGAACACCCAGGGCGACGGCAACACGTGCGTCGACGCCACCGGCGTCGGCCAGCCGCAGCCCTTCTCGGTGCGCGCGGAGCGCTCCGGCACCAAGAAGGTCTCGGGCGACGGCCGCGTGTATCACGTGTCCTTCACCGCCACGGACGAGGACGGCTACACCTGCGAGGGCGAGGTCGAGATCTGCGTGCCGCACGACCAGGGCAAGGGCGCCTCGTGCGTCGACCAGGGCGCGCTGTACGACTCGACCGTCTGTCAGTGAGCCCCTGTCACGCCCGCCTGCCACGCTGACACGGTGACGGCGCGACGCCGTCACTGGCCGCGGCCCCGATGAACCGGGCGCCGCGGCCTGGCCTGCCCCTTGCCCTTCCTCCGGGAGCGCCCACCCGACCCCGGAGGCTCTCACGGTCAGCGACGACCCACGGCATCGACCTGGACCTCGGCCTCGCGCTGACGCCGGGCCTCATGTCCCGGCACGAGGGCCCGTTCGTCGCGCGGGTGTCGCTCGCGCCGGTGCTGGCGATCGCCAGCCTCGCGACGGTGCTCTCCGTGGCGACCCACGACGACGCCCGGGTGGCCCGCTTCCTCTGACGGCGGCGGGCGGCGAATCACACGTTGCCACCCGACCGGGCCACTGCTAGGGTCCCGCCCCGTCTGTTCAGACACTCAAAGGAGCACCCCATGTCGATGTCCAGGACGCTGTTGGCCTCGCTCGTCGCCGGAGGCCTCGCGCTCGCCGGCTGTGGCGACAAGCCGTCCGGCGAATCGTCCGCGAAGACCGAGAAGAAGGCCGAGGCGCCGAAGGTCGAAGCGAAGCCGATCGAGACCCTCTTCACCGGCACCGCCCCCGCCCTGCCCGCGCCCTACAAGGGCCTCAAGCCCGGCATGACCGCCGACGAGGCCAAGGCCATCTTCCCGGCGATGCCCGAGGACGACACGGTCAAGGTGCCCGAGTACCCCGACGTCCGGTTCAACGTCGACTTCGACAAGAAGACGAAGAAGATCACGCGCTTCTACTTCGATCTGCCCAAGGACAAGGCCGAGGCTGCCCTCACGAAGGCCTGGGGCGCCCCCACCCAGGGCGAGACGACCATCAAGAAGCCGATCAGCTACTGGTTCAACGGCGAGACCGGCCTGCGCGCGACCCTCGAAGAGGGCTTCGGCGGCGACATGAAGGTCGAGTTCAGCGCCTACACGCCCGCCGAGAAGTTCGTCGGCGCCGAGGGCACGGCCTTCGCCTTCGAGGCGAAGCAGGCCATCCTCGGCGCGACGATCGAGGACCTGCGCAAGGGCTACGCCGCCGAGCTCGTCGAGAAGTCGCAGGCCGACGCCGACGCCGACCGCAAGAAGATGGAGGCGATGATGGGCGCCGAGAACAAGCAGAAGCTCGCCGCGCTCGGCGGGCCGAAGCCCAGCGCCTACCTCGACTTCCCGCCGACCGAATTCGGCTCCTACTGGACGCGCGTCAACTTGACCTTCGACGACGCGGGCAAGGTGAGCCGCTTCCGCACGAGCCTCGACTATCGCGCGCACCCGGCCGCGAAGGATCCGCTGTTCGCGCTGCTCAAGAAGAAGCTCGGCGAGCCCAAGGAAGAAGAGAAGTACGGCAAGAAGCTCTTCGTGTTCGGCGACAAGCCCCGGGTCGAGGTCGAAGAGGACACGATCTCGCACGCCTGGGACATCGAGATCGAAGCGCCCGCCCCCTGACCTTCACTCGAACACCTCCGCCAGCGCCTCCCGCGACATCCCCTCTCGTGCCGTGCGCAGCTCGTGATAGGTGACGGCGCCGGTGATGCCCACCAGCGCCGTACCGGCCGCCCGAACCACGATGAACCCCAGCTCGACCCCCCGCGCCACCGCCGGGGCGAGCGCGACGTCGACGAACAGCCGGGGGACGACGAGCTCGACGACCGCCGGGACGATCAACGCGACGAGGAGCGCCCCCAGGACCTTGAGCCGCGCGCCCCGGGTGAGCTCGGCGCTGCGCTCGATCGCCTCGCTCACCGTGCAGCCCTCCGTGACCAGCGCCGGGATGGTGACCGCGACGGCGGCATAGAGCGTTGCCGCCAGCAAGCCGCCGAAGACGAGGCCAGCGGGCCCCATCGCCCGGCCGAGCAGGTAGGCCAGGCCACCCGGCACGAGACCGACGCACACGGCGATCAGGAGCGAGGCGGCGAGCACCGACAGGAGGTGCCGGAGGGCGGTCCCCAGGCATTCGCTCACCGACGCGCGGCGCCCGGCGAGGAGCTGGAAGACACCGTGCACCACCGCCGCCGCCGTCAGGCCACTGCAGACGAAGTCGAGCAGGCCGGCCACGACGCCCTCGGCCTCGACGAGCCAAGTGTAGGCGATCGCGGGCAACGACGTCACGAGGGCGAGGAGCGTGAACCGGGGCAGGTGGAGGCCCCAAAGGGAGAAGGCCGCGGCCACGATGCGGCCGGCGGACGGCGTGCGTGTCGTGGCGGCGACCCGTTCCGCGGCGGTGACGTGCTTCATGGATGGCCCCCCGACGATGTGTCGCGGGGCATCATAGCAGGCGATGTGGCACAGGCCGGCGCCCGCGAGACCGGCGCCCTTCCTCCACGGCTACCGTGACACGCGCCGACGGGAACTTGACGGCGGTGTCAGCCCTCGATCTCGCCGCCGCCCTCGCCCGGATCGACGGCGCCGACGTCGTCGCCGAGCGCCGTGCCGATGCGCTGCGCCTCGTCGAGGTGCGCCTCGACGGCGGCCTCCATCGCCTCGAGCTCCAGCACGAGCGCGTCGTCGTCGGCCTCGGGCAGCAGGCGGTCGCGCAGCAGCGACAGCGCCCGGCTGTGCATGGCGAGCTGGTTGGCGATGTAGTGGCGGTCGAACGCATCGTCGGACACGGCGTTGAGGCGGGACATGCCGGCGGCGGCCTCGGCCGCGACTGTCCGGCTCAGGTCGTTCTCGAGGGAGGCGAGGTCTTGCGCCGCCATGAGGTCGCCGAGCCGGACCGTGGCATCGGCGTGCGCCACCACCATCTGCGCCCCGTAGGCGCGCACGTCGCCGCGCGCCCCGCGGGTCCGCGCCAGCTCGCCCTGCTCGATCTCGCCGGCGTTGATCGCCACCACGACGGCGATGATCTCGGCGTCGGTCAGGCTCTCCTCGGTCTCGGCCGGACGCACGTCGTCGTCGTCCTCGCAGCCGACGAGCGCTGGCGCGAACAGGCCGAGGCAGAGCACGAGACCGAAGCGAAGGCGATGGAACATGGCGACCTCCTCGTTCCGCATCGGCATGACCCCGGTTACAAGGCACATGCCATGGCCGGAGGGCCGCATGGGGCAGCCCTGGGAGGGGCGGTCGGGGACGTTGCGGGGTCGGCAGGCGGCGGGGAGCGGTGCGAAATGCACCGGCGGCCGGCGTCAGGCGAGCCGCAGGCCCGCCGGCAGCGTGTCGCCGAAGACACGCACTTCGTCCTGGGCGCTCAGCTCGACGACCTCGCGCACCATCTGCACCCACGTCTCGGGCGCCTTCGCCTGCACGAGCCGCTTGGCCACGGTCTCGCGCAGCGCCGCGTCGAGATCGCGCTCGCGGTCGCCGGTGAGGCGCGCGATCTGCGCGGCGGCGAACGGCGCGCCGTCGGCTTTCTTCCAGTCGAGGGCGAGCAGGCGCTGCAGCCACGCGGTCGCGACATCCCGCGTCACCACGTCGTGGGCGCTGCCGTGGAAGGGCTGGCGCGCGCCGAGGCGGCCGAGCGGCCACCACGACCTGCCCTCGAGGCGCGGCAGCATCCACGCGCCGGCCTCGGCCTTGCGCGCGGCGGGCAGGCGCTCGAGCGCGGCGAGCAACCGCACCATCTCGTCGTGGCCGTGGGCCTGCGGGCCGCGCGGGCGCATCGGGAAGCGGCCCTTCGGCGGCTCGAGCCACGGGCGCACCTCTTCGAAGAGCTTCTCCTGCTGCGCGCGGTCGAGGCCGCCGGCCACGCGTCGCCACAGGATCCACCACTCGACCCAATTGGCCTTGTCGGTGACGTACTGCACGCCCTGGTCGTGCAGCTTCCACAGCTCGCCGACGCGCCAGTCGTCGAGCGGCGCGCCGAAGCCGGGCCGCAGCGTGAAGCCGGTCATCTGGAACCAGATGCGCTCGTGGTCCGCGCTGCGGCGCCGCTTCTGGGATCCCGCCAGGACGAGGCCGAACAGCTCGCGGCTCACCGCCGACGACCACGAGTCGCGCGCCCCGAGCACGCCCTCGAGGCCGCGCCAGAGGTTCTTGACCTCCTTGGGGTCGACGTCCTTCTTCTTCTGCTTGCCGTAGACGAGCTCGAGCAGCTCGCGCGCCTCGCCGAACCTCGGCGGCAGCTCGTCGATGCTCGCCACCGCGGCGCCGCCGCCCTCGTCGCCGCGCACCGCGAACTCGAGGCGCCAGCGGCGCGGCGGCGGCTCGGCGCTCGACAGGTACAGCTCGAGCGTGCCGATCTCGGTGAGGGTCGAAGACAGGCGCACCGCGATCTCGCCGGCCTCGTCGCCGCGCGAGCGCAGCACCGTCTGGAGCGGCGGCAGCGCCTCGAGCTCCTCGTCGATGGCGATGAGCTCGCCGGCGGCGTGCGTGCGGTCGCCCGTCGACGTGTACAGCGCGAAGCTCACCGGCCGGTCGAGCAGCAGGCGGAACGTGCGTTCGGCGATCTCGAGGGTCGCGCCTTCCTCCATGCCACGGGGCACGACGCAGAAGGCGCGCTTCTCGCCGCCGGCCCCTTCGACACCGACGTAGTAGGCGCGCGCGGAGCCGCCGGCGATGCGCTGACCGAAGCCGCGACGCGCGAGCCCGTAGCGCGCCGCCCCGCAGGCGACGGCGAGGTCGAGCGAGGCATACTTCAACAGCGGCACGGCGTCGCCGTCGTACCAGCGCGACATCACATCCGACAGACGATGCGCGACCGACGCGGCGTTGAACACGCCGCCGTTGAGCAGCACCACGTCGGGGCGCGGCAGGCCGTGGTGGATGCGCACGCCCGTCTCCGCGGCCGCCTCGACGTGCCGCCGCAGGAAGGCGCAGAGGTGGCGCGAGATCGCCGCGTCGGCGGCGTAGGGCAGGCCGATCTCCGTCAGCGCGGTACGTCCCTTGCGCGACGGCACCTCGTCGACGCCGCTGAAGGGCAGGAAGCCGTCGAGCAAGAGCCGGCGGGCCTCCTCGCGGCGCAGCGGGATCGTGCGAGACCCGCCGATGAGGCGCGCGCCGCGCCGGTGGATGGGCACGCCCATCTCTTCGGGCGCGTCCTCGGCGAGCAGCCGCTCCTTGGCATGCCGCGCCGCCTGGACGAGGGACGTCCACTCGGTGGCGTCGAGGCGCAGGTCTTCGCCGGCCTGGCGCTCGACGTGTCGCGCCAGCGTCACGTCCATGTTGTCGCCGCCGAGCATCAGGTGCTCGCCGACGGCGATGCGCTCGAGCTTGGGGAGGCCCGACGGCTGCGGGTGCACGCGCACCAGCGTCAGGTCCGTCGTGCCACCGCCGACGTCGACCACCAGCACGAGCCGCGCGTGGCCGAGGTCCGCGGCGAGCGCTTCGTCGCCGTGGGCCCCGAGGTAGTCGTAGAACGCCGCCTGCGGCTCCTCGAGCAGGCGCACGTTCTCGAGGCCCGCGAGCCGCGCGGCCTCGACGGTGAGGTCGCGCGCGCTCTCGTCGAAGGAGGCGGGCACCGTCAGCACCACCTCCTGCGCGGCGAGCGGCGCGTCAGGGTGCGCCGCGTCCCAGGCGCCGCGCACGTGCGCCAGGTACCGCGCCGACGCCTCGACGGGCGAGACCTTGCCCACCTCTTCGGGCGCGCCCCACGGCAGGATGCGCGCGCGCCGGTCCACGCCGGCGTGCGACAGCCAGCTCTTCGCCGAATTCACCAAGCGTCCCGGCACCTTGGCGCCGAGACGCCGCGCCATCTCGCCGACGACGTGGTCGATGCCTGCGTCCCACGGCAGCGCCAGGTCGCCCTCGAGGACCTCGCTGCCCTGCGGCAGGTACACGAACGACGGCAGCAGCGGACGGGGGGTCACCTCGCCCGGCGCCACGAGCTGCGGCACGTCGAAGATGCGGACGTCGGCGCGGTCGGCGGGGCTGTAGGCCACCGCCGAGTTGGTCGTGCCGAGATCGATGCCGACGATGTAGGAGGCGGTCATTCCACGCGCACGTTGAAGCTGAGCTTCCAGCGCCGCTTGCCCTGCTGCTCGACGGCGGAGAGGTCGAGCGTCCCGATCTCGGTGACGCGCGCGTGCAGGCGGACGGGCACCACGCCGGTCGCCTCGCCCTCCATCGCCGTCTCGATCGGCGGCAGCTCCTCGAGCTCGGCGGGGTCGACGACGCTGGCGATCTGGTCGTCGCCGCGGGCCGCCGAACCGAAGAAGCGGAACGACGCCGGCTCGCCGACGACGAGGCCGAAGGTCTGGGGCAGCTCGACCTCGGTGCCCTCCTCCATGCCGAAGGGCGCGATGCACACCGCGTCGACGCGCGGCGGCACGCCCGGCACCGCCAGCTCGGCTCGCTCGATGCCGACGTAGTAGGCGCGCGCGGTGCCGCCGCGGATGCGGACGCCGCCGGCGCTGCGCACGCGGGCGTAATACGACGCGCCGCGGCTCACGGCGAGGTCGGGATCGACGCCCTCGAGCACCTTGAGCGGCGTCTTGCCCACCCACGACTGCAACACACCGAGGATGCGATCGCGGATGATCGGCGAGCGCGTCACACCACCGTTGAACAGGATGGCCGATGGCATCTTCGTGCGGCCGAGGAAGGCCGCGAGGTGCCGCGTCATGCCCGCGTCGCTGGCATACGGCAGGCCGATGGCCGTCAGGCCGGTGCGGCGCGGCGCCATGGGCCGCGCGTCGGCGCCCACGACCGGGAAGAAGCCGTCGAGCAGCGTGTCGACGAGCTCCTGGCGCGTCAGGCTCGTGCGGATGGCGCCGCCGATGAGCTTGCTGCCGCGGCCGGGCACGACGAGCGGGAACTCGTCCTTCGAGGTGTCGGTGAACAGGACCTCTTTGGCGACGCGGCAGCCATAGGTCAGCGCGCGCATCTGCCAGTCGTCGAGGCGCGTCCCCGCCGCGTCGAGGCGCGCCCGCACCGCGTAGGCGAGCGCCAGATCCATATTGTCGCCGCCGAGGAGGATGTGATCGCCGACGGCGACGCGCTCGAGCTCGAGCTGGCCCTCGGCCTCGCGCACCGCGATGAGCGAGAAGTCGGTGGTGCCACCGCCGATGTCACACACCAGGATGAGATCGCCGACCGTGACCTGCTTGCGCCACGTGGGCCCGTGGGTCGCCACCCACGAATAGAGCGCCGCTTGCGGCTCCTCGAGCAGCGTCAGATCGCCGAGCCCGGCCATGCCTGCCGCCTCGACGGTCAGCTCGCGCGCGATGGCATCGAACGACGCCGGCACGGTGACCACCAGCTCCTGCTGCGCCAGCGGCTCGTCGGGGTGGGCCGCGTCCCACGCCTCGCGCAGGTGCTGGAGGTAGCGCGCGGACGCCTCGAGCGGCGACAGCTTCGGCACCTCGTCGGGCGCGCCCCAGGGCAGGAGGGGCGAGCGCCGGTCGATGCCCGCGTTCGACAGCCAGCTCTTGGCCGAGGACACGAGGCGCGCCGGCACGCTGGCGCCCTGCTCGCGGGCGAAGGCGCCCACGGCGAAGCGGCGGTCGGCGTCCCACGGCAGCGCCACGGCGCCGGACGGGAGCTCCACCTCGCCGGGCAGGTAGAGGAACGAGGGCAGCAGCGGCTGCGGCGCCACCTCGCCGGCGTGGACGACCTGCGGGATGCCGAGCGCCTCGGGCACCGCGTCCTTGTCGTCGATCGGGGCCGCCGACAGGGCGCAGTTGGTCGTGCCGAGGTCGATGCCGATCGCGTAGCGGGCCATGCTCAGAGCTCCACTTCGGCGGGCGCGACGACCTTCGGGTCGTGCCCGTCGGGCAGGGGCGGCAGCTTGATCTCGGCCGCCTGCCAGCCGTGGTGGGCCAGCCGCCCGCGGAACGGCGGGCTGCCTACGACGTTGCCGGTCAGGCGCACGCGCGAGGGGTCGAAGCCCGACTCGAGCGTCACCGGCGCGCCCTCGGACTCGCCGCGCACCGGCTGCAGCACGAAGTAGTCGCGCAGCGCCTTGCGGCAGCCCTCGTGCACGAGGCGCGCGGCCGCGCCGATGTCGGCGTCGGCGTAGGAGGCGACGTCCTCCTGCAGGAAGTCGATGAAGCGCCCCTCGCGCTGGAGGATGGCGAGCACCTGCACGGCCGAGGTGAAGTCGGGCTTCGCCGGCGGCGGCGGCGCCTCGACCTTCGGCGGCGGCGGGGGCGGCTCGGGCGGCGGCAGCGCCGGCTCCTCGCCGGTCGCGAGGCGCTCGGTCTTGCCGGCGAGGACCGCGTCGAAGAGCACCCTCCAGGCGATGCCGAGGCGCGCGAAGAAGCCCAACCGTCGCTCGTTCATCACTCCGCTCCCGTCCTCGCGCCGTCTCCCCGCCCCGGGCGGGAGCGCGTGCACCCGCGAGGTGATGCCACGGACGCACCGCGCCCGCAAGCTCGCACGCAATACACCGTCTCGCGACGGGAAAACGCAGTCTCCGAAGCGCTTTCGGTGGGTGCGGAGACACCCTATCATCGCGCCCATGCATCGACTTCGATCCCACATCCTGCTGCTGGTCGTGTTGACCGGCTGCGCCGGCGAGGGCGAGCCGGCCGCCGGCGACGAGGCCGACACGTCGGTGGCGGACGGCGCGGACGCGACCTCGGACGGCGACGATGCGCGCGTCCCCGGCCCCGACGCCCGCGTCCCCGGCCCCGACGCCCGCGCCCCCGGCCCCGACGCCCGCGCCCCTGGCACGGACGGCGCGACGCCCGCACCCGACGGCGCGACGTCCGCCCCGGACGCGCGCGTCCTCCCGACCGACGGGGCGGTCGCGCCGCCACCCGACGCCGCGCCGGCGCCCTCGCTGCCCCCGGCCGCCGCGCGCCCGCCCGCCCCGCCGCCCGACGGCTCGGACGTGGTGAACGCGCTCGCCGGCGAGCGCCCCGACCTGCTCGCCGGCTCGTGCGTCGAGATGGGCGGCAACAACGAGTTCCTGTTCGAGGTGGTCCGCCGCCTGCGCGCCCGCGACGTGCGCTGGGGCCTCGTCGCGCGCGGCGGCGCCCTGCTGCAGGACCGCGTCGGCTACTACTGGGGCGACGGCCCGGCCGAGGGCGGCGCCGAGACCTACGTGATCGACGTCATCGGCCGGCACTGCGCCCGCCCCGGCGTCGACGAGCCCGCCGTGCCGGGATGGCTCGACGACAGCGCCGCCGGGGGGCAGTGGACGCTCCGCCCCCTGACCGGCGACCCGCTCCCGCCGCCCGCCGACGCGGGTCCCGGTCCCGGCCCCGGCCCCGGCCCCATGCTCCCCCTCCCCGACGAGCGCGGCACCGTCGACGGCCTCGCCGCCGAGCGCCCCGACCTGCTCGCCGCCTCCTGCGTCGAGCATGGCGGCCACAACGAGTTCCTGTTCGAGCTCGTCCGCCGCCTGCGCGCCCGCGACCCGCGCTGGGGCCTCAACTGGAAGCGCGGCAACGTCGGCGACATGTCCCAGGACGTCGTCGACTACTTCTGGGCCGACGGCGAGCCCGAGGGACGCACCGAGGTCTACATCATCGACGTCATCGGCGGTCACTGCGGCGACAACCCGAGCCCCGCCTTCACCGACGTCACCGAGGCCACCCGCCAGGGCGGCACCATCGGCCGCTGGACGCTGCAGCCCCTGCCCCGCTGACCGGGCCGACGCGGTCAGGCGGCGGCGAGCCACCAGGGGCCGCGCAGCTCGACGCGCAGCAGCTCCGAGGGGCGGTCCGGGTCGTCGGCGTCGAGCACCACCCAGGCGCCGCCGTCCTGCCACTCGAGGCCCTCGGCCTTCACGGCGAGCGCCCGGCCGGCCTCGTCGGTGAGCGGCGCCCAGCGCACGTCGCCGTCGGGATCGAAGACGCCGAGCGCGGAGCCGGCGACGACGCCGTCCGCGTAGGTGTCGGGCGAGGCCTCGGCGGCGGCGGTGAAGAGGAGCGCGCCCGGCCCCACGGCGGCGTCGGTGAACGTGAGGCGCACGCCGTCGAGGGCGCCGAGCCGGTAGGCGGTCACGGCGCGGGGCGCGGGCACGCCGCCGCGCCCCTCGAGCCAGGCGACGACCGCGGCCCAGTCGAGGTCGGCGGTGGCGTCGACCGCCGCGCCGGCGCCGTTCCCGCGCTGGAAGAGGCGCAGCGTCCCGCCCGGCAGCAGCGCCGCGCCCTCGACGTTGAGCTCGCTGCCGGCGAAGTCGGCGCGGTCGCGCAGCGCGGCGTAGAGCGCCGACGCGTCGAAAACGTGTGTCGTCTCGCGGATCTGCGCGATGCGCTCCCGCGTGGGCCGCGAGCCGGAGCCGAACGCCCAGACCACCCCGTCGGGATCGGCCAGGCACGCCTCGAAATCGGGCTTCAGCGCCTTCTCGTAGACGCCGCCGCCGGGCGCGAGGGGCACGGCCCGCACTTCGCCCGAGGCGGGGTCGATGAGGGCGACCCAGGCGCAGTCGTCCTGGACGGCCACGAGCCACGGTCCGGGGCGGCACAGGCCGGACGCGGCGCGGACGTGGCGCGGCGCGCCCTCGGGCGCGGACGTGTAGACGAGCGGGCGGCGGGAGACGACCCGGGCCTCGAGGCGCGGGTCCCGGCGGGCGGTGCGCATCCCGTCACTCTACGCCGAGGCGCAGCACCACGGGCAGCACGCGCCCGCTCTCGACGATCTCGGCGTGCCCGTACTGGCTGAAGAAGTGGAAGACGCGTGCCCGGGGCAGGTCGTCGACGGTGGCCGGCACTTGCGGGCGCGCGACGACCTCGGGGCGCCCGCGGAGCAGCGCGGTGGCGCGGCGCGCGGTGCCGCGGCTGACGACGACGAGGCGGCCGCCGCGCTCGAGGAAGCGGCGGAAGGCCGCCTCGTGGCCGTAGAGCGCGTCGAGCAGGACGATCTCGCCGACGCGCGGATCGTCGAGCCACGCGGCGAGCGACCGATAGCCGCCGCTGTGACCGACGAGCGTCACCCCGCCCCGCGGCACGGGCGCGCCCGCCCGCCGCGCCGCGTCGAGCAGGTCGCCGAGCGAGCGCCAGCGCACGCCCTCGCGCGGGCCGCGCGGCGCCTCGGGCACGAGGAAGAGCGCCGCCCGCCCCGACGCCTCGAACTGCGCCGCGAGGCGGTGCCGCGTCCAGACCTCGTCGGCGCCCGCGCCGTACCCGTGCACGTAGACCACCACCTCGCCCGGCCGCGCGTCCGCCGGCGCCCACGCGTGCAGCGGTCCGGCCTCGGTCTCCGCGCGCCAGTGCTGACCGCCGTTCGCGAGGAGCGCCAGGGCCAACAGCGCGGCGGTCATTCGCGCAGATCCAGCAGCGGCAGGCCCGTCTCCGGATCGCGGCGCCGGCGCAGCGCGGGCGTCTCCACGACCGTCAGCTCGAGGTTCGGGCGAACGAAGCCCTCGAGCAGCTGCCCGCCGCGCGTCATGCCGTCGAAGCTCGACACGACGACGTGGGCGTGCAGGCGCGGCCGGCCGTCGACGAGCGCCGCGTTGCCGGTGAGCGAGCACACCTCGACCTGCCCGTCGACGTGCGTGCGGCGGTAGTCGCCGCGCGAGTAGTCGTAGCAGCCGAGCGCCACCTGCATCATCGCGCCGGCGCCGGACACGAGGGCGCCCTCGACGCGCTCGCGCGCGGCGAAGTCGGCGAAGGCCGAGACGACCTCGTCGTCGGTGTCGAAGACGAGCAGGAACGTTCGTCGTCCCTCTGTCCGATCGAGCAGCTTGGCTTTCATGGCACGCTCCCGCGCAGTCCAGGTCGGGCCGCATGGAGGGGCAAGCGGCGAGCCAGCGCCACGCCGCGCAATCCCGGCGCGCGAGCGAGGCGCGACGCCACGGCCGCGTTCCGTTCCGCTACGGGCGTGGCGCTCGCGCGCGCGGTGTGCGAGCGTTCCCGTCCATGAAGACGGCGCACGCGACCTGTCATCTGTGCGAGGCCTGCTGCGGCCTGACGGTGGACATCGACGGGGGGCGCGTCACGCGCATCCGCGGCGACGAGCGCGACCCGCTGAGCCGCGGACACCTGTGCCCCAAGGGCGTGGCGCTCGCCGACGTCCAGCACGACCCCGACCGGCTGCGCACGCCGCTCCGGCGGCGCGGCGACGACTGGGAGCCCGTCGGCTGGGAGGAGGCGTTCGACGACGTCGTCGACCGGCTGGCGGCGGTGCAGCGCGCGCACGGCCGCGACGCGGTCGGCCTCTACTTCGGCAACCCGGTCGGGCACAGCTACGGCGCGATGCTCTACGGCTTCGCGTTCATGGAGGCGCTCAAGACGCGCAACGTCTACTCGTCGCAGTCCATCGACGCGCTGCCGCGCCTGCTGACGTCGTTCCAGCTGTACGGATCGCAGGCCGTCCTGCCCATCCCCGACCTCGACCGGACGCAGTTCCTGCTCGTGCTCGGCGCCAACCCCGTCGTGTCGAACGGCAGCGTGATGACCGCGCCCGACGCGCGCCGGCGCCTACAGGACCTGCGGGCGCGCGGCGGCCGGCTCGTGGTCGTCGATCCGCGCCGCACCGAGACGGCGGCGCTCGCCGACACGCACCACTTCATCCGGCCGGGGACCGACGCGCTGCTGCTGCTCGCGATGCTGCACACGCTCGAGACCGAGGGGCTGCTGCGGCCGACGGCGCTCGACGACGTGCTCGAGGGCCGCGAGCGCCTGCTCGCGCTGGCGCGGCCGTTCGCGCCCGAGCGCGTCGCCGCGGCGACCGGCATCGGGGCCGCGGAGATCCGCCAGCTGGCCCGCGACTTCGCCGCCGCGCCCTCCGCGGTCTGCTACGGGCGCCTCGGCACGTGCACGCAGGCGTTCGGGACGACGACGTCCTGGCTCGTCGACGCGCTGAACCTCGTGACCGGCAATTTCGATCGGCCGGGCGGCGCGATGTTCGCGGCGGCGGCGGTCGACCTGCCGGCGCTCGCGCAGCGCATCGGCCAGCGCGGCCACTACGCGCGCTGGCGCAGCCGCGTCGGCGGCCTGCCCGAGTTCAACGGCGAGCTGCCGGTGGCCGCCTTCGCCGACGAGCTCGAGACGCCCGGGCCCGGGCAGATCCGCGCGCTCGTCCTGCACGCGGGCAACCCCGTGCTCTCGCTGCCGAACGGGCGCCGCCTCGACGCGGCGTTCGGCAAGCTCGACTTCGTCGTCGCCGTCGACATCTACCTCAACGAGAGCACGCGCCACGCCCACTACATCCTGCCGCCGGCCTTTGGGCTCGAGAACGACCACTTCGCGCTGCTCTTCCACGCGCTGTCGGTGCGCAACACGGTGAAGTTCTCGCCGGCGCTGCTCGACGCGGGCCCGGGCGCGCGGCACGACTGGGAGATCCTGCTCGCGCTGACGACGCGCCTGCTGGCGAGGCGCGGCCTGCGCGGATCGCTGATGGCGGCGGGGGCGGAGGCGGTCCTCGGCCGCGGACCGCGCCGCCTGCTGGACGTGCTGCTGCGGACGGGCGCGTACGGCAAGGGGTTCCTGCCCTTCAAGAAGGGGCTGTCGCTCGCCGCGCTCGAGGCCGAGCCGCACGGCATCGACCTCGGCCCGCTGACGCCACGCCTCCGCGGGCTGCTCGCGGGGCGCAAGATCGACCTGGCCCCGGCGCTCTTCGCCGCCGACGTGCCGCGGGTGGAGGCGCACCTGCAGGCGGCCGCCGGCGAGCTGGTCCTCATCGGCCGGCGCTCGCTGCGCAGCAACAACTCGTGGATGCACAACAGCCAGCGCCTCGTGAAGGGCCCGGCGCGCTGCACGCTGCTCGTGCACCCCGACGACGCGCGCCGCCGCGGCCTCGCCACCGGCGACCGCGTGCGCATCGCCTCCCGCACCGGCGCCATCGAGGCGCCCTGCGAGGTCAGCGACGAGGTGATGCCCGGCGTGGTCAGCCTCCCGCACGGCTGGGGCCACGGCCGCCCCGGCGCCCGCCTCGCCGTCGCCGCCGCCCACGCCGGCGTCAGCGTCAACGACGTCACGGACGAGACGCGCTACGACCCGATCTCCGGCGCGAGCGACGTCAACGGCCTCCCCGTCACCGTCACGCGGGCGTGAGCCGCCAGATCACGGCCTCGCGCTCGTCCACGCCCTCCACGTCGCGGTCCACGGGGATGCGGTAGCGCCCCACCTCGACGACGCCGTCGCGCGGCCGGAAGGCCCGGCCGGCGTCGGCGAGGAGGACCGCGGGCAGGCCGCGCATCCACGCGAGGACGCGCTCGGCGACGGGGCGCTCGTAGCAGACGTCGCCGGCCACGACCACGTCCCAGTCCGCGCGCGCGAGCGGATCGCCCGCGTACACCTCGACCGCGACGCCGTTCTCCTCGGCGTTGACCGCGCAGGCGGCGCACGCGAGCGGATCGATCTCGGCGATCTGCACGCGCGCGCCGGCCTTCGCCGCGGCGATGGCGGCGATGCCCGATCCCGCGCCGAAGTCGAGCACGGTGCGCCCGGCGACGGCCTCCGGGTGGTCGAGCAGCCAGCGCGCGAGCCCCACGCCGCCGGGCCACGCGATGGCCCAGAAGGGCGGCGGGCGCACACCGCCGCCGAGCAGGCGCTCCGTCGCCGCCCACAGCGCCACGACGTCGGTGGCCAGGCGCAGCCCGATCTCCGGGACGAGCGGGTGCCGCCCGGGGGCCGCCTCGCGACGGACGAAGGCCCGCAGGTCCGGCATCAGTAGACGATCTCGAGCTGCGCGGCGTCGTAGAGCAAGCCGCCGCCGCCGAAGCGCAGCTTCCACTGGCGCCAGGTCAGGCACGGGATCTGGCCGTCCTTCGCGTACAGATCGTTCGACGCGGAGGTGACGCCGCAGAGCACGCGCGTGTCCGCCGGCACGTCGACCCAGAGCCCGTCGCGGTCGACGGCGCGCGCGGGGCCGACGAGGCGCGCCACGAACGGCTCGTAGAACCGGTGGGCGCGGGCGGCGTCGCACGTCCAGTAGGCGGACTCGACGAAGTCGTCGGGGGCGATGTGCGCGGTGCGGCCGTCCTCGGTGCGGACGAGCAGCGCCCCGCGGTAGAAGCCATGACTCGTGTGGTGCAGGTCCTGCTCGAGCACCACCACCGGCGTCTTGTGCTCGAGCGTCGCGCCGGAGGGCGCCCAGCGCGTCGGCCTGACCTGCTTCAGGATCGGCGCGTGCCACGGGCCTTCCGGGAGCCGATCGGCGTCCGGGTCGACGTCGCCGCCCACGAAGCCGGCGAGGCCGACGTACTGCGGCTCGCTGCGCCCGCGGTGGCGCCGCGGCTCGCACGGGTCCGGCGGCGCCGCGTCCACCGACGGGGGCGCCGCCGCCTTCTCGACCCGCGCCGCCTGCCCCGCCGCGTCCTTCCCGGCCCGCGCCGCGTCCCTCTCGGCCCGCGCCGCCTCCTTCTCGACCCGCGCCGCCTGCGGCGCCGCGCCCTCGGTCCGCCGCAGCGCCGCCCCGCGCACCGCCGCGAACGCGAACCAGATCGCGCTCGCCACCGTGAGCCCGATGCGCGCCGGTCGCTCGAAGTGCCGCCCCGTCCACAGCAGCGCGATGCCGACGGGCGCCAGCAACACCAGCGCGAGGAGCACGCCCCACGGGCGCTGGAACCAGGGTTCGGGTCCTTGCATCGCGTCCTCCGGCGGGGCGATTGAAGACGGCGACGGGCGCCGCTGTAAAGGCGGACGCGGATCGCGGCGGCCCGACAGGGCATCCGAGGGGCGGCGATGCGCGGGCGGCGGCACATCGCGCCGGCGCGGTCGCGGGCTTGATCCGGACGCGCGCGCCACGGTAGGCCCGTGCGCTCGCGAGCGACGAACGGTTCCCGACGGGGGAGATGGCGGCGCCCTACGAACGTTGGCTGATGGCGGAGGGCTTCCTCGGCGAGGTCTTCGTCACGCTCACCGGCGGCGCCTTCCTCACCGGCCTCGCGCTGGCGCTCGGCGCCGGCCCGATGTCGCTGGCGCTGCTGGCGGCGCTGCCGTTCCTGGCGCAGATCGGCCAGCTCGGCGCGCCCATCCTCGAGCAGCGCCTGCGCTCGCGGCGCGCCTTCGTCGTCCCGGCGATGGCCGGCGCCCGCGCGCTGTGGCTCGTGCCGGCGGGCCTCGCCGCGACCGGCTTCCGCGACGGGCCGGCCCTCGGCGCTTCGATGGCGGCCATGTTCACCATCGGCCTGCTCGGCATGGTGGCGACCAACGGCTTCACCTCGTGGATGGCCGACCTCTCGCCGCCGGCGGACCGCGCCCGCCTCTTCGGCCGGCGCGCCTGGGCCGTTGCCTTCGCGATGCTGCTGACGGCGCCCGCCGGCGCGCTGCTGCTCGACCACTTCAAGCGGCAGGGCGACACGCGCCTCGCGCTCGGCGTCCTCGGCCTCGTCGCCGTCGCGGCCGGCATCGGCGCCGCCCGGGCCCTCGCGCGCGTGCCCGACGTCGCGCCGCCCCCGCCGACCGGCGAGTCGCTGCTGGGGACGACGCGGCGCCTCCTGGATCAGAAGCGGTTCCGCAATGTCTTCGGGTTCTTCCTGGCGTGGAACGTCGCGATCGGCCTGCCGTCGCCGTTCTGGACGCTGTACATGCTCGAGCAGCTCCACATGAGCTTCTTCCTCGTCACGGTGCACACCATGCTGGTGCTCACCGTGCGCCTGACGTGCAACGCCGCGTGGAGCCGGATCATCGAGCGCGTGGGCAGCCGGCGCGTCCTCATCTTCTGCGGCCTCGCCATCGCCGGCATCCCGCTCATCTGGGCGCTGCCGCGGCCCGACCGCCTCTGGCCCATCTTCGTCGAGGCCACCTGGTCGGGCATCGTCTGGACCGGCTTCAACCAAGCCGCGTTCATCCAGCCGATGGCGACGCTGGATCCCGCGGACCGCAGCCGCGGCCTCGCGCTGCTCAACGTCGGCACCGGCGCCGTGCTCTTCGCCGCGGCGCTCGTCGGCGGCGCCGTCCTGCGCGCGCTCGGCCCCGAGGCGCGCTCGAGCTTCTTCGTCCTCTTCATCGCCTCGGCCGCGCTGCGCGCCGGCACCGCGCTCATGGCGCTGCGCCTGACCGAGCCCGGCATGAGCCTGCGCGGCTTCTTCGTGGCGTTCATGGGGCACGGCGTGCTGCGGCGCGCGTCGGGCGGGCGCGTGTGGATCCCCGTCGAGGTGAGCACCGAGAAGCGGCAGGGCGAGCACGACAACTGACGTGAGTTGCGCTGGAGACGAACAACCACGGTGCATTCCGGCGTAGGCATGGACCTGGACGTGGACGTGTACGTGGACGTGAACCTGGACGGTGACGCGCCACGCGCCACGCGCCACGCGCACGAATTCTGCGACAAGCCTCCGCGCTGTCCGAGGGATCCATCAGGACGAAGCGGGAGGCGATGATGCTCGCGCACAAGAAGCTGGACGTATACCGTTGTGCCCTCGAGTTCCTGGCCCTCGCCATCCGCGTCGAAGTGCCCCGCGGATACGGTGCTCTCGGCGATCAGTTGCGGCGGGCTGCCCTGTCGATCCCCCTGAACATCGCGGAGGCAGTCGGCAAGCCGGGCGACGACGACCGCGCGCGCTTCTTCGCCATTGCCCGCGGCTCGGCAATGGAGTGCAGCGCCATTGTCGACAGCTGCGCCCTCCTTGGCGCCATGAGCGCGCACGACGCGACGAAGGCGGAAGAGCTGCTCGAACGCATCGTCGCCATGCTGACCAGGATGTGCCGCTGACCGGCCGTGCGCGTGGCGCGTGGCGCGTCACCGAGCACGGCCACGTTCACGGCCACGTCCACCTCCACGTCCACGACCGGCGTCGCAGTCGCGTCCCGCTCAGGCGGTCTTGTCAGACGCACTGAGTGAGGATCGCGCGGCGTGGATGGAGAGCCGCCTGGCGGCGGTGCCCGGCGGGAACCGCGCCGAACCGTCGTAGGACCGTTTCGCCGCCCCGAAACGGCGTGACGAGATCGCGAACGACCATGTCCCGGCCCGGGAAACGCGAGGTCGATGCGTCGAAACGCCGCCTCCCGGCCCGGCAAACGGCGTTCACCGACGTCGAAGGCGCGCATCCCGGCCCGGGAGACGCGAGGGCGACGCGTCGCGGTGCCTCCGTTGACACACCGGCACGCCCCGACTACGGTCGCGCCTCGGGCAACCACCACCCCGAGAGGCACCATGCGTCTGCCACATCCGAACGCCGCCCATGGCATGCGCGTCGACTTCGGCCGCTACGTCGAAGGTGCGCTGACCTACGCGCGCCTGCCCGAGCTCACCGGGCCGGTGAAGCAGGTCACGAGCCGCCTGAAGGCCGCCGGCCGCGCGTGGGAGGACGCCGCCGAGGCGATCCAGCTCGCGCTCGCCGAGCGCGACGCCGTCGACCACGGGCTCGACCGCGCCGCGCAGAGCGCGCGCCTCGCCCTGGCGTCGACGAGCACGACGGCGATGCGCGAGGCGCCGTACACCTCGATCTTCCCGTTCGGCATCGACTACTACGCGTCGGCGCCGCTCGACGAGCAGGAGACGCGCTACCGGGAGCTCGTCGAGCGCCTCGCCGCGCACCTCCCACCGGAGCACCCGGTGCGCCGCGAGGCGACGCCGGCGCTCGAGGCGGGCGTCGCCGCGTTCGTCGAGGCCGAGGCCGCGGTCGCCGCCGCGCGCCGCGCCCATGCCATGGCGCGCACCGCCGTCGAGTCCGCGCAGGACAGCTTCGACCGAGTCATGGAGCGCACGTACGGCGCGCTGATCGAGCGCTTCGGGCGCAAGGCCGCCGAGCGCTACTTCCCGCGCGCCCGCCGCGCCGCCGCCGCCGACGCGTGACGCCGGCGCGAGGCGGCTCGTGCGGCCCTGTCAGCCGTCGGTGTCGCCGGGCGGGTGCTCGGGAACCACGCCGCGATCGCCGGCCGCTCCGGCGCGAACGCGCCGGGGATCGACAGGTTGAGGACGCCGGCGCGCCCCTCGCCCGGCCCCGCAGCAGCCGCTCACGCCGCGGGCAGCGCCGCCTCCACGGCGCTCGCGATGGCCAGTTCGCGTCGAAGGCCGATCCCATCCCGAACCAGGTGGAGCGTGCCATCGTCGACACCGTCAGCAGCGCGCCGTCGCCGTCGGGCGACAGACGACAGTGTCGCGGTCCCCGGATCTCCACCTCGCCGAGCGCGTCGCTCGAGCGGGCGAAGCGGTCGATCTTCCTCAGCAACCCCTTGTCGGCGTTCAGCCTCTCGGCGAGCGCGGCGTCGCCCGCGAACCTGCGCCCGTCCTGCAGCCGTCCCTCGCCGCCGATGCGCCGGGACCGATGCGCGGCGAAGAAGAGCGGCCCGAGCGCGACGCGGTTCTTCGCGTCGACGACGGCGACGCGCACCTCGAACGGGCGCGGCCCCGGCACGTCGAAGCGCGCCGTGTAGAGCGGCCGGAAGCCGCCTTCGTCGCCCTTCAGCGCCGCGACCGCGTCCTCGAAGAGCTCGCGCGCGAAACGGAGAGAACGATCGCGCGCGCAACGGATCGGCTCTTGTCGCGTGCGGGCGCGATCTGTCACGCTCGACCTCGCTCACGGGGGAAGTCATGCGCAGGCCCGCCTTCGGTACGGGTGTCGCGATCGTGTGGCTGGTCGCCGGGTGCGGGACGAGCGACAACCCGGCGCTGCGCGACCCTGCGCCGGACGCCGCCCACGGCGCCGACGGGGCCACCGACGCCGACGGGGCCACCCGCGCCGACGGGGCCACCGACGCCGCCTCCGCGCGCGACGCTGCGCCGCCCGCCGACGCGCGACCCGCCGACGCGCAGCCCGCCGATGCCCAGCCCGCCGATGCCCAGCCCGCCGACGCACGACCCGCCGATCTCGGCCCCGACGCCGCCCCCGTCGCCTGCGCCGAGCACGCGCAGTGCGCCCCCGGCGAGGCATGCGCCGATGGCATGTGCCGCCGGATCGTCTGCGAGCCGGGCGCGACCGGGTGCGCGGACGACACGCGCCGGACCGCCTGCGACGACACCGGCACGCGCCTCGCGACGACGCCCTGCGCCGCCGGCGAGTTCTGCGAGGCCGGCGCGTGCCGCCCCCGCGCGTGCGAGCCGGGCCGCCGCGCCTGCGACGGCGACGCCGTGGTGACCTGCGACGCCCGGGGCGCCGTGGCCTCGGTCGAGCCGTGCGCCGCGGCCTGCGACAGCCCGTTCGGCTGCGCCTGCGTCGCGGGCGCCTGCCTGCCCCGCGCGTGCGCGCCGGGCTCCGCCCGCTGCGCCGCCGGCGGCCTCGAGGTGTGCGACGGTCTCTCGTTCGGCCCGCCCGCGCCCTGCCCCGCCGGCACCCGGTGTGTCGAGGACCGCTGCCGCCCCGACGCCTGCGCGCCCGGCGCCGCGGAGTGCGCCGGCGACGTCCTCCTCACGTGCGCCGCCGACGGGAGCGAGCGGCTGCCCCGGGACTGCGCCGCCGAGGACCTGCTCTGCGAGGGCGGCGCGTGCGTCCCGCGCCGCTGCGCGCCCGGCGCCGTCCGCTGCGACGCCGCGGCGGCGGGCCTCCTCGTCTGCGACGCGCGCGGCGCCGAAGAGCAGACCTTCCCCTGCCCGGCCGGCACCTTCTGCGACGGCGTGGCCTGCGTGCCCTGGGTCTGTCCGCCCGACGCGCCGCTCGCGTGCCACGACGGCGACGTCCACCGCTGCGACGGCGGCCGCGCGCTCGTCTTCGAGCGCGACTGCGGCGCGCGCCGCTGCGACGGCGGCGAGTGCGTCCCGACCTGCGGCGACCGCGCGCTCGATCCGGGCGAAACCTGCGACGACGGCAACGACCGCGACTGCGACGGCTGCGAGCGGTGCGAAGCCCGCCATTCGCTGGCGTTCTGGGGCGGCGCCGGCCGCTACGCCGAGGTCGCCGACGCCGCCGGCGCCCCGCTGAAGCTGCTGGACACCGACTTCACCGTCGAGACGTGGATGCAGCTCACCGACACTCGCGACGTCGTCCGCCTCGTCCGGCGAGACGCCGAGAACCACGGCTGGGGGCTGTCCCTGGACGAAGACGGGATCCTGGCGACGGTCTACGGAGGCTTCGACCATGCCATCCCCATCGCGCTGGCGGGCACCGGCTGGCACCACGTCGCCTGGACCTACGACCGCCGCGTCTCGCGGGTGTTCCTCAACGGCGGGCTCGTCGGCGAGTCGGCCCGGGACGCGCCGGTCCTCGACGCCGCCGCGCCGCTGATCTTCGGTGCCCTGCCGCGCGGCGGACAGTTCGATGCCTTCCACTCCGGCCGCATGGACGAGATCCGCGTCTCGCGCGGCGTCCGCTACCTCGAGTCGTTCCTGCCGCCCCGGCGCGTCGCCGCCGACGCCGACACGGTCGGGCTGTGGCACTTCGACGAGGGACAGGGCGACCGCGCCGCCGACGCGAGCGGGAACGCCCAGACGGCGACCCTCCGCGGCCTCGAATGGGAGGGCGACTTCGGCTATGGCTACTTCTGCCAGGGCCGCTGCGCCCGGGGCGAGTGCGTCAACCGCTGCGGCGACCGCAACCGCGCCCCCTGGGAGGCGTGCGACGACGGAAACCTCGATGTGTGCGACGGGTGCGAGTACTGCCAGCGGCTGTCCCGACTGGAGCTCGACGGCACCACCGACCACCACGTGCGGGTCGAGGACGGGCCGGGCTCGGGCCTGCGCCTCTGGTCCGGGGCGTTCACGGTCGAGCTCTGGGCGCGCATGGACGAGCGGCAGGACCAGGGCGTGGGCCTGCACCGGCGCTGCCCGGGCGACGCCGGCTGGTCGCTGCTCGTCGTCAACGGCGGGCTGCGGAGCGTCGCCTACGGCGTCGTCGAGCACCGCGCGGACGCCGCCGTCGTCGGCAACGGCTGGCACCACGTCGCCTGGACGTACGACGGTGCGGACTCGCGGCTCTACCTCGACGGCCACCTCGTCGGGACGCGCGCGATGGCGTCGCCCGCCATCCAGTGCGACGTGCCGCTGCACATCGGCGTGATCCGCGACCCCGGCACTGGCGCGCTCGCCGCCCAGCGGGGCGGGCTCGACGAGGTCCGCGTCTCGCGGGGCGTGCGCTACGCCGCCGACTTCGTCCCCCCGCGCCGGCACGTACCCGACGCCACCACCATCGCGCTCTGGCACTTCGACGAACCGAACGGCGCCGCCGTGGCCGACGACGCCAGCGGGAGCCATCTCCGCGGGACCGTCGTCGGCCGGCCCTACGCGCCGGACGACGGCTACGGCCGCTTCTGCGGCCGCTGACGCTATTCGTTGCGCCGCCCGCCCACCTCCTGCCCGTTCACGAGCGCCGCCGCCGCCTTCTGCAGGGGCTTCAGGCTGCCGTTCGACGTGGCGATGGCATCCGCCGTCTCCTTCGTCACCGGCACGTCCATGCTCCGCTTCGCGCCGTTGACCACCGCGACGTACTTCAGCCGGCCGACCTCTTCGACGGGCCCGGTGCCGGTGGCCGGCGTCAGCTGCATCGTCTGCAGGTCGACGATGGCGACGTCGTTCGACGGGTTGAAGTTCGTCGCGTCCGTCGGCACCGCGATGATCCGCACCTCGATGCCCATGATCTTCGCGAGCTTCTTCGCGAGCTCGAGGTACTCGAGCCCCTGCTCGCTCTCGTCGGCCACCGCGTTCAGGCGCGGCCGCTCCTGCGGCTTCAGGTTGGCGAGCGCCTGGTCCGAGTACTGCGGGCTGTAGAGCAGCGTGGCGATGATCGCCTTCAGCGACGACTCGCCGCCGGCGTCCTCGTTCGCGTTCGCCGGGTTCACGTCGCCGATGAGGCCGCGCAGCGCGGCGCCGTCGAGGTTCCAGACCTTCACGCCGTTCTCGCGCTCCTCGCGGAAGATCGTGCGCAGCTGGCTCTTGAGCCCGAACAGATCGGCGAACGCCTCCGCGTCCTGCTTCGTGCGCGTGGGATATACCTTCACATAGGCATCCTCGAGCACCTTCGAGTAGTCGCGGACCTCGCTGCGCGGGTCGCGCGAGCCCACCGCGCGCAGGTTGGGATCGGGCTGCGCGTGCAGGATGTCGATGCGGTGCTCGGTGGCCCGTTCAGGCGCTGGACCGGCGTCGTTCCCCCGCCCGGCGGCTTGATCAGCAGCGATCGCATGTAGCCGGTCCATGCCTGACCCACATCGGTCGTGGACCGCTGATCCGGGGCGCGGGCGGTCCGCGCCGTCGCGGACTGCGGCGCCGCCTGCTTCATCGTGGTCTCGATCGGCATCAGACGACCCCCCGTCTGTCGCGCCGTTGCAGCGCGAGACACACCCCATGACGGGGGCTCCGAGTTCGCCGCAACCCCCGGGCGGGCGCTATCATCCGCGCTTTCGTTGTCGCGGAGGTCGCACGATGGACGAGCCGCTCGTCGGCGTCATCATGGGCAGCAAGTCCGACTGGGAGACGATGCGCGCCGCCGCCGACGTCCTGCGCGACTTCGGCGTCCCGCACGAGTGCCGCGTCGTCTCGGCGCACCGCACGCCCGCGTGGATGGTCGAGTACGCGCAGGGCGCGGAAGCGCGCGGCCTGCAGCTCATCATCGCCGGCGCGGGCGGCGCGGCGCACCTGCCGGGCATGGTCGCCTCGATGACGGTGCTGCCGGTGCTCGGCGTCCCGGTGCAGAGCCGGGCGCTGAGCGGCCTCGACTCGCTCCTCTCGATCGTCCAGATGCCGGGTGGCATCCCGGTCGGAACGCTGGCCATCGGCGAGGCGGGCGCGCGCAACGCCGGGCTGCTCGCCGTGCGCATGCTCGGCGTCAACCGCCCGGAATTGCGGGAGAAACTGCACGCGTTCCACCGGGCCCAGGCGGAGAAGGTGCGCAAAGACGTGCTCGAATGAAGGTCATCGCCCCCGGCGCGGCGCTCGGTGTCCTCGGCGGCGGCCAGCTCGGCCGCATGTTCGCCCTCGCCGCGCGGCGCATGGGGTACCGCGTGCACGTCCTCTCACCGGACGCCGACGGGCCGTGCGCGCAGGTGGCGGACGTCGCCGTCGTCGCCCCGTACGACGACCTCGACGCGGTCGCCGACTTCGCCCGCGACGTGGCCGCCGTGACGTTCGAGTTCGAGAACGTCTCGCGCGCCGCCGCCGAGACCGCCGCGCGCTTCGCGCCGGTCCGGCCCGGCGGCGACGTGCTGCACGTCACCCAGCACCGCCTGCGCGAGAAGGGCGCGCTCACCGCGCACGGCCTGCCCGTCACGCCCTACCGGGCGGTCCGCACGCCCGCCGAGCTCGAGACCGCCGTCGCCGCGCTCGGGACGCCCGCCGTCCTCAAGACGGCCGCCTGGGGCTACGACGGCCACGGCCAGGCCCTGATCCGCGCGCCGGGAGACGCCGCGGACGCCTGGGCGCGCCTGCGCACCGACGAGGCGGTGCTCGAGGCGTTCGTCGACTTCGAGCGCGAGCTCTCCCTCGTGTGCGCGCGCGGCGCCGACGGGACGTTCGTCCACTTCGGCCTGCTCGCCAACGACCACCGCGACCACATCCTCGACGTGACCGTGAGCCCGGCGGACGTGCCGGCGCGCGTCGAGGCCGACGCCGTCGAGATCGCGCGCGCGGTGACCGCCGCGCTCGACGTGGTGGGCGTGCTCTGCGTGGAGCTCTTCCTGCGGCGGGACGGGACGCTGCTCATCAACGAGCTCGCGCCGCGGCCCCACAACTCCGGTCACCTGACGATCGACGCCTTCGCGCCGTGCCAGTTCGAGCTGCAGGTGCGCGCGCTGTGCGGCCTGCCGCTCGTCGCGCCGGTCCGGCTGCGGCCGGCGGCGATGGTGAACCTGCTCGGTGACCTGTGGACCGACGGCGAGCCCGACTGGGCCGCCGCCCTCGCGCTCCCGGAGACGCGCCTGCACCTGTACGGCAAGGCAGAGGCCCGCCCGCGCCGCAAGATGGGCCACCTCACCGCGCTCGGCGACACCCCCGCCGAGGCGCGCGCCCGCGCCCTCGAGGCGCGCGACCGCCTCTTACGCGGCGCGCCCGTGATTTAAGCCGGACGTCTCCCCGATTCAGGGGAAGCCCCCCCGTTTAAGCGTCTCTCCCGTCGGCAAGACCGGGAGGGAACCATGAGCCAGCTCGCCGATGACACCGCCGTTCGCGTCCGCACCGAGCAGATGCGGGACCTGATCCGCCTCGTCGCGGTCCTCAACGAGGTGCCGGACCGCCGGGAGCGCGCCCGACGCTTCGTGGACGGCCTGAAGCGGCTGCTCGGCGCGCACATCGGCATCATGCTGCTCGTCGGCGGCGGGACGGAGGTGGTCGACGGCGACGCGGACGCCGCCGGCCCGGTGGCCGAGGCGCTGTCGCGGCCGGCGGGGGCGCAGGCCGGCGCGCCGGTCACGATGCAGGCCGGCGACGACCTCTACTCGTGGCTGAAGACCGAGAAGGGCGGCGTGCACGCCCTCGGCTTCCGCCGCGCCGTCGGGGCCCGGGCCTTCGACGACTGCGACCGCAATCTGCTCACGCTCGCCCACGCCGAGGTGCCGCAACTGCTCGCGCGCACGCCCGCCGACGAGGTGCGGGCCCGACTGTCGCCGCGCGCCGCCGCCACGCTCGACGCGCTGCTCGAGGGCGCGTCCGAGAAGGAGGCCGCCGACCGCCTCGGCATCAGCCCCTACACCGTCCACGACTACGTGAAGGCGATCTACCGCGTCGCCGGTGTACAGAGCCGCGGCGAGCTGCTCGCCCTCTGCCTCAGGCGAGGCTAGTTCTTCGTCGCGCCGTCGTTCATCGGCTCGCCGCGCGAGACGACGACGGCGGCGGCGAGGTCGCCGGTCACGTTGAGCGTCGTGCGGCACATGTCGAGGAAGCGATCGACGCCGAGGATGAGTCCGATGCCTTCGACCGGCACGCCGACCATCGCCAGGATCATGGCCACGACGGGGATGCTGCCCGCCGGCACGCCCGCGGTGCCGATGCCGCCGAGGATGCACACGCCGAGCACGGTCACCTGCTGCGTGAGCGAGAGGTCGATCCCGTAGAACTGCGCCAGGAACAGCACCGTCACGCCCTCGAACAGCGCCGTGCCGTTCTGGTTCGCCGTCGAGCCGATCGTGAGCACGAAGCGCGAGACGTCCTTCGGCAGGCGCAGGTTCTCGTCGGCCACCTTGAGCGCCGTCGGCAGCGAGGCGTTGCTCGAAGCGGTCGAGAACGCGGTGATCATCGCCTCCTGCACACCCTTGAAGAAGCGCAGCGGGCTCATCCCGCCGAGGAACTTCACCGCCAGCGAGTACACGCCGAACTGGTGGAGAGCGAGCGCCAGCAGGACCACGCCCACGTACTTCGCCAGCGACAGCAGGATCTCGAAGCCGAGCGTCGCCGTCAGCGAGAACAGCAGCGCCGCGACACCGTAGGGCGCGATCGAGATCACCAGGTTGATGAGCTTCATCGACACGTCGAAGAGGCCCTGCACCACGCTCTTCAGCCTGTCGGCGGCCTCGGTATGCGTCATGGCCATGCCGACGCCGAAGAAGAACGAGAAGAACATCACCGCGAGCATGTCGCCGCTCGCCATCGCGGCGATGGGGTTCTTCGGCACGATGTCGAGCAGCAGGTCCATGCCGCCCTTGACGCCGCCGCCACCCGCCACCGAGGCGGCCCGATCCGCCGCGCCCTGGAGCAGGCGCGTGCGCAGCTCGTCGGAGATACCGTCACCGGGCCGCAACACATTGACGAGCGTGAGGCCGATGAGCACCGCGATGCTCGACACCAGCACCGTGTAGCCGAGCGTCTTGAGGCCCACCCGGCCGAGGCGCCGCAGGTCGCCGAGCTCGGCGATGCCGAGCGCCAGCGCCGAGAACAGCAGCGGGATGACGAGCATCAGCAGCAGGCGCAGGTAGATCTGTCCGATGGGGTTCGCGACGTACTTCACGACGCCGGCGAGCGCGGGGTGCCCGGGGAAGGCGAGGTAGGCCACCATGCCGGCGACCGCGCCGCCGACGACGCCGATCAACATCTTGCTGTGCAGAGAGCGCGCCATGCCGTCCCCCCCGGGCCGGAGCGGCCCTCGGGCGGTCGTAACGCACCGGCGTCGCCGCTGTCAAAACGCGGGTACGCCCCCCCTTCGGACCGAAAAGAGCCAGGGGAGTTGCGTCGCGCGCCTCACCTGAATAAAAACTGCCCGGCTTCAAACCGCCCGGAGTCAGCAATGCACATGCCGACCGACAGACGAATGCCGAGAGTCTCGGCATTCGCCACCGCCCTCCTCGGGCTCCTCTTCGCCGCGCCGGCGTTCGCCAGCGAGGCGGAGCTCGTACTGCCCGACCTGAGCAAGGTCTCGTTCTTCGGTGGCGCCATCAACGGCCACCAGTTGCTGCTGGGCGGCCTCGTGGTCTGCGTGCTCGGCGGCCTCTTCGGCCTGTGGATGGCGAGCGCGCTCAAGAAGCTGCCCGTCCACAAGTCGATGCTCGAGGTCTCGGAGCTCATCTACGAGACCTGCAAGACCTACCTCGTGACCCAGGGCAAGTTCATCCTCATCCTCGAGGTCTTCATCGGCGCCGTGATGCTGGTCTACTTCGGCTGGCTCATGCACTTCGAGCCGGTGAAGGTCATCGTCATCCTGCTGTTCAGCCTGATCGGCATCGCCGGCAGCTACGGCGTGGCCTGGTTCGGCATCCGCATCAACACCTACGCCAACTCGCGCGCGGCCTTCGGCGCCCTCAAGGGCAAGCCCTGGCCGACGTACCTCGTGCCGCTGCGCGCCGGCATGAGCATCGGCATGCTCCTCATCAGCACCGAGCTGGTGATGATGCTCTGCATCCTGCTCTTCGTGCCGAGCGACTACGCCGGCCCCTGCTTCATCGGCTTCGCCATCGGCGAGTCGCTCGGCGCCTCGGTGCTCCGCATCGCCGGCGGCATCTTCACGAAGATCGCCGACATCGGCTCCGACCTGATGAAGATCGTCTTCAACATCAAGGAAGACGACGCGCGCAACCCCGGCGTCATCGCCGACTGCACCGGCGACAACGCCGGCGACTCGGTGGGCCCCTCGGCCGACGGCTTCGAGACCTACGGCGTCACCGGCGTCGCGCTCATCACCTTCATCATGCTCGCCGTCACCGGCCCGGCGCTCGCGGGCGGCGGCCTCGACGCGGCCGCCCAGGCCACGCTGCAGGTCCAGCTGCTGGTGTGGATCTTCGCCATGCGCATCGTGATGATCCTCACGAGCGCCGCCGCCTACTTCATCAACAACCAGGTCGCCCGCGCCAAGTACGAGAACGCCGACGAGATGGACTTCGAGCACCCGCTCACCGTCCTCGTGTGGCTGACCTCGATCCTCTCGGTCATCGTCACCTACGCGGTGTCGTTCCTGCTCATCCCGGACCTCGGCGGTGACACCACCCAGTGGTGGAAGCTGTCGACGATCATCAGCTGCGGCACGCTGGCCGGCGCGATCATCCCCGAGGTGGTCAAGGTCTTCACCTCGACGTCGTCGAAGCACGTCGCCGAGGTCGTCACGTCGTCGCGCGAGGGCGGCCCGTCGCTCAACATCCTGTCGGGCCTCACCGCGGGCAACTTCAGCGCCTTCTGGATGGGCCTCACCATCGTGGGCCTGATGGCGGTCGGCTACTACTTCAGCCACATGGGCTTCGACAACCTCGTGCTCCTCGGCGGTCCGAACGGCGACATCGCCGCGGCGGTCTTCGCCTTCGGCCTCATCGCCTTCGGCTTCCTCGGCATGGGCCCGGTCACGATCGCCGTCGACTCGTACGGCCCGGTCACCGACAACGCCCAGTCGGTCTACGAGCTCTCGGTCATCGAGACGCTCCCGAACATCGAGAGCGAGCTGAAGCGCGACTTCGGCTTCGAGCCGCAGTTCGAGCGCGCCAAGCACCACCTCGAGAGCAACGACGGCGCCGGCAACACCTTCAAGGCCACGGCGAAGCCGGTGCTCATCGGCACCGCCGTCGTCGGCGCCACGACCCTGATCTTCTCGATCATCCTCATGCTCACGAACGGCCTGTCCGCCAACGTCGGCAACCTGTCGATCCTGCACGCGCCCTTCCTGCTCGGCCTCATCTCGGGCGGCGCGGTCATCTACTGGTTCACCGGCGCCTCGACGCAGGCGGTCTCCACCGGCGCCTACCGCGCCGTCGAGTTCATCAAGCAGAACATCCGCCTCGACTCCACGGCCACCAAGGCCTCGATCGAGGACTCGAAGAAGGTCGTCGCCATCTGCACCCAGTACGCGCAGCAGGGCATGAAGAACATCTTCTTCGCGGTGTTCTTCATCACGCTCGCCTTCGCCTGCTACGACTCCTACTTCTTCATCGGCTACCTCATCTCCATCGCGGTCTTCGGCCTCTACCAGGCGATCTTCATGGCCAACGCCGGCGGCGCCTGGGACAACGCCAAGAAGAACGTCGAGGTCGATCTGCGCGAGAAGGGCACCGACCTGCACGCGGCCACCGTCGTCGGCGACACCGTGGGCGATCCGTTCAAGGACACCTCGTCGGTCGCCATGAACCCGATCATCAAGTTCACGACGCTCTTCGGCCTGCTCGCCGTCGAGCTGGCCGTCGAGCTGAACCGCGCCGGCAAGCAGGCGATCACGACCGGCCTCGCGGTCGCGTTCTTCGTGATCGCGCTCGCGTTCGTGTGGCGCTCGTTCTACGCGATGCGCATCGAGATCTCGCCCGCCTCCGCCGCCGCCGCGAACAAGAAGTCCGCCGCGCACTGATCGGCAGACGGCTTCGCCGGCCGGGCCTCCCAGGCCCGGCGCCTCGCGCCTCCCTTCACGCCGTTCCGCACCGTGTTACGCTCCGCCGCATGAAGCGATGGATCGTGATGGCAGGCGCATTCGCGCCGGCGCTCGCGTGGGGGCACGTGCGGCTGCTCGAGCCGGCGCCGCGCTCGCCGCGCGACGACCTGAAGACGGGGCCGTGCGGCGGCTTCCCCCCGGGGAGGGGCGAGCGCACGACGCTCGAGGCCGGCGCCCCGTTCACCGTGAGCTTCCGGGAGACCGTCGACCACCCGGGCTGGTTCCGGATCGCGTTCTCTCCCGAGGGCGACGGCGGCTACGACGCGAACGTCCTCGCGGACGACATCCCGCCCCTGCGCGGCGACGTCGAGCGTCTGTATGTGTTCACGCTGCTCGCGCCCGACGAGCCGTGCGAGCGCTGCTCGCTGCAGGTCGTGCAGGCGATGACCGAGAATCCGCAGAACCCGCGTTACTACTACAGTTGCGCCGACATCCGGATCGTGCGCGGCGCGCCGCCAGACGCCGCGCCGCCGCCCGACGCGGGCACGGCCACCGACGCCGCGCCGCGACACGACACCGGCTTCGACTTCCCCGACGGCGGCGTCGCGCTGCCCGACGGCGGCGTCGCGGGGCCCGACGGCGGCGCCGCGCGGCCCGACGGCCGTCCGGTCCGACCCGCGGACGCCGCTCTCGCCGCCGACGCGGGCGCGGTCGACGACGGCGACGCGGGCGGCGGTTGCGCGGCGACGCCCGTCGGCGGCCACGCCGCGCTCCTGCTCGTCCTCGCCGGGCTCCTCCGCCGCCGTCGGGTTTGACCCGCGCCCCGGTTCTGCCGAACCATCGGGCGAACCCGCCCGGAGTCACGATGCCGCTCTCGTTCGCGCGCCGATGGGCGCTCCTGCTGGCCCTCGCGCCGTTCCCCGGACCGGCGGCGGCCCAGCCGGCCGCCCCCGCCCCCGCCAGCGCCGCTCCCGCCGCCGCCTGCACCGATCTGCCCACCTGCCAGGCGTCCTGCGAGCGCGGCGAGGCCGGCGGCTGCTGGTTGACCGCAGGCCTGCTCTACAAAGGCCAGGGCGCCGCCGCCGACAAGCCGCAGGCCTTCACGTTCACCGTGCGCGCTTGCGACCTCGGCAACCGCGACGCCTGCGCCATGGCGGGGCAGATGCTGGACCAGGGCGACGGCACCGCCGCCGATCCGGCGAAGGGGCTGGCCTTCGGGGAGCGCGCCTGCGAGGCCGGCCAGGCGGGCGCGTGCCTGAACACCGGTATCAAGTACCACACCGGCAAGGGCGCGCCCGCCGATCCGGCCCGGGCCTTCGAGCGCTTCCTGCGGGCCTGCGAGCTCGGCGGGCCGGTGAGCGCCTGCGCGAAGGCCGCCGAGGCCCTCGGCGAGGGCCGGGGCACGCCGCGCGACCCCCGCCGCGCCGCCACGCTCTTCGACAAGGCCTGCCAGGGCAACTCGCCGGCGTCGTGCACCAACCTCGGCCGGCTCACGCTGGCCGGCGACGGCGTCGCGAAGGATCCGGCCGCCGCCGTCGCGCTCTTCGAGAAGGCGTGCGCCGCGCGCGAGCCGTTCGGCTGCCAGGCCCGCGGCGAGGTCCTCGAGGCGACCGACCCGGTGGGGGCGTCGGACTGGTACTCGCGCGCCTGCAACGAGGACCACGCGCCCGGCTGCTCGGCCCTCGCGCGGCTCGTGCGCGAGGGCAAGGTCGGTTACGGCGAGGGCGACGAGGCCCTGAAGGCGACCGCCCAGCTCTTCGATCTCGCCTGCAACGCGGGCGACGCGCTCTCCTGCGTCGACTTCGCCGCGCTGCTCCACGACGGCCGCGGCGTCGCCGCGGATCCGCCGCGCGCGCTGAAGATGGTCCTCGAGGCGTGCGAGGCCGGGAACGCCGCGGCCTGCCAGTACGCGGGCATCTTCGTGTTCAAGGGTGCCGGCGGGGCGCCCGATCCGGCGCGCGCGCGCGCGCTCCTGCAGAAGGGCTGCGACGGCGGCCGGCCGGGCGCGTGCCAGGACCTCGCGACCCTCCTCCACCAGGACGCGGCGACCCGCGCGCAGGCGCTGCCGCTCTATGGCCGCGCGTGCCGCGCCGGCGCCCAGCAGGCCTGCGTCTCCGAGGCGGTGATGCTCATCCAGGGGGAGGGCGTGCCCGTCGACGCCCGACGCGGCGTCGATCTGCTGCGGGCGTCCTGCGACGCGAAGTGGGGCAACGCCTGCGGCCAGCTCGGCATCGCGCTCATCAACGGCTTCGCCGGCGTCCTGCGCGATGCGGTGGGCGCGCTGCAGGCGTTCGAGCGCGGCTGCACGCTGAACGACGCCGAGGCGTGCGCGGGGGCGGGCGTCCTGATCTACGACGGCGCCGGCGGCAAGCGGGACCCGGCGCGGGCGCGCCCCTTCCTCGAGACCGGCTGCGGCGTGAAGTCGTTCTGGGCCTGCGAGCGCCTCTCGCGCATGTACCTCGCCGGTGAGGGCGGCCTCCCGAAGGACGGGCCGAAGTCGTTCGCCGTGCTCGGCCCCGTCTGCGAGGGCGCGCTCGCCGAGATCGCGGAGCGCAAGTCGATCTGCAGCACGGCGAAGACGGCCCACATCCGGGCGCTGATGCACGGAAGCGAGCCGAAGAAGTAGGGGTCACCCCCTGCCGCGCGCTCGCCGTCGCCGGCCGCGGCGCCGGTCGCGCAGCTTCTCCCAGATGCCCCGCAGCGCGGCCGCCTCGTCCGCGGACAGCCCCAGCCCGTCGACGAGCAGCGCCCGGTCGTGCGCGTCGAGCACGTCCTGCAGGCGCCCGGCGCGCAGCCGCGCGTCGGCCCACGCGAGGTCGAGCGCCCCCGCGTTCGCCAGCGGCAGCGGCAGGCGCTCCGCCTCGCTCGGCTCGAACGTGAGCACGCCGCCGCCGTAGCTGCGCCCCGTCACCTCCGCGAACGCGAACGTCAGCGAGCTCTGGACGGCGAGCGTCACCGCCGCCGGATCGACGCCCGGCCGGAAACGCACGCGGTGCAGCGTGTCGGTGCACGTCGCGCCCGCCGCGTCGAGCACGATCCGCGGGCTGCCGTCGATCTGCCGCAGGAAGAAGGCGTCCGGCACGCGCACCGAGGGCACGCTGTACCAGGGCGCGCGGTGGCGACACTTGAAGCCGGCGTGGAAGCCGCGCGCCTCGCCCTCGGCCACGTACGCCCGCACGGCGTCGGACGGCGCGTCCGCCCGCGGCAGCGCCAGCAGGTGCATCGGGTGGCCGTCGCGAGACAGCCGCTCCCAGTCGTCGCGCCCGAACGTCAGGCCGGCGAGCTGCGTCGAGCGGCCCGCCAGCGGGATCACGTGCGCCTCGAGGCCGCGCCGCTCCACGTCGCCGCGCCGCAGCACGAAGAAGTCGTTCTGGCCCGTGACGACGCCGACGTCGACCTCCATCACGTCGCCGGACCACGTCACCCCCGGGTGCCGGCGCACCGCGCGCAGCAGGTCCAGCTCCCGCGCGGACAGGAAGTACTTCGTCCACTTCTCGCGGTCGTGGTCCAGCGCGTGGAGCGGCTCGAACGCGCGCAGCTCGTGGCCGTCGAGCGCCGCGAGATCGTCCAGCTCGACGACGCGGATGCCCTCGGGCCCGGCGTCGTCCCGCTCGCCGAGCAGCAGCACCACCTCCTGCTGGATGCCGTCGAACACCAGGCCGCGGAACGTGAGGATCGTCACGCGCCGGAAGCGCTCGGCGAGGAAGCGGCGCGTCTCGGCGGCGTAATCCACCTGGAAGAGCTCCGCGGGGACCACCATCGCCAGGCGGCCGCCGGGGGCGAGCAGCAGCGTCGCGCCCACCACGAACGGCACCCACGCGTTGAGCAGGCGCGTGGGGCGCAATCCGACCGAGCGCAACACCCGGAACGCCGGTTCCCGTTGCGTTTCGGGGAAGTGCTGGTAGCGGACGTACGGCGGGTTGCCCACGACGGCGTCGAATGTCTCGCCGCGCGCCAGCATCGCCTCGCAGGCGGCGTTGAAGTCGGCGTGCTCGACGCGCGCGCCGGTGGCGCGGGCCTTGACCGCCTCGTCGCCGTCGATCTCGAAGGCGCGCAGCGCGCCCTCCGGCCCGAGGCGCCGCGCCGCCGCCGCGAGCAGCGCCCCGTCGCCGCAGCTCGGCTCGAGGACGCGATCGGACGGCCGGCGGACGGCCCACTCGGCGAGGAAGCGCGCGATCGGCGCCGGTGTGTAGTAGCCGCCGCGCAGCTTGCGGCCGGTCGGGGCCTTCTTCACGGGCGCGAGTATGCCCGGGCCCGCCCGTGCCCACCAGCGCGCCGCGTTGACGCGACGAGACGCGCCCGCCGATAATCCTGGGCCTGCGACACCCGGCGGGAGGGCCGACATGGGCACAGGCACGAAGCGCGGCATCGGGGCAGCCCTGCTCGCGCTCTGTGTCGCCGCCTGCGAGGAGGGCCCGGCGCCCGCGCCCGGCGCGGCGGCGCCGCCCGACTACTCCGGCGCGCTGCCCGACGGCGGCGCCCCACGCGCCGACGCGTTCATCCCCGAGGTGCCCGAGCCCGAGCCCGTCCGCTGCGAGCCTGGCGACTTCGATATCGGCCCGGCGGTGGCGCGGCGCATGACCCGCGCCGAGTACGACCACACCATCCGCGACCTGCTCGGCGACGACTCGCATCCCGCGCGCGGCTTCGCCCGCGAAGAGGAGATGCTGGGCTTCGACAACAACGCCGGGATGCTCCAGGTCACGCCGCTGCACGCCGAGCAGTTCCTCGAGGCGGCCGAGACGCTCGCGGCGCGCGCCGCGCCGCGCCTCGTGTCGACGATGTCGTGCCTGCGCAGCGCGCCGGGCTGCGACGCGCAGTTCGTCCGCGAATTCGGCCTGCGCGCCTGGCGCCGTCCCCTCGCCGACGACGAGGTCGCGCGCCTCGTCGGCCTGTTCGGCAAGGTCGCCGAGCTCGAGATGCCGGGCGACCCGTTCACGAGCGGCGTCCAGCTCGTCGTCGAGGCGATGCTGCAGTCGCCGCACTTCCTCTACCGCATCGAGGTCGGGCGTCCGGTCGAGGGCCAGCCCGACCTGCGCCTGCTCGACGGCTACGAGGTCGCCTCGCGCCTGTCGTACCTGATCTGGCAGTCGATGCCCGACGACGCGCTCTTCGCGGCGGCCGCCGCCGGCGAGCTCGACACGGCCGAGGGCGTCGCGGCCCAGGCGCGGCGCCTGCTCGAAGATCCGAAGGCGCGCGAGGGCCTGCAGGCGTTCTTCGATCAGTGGCTGCGGCTCGACGAGATCGGCGACATCGAACGCGACCCGGCGTACTACCCCGACTTCGTGCCCGAGCTGCGCGACCTGTGGCGCGAGGAGTCGCGGCGGCTGCTCGAGCACCTCGTCTTCTCGGGCGAGTCGACGCTCGGCGACCTGCTCGACGCGCCGTACACCTTCGTGAACGGGCGTCTGGCCGAGTTCTACGGCATCCCCGACGTGACCGGCGAGGCGTGGGTGAAGGTCCCGCTCGACGGCACGCAGCGCAACGGCCTGCTGACGCACGCCTCGATCCTGGCGCTGACGGCCAAGGCGGCGATGACCTCGCCGGTCTTCCGCGGGAAGTTCGTGCGCGAGCAGCTGCTGTGCACGCCCATCCCGCCGCCGCCGCCCGAGATCGTGGTGGTGCCGCCCGATCCCGATCCGAACCAGAGCACCCGCGATCTCTTCCGCGAGCACGCGACGAACCCGGTCTGCGCCGACTGCCACCGCTACATGGACCCGATCGGCTTCGGCTTCGAGAGCTTCGACGCCATCGGGCGCTGGCGGGACCGCGAGAACGGCTTCCTGGTCGACGATCGCGGCGAGGTCACGAGCACGCTCGACGCCGACGGCGAGTTCCGGGGCGCCGCCGAGCTCGGCCGCAAGCTCGCCGCGAGCGCCCAGCAGCAGCGCTGCGTGACGCGGCAGCTCTTCCGCTTCGCGTTCGGCCGCGGCGAGGTGAACGCCGACCGCTGCACGCTCGAGGAGCTGTTCCACCAGTACGTCGAGGGCGGGCAGGACTTCCGCGCGCTGCTCGTCGAGGTCGTGAAGAGCGACGCCTTCCGCTACCGCAAGCACGTCGAAGCCGAGGGGGACGCCCCATGAGCATCAGCCGCCGCAGCTTCCTGCGCGGCGCGGCGGGCGCGCTCGCCCTGCCGCTGTTGCAGCTCCCCCCGCGCCGGGCCGGCGCCGCCGGCAAGTACCCGAAGCGTCTGCTGCTCGTGACGACGCCGAACGGCACGCTCAAGGAGCTGTGGAGCCCGCAGGGCGGCACCGAGACGTCGTTCGACCTGCCGCCGCTGCTGCGCCCGATGGCGGCGTTCCGCGACAAGCTCGTGATCGTCGACGGCGTCGACCTCGCCGTCGGCATGATGGGCCCCGGCGGCCCGCACCAGCGCGGCTGCGGCTCGCTCTTCACCGGCGACATCCTCACCGAGGGCGAGTTCATGGACGGCGACGGCCGTCGCGCCGGCTGGGCGAGCAGCATCAGCGTCGACCAGTTCGCCGCGCGGCAGCTGCGCCCGAACACGCGCTTCCAGACGCTCGAGCTCGGCGTGTGCGTGAAGGAGAACGAGCCGCGCTCGCGTTACGTGTATCGCGGCCGCGAGCAGCCCGTCCCGCCCGAGGTCGACCCGGTGGCCTCCTACCGGCGCGCCTTCGCCGGCATGGACATGTCCCAGGACGAGCTGCAGAAGCAGCTGCGGCGCCGGCAGTCCGTGCTCGACTCGGTGTGGGCCGACTTCGGGGCGCTCGAGCGCAAGGTCGCCGCGCCGGACCGCGCCAAGCTGCAGCAGCACGCCACCTCGCTGCGCGACCTCGAGCTGCGCCTCGAGCAGCTCGTCGCGATGCCCTCCACCTGCGCGCCGCTGCCGACGCCCGCGGTGATGGCCCACATGGAGGAGGACAACTTCGAGCAGGTCGGCAGGCTGCAGATGGACCTGCTGGTGATGGCGCTGGCGTGCGACCTGACGCGGGTGGCGTCGCTGCAGTGGGCGAGCGCGGTGAACACCGTCCGGTTCACCTTCCTCGGCATCAACGACTACGACGGCCACGGCCTGTCGCACGGCGGCGACTCCAACGACGCGATGCAGGCGTCGTGGATCCGCATGCTCGACTTCTACAGCCGCCAGTTCGCCTACCTGCTCGAGCGCATGTCGCAGGTCGAGGAGGACGAAGGCACGCTGCTCGACAACACGCTCGTCGTGTGGGGCAACGAGCTGTCCCGCGGCAACTCGCACGCGCTCACCGACATCCCGTGGCTGCTCGCGGGCGGCGCCGGCGGCGCGCTGCGCGGCGGCCGGCACCTCACCTACGCGGGCGCGCCCCACAACGACCTGCTCGTCTCCATCCTCAACGCGGTGGGCGTCGCCACCGACACCTTCGGCAACCGCGAGGTGTGCACCGGCCCGCTCGCCGGCCTCCTGGGCTAGCTCTCACGGTTCGAGGGCGAAGCAGTAGAGGCCGCCGTAGCCGCCGCCGGCGCCGACGGAGTCGCCGCGGCCGGGGCCGTCCTGGATGAGGTTCACGCCGGCGGCGCAGCCGTGGGCGGGGTGGGCGCGCATCCAGCTGCGGCCGCTGCGGGCGGGCCAGGAGTGGCCGAGGAGCGGGCGGCCGGTGGCGCCCACGGCGCTCGTCCAGTCGTTGCACGTCGCGGCGCGGCCGCCGCCGGCGAACTGACCGCGCTCGTTCGTCGCGGTGAGCACGTCGTGGTTGTCGCCGAACTGCCGCTGGCCCTCGCCGCGCTCGTTCGGCAGGTCGCCGACCGTCTGGGCGTCGCCCGCGGGCCGGTCGCCCGAGGTCAGGCCGGCGCGGTCCTCGGCGACGAGGCGGCCGTTGCGGTCGTACCAGGGGCCGTCGCCGATGCGGTCGATCGCGTGGACGGGGCCGCCGTTCTCGCCGCCGGTCGCGGTGCTCAGGAAGGCGCGCCACATCTTGCGCTCGGCGCCGGGCAGGCCGGAGAGCGCCGCCGTGCGCTGGCAGATCGAGTCGGCGCCCTCGAGCCCGCCGAGGTTGCCGCCGAAGCCGTTCTCGCTGCCCGAGAGCATGCGCATCGCTTCGAGGCTGGTGACGAAGAAGCTGAAGCGGGGCAGCTCCTCGGGCACCTCGGCGTCGGGAGCGGGCACCGCCGCGTCCGCGATCACGGCGGCGTCGGGATCGGGCGCCGCCGCGTCGGGCGACGCGACGGCGCCGTCGGCCTCCGGGTCCGGCGCGGCGTCGGGCGGCGCGACGGCGCCGTCTGCCGGCACGTTTGCGCCGTCGGGGGCGGGCGCCGCGTCGTCGGGCGGCACCAACATGCCCACGTCCGGCGACCCGCCGTCTGGCGCGGCCGCGTCGGCGCCGAGCCCGGCGCGCTCCTCGCTCTCGTCGACGCAGCCCGCGAGGACCACGGCGCAGACCGCCAGCGCGTGACACAGCCGGGACGAGAGAGATCGGTCGCTCACGGGCGCTCCTCGCGGGAGGTGGGGGGTCGAGACGCATCGCGAGAGCAAGCGACGCGCCACACGAGGGGACGCGACGTCCGCCGGGCGCCTCCGCAGCGCGCCGCCAGCGAGACGCGACGCCGGGGTGTCAACGCCGCGAGACATGCGCTCATCGGCAGACGCGCTCGGGCGCGCAGGTGCCGCCGCCGGGGCAGTCCTCGTCGAAGTTGCAGGAGCGGACGCCGTCGATCACCAGGTCCCGGACGACGACGGAGGCGACGGTGAAGTCGACGCAGCCCGGCGCGATGCGCGCCGAGTCGACCGTGCGGCGCGTGAGCGTGACGGCGGGGAACCCGGCGACCCCGCGCGCGAACAGCCCGCCCACGAGCGACGCCGGGATGTCGAGCGCGCCGGTGTCGGGCGCGTCGCACACGATCTCCGCGAGCGTGCCGCCGTGGTGCGCGATGTCGACCTCGACGAGCACGCGCGCCGGACCCGGCGCGGCGGGCGGCGTCCAGCGCAGCGCGAGGGGCTCGTCCGGGCTCGCCGCCACGTCGCCCTCGGGCACCTCGAGCGCCGCGATGCCGCGCCCGTCGAGCGTGAAGGCCGAGAAGTCGCCCCCGCCCGCGCGCAGCTCGAGGTGGGCGCCTTCCGTGAAGCCCGGGTGCGGCAGGTCGCCGAGGAAGTTGTACGAGCCGATCGCCGAGGGCTCCATCGCGACGGGCGCGGCGAGGCCGGTGATGCGCACGGTGCCGACGGAGCGGTTGCGCGGATAGTCGATGCAGCCGCGCTCGCCGGCGCACGTGCGGTTCGCGCCGCAGTCCTCGTCGCACTGCAGGACGGGGCCGACGCGCAGCTGGCAGTCGCCCGCAGAGGCCTCGACCGTCCACACGTCCGACGGCAGGACGCCGTCGCGCACGAAGCCGGAGACGGCGGTGAAGCCCTCGTCGAGCGCCACGGTGAAGCCGCCGACGCGCTCCGCCTCGGGGCACGGCGCGAGGGCGGGCGCGCCGGCGTCGGGCGCGGCCGCGTCGCCCGGACCGGCGTCGACCACCGCGCCATCGGCGCTCGCCGTCGCGTCCTCGTCGTCGCCCCCGGACGTCCCGCAGCCGGCGAGGAGCACCCCGGCCGCGCACGCCAACAGGGCGATCCGCTTCGTCACGCGCACGCGCACCTCCGTCGTCCGTGAACGCGATATTGGTGGGGAGGCCCCGCACGAAGCAAGGCGCGGCGGCGGACGAGCGTGACGCGAGACGCGTCGGTCGCCGCCGCCGCGTGCCGGCCCGTCCGACATCCCGCTCGCGCTCCGGACGGGCCGTGCGCGCGCCGATGTCGGCGGGGCGTTCGGGCCGCCCGGGGGGTACGGACCGGGCGGGTCGTCGAGCACGAGATGTCGGTCGCGTCGTCAGCGCGCTGACGAAACGAGCACGAAACCTGGGTCGCGGAGCACGAAATGTCGGCCACGCCGTCAGCGCGCTGACGAAACGAGCACGGAACCTGGGTCGCGGAGCACGAAATGTCGGTCCCGCCGTCAGCGCGCTGACGAAACGAGCACGAAACGTGGGTCGCGGAGCACGAAACGTGGGTCGCGGAGTACGAAACGTGGGTCGCGGAGCTCGCGACCTGGCCTCCCGCGAAACCGTGAAGGAGGCGCCCGGTTCGGACCGGTTGCTCGCGCTGGCGCAGCTCGGTCCGCACCGGCACCGGCCGCCTACAGCAAGATGAGCTGCGCCGCGCTGAAGTAGATCACGAGGCCGAGCACGTCGACGAGCGTCGCCACGAACGGCGCCGAGGCGCTCGCCGGATCGAAGCGCAGCCTGCGCATCACGAACGGCAGCATCGCGCCCGAGATCGCGCCCCACGTCACGACGCCGAGCAGGCTCACGCCGACGGTGAGCGCGAGGCGGCCCGCGCGATCGCCGTAGGCCCCGAACATCGCCTCCCACGCGAAGATGCGGACGCAGCCGACCACCGCGAGGATGGCGCCGAGCGTCAGGCCGGCGGCGAGCTCGCGGCGCGCGATGCGCCACCAGTCGCGTGGACGCACCTCCCCCAGCGCCATCGCCCGGATGATGAGCGTCGACGCCTGCGATCCGGTGTTGCCGCCGCTCGAGATGATCAGCGGGACGAAGAGCGCCAGCACCACCGCTTCGGTGAGCGCGTGCTCGTAGCGACCCATGGCGCTCGCGGTCAGCATCTCGCCGACGAACAGGACGGCCAGCCAGCCCGCGCGCTTGCGGATCATCTGCCAGAAGCCGGTCTGCAGGTACGGGCGCTCGAGCGCCTCCATGCCGCCGTACTTCTGCTGGTCCTCGGTGGCCTCCTCGTCGACGACGTCGACGATGTCGTCGATGGTGACGATGCCGCGCATCCGGTCCTCGGCGTCGACCACGGGCAGCGCCAGCAGGTCGTGCTCCGCGAAGAGGCGCGCCACCGTCTCCTGGTCGGTCTGCTCGTGCACGACGACCAGGTCGGTGTGCATCACGTCGCGCACGAGCGCCCGCTCGGCCGCCGCGAACAGGTCGCGGAAGGACACGACGCCGAGCAGGTGCTGGGCCGGATCGAGCACGTAGACGTAGTAGATCGTCTCGAGCGCGTCGCGGGCCTGCCGGCGCAGGTAGGCGATCGCCTCGTCCACCGTCATCTCGGGGCGCACCCGGGCGAAGCGCGGGCTCATCAGGCCGCCGGCGTCATCCTCGGCGTAGGCGAGCAGGACGCGGACCTCGAGGCGCGTCCGCTCGTCGAGCAGGGCGAGCAGGGCCTCGCGCTGGTCCGGCGGCGCCTCCTGGACGACGTCCGCCAGGTCGTCGGGCGCGAGCAGGCGCAGCCACACGCGCCGCCGCGCGTCGGGCATCCCGCTGACGATCCGCGCCTGGTCGAGCGGCGCCAGCGTGGCGAAGAACTCGCCGGCGGCCTCCGCCGTCAGGTGGCGGAACGCGTCGACGCGCTCCGCCGGCGCGAGCGCGGGCCACGCGTCGCGCAGGTCCGAGGGTCCCAACGGGACGGCAGCCGTCATGCCTCGCGCACCTCCCCGATGGGGACGCGCGCCCGCGGTGCGGGGTTCTGCCCCTGACCAGCTGAAGCGATCCATGCGCGCGGTTCGGGCGGTCGTTCAGATGGTGGCCTTCAGGAAGATCGTGAACGCCTCGTTGGGCGACTTCTGCGCCACCCACCCGAGCTTTCGGCCGCGGCTCCACTTCAGGCCGACGTTCCAGGGGTGCGCCTCGTTGTCCCACTTCCACCTCTCGGCCTTGTCGGCCGGATCGTCGGGGAAGGGCGAGTGCAGCGGGTAGACGTGCAGATGCCCCGCCTGCGCCCGGAACGGCGCGTCGGAGTCCCCTTCCAGGAAGAGGTCGCCGTTGTCGTTCCCGATCCGCAGGTTCCAGGTGTACGTCGCCTCGGCGAGCGTCACGGCGTCAGCCGTCACCAGCTTCAGGAACGGCGCGTAGGGCCCGTTGGGGGACTTCTCGGCGACCCAGGCGACGCACATGCCGGGGGCCCACGGGAGGCCCGTGTTCCATCGCCGCGCGTCGTTGTCCCACGCCCAGGCTTGCGTCTGCCGCCGGTCCGGGTCGGCCGGAAAGCCGGGCTGAGGCGAGTAGACGTGGATCTGGCCCTGTTGCGCGCGGAACGGCGCGTCGGTCCCCGATTCGATGTGGAGGACGCCGTTCTCGTTGGTCGCCCGCAGCGTCCAGGTGAAGCGGCTGGTGTGGACCTGAGGCACCATGGCGGTGGGGGTCTGCTTGGGATGATGGTGATTGAGGTTGACGATCGCGTCGACCCATCCGAACCGCTGGATGAAATCGACGGCGATGATGTTGAGCCGTCGCCTCAGCCAGGACGCATACTGGCCCTCGCCCCTGAACCGCGGCAGGAACGCGTTGGCGTTCCATTCGGAGCGGGTCGGCATGGTGTTGTGGATGTCTCCCTTGTAGGGAATGCCGAGGTGCAGGATCCACATCTTGTCGCTCCAGATCCTGTAGTTCTCGAGCGCCGCGACGTAATCCTCCGGGGCGTGCGTGCCGGCGTAGACCCCCTCGCGGTCCATGCAGGCGACCTGGGACGGCGCTCCGAACCGCAGCAGGACCAGGCGCTTGCCGGCGGACCGGAGATCGCTGGGCGTGGCATCGGCGAAGCTCTTGCCGCTCAGATCGGACGGGGTGGCCATGTGGTCCTTCACCTGGTCGCACGCCCACTGCCAACCCGCGTCGATGTTGTCGTCCGCATCGATCAGCAGCGTCGCGATGACGATCTCGCCGGTGTTCTGATCCAGGAAGGAACGGATGTCCGTCAGGACGTCCGCGAGCCGCACGTGCGTCCAGACGCCGTGATACATCCAATACTCGCCGTCGCGGGCCCGACACGCCCGCAGGTCGAGGTAGCGGGCCCCGGCCTCCAACTGTTCGAGGACGGAGATCTCCTGACACTGGCTGGAGTTGTTGTCGACCCTGCGCTCCATCACGTACGTCCCGGCGTCGTGGCTGCCGGGGATGACGATGTCTCGCAGCGGACGATCGTCGAGGAAGCTCATGTCCTTCATCCATGTCTGCGTGGAGACGGTCGCTCTTGCCAGGGACGCTTGTGAAGACATTGAAACGCTCGCCTGTGTCGGGGTGGTCTGCGGTGGCGCGCCCGACTATTGCACTGTCTCGGACGCCGGGCAAGCGCGGGTGTGTGCCGTGACGCCCCGGATCAGTCGAAGCAGACGGCCATGGCATCGCAGCCGACGTTGCGCGACGCGCACCGGAAGCTGTGTTCGTCGTCGGGGAGCGCGGCACAGTCGAAGTGGCACAGATCGAAGTCGCCGAGGGAGCTGTCGGGCGCGGCGCGGCGGTTCACGTTGCGGCGGGCGGCGGCGCACACGTCGTCGGACAGGACCGGGCCTTCGAGGCACAGAGTCGTGACGGCGCCCTCGCTCACCTGCGCGACGAGGTCCGCGACGCTGGGATCGTCAACGCGTCCCAGTCCTGCAGCAGGGCGCGTCCGGAGCGGTTGTTGGCGCTCTCGCCGCAGAACACCCCCACCGGAGGACGCCGTCGACGCCGCCAGCCCGGCGCCGCGCTTCTTCGGCGCCGCTCGCGAGCTCGCCCTCGGGACCCGTGAGCGCGACGCGGTCGAACTCGACGCGCAACACCTCGGTCTTCAACAACAACTGGAGCCTGCCGCCGGCGGTGGCGGCGTCGAGGCGCGCGCGTCTCGGGAGCGACGGGGTTGAAGCTGTCGCCGCGGTACGAAAGGCGGGCGGTCGTGAGGGCGCCGCCCCCGCCACCGCCGTCGTCGCAGGCGGGCAGGAGCGCGGCGAGCGCGAGGCGCCAGGGGAACCGGAGCGACATGGGGACCTCCGCGAGCGCCCGCATCCCTCGCGCCAGGTCGTCCGCGACGCGCGTCCGGGCTCACTAAAGGGGCAGCACCAGCGAGACGGAGCTCTCGGCCTCGTTGGCCGTGACGACCACGCCGTCGGCGGCGCTGATGCCTTCCATGCCGATGGTGCTCTCGGTGTTGGCCGTGCCCTCGTCGGCGGCGCCGACCTTCACGACGCCGGCGATGCGCACGTCGGCGACGTCGTCGAAGCGCCACACGCCGACGGCGCCGGCGTGCTTCAGGCTCGCGGCCACGTAGGCGTGGCCCTGCCAGCGGAAGGCGGCGAGGGAGTCGGGCCGGAAGGGCGCGAAGCTGCCCGGCTCGACGTTGCGCGGCAGGTCGCCGGGCATGTCGGCGGGGTCGATGAGCACCTGCGCCTCGTGGGTGCCGTCGAGGGCCAGGACGTGCAGCGTGTCGTTGTACTCGCCGGCGACGACGAAGTGCTCGGCGCCGGCGGCGTCGACCACGCGGTGCACGCCGTCGGGCCACGGCTCGGCGCCGTCGGGGCGATCGGGCAGGCGCACGACCGTCACGTCGTCGCTCGTGCGCTCGACGACGCCGGTCGCGCCGTCGAGCAGCGCGCTGCGCCGGAACAGCAGAACCTCGTGGGTGTCCTGCAGCGTCGCCGCGACGTGGTCGCCGTCGCTCGCGAACACGATCTGCTCCGGCTCGCGCTTCGCCCCCTCCCCGCCCGTCATCGTGATGCGCGCGCGCACGGTCGCCGCCGCCGGATCGCCGCCCGGCAGCTCCAGCAGCGTCACCTGCGCCTTCAGGTCCGGCAGCGGGCACTTCCCTTCGTTGAAGTCGACCTCGTCGGCGCTGACCACCCAGCGGTCGTCGTCGCTCACGTCGACCGCGTCGGGCATCGGACCGACCTCGACCTCGCGCAGGACGGTGCCGAACAGCTCGCCGTCGGACACGTCGAGGAACACGAGCGATCCGCGGCAGTCGACGAGCGTGCCGCCCTCGCTGACCGGCTTCGTGCGCGTGACCACCGCGAAGCGGCCCTGGCGGTCGAAGTCGATGTGCGTCAACTCGCTCTCGCTGGCGTCCTCGGGGAACAGGTTGCGGCTGCGCCGTTCGACGAGCGCGCCGCCCTCGATCGCCAGCAGCGTGACCTTGCGGGCCTTCGACCCGACGAGGACCGCGCGCCCGCCGCCCGGCAGGAGCTTCACGATCTCGCTGTTGTCGGCGGCGCCGAAGCGCAGCGTGTCCGCGTGGCGGCCGCGCCAGCCCGTGTCCGTCGGCGCGTCGCCGTCCGCCGCCTGCCCGTCGCACGCGCACAGCGCGAGCGCCATCAACCAACCACGCGTCTTCATTACACTTTCCCTCACCACCGCAGTTCGAGCGCCGCCGTCGTCTCGTCGTTGTCCACGTCGGCCTGCGCCTGCCCGGCGGCGGGCGCGCCGTTCGCCTCGCGGACGAGGCTGTGCTCCACGTGCAGCCGCAGCAGCTCGCCATAGAGCTGCGTCGTCAGCGCCAGCGTCAGGACGTCCCAGTCCCAGGTGAGCGCCTGGCTCGGGTCGACGGCGCGCAGCGCGCGGCCCTCGGCGAGCCGCCGGTCGGCGCCGACGAGGCGGTAGTACTCGGCGCGCGCCCGCGGCTCGACCGTGCGCAGGAACGCGCGCGGGTGCTCCGAGCGGCGCCACACGTACCCGACCTGGGCGTAGCCGGCGCGGCGGCGCAGCAGGCTCTCGGCGGACTCGATCGCCTCGACCCGGAGCTCGGCCCCCCCGAGGCGCGCGTCGAGGCGGCCGCCGGCCCACCAGAACGTGTCGTCCTGGCGGCGCGGATCAGCGGCGTCGAAGCCGGGGAGCAGCGCGTAGTTCGCCATGCGCGTGCGCAGCTCGTCGTAGCCGCGCTCGGCGGAGAGCGTGCCGCGGTAGCCGAAGGCCTCGAGCCGCACCCCGGCCCACTCGAGCGCCGCACGCGCGCCGTAGACCGGCGCGTTGCCGGAGAAGCTCTCGGCGTCGCCGCTGCCCACGACCGCCAGCGTCCCGCGCTCGCTCGCGTCGTTGACGAGCGCGGTGACGAGCGGGCGCATCAGGCCGAGCGAGACGCCGAGCGTCCAGCCGAGGCGGCCGCGCGCGCCGGCCTCCGCCGTGAGGTGGACCTCGCGTCTTCCCCAATAGATCCGAGATGTTAGAGGTTCACGGAACGTGAGGTCGTCGATCGCGACGAACGGCACGTTGAGGCCGGCCTCGAGGTGCACGTCGAGCGGCCCGAGGTCGCGCTCGAAGTCGAACCAGGCGGCGCGGGCCCGCGCTGCGCGGTCGTCGAATTCCAGCTCCGCGAGGAACGCGAGGCCCTCGTCGGTCACGAGCCGCGGCGCGAGCAGCACGCGCTCCAGGCGGGCCGTGCCGCTGCGCGTCCCGAGCGTGACCGTGTCGGTGCGGCTGTCGTGGCCCTCGCCGCCGGCGCCCTCGAGGTCGCGCCACGCCAGGTCGGCGCGGCCCTTCAGGACGAGGCGGAGGCCGTCGGGGCCCTCGATCGCGAAGCGCGGCGGCTGCCGCTCGTCGGAGAAGGCGTCCCAGCCGGCCCAGGCGGGGCGGACCAGCAAGAAGGAGAAGACGAGCAGCGCACGTCCCACGACGACTCCCGTGGGCCATGCCGCGCGCCCGACGGCACGCGCGCGTGCGCCGGGATCGCGCTGCGCCCCCGTCCCTCCGTTGGCATGACCCAAATCAGGTTCGACGGGTATCTCTCAGCCCGGCGCGGTCGCGTGCCGGGCACCCCGGGGGGCGCGCGGCGAGACTGCGCCCGAGGCGGGCGGCTGTCAACCGGCCGGATTTGTGCCGCCCCCCGTCGCCCGTCTACTGTCCCCGACCTCCGTCGGCGGGAGGTTCCAGCGTGGTCAGGGGTGTGTCGTTGCGGTGTGTTTTCGGCCTTTTCCTCGTTGTTCTCGCGGGTTGCGAGGGCGGCGAGACGGCCGCCGGCGGGCCGGGGGACGCGCAGCCGTCGGCCGGGGACGCGGGCGGCGGCTGCGTCGCTGCGTGCGAGGGGGCGCGACGGTGCGACGCCGACGGTGTCGCGCAGGTGTGCGCCGACTACGACGGCGACGGCTGCGCCGAGTGGGGCGGCGACGTACCGTGCCTGGACGGCACGACGTGCAGCGAGGGCGCCTGCGTGGCGGCGTGCGACCACGCCTGCGCCGAGGGCGAGGCCGTGTGCGGCGGCGGCGGCATCCGGCGCTGCGCGGTGGCGGCGGATGGCTGCCGCGCGCTGGGGGCGCCCGAGCCGTGCGGCGAGGGCCTGCGCTGCGACGACGGCGCGTGCGTCGAGGCCGACCGCCCCTGCGTCGCCACCTGCGACGCCGACGGCGCCCGGCAGTGCGGCGACGGCGGCTACCAGCGCTGCGGCCAGTTCGACGAGGACGCCTGCCTCGAGTGGTCCGTGACCATCCCCTGCGGCGCGGGCGAGACCTGCGCCGACGGCGAGTGCCTGCCCGACTGCACCGACGAGTGCGGGGGCGGCGAAGTGAGCTGCTCCGGTGACGGCTTCACGACCTGCGGCAACCACGACCGGGACATCTGCCTGGAGCCCGGCCCGGTGATCGGCTGCGGCGCCGACGAGCGCTGCGACGACGGCCGCTGCGTGCCCGTCGCCCTGCCGTGCGAGGACGCCTGCGACGCAGAGGGCGCGAGCGTCTGCGCCGAGGGCGGCGCCGCCTGGCAGCGATGCGGACAGTACGACGCCGACGAGTGCCTCGAGCTGTCGCCTGCTGTCGCGTGCGCGGGGTTCGAGCGGTGCGAGGCGGGGGCCTGCGTCCCGGTCTGCGAGGACGAGTGCGGCGCCGGGGCGCGGCGCTGCGGCGGCGGCGGCGCGCAGATCTGCGGCAACTTCGACCACGACCCCTGCCTCGAGTGGGCGCCGGCGGAGGCCTGCGGCGAGGGCGAGCGCTGCGACGACGGCCGCTGCGTCCGCGTCGACGTCCCCTGCGAGGACGCCTGCGCGGCGGACGCGCGCCGCTGCGGGGCCGCCGGCGTGGAGGTCTGCGGCAACTTCGACGACGACGCCTGCCGCGAGTGGAGCCCGGCGGTGGCGTGCGGCGAGGGCGAGCGCTGCGAGGGTGAGGGCGAGTGCGTCGCCGACTGCGCCGACGAGTGCGCTCCCGGCGAGGCGGCCTGCGCCGGCAACGGCGTGAGCGTGTGCGGGAACTTCGACGCCGACCCGTGTCTCGAGCCCGGCCCCCCGCAGGGATGCCCCGCGGGCCAGAGCTGCTCCGACGGGCAGTGCCGCCTCGACTGCGTCGACGAGTGCGCCGCCGACGGCGCCCGCGCCTGCGTGGCGGGCGTGAACGCCGTGCGCCTGTGCGGCGCCTACGACGCCGACGCATGCCGCGACTGGTCGAGCCCCCTGCCCTGCCGGGCCGACGAGGCGTGCGTCGACGGGCGCTGCGTGGCCGTGTGCCGCGACGAGTGCGCCGCGGGCGATCGCCGCTGCCTCGGCGACGGCTACGAGGTCTGCGGCGACTTCGACGCCGACGACTGCCTCGAGTTCGGGGGCGGGGAGGCGTGCGGCGCCGGCCAGACCTGCGAGGCCGGCGCGTGCAACACCCCGTGCCGGGACGAGTGCCCGGGCGAGGGCGCCGGCGACTGCCCGGACGCCGGCAGCAGCCGGGCCTGCGGCAACTTCGACGCCGACGCCTGCTTCGAGTGGAGCGTGGCGCGGGCCTGCGGGCTCGCCGAGGCCTGCGTCGACGGCGCCTGCGCGCCGCGGCCGCCGCCGGCGCGGCCGGTGATCGACGAGGTGCTCTTCGACGCCGAGGGCGCCGACGCCCCCGGCGTCTTCGTGGAGCTGTGGGGGCCGCCCGGCACCGCGCTCGCCGGCTTCTCGCTGGTCGGAATCAACGGCACCAACGGCGAGATCTACGCGCGCATCCCGCTGGCGGGCGCCATCCCGCCCGACGGGTCCTTCGTCGTCGCCCACCCCGACGCGGCGCCGGCCCTCGCGGGCCAGGCCGACCAGTTCCACGCCGGCGCGGACCTCCAGAACGGGCCCGACTCGGTGCAGCTCCGGTGGGGCGACCTCGTCGTCGACGCCCTCGGCTATGGCGACTTCGCGGACGCGCGCTTTGCGGGCGAGGGCACACCGGCCGGGCGGGTCCAGGCCGGCCAGTCGCTCGCGCGCGACGCGCGCCACACGGACACGGGCGACAACGCGGCGGACTTCCGCGCCGGCCCGCCGTCGCCGGGCGCCGGCACGGCCGGCTGCGAGGCGGCGTGCGCCGAGGCCGGCGCCACGCGCTGCAGCGGAGCGGTGGCCGAGCGGTGCGCCGCGGGCGCCGGCGGTTGCCTCGTCTGGACGCCGGTCGAGGACTGCGGCGCCGACGACCGCCTCTGCCAGGACGGCGCCTGCGTCGCCCCGCAGGGCTGCGCGGTGCCCGACGGCATCCAGGGACCGGTCGCGAACCTCGCCGACATGGACGCCCAGGACCAGCGCGGGACGCCGATCCCGTCGATCGACGTGCTGCCGATCGCCGGGGGCTTCGCCGTCGCGGCCGGGAGCGTGGACGTCGCCCGCTTCGCCCTGCTCGACCTCGACGCGCGAGTGCAGGCGGGCCCCGTCGGGCTGGGCACGACGCGCTACGACCTGTGGGGCACGCGCGACGCCTACCCCCCGTCGATCGTGTTCACCGGCGAGCAGTACGTGGTGGCGTGGTCCGCCTTCAGCGACGCGGGCAACCGCGACATCGTGCTGACGCGGCTGACGCCCGAAGGCCAGACGATCGGGCGCCGGCAGATGATCGTCTCGCAGCGCAAGGGCTTCAACCCGGTCATCCGCGGGGATCGCGCCGGCCTGCAGGTCTTCTTCAACGCCTACGCCATGGTGGATCGCATCGACCTGAACGTCCTCGGCGAGCGGCAGGGCGACGAGGTGACGGTGACCAGCGTCCGCGGCGACACCCGGGAGCGCGGCTACGTGAGGCTGGCGACGTCGGCGCAGGGCGGGCGCGGCCTCGCGTTCCTCCACGCCGTCGAGGCCTTCGGGACGCCGCACCTCTGGTTCCGGCCGCTCGACGCGGACGGCCGGCCGGCGGGCGACGAGCGAGCCTTCGGCGAGGTCTACCCGAGCGCCACCTGGCCGGGGCTGTTCCTCTTCGCGCACCCGCGGGATGGCTACCTGATGCTGTGGCAGGCCCGCCTCGCCGACGCCGTCCGCACGCGGGTAATCTTCTATGCGCGCCTCGCCGCCGACGGCGCGCCGCTCCAGACCGTCCGCCTCGACCAGCTCGACCCGCCCGCCGACTACCTGCCAAACATGGACGTGATGTCGGTCCACTTCGACGGCGAGCGCATCGGCGTGGTGCACCGCCGCGAGCACGCCCGGGAGCCCGCGCACTTCGCGATCCAATGGATGGGCCTCGACGGTGCGTCGCTCGGCCGGACCGAGCTCGGCCAGGACGGCGGCGTCCTCACGCGCCACCCCGAGGACGGCGCCTGGCGCCTCTTCATCCCTGGGAATCCCATCCGGGTGGCGCGGCTCGGCTGCGCGGACTGACCGCTCCGTCCCGCCCGCGGTCCCCCGAGCCGGAGCCGTCGTTCGACCTCACCGCCTGACGGGCGCCACGTCCCGACGGCCAACAGAAGCGAAGCCGCAGACCCCTTCGGGTGGGGCCGCCGCCGCAAGTCTGCGGCGGCCCCATGGCGGCGAGCTTCCCCGCCCGCCGTCGGCGGCCCCTCCTCTGCGGGGTCGGGGGCACTCCATCCGCAAGCGCCCACCTGTGGCCCTCGCCGATCGAACCGCCCGTGTTCCGGGTCGTTGCGAGAGGCGGCTTGAACGTCCCATCCGCCGACCTCCTGTTCAGCGTGTTTACAAGATTTCAAGAGCCGTGCAACATCCTGGGTCGGGGGGCGCGAGACACCCGAACCTCTGGACCTCGAATCCGAACATCAGGAGGCGCCGAAGTGGCGTGGTGCGCGATGGACCGTGGCGGCGGGCGTGGGCCTGCTGATGGGGCTGCCCGGGGGGGCGATGGCCGTCGACGGGGTGGTCGAGATCAACGAGGCGCGGGTCCAGGCCGGCAACATCACACCGGGCGACACGCCGGGGTATCCGGTGACGATCACCCGTCCGGGGAGCTACCGCCTCACCGGCGACCTGAGCCATGCGCTCGTCCCGGGTGAGAGCGCGATCGACGTCCTGACGAACGGCGCCACGATCGACCTCAACGGTTTCACCATCTTCGGCCCGGGTTGCTCGGCGGCGGCCATCTCGCAGGGGCAATGCACGGGGGCTGCGATTTCAGGGGGCGGCCAGATGACCGTTCTGAACGGGCAGATTCAGGCAAGCGCCGGCATCCGTCTGTCCGAGTTCGCCCGAGTCTCGAACGTGACACTCACCGCCTACGCCGCCGGCGTCGCGATCCAGGTCACCGGTGACGGAAACGTCATCGAGAACGTGCAGATCGACATGCGGGGGGCGGGGATCGGCATCCAGGCCAACCACTGGAACGATGGACGGCCGGGTAGCATCCTCGTGCGCGACGCCGTGATCGCCTTCCGGAGTCCGGGCTCGGGCACCGGGTACTCCGAGAGTGGCTTCGTGCGGAGCCGGCTCGAGCGGGTAGTGGTGCGCGGGGGCCAGGTCGGCATCTCGTCCCACGGTCGGCTCCTCCTGTCCGACAGCATGATCGAGGGACAGACGTCCTGGGGCGTCGTGAACCACAACAACACGGGCGCGCTCGTCGTGGCCTTGTCGGGCAACGTGATCGACGCGGCCCCTCAGGGCCGGGACATCTTCGGACCTCACGTCCACCTCACCCCGAGCAGCTGCGGCGCCGGGGTCTGTCCCTGACTTCGTGAAACCGGCTGCGGCCCCGGGAGAGCGTGATGCCTGCGCACGTCTACACTCTGCGCCGATCCCGATGGCGCGCCGTTCTCCTCACGGTCGGCCTCGCGGCGTCGCCCGCCGCGGCAGAGACGCCGCTGCGCACGCTGTGGTGGTCGGCCGACGCGATCATCGACGTCGACGGCTCGGTCCTGTACCCGAACGACGCGTACCGCGAGCGCGGTGACGCCTCGGGGCGCGTCGAGGTGGGCCAGGGGGCCGACGGCGACCTGACCGCCCTGCACGTCTTCGGAGACGGCACGTTCCTGGCGGCGTACGACGTCGACCTCGTGCTCGGGGATGAGGCCTTCGAGACACGCGACGTCGCGTTCTGGGACGGCGCGGCGTGGTCGCCATACTTCCGCGGCGTCGAGGCCCGGGTGCCCGCCGGCGTGGGCGTGGACGCGGTCACCGTCGACGCAGAGGGCGATCTGCTGCTCTCGTTCGACACCTCGTTCGAGGCGTTCGGCCTGCAAATCGAAGACGAAGACGTCGTCCGGTACCAGCTCGACGCGGAGCAGCCGCTCGTCACCGTCTTCGACGGGACGGCGGCCGGCGTCGAACCGGCGTGGGACGTCGATGCGGTCGACCGCCTCGCCACGTCCGGCACCTTCCTCTTCTCGTTCGACGGCCCGGGCGTCGTCGGGGGCGTGGCCTTCGCCGACGAGGACGTGCTCGAGCACGACCCGGTCGCCGGCACGTGGACCATGGTCTTGCGCGGCGCGCAGATCCACCCGGGCCTCGCCGAGGTGAACCTCGACGCGGTCTCGGCGCGACCGGAGCGGGACACCGACGGCGACGGCCTCTCCGACGCCGAGGAAGAGACGCTCGGCACCGATCCGCTCGACCCCGATATGGACGACGACAGCCTCGACGACCGCCGCGAAGTGCGCGAGACGCTGACGGATCCGACGTCCGCCGACACCGACGGCGACGGCCTGGACGACGGCCTCGAGGTCCGCCGCGGGAGCGCCCCCCGCCTCGCCGACACCGACGGCGACCGCCTGGACGACGGCGACGAGCTCGACCACGGCACCGACCCGCTGACCCGGGACACCGACGCCGACGGCCTGGGCGACGGTGATGAGATCGGCGTCCACGGCACGGATCCCAACCTCGCCGACTCCGACGGCGACAACCTGGAAGACGGCGAAGAGGTCGCGCAGGGCACCGACCCGACGGCACGCGACTCGGACCTCGACGGCGTCGACGACGACCTCGAGATCGCGGCGGGCACCAACCCCCTGCTGGCGCGCACGCTCCTCGACACGTTCCTCGTCTCGCCCGACGTCGCGGTGAGCCTCGGCGGCACCTTCGTCGACGACCACGACGTCGTCCGCGTCGAGCCCGGCGCCGTCGCCCTGGTGGCTCTCGGAGCCGTCCCGGCGGACGCCGACGTCGTCGCCCACCACGCGGATCGCCTGGGAGCGCACCTCCTCGTGTTCGACACGACCGTCGTGCTGGCCGGCGGCGGTTTCGCCGGGCCGGCCGACGTCGTGCGGTTCGCCGGGGGCACCCACCGGGTCGTCTTCTCGGGCGCGGCGGCCGGCGTTCCCGAGGGCGCCGCCATCGACGCGCTGGCGCTCGACGCCGGGGGCGACATGCTCCTCTCCTTCGACGTGGACGTCGCGTTGCCCGGCGGTCTCTACGCGGCCGACGAGGACCTGGTCGTGTGGCGCGCCGCCGCCGCCACGTTCGCGCTGGCGTTCGACGGGAGCGCGGCCGGGGTGGACACCGCCCTCGACCTGGACGCCGTCCACGCGCTCGACGGCGGGCGCCTGCTGCTGTCGTTCGACGGCGCCGGCAGGCTCCCGTGGATCACCTTCGCGGACGAGGACGTGGTCGAGCTCGACCCGGTGTCCGGCCGCTTCGAGGTGGCCTGGCGCGGCGCCGCCCACGACGGGGCCTGGAGCGAGGCCGATCTCGACGCCCTCTCGGTGCCGCCCGTCGAGCCGGACGCCGACGGCGACGGCGTGCCCGACGCCGCCGACAACTGCCCCGACGAGCCGAACGCCGACCAGGTCGACGCCGACGAGGACGGCGTGGGCGACGCATGCGACGCCTGTCCGGCGGACGCCGGCAAGGTCGCGCCCGGTGCCTGCGGCTGTGGCGCTGCTGACACCGACGCCGACGGCGATGGCACGCCGGACTGCCACGATGGCTGCCCGGCGGACGCCGGCAAGGTCGCGCCGGGTGTCTGCGGCTGTGGCACGGCCGACACCGACGCCGACGGCGACGGCCTGGTCGCCTGCCAGGACAACTGCCCGGCCGTGCCGAACGTCAAGCAGCGCGACCGCGACGGTGACGGCGTCGGCGATGAGTGCGACGTGTGCAAGAAGGCACCCGACGTCGACGCCGACGGCGACGGTGTGCTCGACTGCCTCGACGTGTGCCCGGCCCTGCACGACCCGGCGCAGGCTGATCGCGACGGCGACGGCGTCGGCGACGACTGCGACAACTGCGTCGACCGCCGCAACCAGAACCAGCGCGACCGCGACGGTGACGGCGTCGGCGACGCCTGCGACCGCTGACCCACCCCACGCCGCGGCGCGCCGGTGACGCGTGCGCTGGCGTCGTGCGCGCCGGCGCCGCTTGCCGCGCGCGGATCCCGCGTGGAAACGTCGCCCCCATACGCACGCATCCGACGCTCCTCTGCCTGTCCCTCCCCCTCGCCGGATGCGGCGTCCGCCTGCTTTGAATTGCCTGTGCGCAGGGGGGCAGCAACGCGTCCGGTCCGATCAGGACGATGGCATCGGCCGCCGAGGCCTCGCGAAGGCGGGACGAGAACCTCCCGGCCGTCGCGAGCGCCAGGTGTCTGCAGGTACGGGCGCTCGAGCGCCTCCATGCCGCCGTACTTCTGCTGGTCCTCGGTGGCCTCCTCGTCGACGACGTCGACGATGTCGTCGATCGTGACGATGCCGCGCATCCGGTCCTCGGCGTCGACCACGGGCAGCGCCAGCAGGTCGTGCTCCGCGACGAGGCGCGCCACCGTCTCCTGGTCGGTCTGCTCGTGCACGACGACCAGGGCCGAGCACGTGCTGGGCCGGATCGAGCACGTAGACGTAGTCGATCGTCTCGAGCGCGTTGCGGGCCTGCCGGCGCAGATAGGCGATCGCCTCGTCCACCGTCATCTCGGGGCGCACCCGGGCGAAGCGCGGGCTCATCAGGCCGCCGGCGTCATCCTCGGCGCAGGCGAGCAGGACGCGGACCTCGAGGCGCGTCCGCTCGTCGAGCAGGGCGAGCAGGGCCTCGCGCTGGTCCGGGGGCGCCTCCTGGACGACGTCCGCCAGGTCGTCGGGCGCGAGCAGGCGCAGCCACACGCCGCGCGTCGCGCATCCCGCTGACGATCCGCGCCTGGTCGAGCGGCGCCAGCGTGGCGAAGAACGCGCCGGCGGCCGCCGCCGTCAGGTGGCGGAACGCGTCGACGCGCTCCGCCGGCGCGAGCGCGGGCCAAGCGTCGCGAACCTCCCCGATGGGGACGCGCGCCCGCGGTGCGGGGTTCTACAGGCGGAAGATCAGGGCAGAGAGGATGGCCTTCATCTCGGGGCCGGCCTGGTCGTGGTTGTGGAAGCTCGTGTAGGCGACGCGGCCGCCGCCCGGCGCCGGCTGGAAGAGCACCATCAGCGGCTGTCCGGCCTGGGGGGTGCCGGGCGCGCCCTCCACGAGGACCTCGACGCCGGCCTGGACGCCACGCATCCGGACCCACCCCCCGAGCGGAAACGCGACCGGCATCTCGTCGTGCTCGAGGTACGCGCGCAGGTTCTCGTCCGGGACGACCGCCGTCGTGTGCTGCGCCTCGCCGTGGCCCCGGACGGTCAGGCCGCCGCCGCACGAGGCCGGCGCCTCGTTCGGCTGCCCGCAGCAGCCGGGACACTCGCGCGACGCCCGCGCGCCCTCGACGCACGCGGCGTCGCAGTCGACGCCGCAGACGCAGCAGGCCGGCTCCTCGTGCGCCGCCCGCGCCTCGTACTCGAAGTCGATGAACCCGGGCCACACGAGGCCGACGAAGTCCGCCGAGAGATCGGACACGTACACCGACCCGCCCTCGGCGACGAAGCGCCGCAGGTTGTCGACGATGCGCTGCGTCTCCGGGTTCGTCGCGCGCAGGTCGATGCCGGTGGCGCAGTTGACGAACACCACGTTGTGGGCGCGCAACGCGTCCCAGTCCTGCAGCAGGGCGCGTCCGGAGCGGTTGTTGGCGCTCTCGCCGCAGAACAGCTCGAACCGGAAGCCGAGATCGGTGATGAGGCTCTGGATCTGGTCGAAGTCGCCGCTCAGCACGGCGAGGCTCGCCGCGTCCGACTCGAGGCACTTCTTGCGGCTGTTCTCGAGCGGGATGTCGGCGCCGTCGAAGATCTCGACCAGGTACGAGGCGAGGAAGTTGCCGGCGCGCACCGTGACCTCGGCGGGCCCGGGGGCGAGGCCCTCGAGCTTGAAGCCGCCGTCGCGCCCGGAGACGGCGCGGACGGTCGTCGGATCGCCGTAGCAGTCGCGCGTCGCGGCGACGACCTCGGCGCCGATGATCGGCCGCCGCCGGTCGAACGCCGGCGCGCCGCCGTCCGCGTCGGGGACGCCGCCGTCGCCGTCGGGGCCGGGTGCGCACACGACGCCCGAGACGGAGCCGCGCGGGCAGACACCGCCGTCGACGAGGAACGCCGCGTCGGCCTGCGTCCCGGCGGCGTCGGCGCGGATGACGGTGCCGTCGGGCAGCGCGCCGGCGTCGACGAAGTCCGGGCGTCCCCGGCCGGCGTCGGCCTCGGGCGGCGCGGAAGCCGGCGGCGCGTCGCAGCCGGCCACCAGCAGCGCGAGGAGTGCCCGTCTCATCGCCCGTCTCAACCGCACCGCCGGCGGCGCCATTCCGTCAGGCGGCGCCGCCCTCGGTCACCGTCCCGAAGTACTTCTTCTCGATCTGCTCGTAGTAATCGATCACCTGCCGCACGTAGCCGCGCTTGCGCAGGTACGTGCCGGGGAAGAACGAGCGCTTGAAGCCGTAGACGAGGATCGACTTGAGGTCGTGGCGGTCGAGCCCGAGGTGCTCGATGGCGAGCTGCAGCTCCTTCGTCACCGTTGTGTTCGAGACGGTGCGGTTGTCGGTGCAGATCGTCGTCGAGAGCCGCTGCGCCCGCATCTTCTTGAACGGGTGCTGCTCGAGCGACTCCATGTGCGGGTTCGTCTGCAGGTTGCTCGTCAGGCAGACCTCGAGCGTGACGCGGCGGTCGGCGATGTACTCGCCGAGCTTCGCCACGTAGGCCTCCTTGTCCTCGATGTTCGAGTCCTTCGAGATGGCGCCGGGATCGAGCAGGTAGGTGCCGTGCCCGATGCGGTCGGCGTGCAGGTCGGTGATCGCCTGGAAGATGCTCTCCGGGCCGTACGCCTCGCCGGCGTGCACCGTCTTCTTGAGGAAGTTCTTGTGCGCGTACTGGAAGGCGCGGTCGTGGTCGCCGGCGGGATAACCGGCCTCTTCACCGGCGAGGTCGAAGCCGACCACCGGCAGGTCGTACTCGTCGCGGGCGATGACCGCGGCGCGCACCATCTCGAGGGAGGCCAGCTGGAAGACCTCCTTGGGCGGCGTGTAGCGGTGCGAGCGCAGAAGGTCCGAGAAGTACTCGGAGAACCCCTCGCGGAACATGCGCATCGCGCACACGATGATGCCGTACTCGAAAGGCGGCTCGCGGCCCTCGCGCACCTCGACGCGCCCGTTGTACTCGTCGCGGGCGCGCTTGAGGCCGCGGTTGACGGCCTTGAGCACCATCACCGCGTTCATGTGCGGGTGGACGTGGAGCTGCGGGGCGAAGCGCACCTCGAGGTAGCGCACCCCCTCGAGCTGGTTGTCGATGGCGAGCTCGTAGGAGCACCGCTCGAGCGACATCTCGCTCTGTAGGACGGCGCCCGTGTACATGAAGCCGGTGAGGTACTCGGAGAGGCTCTTGTATCGGTCCTTGAAGACCAGCTCGCGCAGCCCGCTCTCGGTATAGCTGGGCAGCTCGACGTGATACTCTCGCGCGAGGTCGATCAAGGTCGGGATGCGGATCGACCCGTCCAGATGCACGTGCAGATCGGTCTTGGGCAGCTCGCGGATGAAAGCCTCGGGGATCTTTTCGGTCGGCACGGGTCTCTCCTCCCCAATGCGAATGAATGGGCGATGATAGCCCAAAGCGGAGAAACCTCATGAATCTGGAGCTCTCCCCCGCCGAGACCGCCCTCGTCGTCGTCGACTTTCAGGAGCGGCTGTGCGACGCGATGCCGCGGGAGGTGCTCGAGCGGCATGCGCGCAACGTCACGCACCTGCTGACGCTCGCCGCGCGGCTCGACGTGGCCGTCGTCGCGACCGAGCAGTACCCCAAGGGCCTCGGCCCCACGATCGAGCCCGTGCGCGCGCTGCTCCCCAACGCGCCGCTCGAGAAGATCGAGTTCAGCGCGATGCGCAACGCCGGCGCCGCCGCCGCCCTGCGCGAGAGCGGCCGAAAGACCGCCGTGCTCGTCGGCATGGAGACCCACGTCTGCGTCTTCCAGACGGCGCGCGACCTGCTCGCCGCCGGCTGGCACGTCCACGTCCCCGCCGACGCCGTGGTGAGCCGCGCCAAGGCCAACTGGCGCGTCGGCCTCGATCTCATGCGCTCCGCCGGCGCCGTCGTCACCTCGACCGAGGCCGCGCTCTTCGACCTGCTCAAAGAGGCGAAGGGCGACGCGTTCAAAGAGGTCAGCAAGCGCATCCGCTGACCGCGCGGTGCCGCGGGCTCAGCGCTTGACGCGGTCGGGCGCGGGCGCGCGCTCGGGGCGCGGGCGCGGCGGCGGGCGGTCGTCGGGGGGCGCGACCTCGCGCGCGGGGATGGTCGTGCACTTGCCGGCGCGGCACTCGATGCCGCCTCCGTCCGGCAGCGTACAGGTGTAGCTGCAGGCGCCGGTGTCGGGGCACGTCTCCTTCATCGTGCCGCCGAGCGCCTTGCAGGCGGCTTCGGCGTCCTCCTTCGTGACGGGCTTCGCCGAGGCGAAGGTCGGGACGAGCAGCAGCGACAGCAGCCAGAGACGCGACATGCGAGGCCTCCTGCGGATGTGGCCGGAAGGTAGCACGGCCCGCGGCCCGCGAATCGGCGACTTGCCGGCGCCGCGGCGGCGTCGCACGATGCCCGCGGGAGGTGTCCGATGGCCGAAGAGCCGAAGTTCTCGCTGGTCGACCTCATCCTCGAGGCGCGCCGGCAGCAGCCGAACGCGCCGGAGATCGAGCCCGAGCCGCAGGCTGGCCGCAGACCTGCGGCGGACGGCCTGCCCGAGAGGGCGGCGAAGGAGCCCGAGATCGAGACGACGCCGCGCCGCTGGGCGATGGACCCCGACGTCCGCGGCGACATGCTCGGCCTGAAGGAGGGCGGCCGCTTCGAGATGTCCGACTGCGGTGAGGACCTCGACGGCGTGTGGCGCGTCGTCCGCCTCAACCTCGCCCACCCGTCGCCGCTCGAGCGCTTCCTCTTCGCGGAGCGCGAGGCCGGCGGCCCGCCTTTCATCAAGATGAGCGAGGACGCCGTGCGCGAAGAGCTGCACGACGGCCGGCTGCGCCTGCTGCCCTGACGAGCTCGAGGTCCAGGCTCCAGTGGGTCGGTCTCGAAGTTCGCTGTCAGACCATCAGGGGCAGGCGTCGCCGCCATAGCGCGCGACCTGCAGGGTGCGCGCGCCGGCGTCGCTGACGTTGCGCACGAGCCAGACGGCGCCGTCGCGCGCCGCCAGGGCGACCGCGTTGACGTCGCCCGCGCCGCTGAGCGCGACCTCGTTCATCCAGGCGCCGTTCCGCGCGAGGCGGCGGTAACGGACGATCGGGCCGCCGCCCGCGCCCGCCACCCACAGCGACTCGCCGTTGTCGGCGGCCTCCAGGGAGGCCACGTCCCAGTCCTCGGCGCGCGGCGCCTCGATCTCGGCGCCGTCCGCCGCGAGCAGCGCCGTGCGCAGGCGCGGCTGCGCCGGCGAGCGCCACACGAGCCGCCAGCCGTCGCCCTCGGCGAAGCCCGCCACGTCCGGCGCGTCGTTCACCGTCCAGACCGGGTCGTGCACCCGCTCCCCCAACCCGGTCACGTCGATGCCGCGGTACAAGGCGAGCGCGTTGTTCGCCGCGATCTCGACGAGCGCCGGGACGCGCCCCTCGCCGGTGAGCAGCCGCGCGCGGCCGAACATCAGCCGCGTGAGCACGGTGCGCGGCGCCGACCGCTCGTCGAGCGGCACGACCTGGACGTCGACGCGGCCGCTGTTGGGGAACCGCACGAGCGCGAACGGCACGCCGTTGACGACCGGGAGCCAGGCGCGGTCGTGCGCCGGCTGGTGGTCGGTCCCGAGGCCGTGGAACGACACCGCGCCGCCCGCCGCGGGCATGAAGTAGAAGCCGGGGCGCGTGCCGTCGGAGCGCCACCATGCGAACGTGCAGCCGGCCTCGGTGCAGGCGAAGGCCGGGCGGTCGCCGGGCGCGTCGGCGTCGACGGCGACCGGGGTCGCCGTGCCGTCGGGGGCGACTCGCCAGAGCCGCGGAGGCGTGCCGGCGGCGCCCACGTAGAGCGCGCCGTCGGGCCCGACGGCGGCCGCGGGCGGCTGGGCGCCCTCCACCTCGAGCGGTGGACCGACGTCGTTCAGGAACAGGCGCGGCGTGACCTCGAACGGCTCCTCGCAGGTCGTCGCGCCGCCGACGCACGCCGCGACGCCACACTCGCTGCACGCCGCGCCTTCGAGGCCCTCGTCGACCTCGCCGTCGCAGTCCTGGTCGGCGCCGTCGCACGTCTCGACGCCGAGCGCGCGGCACTCGCAGCCGTTCGCGGCCACGCCATCGGGATCGGCGAAGCCGGGGTCGCACGTCTCGACGACGCACTGCCGGTCGGCGCAGGTGGCGACCGCGTTGGGGAGGACGCACGCCTCGCCGCAGTCGAGCAGACCGCCGCCGCCGCCGCCGCCGCTGGAATCCGGGGAGCCGCCTCCGTCGTCGCAACCGGCGACGAGGAGGATGAGGAGGGCGAGCGCGACCCGCTTCACCGGTCGCGGCGAGGCATCACGCGAAGGACGAGCTGACACGCCCCGGCGGTGAGGCCGAGGCCGAGGAGCATGCTCACGGAAAACGCAAGGATGACGGGCATCATCGGCGGTCCGTTCCCTCGTTCTGCTGAGGACGCGCCGAAGCTAAACGGCTCCGCGCGGGGTGTCAATCGGTGGTATTGAATCCACGTCATCGCGAACCCGGGAGGCCGCATGTTCGAGGGCATCTACACGGCGCTGATCACCCCCTTCTCCGACGGCGAGCTCGACCTGGACGCCTTCGCGAGGCTCGTCGAGCGCCAGATCGCGGCCGGCGTCGACGGCGTCGTCATCGCCGGCACCACCGGCGAGTCGGCCACGCTCTCCGAAGACGAGCGCGTCGCGCTCTTCGCCGAGGCGGTGCGCGTGGCGAACAAGCGCTGCCGGGTCGTCGCCGGCACCGGCACGAACGACACCGCGCGCAGCGTCGCCCTGACGCGCGAGGCGGCGCGCCTCGGCTGCGACGGCGCCCTCGTGGTCACGCCCTACTACAACAAGCCCACGCAGGAGGGCCTGTACCACCACTTCCGGACGATCGCCGAGGCCGCCCCGACGCTCCCGCAGATCCTGTACAACGTGCCGAGCCGCACCGCCGTGAGCCTCGCCGTCGAGACGATCGACCGGCTCGCCGACGTGCCCGGCATCGCCGCCCTCAAAGAGGCGACCGCCGACCTCGCCTTCGGCGCCGAGGTCGTCGCGCGCTGCGGCGACCGCCTCGCGGTGCTCTCCGGCGACGACGCGACCGCGTTCCCGCTGTGGGCGGTCGGGGGCCGCGGCGTGATCGCGGTGACGAGCAACCTCGTGCCCGAGCGGTTCGTGGCCCTGTGGAGGGCGTTCGCCGCCGGCGACTGGATCGAGGCGCGCCGCCAGCACCTGGCGCTTCTGCCCCTGTTCAAGGGCATGTTCCTCGAGACGAACCCGGTGCCGGTGAAGACGGCGACGGCGTGGGCGGCGGGCGGCTTCTCGCCGGAGCTGCGGCTGCCGCTCACGCCGCTCCTCGTCGAGAACGCCGCGAAGCTGCGCAAGCTCTGCGCGGGGCTCGAGATCCCGCTCGCCGTGCCCGAGTGATCGCCGCGCCCGTCCGGGTGGGTGTCTTCGGCGGCGGGGGGCGCATGGGGCGCGCCGTCGCCGAGGCGATCGAGGCCGATCCCGGGCTGACGCTCGCGGCGCTCGTCGGCCGCCAGACGCCGACCGACGTCCACTTCGGCGACTGCGACGTGGTCGTCGACTTCTCGGTGGCCGCCGCGACGCCGAACCTCGTCGCGCGCCTCGGGCCGGGCCACGCGGCGCTCGTCAGCGGGGTCACCGGGCGCACGCCGGCCCAGGAGGCCCTGCTGGCCGACCGCGCCGCCGTCGCGCCGGTGCTGATCGCCGCCAACTTCAGCATCGGCGTGGCGGTGCTGCGCCGCCTCGTCCGCGAGGCGGTGACCGCGCTCGGCGCCGGCTGGGACGTCGAGATCCTCGAGGTCCACCACCGGCGCAAGGCCGACGCGCCGAGCGGCACGGCGCTGCTCCTCGGCCACGAGGCGGCCCGCGCGCGCGGCCTGCCCTGGCCGGACGCCCTCAAGGACGCGCGCCGGGGCGTCACCGGCCCGCGCAGCGAGGGCGAGATCGGCGTGGGCGCCCTGCGCGGCGGCGACGTCGTCGGCGAGCACACGGTGATGCTTCTCGGCGAGGCCGAGCGCCTCGAGCTCGTGCACCGCGCCGGCGACCGCCGCATCTTCGCGCTCGGCGCCGTCCGCGCCGCGCGCTGGATCGCCGGCCGCCCGCCGGGACGCTATTCCCTCGACGACGTGCTCGGCCCCTGACGGGCGGGCGACGCGCGCCCTTGCCTCGCGCCGCCCCGCGTCCTTCGATTTGAGTCGCCCTGGCGACAACGCTAGGCTGACTTCAGGCTGAGGGGGCATCAGGAGGGAGAAGTGAAGCCACAGGAGTGGATCCACCGGGGAGGGTGGGCAGCAGAGCTGATTCAGCTCGGTGCTCGCGGTGTGCATCCGCTGTTCGAGTCCGACAGTATCCGCCGCGCCTTCGCACGGATCGGTCGGGGCCGTATCACCGAGAAGGGGGTTCTCTCGGCACACCTGGCCCTGCGTGAGCTGTCGACCATCGGCAACGTGTGGGAGATGAAGACGTATCTGAAGTCTCTCCCATCCGAAACCGCCGACATGCTGGTGTACCTGTACTTCCGTTCGCTCGACGAGTTCCTCGAGAGCTCACCCAAGACCATCCACTGAGTCGAAATTGGCCAAGGTCGCCCTTTTCTCGACGAACTTCCTCGAGTATTCGCAGACGTTCGTCTTCGATGAGGTCCGCACGCACGACCGCCACGACGTGCACGTGTTCACGTCTCGGCGCCTCAACGCGGATCGTTTCCCCTATGAGCCCGTCCACGTCGCGCCACGGGGGTGGTTCGGCGTGTACAAGGCGACGACCGTGTGCCCGCACTTCGGCCGCGTCTTCGAGAGAGAGCGGTTCGATCTGATCCACGCGCACTTCGGTCTGGGGGCGGTTTACGCGCTGCCGTATGCGATGCGCTACAACCTGCCGCTCGTCGTGACGTTCCACGGGTACGACGTCCCCATCCTGCTGACGAAGGATCGCTTCCGGCCGAAGTACTGGCGCTACTGGCTGGCGTCGGGGCCGCTCTTCCGGCGCATCGATCGCTTCCTCGCGGCGTCGCTCGACCTGCAGTCGCTGCTGCTGCTGCTCGGCGCCGATCCGGAGCGTGTGCACCTGTACCACCTCGGCGTCGACGTCCCGCAGTACCGGCGCGAGCCCGTCGAGCGCGACGTGCTCGAAGTGCTGATGGTCGGGCGCATGGTCGAGAAGAAGGGCCACGCCCACGCGCTGCGCGCCGTGGCGCGGGCCCGGCAGCAGGGCGCGAAGCTGCGCCTGGCGCTGCTCGGCGACGGGCCGCTCGAGCCGCAGCTCCGCGAGATGGCGGCCGAGATGGGCGCCGACGCCGTCGAGTTCGCCGGCTCCGTCCCCCACGCTGAGGTCCAACGGCGCCTGGCGCGCGCCGACATCGTGATCGCGCCGTCGGTCACCGCCCGCAATGGCGACCGCGAGAGCGGCATCCTCGTGCTGAAGGAGGCGGGCGCCTCGTCGCTGCCCACCGTCGGCACGCACCACGGCGGCATCCCCGAGATCATCGACGAGGGCGTGACCGGCTTCATCGTGCCGGAGCGCGACGCCGAGGCGCTCGCCGACCGGCTCGTGCGCCTCGCCGGCGACCGGGCCCTGCGCGAGCGCATGGGCGCCGCGGCGCGCGTGAAGATGGAGCGGGAGTACGACCTGACGCGCCAGGTGCGCGTGGACCTGGCCGGGCACTACGACGCGGCGCTGGCGTCGCGAAGGCGAGACAACTGACGGCGGCGGTCAGCCGCCGCCGGACTCGGCGACCTCGCCGGTGTCCTCGACCGTCTTGCCGCGGATGTAGTCGCGGGTGAGGCGCTGGATCCAGCCGGTCGAGATCTGCTTCGGGCAGGCGGCCTCGCACTCGAGGGTGTTCGAGCAGCCGCCGAAGCCCTCTTTCTCCATCTGCTCGACCATGCGCACCGCGCGGCGGTAGCGCTCCGGCGCGCCCTGCGGCAACAGGCCGAGGTGCGCGTTCTTCGCCGAGACGAAGAGCAGCGCCGAGCCGTTCTTGCAGGCCGCGACACAGGCGCCGCACGCGATGCAGGCGGCCGCGTCGAAAGCCTTCGAGGCGGTCTCCTTGCCGACGAGGATCGAGTTGGCCTCGGGGGCGTTGCCGACGCGCGTCGAGTTGTAGCCGCCCTTCGCCATGATGCGGTCGAACGAGTCGCGGTCGACGACGAGGTCCTTGCGCACCGGGAACGCCTGCGCGCGCCACGGCTCGAGCACGAGGCGCTCGCCGTCGTGGAAGTGCCGCATGTGCAGCTGGCACACGGTGGTGCCGCGCAGCGGGCCGTGGGCCTGGCCGTTGATCATGAAGCCGCAGGAGCCGCAGATGCCCTCGCGGCAGTCGTGCTCGAAGGCGACCGGGTCCTTGCCCTCTTTGATGAGCCGCTCGTTGAGCTGGTCAAGCATCTCGAGGAACGAGATGTCGGCCGAGACCGCGTCGAGCTCGTACGTCTCGAACCGGCCCGGCTGATCGGGGCTCGCCTGGCGCCAGACTTCGATCGTCAGGCGCAGGTTCTTGCCGGTGCTCATTTGTAGCTCCGCTGCGTCGGCTTCACGTACTCGAAGGTGAGCGGCTCCTTGTGCAGCGCCGGCGTCTCACCCACGCCCTTGAACTCCCACGCGGCCACGTACATGAAGTTGTCGTCGTCGCGCAGCGCCTCGCCGTCGGGCGTCTGGTACTCCTCACGGAAGTGCCCGCCGCACGACTCGTTGCGCTCGCCGGCGTCGTGGACCATCAGCTCGGCGAACTCGAGGAAGTCGGCCACGCGGCCGGCCTTCTCCACCTCGGGGTTGAACCCCTTCGCGTCGCCGGGGATGCGCACACGCTGCCAGAACTCGTCGCGCAGGCGCCGGATCTCGGTGCGCGCCTCGGCGAGGCCCTCTCTCGTGCGCGACATGCCGCACTTGTCGAGCATGACCATGCCGAGGTCGCGGTGGAATCGGTCGACCGACGTATCGCCCTTGATCGCGACCATCTTGTCGAGCCGCGTCCGGGCGTCGTTCAGCGCCGACTTCGCCGCGTCGTGGTCGGCGGTGAGCGGCGCGAACGTCTGGCCGGCGAGGTAGTGCGGCAGCGTGTACGGGATGACGAAGTAGCCGTCGGCGAGGCCCTGCATCAGCGCGCTCGCGCCGAGGCGGTTCGCGCCGTGGTCCGAGAAGTTCGCCTCGCCGAGCACGAACAGGCCGGGGATGTTGCTCATCAGGTCGTAGTCGACCCAGAGCCCGCCCATCGTGTAGTGCGGCGCCGGGTAGATGACCATCGGCGACTGGTACGGGTTGTCGCCGGTGATCTGCGCGTACATGTCGAAGAGGTTGCCGTACTTCTCTTCGATGGCGTGCTTGCCGTCGCGCTTGATCGCGTCGCGGAAGTCGAGGAACACCGCGCGCAGGCCCAAGGCGCCGCGGCCCTCGTCGCACATGTACTTCGCGTTTCGCGAGGCCACGTCGCGCGGGACCATGTTGCCGTACGTCGGGTACTTGCGCTCGAGGTAGTAGTCGCGCTCCTCGTCGGGGATCTGCTCGGGCCGGCGCGTGTCGCCTGCCTTCTTCGGGGCCCACACCCGCCCGTCGTTGCGCAAGCTCTCGGACATCAGCGTCAGCTTCGACTGGAACTCGCTGTGCGCCGGGATGCAGGTGGGGTGGATCTGCGTGAAGCAGGGGTTCGCGAGCAACGCGCCGCGACGGTGCGCACGCCACATGGCCGTGACGTTCGACTTCATCGCGTTCGTGCTGAGATAGAAGACGTTCGCGTAGCCGCCGGTGCACATCACCACCGCGTGGGCCATGTGCGTCTCGAGCTGCCCCGTGCGCAGGTCGCGCACGATCACGCCGCGGCACTTGCCGTCGACCACGACGATGTCGAGCACGTCCTTCTGGGTCAGCAGCTCGATCTGACCGCTGTCGACGTTCTTCCACAGGTTCGAGACGGCGCCGTAGAGCAGCTGCTGGCCCGTCTGGCCGCGCGCATAGAAGGTGCGGGAGACGAGCACGCCGCCGAACGTGCGGTTGGCGAGGGTGCCGCCGTACTCGCGCGCGAAGGGCACGCCGAACGCGACGCTCTGGTCGATGATGTTCGCGCTGAGCTCGGCGAGCCGATAGACGTTCGACTCGCGGGCGCGGAAATCACCGCCCTTGATCGTGTCGTAGAACAGCCGGAAGTCGCTGTCGTTGTCGTTCTGGTAGTTCTTCGCCGCGTTGATGCCGCCCTGGGCCGCCACGCTGTGGGCGCGGCGCGGGCTGTCGTGGAAGCAGATCGCCTTGACCTTGTAGCCCTGGTCGGCGAGCGACGCGGCGGCCGAGGCGCCGGCGAGGCCGGTGCCGATGACGATCACGCTGTACTTGCGGCGGTTGGCGGGGCTGACGAGCTTCGCGTCGGCCTTGCGCTTCGCCCAGCGGCCTTCGATGGGTCCGGTCGGGCTCTTGCCGTCGAGCGCCATCGTCACATGCCTCCCTTGGTCGCGAAGGCCCAGATCGGCATCACCGCGAAGCCGAGGCCGAGGACGATCGCCAGCAGGATGCCCGCGCGGTTGATCCAGGGGGTGTAGCGCGCGTGGTGGAACCCCGCGGAGCGGAACGCGCTCTGGAACCCGCGGTAGATGTGCCAGCCAGTGAGGATCGAGCCGATGAAGTAGAGCGGGCCCCACGCCGGGTGGCGCAGGATGCCGACCACCTTGGCGTGCAGGTCGATCTCGTCGCTGTGCGTCAGGCGCAGCTGCCAGACGTGCACCATCAGGAAGCCAAGGATGAGGATGCCCGTGACGATCATGAGGCGGTGCGACAGCAGGTCGAAGTTGCCGCGATCGGGCCGCTTCGAGCGCATCACCTTGTAGCCCTGCCCACGCGCCTTGCGGCCGTTCACCGTGAAGGCGATCGCCAGCAGGATGTGGAGCGCGAACGCGGCGTACAGGAACACCTCGCCCACGTACAGCAGCGGCGAGCCGTGCAGCATGGCGGCGTAGCCGTTGTAGGTCGCCGGATCGCCAAAGATCGCCAGATTGCCCACCAGGTGCAGCACGGTGTAGAGCACGAGCCCGAGGCCCGTGATGCCTACCACCCACTTGCGCACCAGCGGGTTGTCGAGAAGCGTCAACAACCCCGTCACGGTGCCGTTCTCCTCGTCACGTCCGAAGGCGCCTCTATGGCACAAAGGCGGCCTTCGTGCAATCAGCGCACGAGGACGAGACGTCTCAGATCGGCGTAGACGGCGTGAAACGCCTCATTGATGACGGCGTATCCGCGGGCGTTCGGATGGATGCCGTCCGAGAAGAGGGCCCGCCAGTCGCCCTGGTCGACCATGAGGCGGTGCACGTCGAAGACGGGGACCTTGAGGCGGGCGCCGAGCGCGCGGACGTCCTGGTTCCAGCGGTCGCCGAGGCCCTTGCCGCCGCCGATCTTCAGGTCCCACTCCCGGTAGCCGCCGGGCGGGATGGTGAGCAGCACCGGCACGACGCCCCGCTCGAGGAACCAGCGCGCGATGCCTTCGAGCGACGCGAGGTACTTGCCGCGCGCCTCGCGCTCGCCGGCGGGCGACTTGTCCCAGCTGTAGCGGTCGCGGACGTAGCCGCGCAGGTCGTTGGTGCCGAAGAGGATCGTCGCCAGCTCGGGGTAGGCCTCGCGCTGGCCGATCGGCGCCCGCCCCGGGTCGAGATCGGTGTAGGTGAAGGGGTAGCGCAGGTTCGTCACGCCGCCCCAGCCGCCCTCGCCGTGGAGGCCCCAGCCCGCGGTCATGCCCGAGGCCGCCGTCTGCAGCACGCTGGTGAAGATGCCGCCCTGGCCGAACAGCCGGCAGTGGGTGCGGCCGCCGTAGGCCATGTCGGGGTAGCGGCGGTCGCTGGTGAGCGGATTGAGGAACTGCAGGCTCTCCGAGATGCTGTCGCCGACGACCTGGATCTCGCACGGGTGCGTCCTCTGCGCGTCGAAGCGCTGCTCGAGGTGCGCCAGCGCGGCCCGGTCGAGGAGCAGGTACGGCGAGAGGCCCTCGATCGGGCCCGAGGCCGGGGGCGGCACGACGACGTCCGCCGGCGGGGCGACGTCCGCCGGCGGGGCGACGTCGGCCGGCGGGGCGACGTCGGCCGGCGAGGCGTCGGCGGCCCCCCCCGCCGGGATGGGCCCGTCGAGGCCATCGTCCTCGCGCGGCTGGGCGGCGCAGGCGGCGAACGCCGTCCACGTCACGAACAGGAACGACCCGACAACCTTGTTCATGGACACCATGTATCTCACGCCGAAACGGTCCCGAAACAGGGATGCGCCGCGGCCCGCGGGCGCGGCGCATGCTCTCGATCATCGGCCGGACGAGGAGGCGAGGTGACCGCGGCGCGCATTCGCATCGGCGTGAGCAGCTGCCTGGTCGGCGCGCGCGTGCGCTACGACGGCAACCACAAGTTCCACGCCGGCGTCGCCGCGCTCGCAGACGAATTCACCCTCGTCCCGCTCTGCCCGGAGGTGGCGATCGGCCTCGGCGTGCCCCGGCCGCCGATCCGGCTGGCGCGGATCGACGGCGAGGCGCGGGTCGTCGGCGTCACCGACCCCGCCCTCGACGTGACCGGTCCGCTCGACCGGATCGCCGCGCATCCCGCGCTCGCGGAGCTCGACGGCTACGTCTTCAAGAGCCGGTCGCCGAGCTGCGGGCTCGGCGTGCTGGTCTTCAGCGAGGCCGGCGCCGTCGTCGGCCTCTCGCCCGGGCGCTTCGCCGCCGGCGTCCGCGCGCGCTTCCCGTCGCTCCCGGTCGTCGAGGAGCGGGCGCTCCGCGATCCCGCCGCCGTGGCCGCCTTCGCCGCGCGCGTCCGGGCGCACCACGACCGGCGCTGTGGCACGATGGGCGCCGAATGAGGGCCTGGCCGATCTTCTGCGCGCTGTTCTTGGGCGCGACGCACGCCTGGGGCGTCGAGCCCTTCCGGCTCGAGGTCGACGGCGAGATGCCCGACGGCTGCCCGGCGGCCGAGGCGCTGCGCGGGCAGATCGAGAAGCGCCTCGGCGCCGGCGTGCTGGCCGAGGACGCCGCGCGCCGGGTGCGGGCCGACCTGCGGCGGAGCGGCGACGCGCTGACGGGCACCGTGACGCTCGTGGCCCCGGACGGCCGGCCGGCGGGGGCGCGCACGCTCCGGGCCGCGCCGGGCGAGTGCGGCGAGCTCGTGCAGGCGATGGCCCTGGCGATCAGCATCGCCGCCGATCCGCTGCAGGCCCTCGCGCCGCCCGAGCCCCCCGCCGTCCCCGTGGACCCGCCGCCGCCCGAGCCGCCGCCGCTGGCGCTCGCGGCGCCGCCCGAGGCCCCGCCGCCGCCCGAGCCGCCGCCGCTGGCGCTCGCGCCGCCGCTCGGGCCCGCGGTGCCGCCCGCGGCCGCGCCACCCGAGACGCTCGACCTGTACCTCGCCCTCGGTGGCGCCGTGTCGATCGGCACCGCCCCCGCGCTGGCGCCCGGCCTGACGCTCGAGATCGGGACGCGGGGCGACTGGTGGTCCGTGGCGGCCGAGGCGCGCGGCGACCTGCCTTCGGGGGCGCAGGTCGCCGGCGGCGAGGTGCGGGCCTCGCTGCTCGCCGGCACGCTCGCGCCGTGCGTCCACGCCGGGCCCTGGGCCGCCTGCGCCCTGGCCACGGCGGGCGTGCTGCGCGGCGAGGGCGTCGACCTCGCGGACGCGCGCCGCGTCGACGCCCCGTACCTCGCCGGCGGCGTGCGCGGCGCCGCCGAGTGGCCGCTCACCGAGGCGCTCGGCCTGCGCTTCTGGGCCGACGCGCGCGCGCCGCTCACGCGCGTCACGCTGCGCGTCGACGAGGACGTCGCGTGGAAGAGTCCAGCGATTTCGATGGGTTTCGGCTTCGGCCTCACCGGGCGGCTCTGACGGTCCGGTCGATTCGATGACGGAACCGGCGCCGCGGCCCCAACCAGATGGACGATGAGGACCCTTCCGGTGCACGAGGTGGCCGACGAGACGACGAGCGAACGCCCCGCGCTCGCCGACGTGTACGCGGCGCACTTCGGCCACGTCTGGCACACGCTGCGCCGCCTCGGCGTGCAGGCGCGCGACCTCGAGGACGTGGCGCACGAGGTGTTCCTGGTCGTGCACCGGCGCCTCGGCGACTTCGATCCGTCGCGCTCGGTGCGGGCCTGGCTCACCGGCATCGCGTACAAGGTCGCCGCCGACGAGCGGCGCCGCGCGCGGCACCGGTACGAGGTCCTCGACGACGATCCGCGGCCGACGGAGGCGCCCGCGCTGGCGACCGACGCCGAGGCCGCCGCGCGCGATGCCCGGGCGCTGGTCCACCAGGCGCTCGAGGCGCTCCACCTCGAGCACCGCGTGGTGTTCGTGATGCACGATCTCGACGGCTTCACCGCCCAAGAGATCGCCGACGCGCTCGAGATCCCCCTGAACACCGTCTACTCGCGCCTGCGCGCGGCCCGGCTGCGTTTCGAGAACGCGGTCCGCAAGCTGCGCCGGCGGAAGGATGGGCGATGAGCGAACGATTGTCCCCCGACCTCGAAGCGCTGCTCGCGGCGGAGCGGCGCGCCCCCGATCCGCCCGCGGCGGTGCGCGACCGCGTGTGGACGCGGGTCGAGGCCGGCATCGTCGCCGGCGCGGCGGCCGGCATGGCGGCGGGCGAGGCGTCGGCGGCATCCGCGTCGGCCTCCGCCGGCGTGCTCGGGTCGAAGCTGTGGGCGCTCGTCGGCGTCGCGGCGATCGGGGGCGGCGTCTTCGTCGCCACGCGCCCGAGCGCGCCGCACGCGCCGCAGCCCGCGGTCGTGGCCGCGGCGCCCGAAGTTTCCGCGCCCGTCGCCGTCCGGCCCGCGTCCCCCTCCCCCGCGGTCGAAGCGCCCGCCGTCGCGGCGCCCGCGTCCGAGGCCCCCGCGAGCGCCGAGGCGCCCGCCGTCGCGGCGCCCGCGCCCGCGACCGCCGAGGCGCCCGTCGTCGCCGAGGCGCCTCGGCCCGCGCCGCCCGCCCGCGCCCAGGCGCCCCGGCCCGCGCCGACGCGCGCCGCCCCCCGCCGCGAGGGCGACCTCGCCGCCGAACGGCGCCTCCTCGACGACGCCCGCCGCGCCGTGGCCGCCGGCGACGCCGCCGCCGGCCTCGCCGCGCTCGACCGCCACGCCCGCGCCCATCCACGCGGCCACCTCACCGAGGAGCGCGACGCCCTGCGCATCCACGCCCTCGTCCGCGCCGGCCGCCTCGACGACGCGCGCGCCGCCGCCGCCCGCTTCCACGCGCGTTTCCCCCGGAGCCTCCTCGGCCCCGGCGTCGACGCCGCCCTCGCCCGCTCCGCGCCCTGAGCGGTTGCGGCGCGCCGCCGCGCGCTCGCCGAGGCGTCCGCTTGCTTCACGCGCGCTGGCCGCGACTTTCCGCGCCCGGCGACGTCGGGGTATGTAGCGACATGGGCAACTCGAGCCGAACCGGGCGCCGGATCGTGTGGGTGACGGGCTGGGCGCTCCTCGCCGGCTGCTCGCTCGACACCGACGCGCTCGTGGGCCGCCGCGCGGAGCTCTGCGCCGACTGCGACGCCGGCCCGGACGGCGCCGCGCCCCGACCCGCCGTCGCCGTCGAGCCCGACCGCCTCGACTTCGGCCGCGTCCGCGTCGGCACGCTCGCCGAGCGCCCGATCGTGGTGCGCAACGACGGCGACGCCCCCCTCCACCTCGGGCGGATCAGCGTCGACCACCCCGCGTTCGTCCCGGTGGTGGGCGATCCCGAGGCGGGCGGCGCCGATCCCCAGCGTGTGCCCGCGGTGCTCTTCGACCCCGACGCCGACGGCCGCCCGGGCGTCTCGCCCGGCAACCTCTTCGTGGTGCGCGTCCGCTTCCGCCCCGAGACCGCGCCGGCGGCGCAGGCGGTCCTGACGCTCGTCAGCAGCGATCCCGAGCGGCCCCGGATCGAGGTGCCGCTGGTCGGCAACGCCGGCGTCCCGTGCCTCGCCGCCCGGCCGTCGCCGCTCACGTTCGACGGGGTGCTCGCGGGCCGCGCCGACACGCGCGAGGTCCGCCTCGCCAACTGCGGCGACGAGCCCGTCGAGATCGGCGCCGTACGCCTCTCGCTCGACAGCGACCCGGCGTTCGCGCTCGAGGCGCCGCCCCCGGTGCCGTTCGTGCTGCCCCCGGCGGCGCCCGGCGAGGAGGCCGCGTCGCTGCCGGTCCGGGTGGTCTTCACCCCACCGACCGACGGCACATACCAGGGCGCGCTCGTGGTCCAGCCCGCGACGCCGAAGCCGCCGCCGCTCGCCGTCCGCCTCGTGGGCCGCGGCGCCACCAACACCTGCCCGCGGGCGGCGGTCGCCCGCGAGGCCTTCGAGGTCTGGACCGGCAACGCCTTGCGCCTGGACGCCTCGCCCTCGGTCGATCCCGACGCCGCCCACCGGCGCCCCGTCCTGTTCGGATGGCGCGTGGTCGCGCGGCCGCCGGGCTCCGCCGCGCAGCCGGCCGAGTGGTTCGAGGACACCGACGACCCCGCCTCCCGCGGTCAGCCCGACGACCCGCGCACCGCGGAGGCGTGGTTCCGGCCCGACGCGCCGGGCGCCTACCGACTCGAGCTGCGCGTCGAGGACGAATTGGGCCTGGATTCGGACACTTGCGGGACCTGGGCCACGGTGGCGGTCACCGCGCTGCCGCGGCGCGGCCTGCGCGTGGAGCTCACCTGGGCGCCCGCCGGCGACGCGCACGACCTCGACCTGCACCTGCTGCGGGCGCCGGGTGACGCCTGGTTCGACACCTCCGACGACTGCCACTACCAGGCGGCGCGGCCCGACTGGGGCCGGCCCGGTCCGCCCGACGAGGACGACCCGCACCTCGACTGGGACGACCGGCGCGGCGACTACGGCGAGAACATCCACCTGGTCGCGCCGGCCGAGCCCGCGCCGCTGCGCGTGGGCGTGCACTACCGCGGCACCGCCGGCGACGGCGCCGGACCGGTCCTCTCGGCCCGCGTGCGCGTCTTCTTCGACGGCGCGCTCGTGGCCGAGACGGCGCGCGCGCTGCTCGGGCCCGAGCACTTCTGGGAGCCGTTCGCCATCGACTGGCCCGGCCGCGCCACCGAGGCTCGCGACCGCTACTTCGATCACCGCCCATGACGGACGAAGGCCGCTGACCCCAATCCGATGACGTGACGGCGCGAGCGCGCCGGGACTCCGCGGACCGGGATTCGCGCAGGAGGCCGGACGATGCGGGTGCGGAAGTGGGCGCTGCTGGCCGTGGCGCTGGTCGCGGGGTGCATCGACGAGCGCGGGGCGGACAACCTGTTCGCCGAGGCGGGGCCGGTCGACGAGCCGGACGCCGCCCCCGCATTGCGCGGTCCGCGCATCGCGATGAGGCCGGAGGCGCTCGAGCTCGGCGCCGTGGCCGCCGGAGCGACGGCCACGGCCTCGCTGATCGTGCGCAACACCGGCGACGCGGACCTGCATGTCTCGAGCATGGTGCTGAACGGATCCGCATTGTTCGTGGCCGTGGTGAACGGCGCGGATCCGCAGCGACGGCCCGAGGTGCTCGCCGATCCCGACGGCGACGGCGCACCGGGGCTCGCCCCCGGCGAGTCGTTCGTGGTGACCGTGCGCTACGCGCCGCAGGTCGGCGGCGCGAGTGTCGGCGAGCTCGTGGTGCGCAGCGACGATGCGGAGCGGCCGGAGGTCGTCGTGCCGCTCCGCGCCAACGTCGGCGTGCCCTGTCTCGCCGTCGACCCGGACGCGGTCAGCTTCCCAGGCTCGTTCCTCGGTCGGCCCGATGATCGCGAAGTGCACCTCGCGAACTGTGGGGACACGCCGCTCACCCTCTCCGGGCTCGACCTCGATGGCAGCCCGGCGTTCGCGCTCGCCGGCGCGCCCGAACTGCCGCTCGTGCTGCCGCCGGCCGGGGCGGCGACGTTCGGCGTGCGCTTCACCGCGTCGGACCTGGGCGAGCATCGCGGCACGCTCACCGTGCGCACCGCCGAGGCCGCCCCGCGCACCCTGCCGCTGCTCGGCCGCGGCACCGAGAATCAATGCCCGGCGGCGATGGCGGTGGAGAGCGACCTCGTCGTCGCGCCGCTCGACGTGGTCGTCCTCGACGCCGGCCCCTCGCGCGACCCCGACGGGCCCGGCGGTCGGCCGGTTGCGTACGAGTGGGTGGTCGTCACGTCCCCCGAGGGCTCGGTGAGCGTTCCCGGCGAGGCCCTGCTCCATCCCGGCGATCCGGCGCTCGGCGTCCTGCCCGACGACTCGAGCACCCCGACCGCCGTGTTCTTTGCCGATCTCGAGGGCGCCTACACGCTCGAGCTGCGCGTCCGCGACAACCTGGGCCTCGGCCCGGCCGAATGCGAGTCCGCCGTCGCCCGCGTCCGCGTCGCCGCCCGCCCGCCGGAGCGCGGCCTGCGCGTCGAGCTCACGTGGCGCACGCCGAACGATCCGGACGTCACCGACGATGCCGGCACCGACCTCGACCTGCACCTGCTGCACCCGAACGCCGAGGCGTGGTTCGGCGCGCCCTACGACTGCCACTTCTACAACCCCACGCCCGACTGGGGTCGGCTCGCCGATCCGGACGACGACCCGTCGCTGCTCGCCGACGACGACCACCGCGGCGGCCCCGAGATCATCGCGCTGCCGGAGGTCGAGAACACCACGGCGCTCGGCGCGCCCTACGTCGTCGGCGTGCACTACTACCGGAGCGCCGACCGCCGCAGCGGCTTCGACTTCGGCCCCGCCCTCGCCCGGGTCCGCGTGTTCGTGAACGGCGAGCTCGCCTGGGACTTCACCGGCGAAGGCGAGCCCGGCGAGAGGCAGATGGACGCCGCGGACCACTTCTGGGACGTGGCCGACGTCCAGTGGCCCTCCGGGGAGGTCCGCACCCGCGATCGCTACTACGGCGCGCGTCCCTGAACCGCATCTCCGCGAAACCGCCCCCCACATTCAGCGCTCCGATTCGTGACGGACACGGCATGGGCAGGGGTGTGCCGATGGGAGAGGCATCGTTCTGTCGGGAAATGTTGCAGGCAGTGTCACGGACGTTCTCGATTCCCGTGGCCATGCTGCGCCCGGAGCTCGAGCGCGTCGTCAGCTGCGCCTACCTCCTCTGCCGCGTCGCGGACACCGTCGAGGACCATCCCGACCTGAGCCCGGCCGCCAAGGACCGCCTCTTCGACCGCTTCCTGCGCGTCGTCGAGGGCGGCGAGCCGCCGGAGGGCTTCGCGCTGGCGATGCTCCACGTGCCGGGCACCGGGCCGGAGCTCGACCTCGCGCGCAACCTGCCGCAGGTCCTGCAGGCGCTCGCGCCGGTGCGCCCGTCGGCCCGCGGCATCGTCGCGCGCTGGGTGGCGGAGATGGCGCGCGGCATGAACCTGTACAGCCATCGCCCCGCCGGCGAGGACGGCCTCGTCGCGCTGTCGACGCTCGCCGACCTCGAGCGCTACTGCTACTTCGTGGCCGGCACCGTCGGGCACCTGCTGACGGATCTCTTCGTCGAGGAGCTCGGCCTGCGCGACCGCGGGCGGGTCTTCCGGCTGCGCGCCACCGCCGAGGAGTTCGGCGTCGGCCTGCAGCTGGTGAACATCCTCAAGGACGTCACCGACGATCAGGCGCGCGGCTGGTCGTTCGTGCCGCGCCAGCTGTGCGCCGAGCAGGGCCTGGCGCCGGCGGACCTGCTGCGGCCCGAACGCCGCCGGCAGGCCCACGCCGCCGTCCGGCCCGTCTTCGAGCGCGCCGATAGGGCCCTCGGCGCCGCACTCGAGTACGCGCTCGCCATCCCGCCCGAGGCGCGGGACGTGCGCCTGTTCTGCCTGCTCCCCCTCTGGATGGCGGTCCGCACCGTCGAGGTCGCCCGCGGCAACGACGCGCAGTTCGAGCCGGGCGCCGAGGTGAAGATCGGCCGCGACGAGGTGGGGACGCTCATCGAGTGGTGCCGCGCCCACTGCGCGGACGACGAGCGCCTGCGGGCCGGCTTCGCCGAGCTCTCCGGCGCCGATCCGGAGGTCGATCGCGTCGCCCTCGCGCCCCGCGCGGCGTGGCCGCGAGGCAACGGAGCGACCTCCCAGGCGTGACGCACTGGAGGCGAACATGTCCGTTCCGCTGATCCAACAAGCACGGGTCGGCGCCTACATCGTCAGACAGAAACTGCGGGGCGCGCGGCGGTACCCGCTGGTGCTGATGCTCGAGCCGCTGTTCCAATGCAACCTGGCCTGCGCCGGTTGCGGCAAGATCGACTACCCGCCCGAGATCCTGAAGAAGCGTCTCAGCGTCCGGGAGTGCCTCGACGCCGTCGACGAGTGCGGCGCCCCGGTGGTGGCCATCCCCGGCGGCGAGCCGCTGATCCACCCCGAGATCGGCGCCATCGTCGAAGGCATCATCGCGCGCAAGAAGTCGGTCATCCTCTGCACCAACGCGATCCTGCTCGAGAAGAAGCTCGACGAGTTCCGCCCGAGCCCCTACCTGACCTTCTCGGTGCACCTCGACGGCGACCGCGAGCACCACGACCGCGCGGTGTGTCGCGAGGGTGTGTTCGACAAGGCGGTGCGTGCCATCGCCGCGGCGCGCGCTCGCGGCTTCCAGGTGAACGTCAACTGCACGCTGTTCGACGGCGTCGAGCCGGCGCGCGTGGCGAGCTTCTTCGACATGGCGATGGCGCTCGGCATCTCGGCCATCACGGTGTCGCCGGGCTACGCCTACGAGCGTGCCCCCGACCAGACCCACTTCCTCAACCGGCAGAAGACGAAGCAGCTCTTCCGCGATGTGTTCCGCATCGGACGGGAACGTGGCAGCCGCTGGGAGTTCTCGCAGTCGAACCTGTTCCTCGACTTCCTCGCCGGCAACCAGAGCTATCACTGCACGCCGTGGGGCATGCCGACGCGCAACGTCTTCGGATGGCAGCGGCCCTGTTATCTGCTCGGTGAAGGTTACGCGAAGACGTTCCGCGAGCTGATCGAAGAGACGGATTGGGACAAGTACGGGACGGGCAACTACGAGAAGTGCGCCAACTGCATGGTGCACAGCGGCTACGAGGCCACCGCGGTCGACGACACCATCGCCCACCCGCTCAAGGCGCTGTGGGTGAAGATGCGCGGCATCCGGACGGACGGCCCGATGGCGCCGGAGATCGCGCTCGAGCGGGCGCGTCCCGCCGAGTACGTGTTCGAGAAGAACGTCCAGGCGCAGCTGGTGCAGCTGCGGGAGGCCCAGCATCCGCGTGCGTAGGAAGGCCCCGAGGCGACCCGGCCGCGCCACGACCGCCGCACCGCGGGACGCGCGGCGCCTGCGCGGCGCCGAGCCGTCGTGGGCGCCGGCCCCCGTCGCGGCGGTGGTGCGGCCGCTGCGTCCGGTGGCGCTCGCCGAGCCGGCGGGCGTCGGCGGCGCGCTCTCCGACGAGGGCTGGAAGCGGCTCGCGGCGGCGGCGGGCGCGCGGGCGCACAGCGTGAGCGGCGGCCTGTACGGGCCGAGCAGCCTCACCTGGAAGCTGCTGCGCGAGCAGCCGGTCCTGCTGGCGATCGGGCGCGGGCTGCTGTTGCAGGTGGCCCACCCCGCCATCGCCGCGGGCGTGGCCGGGCACAGCGACTACGAGCACGACCCGCTCGGCCGCGCGCGCCGCACGCTCGAGGCGCTGCACCGCATCACCTTCGGCGATCTCGCCACCGCGCTTCGCGCCGCCCACGCCGTGTGGGTGGCCCACGGGCGCGTCCACGGCGTGGTGCCGAGCGAGGCCGGCCCGCCCTGGGCCGGGCGCCCCTACGACGCCCGCGACCCGCAACTGTCGCTGTGGGTACATGCCACGACGCTCGAGACGTGGGTGCGCGGCTACGAGACGCTCGTGCACCCGCTGACCGAGGACGAGCGCGAACGGTTCTGGCGCGAGGCCCGCGGCACCGCCGGGCTGTTCGGCCTGCCCGACGAGGTCCTGCCCGCGACCTGGGCCGATCTCGTGGCCTACGTCGAGCGCACCGTCGGCACCCTGCGCGTCGGCCCCACGGCGCGGCGCATCGGCGAGTCGCTGTTCTCGAACCGCGCCTCCACCGTCCTCGCCGGGATCTTCGGCAGCCACGCCGGCTCGCTGCTCCGCCTGCTGGACCTGCCGCCGGCGCAGACCTCGCTGCGTGAGCTGGCGCTGCTGCTGACGGCCGGCTTCCTGCCCGCGGACCTGCGCGCCCCCTACGGCTTCGCCTGGGACGCCCACCGCGAGCGCCGCTTCGAGCGCGTCTGCGGCGCCGTGCGCCATCTCGCGCCGGTGCTGCCCGCGGCCGTCCGCTACGCCGCCCCGTACCGCGCCGCGCTGACGCGCGTCGGCCACTGACGGCGCGCCGCCCCGCCCGTGGGACTCGCAAGACGGCGCGCCCATCGGGCGCCTCCTTGGAATGTCCGGGGCGTCATCGGCCCGCCGCCGGCCGGAAGGCGGCGACGCGCCGCGCCACGTTCGCGCGCACGTCCAGGTAGAAGAGGTTCACGTCCTGCGTGTGGTAGTCGCCGTCGTCGACGCCGGCCAGGTCGACGTCGCGCTCGATCCGCAGCACGCCCTGCGCGTCGCAGGCGGCGCCGACGGCGCGGGTGGCGAAGCCCTCGAAGCGGCCGCCGCCGAGGCCGCGGCCCGGCCCCGCCCCGAGGTGGGCGTCGGGACCGGCGGCGCCGCCGGGCGTCCAGGTGAGCGGGTTGACGCAGACCACCGGCAGCTCCTCGGTGTGGACGGTCGCGCCGGCGCAGTCCGACAGCTGCCTCGAGCCGCAGGCGAGCGAGGGCGTGGCGCCGCGCCGCGCCGTGGCCCAGCTCACGAAGCACCCCGTCTCCGTCGCCGTGCGGCACGGCCGCAGGGCGGTGAACGTGTCGGTCCCGACGAGCTCACCGAGCAGGTAGGCGGCGACGAGCCGTGACTGGAGCGGCTTGCCGTCGAGGCGCTCGCGGATGAGCCGGATCAGCATCGTGCTGCCCTGGCTGTGGCCGGCGAGCAGGAACGGGCGCCCGTCGCTCCGCTTGTCCACGTACTCGTCGAAGGCGGCGCGCACGTCGGCGTACGCGCGCTCGATGGACGCCGCGCCGTCGGCGTCGTCGACGGCCAGCGCCAGCAGGCTCGCCTGGCGGTACCGCGGCGCGAACACCCGCGCCGCGCCGTTGAACGCCGACGCCTGGAAGCGCAGCGTCTCGTCGACCCCGGCATTGGCGTCGGCGTCGTCGAGCGCCGCGTTGCCGAACGAGAAGAGCGTCTCGTGTGTCGTCGGGTGCACATAGAAGACGTCGGCCTTCGCCGCCGCCTGCCCGTCCTCGAGGGCGGCGCCGGGCGGCACCTCGTCGGCCGGATCGCGCCGGCCCGGCAGCGCCGCCCAGTTGCCGTCGTTGGCGTACCCGCCCGCGGGCGCCGGCGGCGGCTCACCACAGCCCGAGCACCCCGCGCACGTCAATGTCAGCGCCGTCGCGATGCATCGCATCGTCGCATCGTGACACAGACCGCGACGGATCAGCAGGCGTGCTTCGCGGCGAGCGCCGCCTGGGCGAGCTCGTCGAAGCTCATGCGGTAGGCGCGCTCGAGCTCCTCGGGCGTGTAGAGGATGGCGGCGACGCGGCCGTCGACGCCGAGCGTGCGCAGCACCACGCGCCCGAACAGGGCGCCGAAGACGGGGTGGTTGTAGAGGGCCTGCAGCGTCAGCAGAAAACGCGTGAACGGGCGCGCGCGCACCGACGGTTTGGCCGACAGCAGCTGCACGCGCTTGAAGGCTTCGAGCAGGCGGCGGCCGGAAGGGTCCGTCCGGTCCATGGGCTCGAAGAACACCTTCCTGAAGAAGGGCTTGGCGTGCCAGAGCACGCGCCCGAAGGCCCACCACGCCCTGACCTGGTCGGGGAGCGGGCGCGGCGGGGGCACGGTGGTGTCCGACGCATAGAGCTCGACCATGTGGAAGTCGACGGCGATGTGTCTCGACTCGTCCCGGTTGATGAGACGCATGGCTTGATGGCTCATGGCATCGGCCACGTAGTCGTCGAGCGAGCGCAGGAGCGCCACGTCGAGCAGGATCTCGCCGGTCGTGATGTAGGCGTTGGCGATCTCCGGCGACAGGTACTCGATCGCGTTGACGAAGTGCGGCGCGAACCGCAGAAGGTGCCGGTTCGGGCGGTAGGCGCGCAGGTGACGCACGTCGTAGTGGCGGGCGAGGCGCGCGGCGCAGTCGGAGTGGCGCTCCTCGTCGCGCACGAACGACCGGAAGATCTCGCGCAGCACCGGGTCGTCGGTCTTGCGGCGCTGGGCGTCGAAGAGCGCCGCCGCCAGCAGCTCGATGCCTGCCATGTCGGTGAAGAACTGGCAGACGGCGCGCTCCTTGTCTTCGTCCATCGGCGGGGGCGGCGCCGACCAGTCGAGATCGTCGAGGGACCACTGGTCCCGCCGACACATCTCCAGCATGCGCTGCAGGTCCATGGAGACCTCCGGGCGCCGGGGGCGAGTGTCAAAGGATGACGCCCGGAGTATCGCGCCGGCTTCACGGCCCAGGCGCGAATCCCCTTCGGGCCGTCGCCGGCGATGTTCAGTTGCAGGGCAGCTCGGCGCCCATCACGCGGAGTCCGCCATCGTCGCCGGGCTCCAGCCACACGGCGCGGACGAGGCCCTCGTGGCCGGCCACGTCGAGGTGACGCGCGAACGGCGCGTGGGCCTCGGGCAAAAGGCGGATCTCCTGCTGGACGTTGGGGGGGAAGTCGACCGATGCCAGGTCGCCCAGGACGCGGACGTCGGCGCCGGCGCGGCGGGTGTAGGTCATGAGGTAGCCGTCGCGCGTGGCGGCGATCGAGGGGTCGGCGAAGTCGAGCAGCCCCGCCGCGCCGATGGTCGCGTTGTCCCGGAACCGCGGCGTGGCCGGCGCCGAGAGGTCGAGCTGCACGAAGTCGACGGCGAGCCCCGAGCGGCGCGGCACCGCGACCCCCACGTGGGCGCCGCCCGGGCGGGCGACCGCGTCGAGCGCCGGCGCCGGGTTCTCGTGCGGCCGCCACGTCGCGCTGCCCACCAGCGCGAAGCCGGCGTCGTACTCGCGATAGAGCAGGACCGGGACGTCGTCCTGCGGCTGGTACGCCGACAGCAGTCCGACGCCCGCCGGGCGCCCCACGAGCACCGGCCGCGCCTGGACCTCGCGTCCGTCGGCGAGGCGCGGCCCGGCGAACATCGGCACATCGAGCGACTCGAGGTCCTCCGGCGCGCTGAGCTTCAGGAGGTGCGTCTGCCAGGTCTCGGGGGCGGCCACGAGCTGCTGGAAGGCGACGACAACCACCGTCGTCTCGCCATCCCAGCGCGCGTCGACGTCGAGCGCGCGGATGTCGGCGCCGTACTGGACGTAGGTCGCCACCGGGCCGGCGTCGGCCGCCGCCGCGACGAAGAGGCCGCCGGGGCCGCCGACCGGCGGCGGGACGGCGTCGAGGCGGCGGGCGGCGACGATCCAGCCGTTGCGGGCGCGGACGACGATCGCATCGGCGTACCGGACGCCCGGCTCGCCGAGCCGGGTGGTCGCGCCGTCGGTGCGCAGCACGAGGGGGCCCTCCCCGTCCGGAGGCGGCGGCTCGAGGGCCCACACGACCGCCCAGCGCCCCATCGGACCGACGGCCACGGCGGCGCCGCCGCGCTCGGGCGTGGCGCCGCGGCCGAGCTCGACGGGCGCGAGCGCCTCGCCGCAGCCGCGCTCGCAGCCGTCGGCGGCGGCGACGTTGCGGTCGTAGAAGAAGGGCGCGCAGTCGTAGACGCACCCGCCCTCGCAGCGCGGCAGGGTGTTGGGCCGGGGGGCGCACGCCACGGCGGCGCCGTCGTCGGGCTGGTCGTTGCAGTTCTGGTCCACGCCGTCGCAACGCTCGGCGGCGCCGGGGTGGATCGCGCCGTCGCCGTCCTGGCAGTCGCCGGCGGCGGCGACGTGGCCGTCCGGCGCCCGGCAGGCGCGCGTGGCGTCACCGGCGGCGCCGTGGCCGTCGCCGTCGGCGTCGCGGTACCAGATCGGCACCTGCACGCCTTCGTCGACGCGGCCGTCGCAATCGTTGTCGGCTTCGTCGCAAACCTCGGGCGCGCCGCACCCGGCGTCGGGCGACGCGGCGTCGGGCCGTCCGGCGTCGGGCCGTCCGGCGTCGGGCGGCCACGCGTCGGGCGACCACGCGTCGGGCAGCGCGGCGTCGGGCGGCCACGCGTCGGGCAGCGCGGCGTCGGACGACGCGTCGCCGGGCCGCGCCGCGTCGCCGGTCGCGCCGTCGGGCCGCGCCGCGTCGCCTGCAGCGGCGTCCGGGGGGAGGCAGGTCCGCGCGCGGCACGCCTGCCCCTCCGGACAGTCCTCGTCTACGTCGCAGCCCGCATCGCTCACGTCGACCGTACAGCCGACGAGCAGGACGAAGAGCGCGAGCCCCGCCGACCAACCCACGCGAGTCATTGGCGCAGCTTATCCGAGCGTCCTCAGGTGGTCTTCTCGTCCTTCATCTTCAGCAGGTACTCGTTGGCCACGAGGTAGAGCACCGCGGCGAGGCCGAGGAAGAGCAGGAACGAGACGAGGTCGCTCTCGGCGAAGGCGCCCATGCTGCCCGAGAGGTTGAGCGACTTCATGAAGCCCTCGGAGGCGCCGGCCAGGATGGCCACGCACATGCCGGCCATGGCGCCGCCGGCGATGAGGCCCGACGAGAAGAGCACGCCCGGGCCGCTCTCGGCCTCCTCGTCGCTGACCTTCCGGCGCCGCGTCCGGTCGGCGATCCAGCGCACGATGCCGCCGATCATGATCGGCGCCGAGACCGCCATCGGCAGGTAGACGCCGACGGCGAAGGCCAGCGAGGAGATGCGGCAGAGCTCGAGGACGACGGCGATGAACGCCCCGAGCAGCACCAGGCCCCACGGCAGCTTCTGCGACATGATGCCGTCGATGATGAACGACATCAGCACCGCCTTCGGCGCCTGGTACTTCACGACCTCGGTGCCGTCGTCGCGCTTGCTGATGACGCCGTTGATGCCCGGATCCTCGAGGTACTTGATGTGCCCGGTGTCGTCGACGAGGTACTTGCCGGCGGGCACCTCGCCCTTCGGCTCGCTCAGGCGCAGGACGGCGTACTCGCCCGCGTCGCGGGCCGCCTCGGGGCCACGCAGCGTCTCGCGCTCGGTCAGCGTCGCGGTGTCGACCTGGAAGTTCGGGTAGCTGCGCGCCGCGTAGACCGTGCCCGCGTCGTTGAGCTTCAGGATGACGAGGCCGATGAGCAGCGCGCTCGAGAGCGCGCCGACGAGGATGGCGATCTGCTGCTTGGAGGGCGTCGCGCCGACGAGATAGCCGGTCTTCAGGTCCTGCGAGGTCGTGCCGCCGTTCGACGCAGCGATGCACACGATACCCGCCACCGAGAGCGCCGCCACGCGGTAGGGCGCCGACACCCAGCCCAGGCCGAGGAAGATGAGCGAGGTGAGCAGCAGCGTGGCCACCGTCATGCCCGAGATGGGGTTCGACGAGCTGCCGATCTCGCCCGTGAGACGCGCGCTGACCGTCACGAAGAGCAGGCCGAAGCCGACGATCAGCAGGCCGCCGAGCACCGCCGAGGCGACGCTCGTGCTGAGCATCAGCGGCGGCGCGAGCGCGCAGGCGAGGACGAGCAGCGCGGAGCCCACGAACACCACCGAGAGCGGCAGGTCGCGGTCCGTGCGCTCGAGCGCGCTGCCGCCCGTGCCGCCCCGCAGGCTGCGCATGCCCTTCACCGCGCCGCCGATGATCGTCGGCAGCGACTTGAACAGCGAGATGATGCCGCCGGCGGCGACCGCGCCCGCGCCGATGTAGAGCACGTAGTTGTGCCAGACCTCGCCGATGCTCATCTCGGAGATCAGCGTCGTCGCGGGGTAGACCGGCGTCGTCAGCCCCTCGCCGAAGAGCTTGATCGCGGGGATGAGCACGAGCGAGGCGAGCACGCCGCCGGCGCCCATGACGAGCGCGGTGCGCGTGCCGATGATGTAGCCGACGCCGAGCAGCTCGGGCGCGATCTCGGTCGAGACCGCGCCGCCGTTGAACCACTTGCCGAAGCTGCGCTCCGCGGCGCCTTTGAAGAGATGCAGGCCGTCGTAGGCGAACTTGAAGAGCGCACCGGCGCCGAGCCCGGCGAACACCGCCTTCGCGGTGGTGCCGCCCTTCTCGCCGACGATGAGCACCTTCGCGCAGGCGGTGCCCTCGGGGTAGACGAGCGTCTTGGACTCCTTGACGATGAGCGCCCGCCGCAGCGGGATCATCATCAAGATGCCGAGGATGCCGCCGAGCACGGCCACGAGCATCACGCGGCCGATCTCGAGGTTGTAGCCGAGGATGAGCAGCGCCGGCATGGTCACGCCGACGCCGAAGGCGATCGACTCGCCCGCCGATCCCGCCGTCTGCACGATGTTGTTCTCGAGGATGGTGGCGCGGCGCACGCCGAACGCCCGCGAGAACGCGCGGAAGATCGTGATCGACAGGACCGCCACCGGGATGCTGGCGCTGACGGTCATGCCCACCTTGAGCACCAGGTACATCGAGCTGGCGCCGAAGATGATCCCGAGCAGCGCGCCGAGCAGGAGCGGAACGGGCCCCAGCTCGGGCACGTTTGCGTTCGCCGGGACGAACGGCTGGAAGTGGGCGTCCCCGCCGCCGCCGTGCGGCGGAGCGGGTTCGTTGGCGTGCGCGGCCATGGCAGTTCCTTCGCTGGGTCCAGGGTCGCATTAAGGACGGCTCCCGGGCGCGCCGCAAGTCTGCGATGCATCGGCGGCGATCGCCGCCGAGCGCGCGGGACCGACCCTGCCCGCGTCAGACTCGAGTTTCGCCATTTCGGCGTCGACGAGGCCGAGCAGCGACCGAGTCGCAGCAAGGAGCAAGGCGAGTTTCGGTCGAGGGCGTGCTCGATGCGCGTCGCGACCGAAATGCGCCGCGCGACGCAGCGGCTGCCGGTCGGGGCCGGCCGCAGGCCGCCGAAGCTGGCGAAACTCGAGTCAGAGCGTGAGGGCGGCCTGCCAGTCGGCGTGCGGAGGGAGCTGGGCCTCGGCGCTGTCGGGGCGGCCACCGCCGCGACCGCCGGTCGCCGCCGCGACGGCCTTCACCAGGGCGCCGCAGTCGAGCGGGGCGCCGGGGCCGCGGGTGACGAGCAGGCGCGTGCCCTCGGGCGTGGTCGCGGCGAGCGCGACGATCGCGGACGGCACCTGGGCCAGGCGGCGAGCCACGACACGCAGGAAGTCGGCGTCGGCGTCGGGGAACGCGGCGACGAAGCGCGTGCCGCCGCCGGCGAGCAGCGCCTGGGCCTCGCGGTCGGCGAGGCGCGCCCGCACGACCCCGAGCGCGTCGCGGGCGCCCTGCAGGTCGCGGCGCAGCTTCTCGACGTTGCCGGCGAGGTCCTGCGGGCCGCACGTCAGCAGCCGCGCCAGGTCGCGCAGCACGCCCGCCGCCGCGGCGTGGTCCTGCCGCGCGCGGCGACCGGCCACGAAGGTCACGCGCGTGCCGCCCTTGTACCGTTCGACGCCGGTGATGCGGACCGCCCCGATCTGCGCGCTGTCGTCGCAGTGGGTGCCGCCGCAGGGCGTGTAGTCGAAGTGGCCCACCGCCACGATGCGGATGGCGCCCTCGACCTTCGGCGCGCGCCGCAGCGGCAGCCCGGCGAGCTCGTCCGGCGACGGGAACCACGCGCGCACGCGCAGCGCGTCGTCGACGACGGCGTTGGCGAGGTCCTCGGCGCGGGCCAGCTCGCGCTCGGGGATGCCGTCGCGGTCGACGTCGATGGTGCAGGCCGTCTCGCCGAGGCGCGACGAGACGGTCTCGGCCTGCGCCTCGTCGAGCAGCGCGCGCGAGAGCACGTGCTGCCCCGTGTGCAGCGCGCGGTGCACGCGCCGTCGGACGCTGTCGATGACGCCGCGCACCGCCTCCCCGACCGCCGGCGGCACGCCGTCGAGCACGTGGTGTACGCGGCCGGTCCCGTCGATCTGGACGTCGACGACCGGCACCCCGCCCAGCGTGCCGTGGTCGGCCATCTGGCCGCCGGCCTCGGCGTAGAAGCCGGTGCGGTCGAGCACGACCGACGGGCGTCCCTCGAAGGCGGCGTGGTCGACGACGCGCGCCTCGAACTCGGTGCCGCGCGCGTCCTCGAAGTGCAGGCGCTCGGTGGTCATGCGGCGAGCTTCTCCGGCGCGGCGGTCACCGGCGCCGGCGCGGCCGCCGGCAGGGTGGCCTGCAGCGGGCGCCCGCGACGGGCGGTGGTGATCGGCAGCGGCAACAGGAACAGCAGCAGCGCGACCCACACGCCCGCCTCCTGCAGCACGTCGGCGGTGATGAACGGGCCGGCGCCGTTCGGGCGCGCCGAGAAGCCCACGACGAACAGCAGCACGAACGCGAGCTTGATGCGGCCGAGGTGCCACGCCACCGGCAGCGCCGACTCCACGGTCTCGGGCGCGGTCCGCCGGGCGAGCAGCACCGCCACCGTGGGCAGCGTGAGGTACTTCCCGAGCGTCATCAGGGCGTTGGCGCCCCACGAGTCCTCGACGTTCGCGCCGGGCGGCAGCCACGCGAAGAAGTAGTTGAAGTCGATGCCGCCGATGCGGCAGCCGACCATCGTCCACAGCACGGTCCAGAGGAGGACCAGCGCTCCGGCGCCGCGCTCGAGGGCCGGCGCGTCGCGGCGGGCGCGCGCCCACAGCGGCCACGCCGCGAGCGTCGCGGCCACGGGCGCGATGCGGGCCGCCTCCCACTGGAAGAAGAACGCCGTGGCCGGGAGCGCGACCGCGAGCGCCACCGGGGCCAGCCGCGGGAGGCGGTGGGCCGCGATGGCGAGCGGCAGCGCGAGCAGGCAGGGCGCGATGAACGCCTTGACCGGGAGGTGCGGCCCCACGAGCGCGAGGCCGAGGCCCACCGCACCGCCCGCCAGCCAGGCGCCGCGTCCGCCGCCCGCTGGCCCGCGGCCCCCGAGCACCGCCGGCAGGAGGACCGCCAGGGCGGCGAGCGCCACCGTGGCCGCCGGCAGCGCCGCGCCGAGCTTCTCGGTGTAGAACGGGAACCAGCGGACGGCGAAGTTGCGCACGGCCGGGTCCCAGACCGTCAGCAGCAGCGCGCCGAGCCCGACGACCGCCGCCGCCTGCCCGAAGCGCCGTCCGCGCAGCGCGGAGACGAGCGCCGGCACGAGCGTCGCGAGCAGCGCGGTGAGCGCCACGTACAGGCCGCCGAACTTGTAGACGGTGGGCAGCGCGAACGCGACGGCGCCCGCGACGAACATCGCCGCGGGGACGCGCCGCGCGATGCCGCCCTCGTGGAAGCGCACCCGCAGCGCCGGCAACGCGAACACGAGGCCGATCAGGCCGAAACCGAGGCCGAGCGCCGCGTTGAACGCCGGCGATCCGAGGTAGAGCGTCGGGCGGTAGGCGGTGTAGCCGAGGCCGAGCGCGAACGACGCCATCCCGACGGCGAGCGTCGCGAAGGTCACCCGCCGCCACGCGGGATCGGCGACCCAGCGCACGCCGAACGGCGCGCCGACCACGAACGCCAGCAGCAGGCACACGGCGATGGCCCACCCGGGCAGCGTCGAGTCGCCGCTCTCGACGGGCGGCAGCTCGGTCAGCGGGGCCAGCGTCTCGCCCGCGAAGTAGGCGTCCACCCACGGCACCTCGCCGAAGCGCAGGCCGAACACGCGCGCCCACAGCCCGGCGTAGTCGGTCATCGCCATCGGCCGCTCGAGGGGCCGCGCGAAGGCCGGCCCGAAGTGGGCCGCGTAGGTGGGCACGTCGAGGCCGGCGAAGTGGCGTCCGTCGGGCGTGTGCCCGTGGTCGCCCATGACGACGACGTGGTCCGTCGGGCGCAGCCGCGCCATGGCCGCGTCGATCTCGCGGTCGATGATCTCCATCGCCGCCGCGTACTCCGGCGCCTTCGGGCCCTCCTTGTGGCTGATCTCGTCGGGATCGCGCAGGTGGATGACCACGACGTCGAGGCCGCGCGCCTCCATCTGCTCGAGGCCGCGCCGGACGTGGCCGACGTCGTTGGGGTGCGGCGTCGTCTCGATCCAGTCGAAGCCCTTGACCGCGGGCGCGACCTGCGGATCGCCGATGAAGCCGAGCTTGTGCCCGCGCTTCTGGAGCGCGTGGAAGACGCTGCCGTCGGGCACGCCGTCGGAGCCGCCGAAGTTGCGCGCCAGCGCGAACAGCGAGAAGCGGTCGAGCCCGGTGTGCATCGCCGTGAAGCACGGGACGCTGATGGCATCCGTGCACGAACGCACCGGGCCGTGAAGGGAGGATGGCAGGCGCGCCTTCAACCGCGTCAGCCGTTCCGGCTCGGCGAGGTCGAGGGTCGACAGCGAGTCGATCCAGAAGACCACGAGCCGCGTCGGCGCGGGCGCCGCCGCCAGCGGGACGGCCTCGGGGCGGTCGGACTCGGCGCTGGCCTCGACCAGGAAGAGCGCGCCCGCCGCCACGAGCAGCGGGAGCAGTCGGCCCAGCCCGAGCAGGGGGCGCGAGAGCAGACGACGCAACGGACCCTCCTCCGAAACGGCTGGATGCTGCCGAAAACGACCGAAGGTGACAAATCGGCGGCGGCGCGGTGACGGGCTCTGCAAGTCCTCCGCCAGAGCGCGGGCGCGGCATTTGCGTACAATGCGCGCCGATGTCCAGCGACCAGTACGACCGGCACCTGACGCGGGGCGCCCTCTACAACCTGCTCGGGTTGGCGGCGAAGCTCGTCCACCCGCTCTTCTTCCTGATCGTCACGTGGTTCTTCGGGCCCGACCTGGTGGGCCTCTACTTCCTCGCGGTCTTCGTGGGGGAGATCGCCAACAGCGCCGTCACCGCGGGCTTCAACGACGCGACGACGCTCTTCGCGAGCCGGTACGCCGACGATCCCGACGTCGAGCCGAAGCTCTACGCCGTGCTCGGCAACGCCTTCGCGATCACCGTCGGCCTGAGCCTGGTGCTGTTCGTGGGCCTCACGCTCGGGGCCGGCGTCCTGGTGGAGCGCTTCTACCCCGATCGCCCGGCGCTCGAGGGCGCGCTGCGGCTCCTCGCGTGGTCGCTCCCGCCGGCGGCCATCGCCCAGGTGGCCATCGCCGCCACCAAGGCGCGCATACACATGCAGTACGACGCGCTGATCAACGGCCTCGTGAAGCCGCTGGCGCTGCTCGTTTGCTCGGTCGGCGCCAAGATCTTCGACCTCGGCCTCGAGGGCCTCATCGGCGCGCACGTGGTCATGCAGTCCATCCTGGCGTTGATGGCGGTGCGCGCGATGGCGAAGCACTTCGATCTCGGCCGGGCGGTGAAGGCGACGCTGCGTCCCGTGTGGGACCGCGAGATCCTGCGCTTCGCCATCCCGCAGACGATGAACATGACGTTCAACAAGTACCTGACGCGGGTGGACGTGATGATGCTCGCCGCATTCGGGTTCTCGAACTGGCACCTCGCGTACTACGGCGCGGCGGCGCTCATCGCGACGAACATCCGCGAAGTGAAGCTGATCTTCAGCCAGGCGCTGGCGCCGGTGGCGGCGCGCCACCACGCGCGCGGCGACCGCGAGGGCTTCGAGGCGGCGCTCGGCAAGGTCTCGCGCTGGACGACGTCGCTGGCGGTGCCGCTCATCCTGCTCGTGGCCGTGTTGCGCACGGACCTCTTGCGCTTCGTCGACCCGAGCTACGGCGAGGGCTCCGGGTTCATGCTGTGGCTGCTCGTGCCGCCGTTCTTGAGCTGCGCCTACGGCCTCGCCGGCAACAGCATCGTGTTCACCGGTCACTCGGGCTGGACGCTGTTCAACAGCGTGCTCGTCGCCGGGCTGAACACGCTGTTCAACTGGTGGATGATCCCGCGCTGGGGCCTCGCGGGATCGGCGGCCGCCACCGCGCTCGCCTCGGCGCTCGTGGCCCTGCTCCAGGTCGTCGAGCTCGCGTACCTCGAGAAGGTGCGGCTGCGCTGGTCCGCCATCTGGAAGCCGCACGTCGGCCTCGCGCTCGGCCTGCTGGCGCTCGTCCCGCTCGGTGATCCCGCCGCCCTCGGCGCCGGCGCGCGCATCGGCCTCGCCGTCGCGCTGCTGCTCGGCTACGGCCTCGTCCTGTGGGCGGTGCGCCTCGAAGAGCTGGCGGTCGTGCCGTTCGTGAAGCGCTTCGTCCGGACTAGTTCCTCACGAAGCGGGTGAGGACGGCGCTGCGGGCCTTCTCGTAGTCCTCGGGGAAGTCGATCTCGATGCAGGGCAGGTCGGTGACGTCGACGGCGTGGAGCGGGTGGTGCGGCGCCATCTTCGCCAGCGCGGCCTCGAAGTAGTCGTTGCGGGCGCCGGCGTGCACGAGCGCGTCGAGGGCCTGGTAGAAGTACGCCGTGATCGGGGCGGCGAAGCGCGCCACGCCGATGAACTCGCCGAGGCACTGCTCCGGCGCCAGCCCCTTGCCGATGGCGTGGATGCGCTGCTCGCCGTCGACGATGACCTTCACCTCCTCGTCGCCGCACTGCTTGGCCTCGACGGCGAGCGCCGCCGTCGCGGGCGACTCGATGCAGCGCTCGAGCAGTCGCGGCTCGAAGAGCACGTCGCCGTTCATGTAGACGAAGTCGCGGTCGAGGAACTCCTCGCCGGCGAGCCACAGCGAGTAGGCGGTGTTCGTCTCGAAGAAGTGGTGGTTGATGCGGTAGCTGAACTCCAGATCGGGGTAGCGGTGCTCCGCATGCTCCCGGATCTGCTCGCGCCGGTAGCCGGTCACGAGCGTCACCTCGCGGATGCCGACGGCGCGCACCGCGTCGAGCTGGTGGTCGAGGATGGTCTTGCCGCCCACCTCGAGCAGGCACTTGGGCCGGTACTCGGTGAGCGGATAGAGGCGGCGGGAGACGCCGGCCACGAGAATGACTGCTTTCATGGGCACCTCGGTAGCAGAGTGCAACCGCGAGGTGCAACTTCGGAACCTGGGGCGCTCGCGGAGCCGGATGGCTTCGCGAAGGGCGCGGAGGTGGGATGGACGCGCTCCTGACGGCGCTGAGCTGGGTGCTCGGGCACGTGGTCCCCAAGGACCCGGATCTCTTCGTGTTCGGCGGCCGGCAGTACGGCGGCAACACCGCGCCGCTGTTCGAGCGGTGCGGCGAGGTCGGCCTGCGCGGCGTGTGGCTGACGAAGAACCCGGCGGTGCTGCGCGCCGGCCGGCCCGGCGTGGTCTCGAGCCGCTCGCTGCGGGGGCTGTGGCTCGGCGCGCGCGCGGGCGGCGTCGTGCTCACGCACTCGCTCGGCGACTTCGCGCCGGTGCGCTTCCCGAGTCGGCGCACGCGGATCCTCAACGTCTGGCACGGGATGCCGATCAAGCGCATCTCGCGCGCCGATCCGTCCTTCGCCGCGCGCAAGCACGCGCGCGCCAACCTGCGCGAGATGAAGCGCTACGAGGCGATGTTCGCCACGTCGGACGACATGGCGCGCGTCTTCGCCGAGACGTTCGACCTGCCGCCATCGCGCGTGCACCGCACCGGGCAGCCGCGCACGGACGCGCTCTTCCGGCCGAGCCCGGTGGCGCTCGACTTCGACCCGCCGCTGCCGCCGCACACGAAGCGCGTCCTGTACTGCCCGACGTGGCGCGAGGGCGTCGCCGTACGCCTCTTTCCCTTCGCGGACGCGGATCTCGACGCGGTACAGCGCTTCCTCGAAGCGCACGGTGCGGTGATGTTCGTGCGCACGCACCCCAACGATCCGGGGAAGCTGGCGAAGCGCGAGGGCCGGCTCGTGCCGCTGCAGGGCGACGTGGTGCCCGAGATCACCGACGCGCTGCCGCTCTTCGACGCGCTCGTGACCGACTACTCGAGCGTCTACCTCGACTTCCTGCTGCTCGACCGGCCGACGATCTTCCTGCCGTACGACCTCGCGGCCTACGCGCGGGCGCCGGGCTTCTACTGGCCGTTCGAGCGGATCGCGCCGGAGCCCTGGGCGTCGACGCAGGCCGACTTCCTCGCGGCGCTGGGGCAGGCGCTCACGGCGCCGGAGACGCACGCCGCCGCGCGCGCCGGGGTGCGACGCCTGGTGTACGACCACGTGGACGACGGGGCGACGCGGCGCGTGCTCGAGGTGCTCGTCAGCGGACCGCCTCGATCCACAGACCGATCCGCTCGATGACGTCGGCGCAGAGGCGCTGCTCCGGCGGCATGGGCGTCCCGAAGCCGCCGGCGTCGACGTGTCCGCCGGCGAGCTTCTGGTAGAGGTAGCTGCGCGTCCGGTCGCCGGGCTCGATGCGCGCGAACCCCGGCGCCTGGCTGCTCGGCACGCCGACGGTGTTCGCGCGGAAGGGCGCGTCCAGCGACATGAAGCCGGAGGTCGCGCCGTTCTGGTGGCACTGCGCACAGGCGCCGTCGAAGAGGCGCTGGACGTCGGCCTCGGCGAAGGGCTGCGCGGGGAGCGGCGGGCAGGCGCCGACGCCGGCGCACGCGGGATCGCAGCAGTCGGTGCGCGTGTCGTGGTCGTTGTCGCGGCCGTCGTCGCACACCTCGGGGACGGGACGACACTCGGGGGCGGCGGCGCAGTCGGGGTCCTCGCAGTCGGTCAGGCCGTCGACGTCCTCGTCGGCGCCGCCGGCGCAGACCTCGGGGGGGGCGTTGCACCGGGGATCCGCGGCGCAGTCGGGATCGTCGCAGTCGCGCAGGCCGTCGAAGTCCTCGTCGCGCTCGTTGCGGCAGCCGGCTTCGGGCGGCGGCGGGTCCGGCGGCAGCGCGTCGATCAGGGCGCCGAGGCGGCCGAGGAGCGCGTCGTCGAGGTACGGGCCGCCCGGCGGCTGGCGGACGCCGATGCCGCCCGCCGCGAGGTGCGTGCCCGCGAGCTTGCGGAAGAGATAGCTGCGCGCGCGGTCCCCGGGCCAGAGGAGCGGCATGCGGCCGGTCTGGGTGGGGCGCACGTTGGTGGTGGCGGCGATCCAGTCCGGATCGAGCCGCAGGCCACCGAGCGCGGCGCCGACGTGGCAGCCGGCGCAGCGCTCGGCGAAGAGCGCCTGGGCGTCGGCGACGGTGAGCGGCGGCGGGCCGGCGTCGGGCGTCGCGTCCGCCGACGCCGCGTCTGCACCGGGCGCTGCGTCCGCCGCCGCCGCGTCCGTGTCGGGCGTCGCGTCCGCCGCCGCCGCGTCTGCGCCGGGCGCCGCGTCCGTGTCGGGCGCCGCGTCCGCCGACGCCGCGTCTGCGCCGGGCGCCGCGTCCGCCGTCACCGCATCCGCGCCGGACGCCGCGTCGCCCGGCAGCGCCGCATCCGCGCCGAGCGGTCCGTCCGTACGAACCGTCGCGTCGCGCCCCTGCTGAGCGTCTCCGCCCGCCGCCGCGTCGAGGCCCGGCGGCGCGCCGTCGGCACCGCCCGCCGCGTCCGCCCCCGCCGCGCCGCCGCCCGCTTCGCCGCACCCCGCGAACAGCCACGCCGCCGCGGCCCACACGCGCCCCTTGGACATGCGCCGATGGTGCGCCGGTCCGGCACCAGGCGTCGACGGAATCCGCACCGCGGCCAGCGCCCGCGTGCGTTCCCCCCGCGCGCATCGGCGCCGTCCGCGCGCATCGACGGGCGACCGCGCCGCGCTCGCCGGACCGCGGTCAGTAGTGGTAGGGCGTCTTCTGCGTCCACGCGCTCTTCGGGTACCGGCGGTGGAGCGTGCGGAAAGCGCGGGCCGACGCCTCGCTCGTGCCCTTGTCCTTGCAGCCGTGGCGCGTCGCGTAGACCGCCCGATGCAGCGCCTCGGGCACGCGCGGATCGGCGGGGTGGGACTCGGCGCGGGCCACGAACGTGCGCGCGAAGAAGTTGGGGGCCATGCCGACCTCGGCGAGCGCGCGCCACTCCCGCTGAATGGCCGCGGCCTCGGCGGGGGTCGCGAACGGCGGGACGAGGCCGTCGTAGACCTTCGGGTGGGCCGCCGCCGCCTTCTCGGCCGACTCCCAGAGCGTGGTCTGGTAGTACTCGGCGGGGCGCTCGAGCGCGCACCACCAGCTGCGCCCTTCGTACACGCCGAGGCGCTCGACGAGCGGCGTCCCCCAGCGGCCGTCGCCCGCGTCGGGGTACCACGTCAGGCCGGGCAGCTTCGCCATCAGGAAGATGCCGGCGAAACGGCGCGCCTCGGGCGTCGGCTCCGCCAGCCATCCGCGCAGGTCGTTGGCGAACGCCGGGTCGAGCGTCCCGATCGCGCGGGCGGCCGCGCGCGCGGTCGCGTCGTCGCCGACGAGCACCGCGCGGGTCCACGCCGTCTCGGTGAGGCCCCGGCGCAGCTCGGCGGGCGCCGTCGCCGCCAGCTCGAGCAGCTTCGCCGCGGGCACCGCGCGCGCCACGGTCAGCGCCCCGGGCCCGTCGAAGAGCCGGCGCCGCGGCGCCTTCGGGTCCGCGTCGAGCGTGCGGGCGAGCTCCACGTCGTAGGTCGCCGCCACCTGGACCTTCAGCGCGTCCTCGAAGAGCTGCGCCCAGCCCGTCGCCACGCCGAGCCGCAGGGCCGCAAAGTGGTTGCGCGCGCCGGGCGGCGGATCGCCGGCGAGCGCCGCGTCGAGCATCGCGCGCGCCTCCGCCGACTTGCCGGTGGCGAGCAACAGGCGCGCCGCGTGGTACTGCGCCGTGTGGTAGGCGGGCGACGTCGCCGGCACCGCGCGCGCCGCCGCGACGAGGTCCGCGTGCTCGCCGGGCGGGGCGAAGGTGAGGGCCGCGACGAGCCACGCCGGCGACTTCGTCTCGCGCCACCGGGCCGCGGCTTCGGCGAAGCGGCCCTCTCCCTTCGTCCACGGCGTCGCGTGAAGCGACTCGGCCGGGCCGAACTCCTCGGCGACGTGGAACGTGGCGATCCAGGCGCTCAGCGGGTCCTCGCCGCGGACGCCCTTCGCCGCGAGCCACGCGAAGTCGGCGAGCGCGTCGGACGGTGCCGGGTCCGACGGCGCTGGCGGCGCGGCGCCGGTGGTCGCAGGCGACGCGAGCCGCTCGCCGAGCGTGCGCATCGCGCCCGGCGGGTCCTGGCGGAGCCGGGCGAGCCGCTCGAGGCGCGCGGCGGAGGCGTGCCACTCGGCGAGCGACGCGTCGGCCCGCACCGCCCGCAGGCGCCGGCGCACGTCCTCGAGCGTCGAGCCGCCCGCGAGCGAGGCGCGCCGGATCTCGTTGCGCGCCGCGGCGAGCGCCGCCGGCCCGCGCCATGGCGACGCCGCGTCCGCCGCGATCGCGTCGAGGGCCGTCCGCGCGCCGTCGAAGTCGAGGCCGTAGAACAGCGCCGCCGCGCGCTGGTAGGCGCGGTCCTGGACGAGCCAGGCCGGCGCGCCGTCGGGCGCGGGATCGGGCAGCCGCCGCCCCTCGCCGCAGTTGGAGAACACGGTGATCTGGCCGCGCATCCACTCCGCGGCGGCGCAGACGTCGCGTCCGAGTCGGTCCTCGAGCGTGCGCGTCGCCGTCGCGAAGGCGTCGGGCAGGCAGTTCTCGTAGCTGTCGAAGCCGTCGGGGGGCACCGACCGCCACGTGGGCGGCGCCGGCGCGTCGGGGACGGCGCAGCCTTTCTCCGCGGCGCGCGCGCGGCCCGCCGCCAGCTTCTCGTTCCAGAGCCGGTACGGGTCGGGCGGCGGCGGCGGCGGCGCTTCGATCGCGTACGGCCCGCCGAAGATCGACGCGCGCCAATCCGCGACGACCGCCGCCTGCTCCGCGGGCGTGAACGGCCTGCCCTCGAGCGTGCGCCACGCCGCCACGAGGTACGACACGTCCCAGGTGGGCTGCACGACGCCGAGCTCGCCGGCGGCGAACTGCGCCAGCGGATAGTCGGGGTGCTGCGCGTGCGCGAACACGGGGTCCTGCGACAGCGGACCGCAGGCCAGCGCCGGCGGGGCGGCGAGCGCGAGGGCCACGACGAGCGACTTCAAGGCCACAGCTGTTCCTCGAGGCGGCGGACGTCCGCCGCCGTCCACGGCGTCTTCGGGTGGAAGGCCCAGACGGTCGGCGCCGGCCAGAGCCTCGTGAGCGGCTCGTCAGTCGCAACGCCCGTGCCAGCGGCGCAGATCGGCGGCGGCGTCGTCGCGCCGCGCCCCCGGATCGCGGCGCCCTCCGGCCCCATGCGGAAGAACTGCGGGATCACTGCGTCCACCGGCAGGTCGGTCACCCAGGCGTCGTCGAGACACCACGAAGCGAGGCCGGTCGCGGTCAGCGACAGGCCCGGCGGCAGGCCTGCGCGCAGCGCCGTCAGCAGCGCGCGATAGGCGGCCCGCTCCGAGACGCCCGCGTCGAAGTCGATCTGCAGGCCGCGCACGCCGGGCCGCAGGTGCCGCAGGATGCGCGGCGCGAGCGCCTCCGGGTCCGTGAGGTGCCCGCCGGCGGGGTGCAGCCGCACGGTGGCCACGAGCCACGTCCCCTCCGGCACGCGCAGCGGCTGCCGACGCGGCCGCTCCGTGGGGCCGCGCGGCCCGAGCTCAAACGTCGCCGCGAGGTACGCGACGCCGGTCGTCGCCGTATCGACGAAGCGCAGGTCCTCGGGCCGCTCCCAGGCCCAGAGGACGAGCCGCGGCGGCGACAGCAGAAGCGACAATCCGTAGATCCAGGCCAGCATTCGCGTCCCCCGCGCCTTTCTACGACACACCGGCGGCCCGAGGGTGCAGAATCCAGGCCGCGACCACGGGAGGACGACGATGAGCGCGACGAAGACCTACACCGGCAGCTGTCACTGCGGCGCCGTCCGCTACGAGGCCGACATGGACCTGTCGGGCCCCGCCATCACCTGCAACTGCTCGATGTGCTCGCGGATGGGCTCGGTGCTGGCGTTCGTGCCGCAGACGCAGTTCCGCCTGCTCTCGGGCGAGGACGTGCTGACCGACTACCAGTTCAACAAGAAGGTCGTCCACCACCTGTTCTGCTCGAAGTGCGGCATCCGCTCCTTCGCGCGCGGCGCGATGCCCGACGGCACGCCCATCGCGGCGGTGAACCTGCGGTGCGTCGACGGCGTCGACGTGTCGACGCTGCAGACGCACCACTACGACGGCAAGAACATGTGAGGCGCGCGGGCGTGTCGGCCGCCGATGCGACGCGCGGGCCGCGCGACGCGGCAGCCGGCCCCCGGGAGACCATGACGCGCCTCGTGCCCCTCCGCCCGGCCCCGCCGGGACCCGGCCGCCTCGTCGGGCGCGCGCACCGCGGCGCCGCCCGCGCGATCACCCGCGCCGGCGACCGGCTGCTCACGGTCGGCGACGACGGCCGGCTCTGCGTCTGGGCCGGCGACGCCCTCGAGGCGACGGTCGGCGTGCTCGACGGACCGCTGCATGCCGTCGCGCACGTCGCCGCCCCCGCTGCCGCCGCCGGCGCACGCGTCGCCGTCCCCGCCACCGGCGACGCCGGCGCCCACGCTGCCGCCCCCGCTGCCGCCGTCGCCGCCCCAGCCTCCGCGCGCGTCGTCGTGGCCGGTGAGGCCGGCGCGGCCGTCGTCGACCTCGCGGGCGCGCCGTCCGTGCGGCACCGCCTGCCTCCGGGCTTCTCCCAGGTGGCCGCGTGGCCCGACCGGACGCACGTCCTGCTCGGCGGCGAGCGCCTGGCCCGCCTCGACCCGGTGTCGGGCGACGTCGCGCCCCTGCCCGCGCCCCTGCCCGCGCCGACCGTGGACCTCGTGCCGCTGGCCGGCGGCCGGGCGGCGGCGACCGACGGCCGGACGCTGGTGCTGCTGAACGGCGACGACGGCGCGGTGCTCGCGCGCCACGACCTCGCCCCGCTCACCTCCGGCCGCTTCTACGGCGCGCGCCTGCGCGCCCACCCCGACGGGCGGCGGGTCCTGGCGGCGCTGACCAACGAGCAGATGTGCCTCTACATCGTCACCGACCACGTGCTGATCGACGCGCTCACCGGCGCCGCCGAGCCGCTGCGCGACGCCGGCGACGACGGCTGGCGCACGCCCTGGCTGCTGCCCGACGGGGCGCGGCTCTGGATCGGCGGCGACCGCAGCGGACTCGGCGGCGCGCCGGAGGCGGGGTGGTGGCAGCTCGCCTTCGCCGGGCTGCAGGTGACCGACGCGCTGGCGCTCACCGAGGCGCCGCGGGTGGTGTACACGACCGACGCCGAGGGCGCGCTGCGGCGCTGGGACCTGCGCGCGACCGCCGCGCCGGCGCCGATCGAGGCGGGGATGGTGGCCGAAGGCGCGCGCGCCGACGCCGTCGCCACGTGGCAGCCGCGGACCTCGACGCTGCGCTGGTGGTCGCTGGCCGACGGCGCGCTGCTCGGCGAGTCGCGCGTCGCCGGCCCCGCCGCCGGGACGCTGCACCACATCCCCGGCGGGGACCGCGTGGCGCTGCGCGGCGACGCGCCGTCACCCGGGGCCCGGGGCCAGCTCGTCGTGCGGGCGCGCGACGGCGCGGAAGTGCTCGACGCGCTCGCGCCGCTTGGTGCGGCGCCGAGCGTCGCCGCCGTCTCCGAGGACGGCCGCACCGGCGCGGTGATCGGCCTGCAGTACCGGCTCGTCATGGGTCCGGACGGCCGCGCCTTGCCCGTGGACCATCGCGAGTGGGGTCCGGCGGTCCGCCTCGCCGACGGCCGCACGGCGGTCACCGGCGACGCCGAGGGGCGCGTGCGCGGGTGGGACCTCGAGACCGGCGCGCGCCGCTTCGGGTTCGAGCGCGCGGCCTGGGTCCAGGGGCTCGCCGCGACGCCGGACGGCGACGTCGTGGCGCTGTTCCTCGGCCGCGGCGGGCCGAGCACCCTCGCCCGATTCGACGGACGGACGGGCGCCGTCGTCGCCGAGGTCGAGCTGCCGGAGGGCGTTCGCGCCGCGCCCCCCTTGCGCGCCCGCCCCGACGGCCGGATCGCGCTCGGACCCGACGGCGCGCTGGCCTGGGATCCGGCCACGGGCGCCTTCGCGGAGGCGCCGCCATGGACCGCGGCGGTCGAGACCGACCTCGAGCTCGCGTCGTACACCGCGCTGCACGTCCTCGACCTCGTCGCGGCGCGCGTCTCGTGCACGTTCGAGGGCGACTGGCGCTACGCCCGCGCCGTCGTGCTGTCGCCGGACGGCCGGCGCACGCTGGTGCAGCTGCTGACGGCGGCGGAGTGCGTGTCCCTCGACGACGGCGGCCGCGCGCCGGCGCACCCGTCGATCGCCCACCTGCGCGACGTCCGGCTCACGGACGACGGCGCGGTGGTGGTCCGGCGCGACGACGCCGTGCGGTGCCTCGATCCGGTCACGGGCGAGACGCGGTGGGCCGTGCCGCACCCCGCCGGGCCGTGGACGCTCCTGCCGGACGGGCGCGTGCTGCTCGGCCGCACCGACGGGACGGTGGCGGTCGTCCGCGGCGCCGCGCCGCCCGACGCGCGCGCCCGCGACGCCGCTTCCGACGCCGCCGCCCGCGGCGCCGCCCACGACGCGCCTGCCCGCGGAGCCGCTCATGACGCCGCCGCCCGCGGAGCCGCCCACGACGCGCCCGCCCACGACGTCGCGCGGCTCGACTTCGCCGCCCACGCCGCGCCCACCCGCGCCGTCGCCACGTCGCCGGACGGCGCCGCCTTCGCCAGCGGCTCGGCCGATGGCGAGGTCGCCGTGTGGTCGCTGGCCGACGGCGCGTGCGTCGCCCGGTGGGACGGCGCGGAGCCCGTCATCGCGCTGCGGTGGCCGCGCCCCGACCGCCTGCTGGTCATCGACGCGCGGGATGCCCTGACGGTGCTCGCTCTGGACGAGGACGCCTGACCGACCGCCCGCGCCAGGAACCTCCGTGCCGGAGGGATGGGCTCGACTGATCCGATGCGCCCGCCCGCTGGTTGCAGTGATCGCTGCCGGTGCCCGGCGCCACCCCAGGCGCGTTAGGATGGGCGTCATGTGCGAGCAGGCAGACCGGCCCCGGATGGAATCGTGGCTATCCGGTTGACGCCGAATACCACTCCCGGCACCCGGGCACCGGATTCCGGCATTCAACTTCCTACGGGGCCCAGGCAACCTCGACGCGATCAACGCAGAGGAGGTTCGTGCGATCCCACCAGATTCGGAATTCGAGGCGATGCCCGCCGGGATTGTCGAACGTCACGGGGAACGCTGCCCAGGTCATCGGTGCGCCGAAGCCGCTGGGCGTCGCAGGGTAGCCGTGACCCTGGATTTGCCGCCCCCCGTCATCGGCGTCGATGATCTCCAGTCGCGCAAAGACGGTATCTGGAAAGACGCGGGCGGGGTTGTAGTCCGCCAGTAACCAGAACGTCGCAACGAGCCGGCCTTGGGGCAGCGTGTCCACGTAGGGGCCGTAAATGAGGTGGCCAGCCCCGACCTCGGGCGCCGGTATGCCGCACCAGCCGTCAGCACTCGGTTGACCTGTCGCGTGCATGAAGTCGCGTTCGGCCTCGTAGACGATCGGGGCCTCCTGGCAACGTCCTTCGCGGCACGCCTCGAACACGGCGCATGGCGCGCTCTCGTCGGTGCTCCCGTCGCAGTCCTGATCAACGCCGTCGCACACCTCGGCGACCTCGACCGGGCCGCAGGCGTTACACGCGTTCAAGGTGCCCTCATCAACTCGTCCGTCACAGTCATTGTCCGCGTTGTCGCAGGTTTCCTGTGGGCACTGTGCATCACTCTGTACAACAGCCGCGTCGGCGTTACGTACGTCGGCATCGTTGCTATGTAACCCGCTGTCTCCAACGTAAGCATCGCGAGCTATGTTGCCGCTGTCTCCACGCTGTACATCGTGATCGTGTAGTGCACCGTCGAGACGATCACCGATGATGGTCCCGTCGACGGCGCCCGGACAGGGCTCGGCGCCGCACTCGACAGGAGCCCCGTCGGGTGAGGCTCCACGCCAACCGGGAAAGTCCGTGAAGCAGCCGGTGAGCAGCAGCCCCGTCACGCCGATCACCGTCCGCATCGCGAGCCCTCCCGAGGCGTCTCACTCGACTTCATAGTGCCGGATACCGCACAGCCAACACGACTGCAACAGCTACGGTGCGCTCCCGGAAGGGGTTCCGGGGGTGAGCGACGAGCTTCAGCGGCGCTTGGTGGCGCGCATTCGAGCACTGGCGAAGCAGAAGCGGATTCCGCTGTCGCACATCCCCGACCGCGCCGGTATCGGCCGCTCGCACTTCTTCGCCGTCATGCGCTTCGCGGCGTCGCCGACGTTGAAGTGGGTCGAGAAGGTCGCGGAAGTGCTAGCAGGTTGTTGATTTTCTGCCTTGGGGGATCGACCCCCGCCTGACCGCGTCATACACTCCGCGCGTCGCTGTTCGGAGGGGTTCTCGATGCGCGGAAAGGTCCCTGCCCAGCCCTCGATGCTCTGCATGATCTCGGTC
>CAUJDF010000071.1 GCA_963169045.1 Myxococcota bacterium
CTTCTCCCTCGTCACGAACGTGGCGAGCGTCTTACCTGGTGCGATAGTCTCGGAGCGGGCCATGGTCCTGTTCTCATCGTTGGTGGTACTTCGAGAAGATCAGGATTCCTGGCCCATTTCAACACTTTACGTCGCCATCAAGCCGCTATCCGAACACGGATGAATGACCTTGCCGTCGTCTGCGCGAATTGCCACGCGATGATTCACCGAGGCCGCGAATCTCGACCGCTCGTTGGGTTGATTCCGAGCAGCCACGCCAAGAAAGCGGAGGAAGCGTCGTGACCTCCTTCAGCTTGCCCGCTGGTGACGGAACAGCCGTCGAACTGCCGGTTGCAACTGACGAGGTCGCTCCGGCTTTGCCTCCGCGTCCTCGCAGCTGAACGCCAACGTGAGCGGGAAGGTTCTTCTCCGCCCTGAACGGACGTGGCGCTCGCCGGGCGGGTCGTGTCATCGTGCGCCCGAGCGCGCTGCTGCGAGTTCCGTCGCGCGCCGCTGGCGCGTTCATCTGGCAGTCCTGCTGATCGCGTCGCTCGGCGGCGCCGCGCTCGTGGCCGGTTCGGGGCGGTTCCAGGCGCTCGCCGCGTGGTGGACGGGCACCGTGCTGCTGGCCTACGCGGCGGTCACCACGGTCGCGATGGCGCTGCTCGCCCGCCGCGCCTGGGCGCCCCTGCTCGTCCACGGAGGCACCGCCGCGCTCTGTGCCGGCGTCTGGCTGGCGACGCGGACGCCCGACCCGGAGGCGGTTCGCCGCAGCCTGCGCGTCGAGCGCGTCGCGGTCGGATCACGGGGCCGCGGCGCCGTCACGCTGGCGAACGATGGCGGCTTCCCGCTCACCATCGGGCGCGTCGTCGCCCGGGGCGCCGGCGGGGGCGATGCCATGCGGCGCCCGCGGGGAGCGCCCGACGTGCGCCTCGAGCCGGGCGCGCGCGTCGATGTCGCGCTCGAGCGCGACGGTGACGAGGCGCCGCCGCCCGACTGGACGTGGACCGTCGAGTGCACCGTGCTCGCGCCGCAGGTCCTATCGCTCCGGACCTGCGCGCCCGGGGAGCAGGGCGACTGCCTCGCGATGCCCGCGCCCTCGGTCGCGCCCGGGGCCCCGCGGACGCGCTGAGGCGGACCGCTCGTGCAGGCGCGCACCGCGACGAACGCTCCTGTGTCACGACCGAGCGAAACGATCCGGAGGCGCGTGACGCTTGACTTGGCGCGGCGAGCGCCCGCACGTTGCCCGTCCGACGTGACAGGAGCTTCAAGAGATGTCGAGGCTGCGTGCGGTGGGGGCGGCGTGCGCGATGTTGGTCGTGGCGCTGGCCAGCGGCTGTGAGCCGCTCGAGGACGAACGGCTGGACGGCGGCGCCGGCCGCGGAGACACGGACGGCGGGGCCGGCGGCGAGGGCGGCGCCGGCGGTCAGGGTGGCGCCGGCGGGGCCGGTGGCGCTGGTGGCGCCGGCGGTCAGGGTGGCGCCGGCGGCGCTGGTGGCGCCGGTGGGGCCGGCGGGGCCGGCGGGGCCGGTGGCGGTCCCTCTTGCCCGGTCGAGCACCGGCCGCTCGGCACGCGCCCGGTGGGGTTCGACGGCACCGTGGAGTTCGACGTGCCTGAGATGACTCGCTCGGTGACCGTGGTCGTCACCCCGGCCGACGACGCCGCGGTGTTCCCGCAGCGCCTCGAGGCTGGTGACGGCAGCGTGTGGTTCGACGCCGACAACCCCGGAGAGGGCCTGCGCACCCAGGGGTCCGGCGTGCATGGCAACCCGTACACCCTGATGGTGCCGGACGGCTCGGGCCGCGCCCTGGTGCCCGGCACCTGGCGGATGGGCCTCGCCACCAACCCCGCGGGCGACGTGACCGTCGACGTCTACCTCAAGTCCGCGTGCGCCCGGCCGCGCGCCCGCCTGCCCCTGGTGTTCTGGTTCGCTGGCGTGAGCGTGCCGGCGACGCCGCTCGACGCGGCCACGGCCCCGACCGAGCCGGCGTTCCGCAACGCGCTGGCCATCGTGCGCCAGGTATACGGCGACGCGGGCATCGACATCGCCGACGCCGACGTGTCGTACCGCGATCTCACCGACGTGATGGACCCGGCGACCAGCGCCGCGCTGGCGGTCGTCGACTCCACCGACGAGCGCGACCGGCTGGTGGCCGCGGTGGGCGGCGTGGACGCGCCGGGCGTGCACGTCATCCTCATCGACGAGTTCGCCATCCCCGGCCAGCCGCAGGTGGGATACTCCGAGGGCCTGCCCGGCCCGGTCGCGGGCGCCGGCGGACGTCACACCGCGGTCGTCGCCGGCATCAAGAGCCTCTACGACGCGGGCGGCACCGGCGAGTCGCTCGGCGTCACCCTGGCGCACGAGATCGGGCACCACCTCGGCCTCTTCCACACCAGCGAGGCCTCGGGCGAGGGTCCGCTGAGCCATGATCCCATCCCCGACACGCCGATGTGTACCGATCTCGACGCCGACGGCCTGCGTGGCATCGAGGTGTGCCAGGAGGAGGACGGCCCCAACGTGATGTTCTGGGCGCCACAGGCGTTCACGCCGTTCTCGCAGGAAGTGCCGTTCTCCGGCGCGCTGACGCCGGGCCAGATCGCGGTCCTCCGCTCGCATCCCAACGTCATCGAGGAATAGGAGCGCGTCGACGGTCATCGTCGTCGGAGTCGACCATGTCGGCAGAAGTGATCGGGTCCCTGATCGTCGGCGCGGTGCTCCTGTTCCTCTTCGTCGGTGCGTTCCGCGCGGGCCGCGGCCGGCGCGCCCCGCCGCCGCCGCCGCCAGCCGGCCCCGCAGCGCCAGCGCCTGCCCCGCGGGAATTCGCGGCGCCCAGGGTCGTCCTGGGCGACGGCCCCGAGGCCGCGAACGACTGCCCGCGCCACCGGCGGCGCGAGGTCCGGCTCCCCGACGGTCCCGTCGCCGACATCGAGGCCGACGACCCCGGAGGCGTGGAGGCGTTTCTCGACGCCTGGCCGCGGATGCGCGACGCGATCGGTGCCGCGGCCCTCGAGCTGCAATCGAACAACAGCGACGGCGACGTCCCCGCCGGCGCGACGACGACGACCGCCCTCGCGGCCATGGAGGACGTCTCGGTGGACTGCGTCGCGCACGACACCTACGTCATGTCGGCGCGGTTCGAGTGGCAGCTCCCGGACGATGCGCACGTCGTCTCGTTCTGGTTCGAGGCCGGGCAAGTCACCGTCTCGATCGATGGCTGACAGTCCCGGCGCGCGTCGGGCCCTGATTCCTAATAGTGGTTGAGGGAGCCGAGCCGGCGTGCCGTGCGGTCCGCGGCGCGCAGCGCGATCACGGCGACGATGGCACCCGACACGGCGAGGCATGCCAGCCAGGCGAGGCTGCCGGCGATCTCGGCGAGGGACGCGCCGCCGAGGAAGGCGCCGCGCAGCGCGCGCAGGGCGTGGGTCGGGGCGAGGAGCGTGCCGGCGGCCTCGAGCCAGCCGGGCAGCACGGACGTGGGATAGACGACGCCGCCGGCGAGCAGCGTCAGGCCGTGGACGAGGCGGCCGACGGGATCGGCGCGCTTCAGGAGCAGCGTCACGGCGCCGCCGAGCAGGCCGATGGGCAGCAGCGCCGCGCCGGTGAGGGCAACGGCGAGCGCGGCGGCGAGCGGATCGGCGACGCGGAACGGCACGTCGAGCAGCACGGTGGCCCCGAGCAGGTAGAGCGCGGCGCGCAGCAGGGCGCTCGTCGACGCGCCGAGCGCCTCCACGAGGACGAGGCCCGACAGGCCGAGGCGCCCGGCGGCGACGGCCTCGAGCGTGCCCGCGAGCTGCGCCTGCCGCAGGCGCGCCGACGGGCCGGTCATCAGCGCCCAGCCGGCGTCGGTGAGGATCATTCCGAACAGCAGGAAGCCGAAGTATCCGCCGTACGCCGCGACCTCGGGCGGCTCGCGGCCGGCGAACGTGCGGGCGGTGAACCAGGCCATGTAGAGGAACGCCACGCCGCCCGCGAGGCGCGCGAGGACGTTGCCCTTGTAGGTCAGCGCCTCGAGGAGGTCGCGACGCGCGAAGGCGGCGAGCACCCTAAGCACGCCGCGTCACCTCGGCGAAGGGACCGGCGTCGACGAGGCGGCCGGCGTCGAGGCGGATGGCGCGGGTGAAGGGGTCGGCGCCGAGCTCGTGGGTGGCGACGAGGGCCGCGCGTCCGGCGGCGCCCCAGGCGGCGAGGCGGGCGCGCAGGTCCGCGCGGCCGGCGGCGTCGAGGCCGCGCTCCACCTCGTCGAGCACGAGCAGCGGCGGGTCGCCGAGCAGCGCGCGCGCGAGCGCCAGGCGCGTGCGCATGCCCGTCGAGCACGCGCGGACGGGCAGGTCCGGGTCCGCGCCGAGCCCGACCTCTTCGAGCAGGCGGTCGGCGCGCGCGGCGGGCGCGCCCTCCAGGGCCGCGAAGAAGCGCAGGTTTTCGCGCAGCGACAGGCGCCAGTAGAAGCTGCGCTCCTCGGCGAGGCCGAGCCCGGGGCGGGCGGCGCGCTCGACGGTGCCGGCGCGCGGCGTCACGAGGCCGGCGGCGACGCGCAGGAGCGTGGACTTGCCGGCGCCGTTGGCCCCGAGCACCGCCACCACCTCGCCCGGGCGCACCTCGAGGTCGACGCCGTCGAGGACGACGCGCGGCGGGCCGAAGAACCGGCCCCGCAGCCAGCCGGTGGGCGTCGCCGGCGCGCGAAAGACGACGCGCACGCCCCGCATGCGCAGCAGTGGAGTCACGGGGCGCGAGCCTAGCAGAGGGTCGCGCGCGATGGGTCGCCGTCGCGCGGCGCCGGCGCCGTCCGATCGGCTTGCGTGACTGCCGGGGCGACCCCGTCTAGGATTCGGCGGAATGCGCCCACTCTTCGCGCTCGCCGCCGCCGCCGTGCTCCTCGCCTGCCAGCGCGACGAGAAGGCGGCGCCGCCGGCTCCCGCTTCGACCAGCGCCGCCGCCCCGGCCACGGTGGCCGACCGCCCGCTGTTCCGGCTCGAGGCCCAGCTGATGGGCACGAAGTTCGCCGTGACGCTGTCGGGCGGGCCGCAGGAGCGCGCCGAGGGCGTCATCCAGGCGGCGTTCGCCGAGGTGGACCGCGTCGACAAGCTGATGAGCGAGTGGCGCGAGGACTCGGACGTCTCCGCCGTGAATCGCAAGGCCGGCGCCGAGCCCGTCGCGGTGTCGACGGAGACATTCGAGGTCGTGCGCCGCGCGGTGGACCTGAGCGCGCGCTCCCGCGGCGCGTTCGACGTCACCTGGGCCGCCCTGCGCGGGCTGTGGGACTTCAAGGCGCAGCCGCCGCGCCTCCCCGACGGCGCCGCGGTGAAGGCCGCGCTCGCGCGCACCGGCTGGCAGAAGGTCAAGCTCGACACCGTCGGGCGCACTGTGCAGTTGGCGGAGCCGGGCATGGCGCTGGGGCTCGGCGGCATCGCCAAGGGCTACGCCATCGACCGCGCCGTCAGCGTGCTGCGCGAGAACGGCTTTACCGACTTCATCGTCGACGGCGGCGGCGACCTCTTCGTGGCCGGCGAGAAACAGCCCGGCGTGCCGTGGCGCATCGGCGTCCAGCACCCGCGCGAGCGCGAGCGGCTGCTCGTGTCCATGCCGATGCGCGACGCCGCCGTCGTCACGAGCGGAGATTACGAGCGCTACTTCGACCTCGACGGGCGCCGGTACCACCACATCCTCGACCTCGCGACCGGCATGCCCGCCGACAAGAGCGTCGCCGTCACGGTGCGCGCCAGCGACGCCACGCTCGCCGACGCCGTCGCCACCGCCATCTTCGTGCTCGGCCCCGAGGACGGCATGGCGCTCGCCAACGGCATGCCGGGCGTCGACGCCGCCATCCTCACCCCCGACGGCCGCACGCTGACGACCACCGGCCTCGCCGGCCACTTCCCCGCCCGCTGGCGCGACTGACAGCGCCGGCCGTCCGAGTGGGCAACGCCTCGCTTGTCCGTCGGGGCGATGGCGGCGGGGCGTGGGCGGTGGCCAAGGCGCGCTGACGGTCTGCAGGTTGCCGCTGGCCGCCGGCGAGGAGGACGGCGGCGTCGGGCACCGGGAGCGGTTCATGGTGGGGGTCGGGCAGGTCGCCGGATCAGGGGCAGGACGGGAGGGACGCGATCCAGCGGCGGACGAGATCGGCGCCGGCCTCGTCGACGCGCAGGGTGGCGAGCGGGGGCATCTGGCCTTCGCCGCGACGGGTCATGCGGGCGTGCAGGACGCTGCGTTCCGGATCGCCCGGGGTGACGATGCGGGCGCCGGCGAGGCCGAGGTCGCCCTGGCCCGGCGCGTCGCACAGGCCCGTTTCGGCGAGCGGCGTGGCGGCGCGCAGATCGAGGCGGGCGTTGGCCGGGCCGCCGGGGGCGTGGCACATGGCGCAGTTGGCCTCGAGCAGCGCGCGGGCGCGGTCGGCGAGCGGCGCGGCGTCGTCGTCGGGCCGCGGGTGGGCGACGAGCGGGCCGTCGGGCACGCCGTCGACGTAGCCGGCGGCGGCGAGCGCGGCGACCTGGTCGTAGTCGACGCCGTCGAGGGACGAGGCGCGGGCGAGCTGGGACGTGCGCCAGCCGAGCGTGAAGCCGGCCGCCGGCGTGTGGCAGCGGTCGCACTCGGCGGGCGACGGGAAGTGCCAGTCGTCGGCGTCCAGCGCGCCGTCGAGCAGCTCGGCGTCGGTCTGCTCCGCGTTCCAGCGCCAGGTGTAGCCGTGCCAGCCGCTGGCGCCGCGCGTGATCAGGCGCGTCTCGAGGCGGCGCCCGTCGCGGATGAACGTCTTGAGGAGCACCGTGCCCACGGGCAGCTCCCAGGCGCCGTCGGCGCGGAACGTCGCGCGCGTGCCCGGCGGGAGCGCGATGAAGCGGGCCTTGTCGGCGCCGTCGCTCCACAGGGGCACGTTGACGTCGAACGGGACGACGCCGGGTGCGACGCGGTGCGCGGCCGTGTCGGCGAAGCACCCGGTCTCACTCAGCAATTGGGGCAGCGGCGGCGCCTCGGCGGGCTCGCGGCGGCGCAGCGTGAGCAGGCTGCGGCGCGCGCCGAAGCTCGTGAGGAGCACGCGGCCGGCGGCGTCCTCGCCGAAGCTCGTGATCTGGGCGCCCTGGGTCAGCAGCCGCACGTCGGGCGGGGCGTCGGGCCGTTCGCGCAGCGCCCAGACGCGCCCCGAGCCGTAGTCCGCGAACAGATAGGCGCCCCAGAGCTCCGGGAGGTCCGCGCCTCGATAGACGAGGCCGCCCGTGATCGACTGGCCCTGATCGTGGCCGTACGACCAGACCGGGTCGATCAGGCCCTCGCGCGCGCACTCCTGCGCCCGGTAGCAGCGCATGCCCTCGCGCACGTTCCAGCCGAAGTTGCCGGGGGCGGTGATCTTGTCGACCTCCTCCTCGCGGTCCTGGCCGACGTCGCCGACCCAGAGCGCGCCCGTCACCGCGTCGAAGCGCATGCGCCACGGGTTGCGCAGGCCCCACGCGTAGACCTCGGGACGGCCCTCGAGGCCGTCGGCGAACGGATTGCCGGGCGGGATGGCGTAGCGCGGCGGGCCCGCGTCGGGGTTGGGGCGCGGACCGCAGTCGGCGCAGTCGGTGCCGTAGAGGCAGACGTCGAACTGCGCGTCCTGCGCGCCGTCGTCGCACTCGCCGTCGGCCATGGAGCGGCACGAGTCGTCGCAGCGCTCGGCGGGCGGCTCGGCAGGGCGGGCGGGGGCGGCATCGACGTCGATGCGCAGGATCTTGCCCAGCGTCGAGAACGTGTCCTGGCCCTGGCGCAGCGGATCGCCGCCGCTGCCGCCGTCGCCCGAGGCGATGTAGAGGTGGCCGTCCGGGCCGAACTGCAGGTCGCCGCCGTTGTGGTTGCTGTACGGCTGCGGGAAGACGAGCAGGCGGCGCTCCTCGGGCTCGCCGCGGCGGCGCTCGGCGACGACGGAGCAGCGGCCGGCGCCGCCGGGGCACGTGTCGCGCGTGCCGGTGTAGTAGACGAAGAGGCGGCCGTTCTCGGCGTAGCGCGGGTGGAAGGCGAGGCCGAGCAGGCCCTCCTCGTTGCCGGCGCGGTTCACGGCGAGGCGCAGAAACTCGTGGCGTTCGGCGACGTCGTCGCGCGCGTCGAAGGACCAGACGCGGCCGCCCTGCTCGGCGACGTAGAGCGTGCCGGGCTCGCCGGGGGCGGCGCCGACCCAGAGGGGGCGGTCGAAGTCGAGCGCCGGGAAGACCTCGGCGAGCTCGAGGTCGCCGAGCGGGACGTCGGGCAGGCGGCAGCCGAGGTTGGGCTGGCGCGGCGAGAGCGGGTTGCCGGGGAGCGCGACGCCCTGGTCCCAGGCGGCGGCGGCGTCCGGGGCGCCGGAATCTGGCGTGATTTCACCCATGTCGGACGCGGCGTCGGCCTCGGCGCGGGCGTCGGTCTCGACGCGGGCGTCGGCCTCGGCGCGGGCGTCAGACTCGGCGCGGGCGTCGGCCTCGACGCGGGCGTCGGCTTCGGCGCGGGCGTCGGGCGCCCCGTCGGCACCGACGCGCGCATCTGGGGCCTCGGCGTCCGGCGTCCGCGCGTCCGCCGCGGCCGCGTCCGGGTCCCCGTCGGCGCGCGGCGCGTCGTCGCACGCCGCGATCCCCACCACCAGGAGAGCGACCACCGTCTTGCGCATGGCGCCCATCCTGCCGCGTCGAGGCCCACCCGCGCCATCGGGTCGCGGCGGCGCGGGCACCTCGCGCTCCCCGTCGGGTCGCGGCAGCCGTGACGCCGGCGCCGGGCGCTCGCGCGCCGCCGGCGGGTCAGCGCAGGCCGAACGCGGACATCTTGCGCTTCAGGGTGTTGCGGTCGACGGCGAGGGCGCGCGCGGCGGCCGAGAGGTTGCCGCGGTGTACGGCGAGAGCGTCGGCGACGGCGGCGCGCTCGGCGGCGGCGACGACCTCGGCGAGCGGCGCCACGCTGCCGGCGGACGGCGCCACGCTGCCGGCGAGGGACGCGCCGGCGGACGGCGTCGCGCTGCCGGCGAGGGGCGCGCCGGCGGACGGCAACCCGGCGGCGGGCGGCACCGCCGGCGCGCCGGCCGCGATCGCCGGCGACAGGTCGGCCAGGTCGACGACGTCGTCGCAGAACACCGTCCAGCGGCGGACCTCGGCGCCGAGCTCGCGCACGGTCCCCGGCCACGCGTAGGCCTGCAGCGCCTGCCACGCGCGCCGCGTGGGCTGCAGCCGGCGGCCCTCCGACGCGAGGAAGTGGGCCACGAGCAGCTCGAGGTCGCCCGCGCGTTCGCGCAGCGGCGGTACGCGCAGCGTCGCCCCCTCGAGCCGGTAGTAGAGGTCCTCGCGAAACTCGCCGCGTGCGACGAGCGCCGGCAGGTCGCGGTGGGTGGCGGCGACGACGCGCACGTCGACCCGGACCGGCTGCTCGCCGCCGACGCGCCGCAGCACGCCCTCCTGCAGCACGCGCAGCAGCTGCACCTGCACGCGCGGCGGCAGCTCGCCCACCTCGTCGAGGAAGAGCGTCCCGCCGTGCGCCTGCTCGAACAGGCCGCGGTGCCGCCCCGTCGCGCCGGAGAACGCGCCCGCCTCGTGCCCGAACAGCTCGCTCTGCAGCACGCCCTCGGCGAACGCGCCGCAGTTCTCGGCCACGAACGGCCCCTCGGCGCGGTCGCTCGCCGCGTGGACCGCCCGCGCCACGAGCTCCTTGCCCGTCCCCGTCTCGCCGAGCACCAGCACCGGCACCCGCGCCGCCCCCACGCGCGCCACGCGCTCCCGCAGCCGCCGCATCGCCGCGCTCTCGCCGACGAGCGTCCCCGCCAGCGCCGTCACGCGGGCCCGCAGCTGCACCACCTCGGCCCGCAGCGCCCGGATCTCGGGGAAGCCGTCGATGTCGAGCCGCACGGCCCGCACCGGCTCGGGGTGCGGGTGCGGCACGAAGCGCGGCGGGATCACCTGCAGCATGCGCGCGCGCAGCAGTCCGGCCTGCACGAGGATCACCCAGATCGTCTGCGCCTGGGGCGTGCCGGCCGAGAGCAGCACGTCCACCTCGGCGTCGGGCGGCAGCGCCTCGACGACGGGGCCGACCGCCTTGAAGAGCGCGGCGTGGTCCGACGGATCGGGCACGTCGAGCACCTGCACCGAGCCGAAGCCCATCGCGCCGACGAGGGCGCGCGCGCCGGCACGGTCGCCGCGGTTGGTGAGCACGCGGGCGTCGTCGTAGCGCACGCCGCCGACGGCGAGCAGGCGCATGACCGGCCCCGGATCGCCCTGCTGGCCGGCGTGGGTCCACGTGAGGAGGAGGCGCATGGTGCGTCGTGTATCACCATCTGATGCGCGACGCACCAGCGCCGCGCACCGCCGACCCGCCTCGAGGCCCGAGACACCGTGTGGCACGCCTTTCGCTGTTGGGCCGCCGCATGGAAATGCCCCGCAACACACGCCTCGTGGCCGATCCCGACGTCTGGATGGAGACGGCCGCCCTCGAGCAGCTGGCCCGCGTGGCCTGCCTGCCCGGCTGCCGCTGCGCCGTCGGCATGCCCGACCTGCACCCGGGCCGCGGCATCCCGATCGGCGCCGCGTTCGCATTCGCGGGCGTCGTCCACCCCGCGCTCGTCGGCGGCGACGCCGGTTGCGGCGCGCGTGTGTTCGGCGTCGCGAAGGCGAAGCACGACGGCGACGCGCTGCTGCGCCGCGTCGACGAGGCGACCGCCGGCCCCGCGCTGCCGGACGTCGACCCTGGCGCGCTCCTCGCCGCCGTCTGGCGCGAGGGACCGCGCGCGCTCGCCACGCTCGACGGCGTGCCGGACTCGCTCGCCGAGCTCGCCGCCGCCGAGCCCGCCGACGACCAGGTCGCGAGCGGCCCGCCCCCCGGCGCAGGCGCCGGCGTCGCGAGCGGCCCGCCCCCCGACGATCCGCACCTCGGCGCGCAGATCGGCACCGTCGGCGGCGGCAACCACTTCGCCGAGATCTCGAGGGTGCGCGGCCGCGGCTTCGGGACGGTGGCGGTCGTGGTGCACACCGGATCGCGCGGCGCGGGCGGCCTGATCGCGGCGAAGTGGCACGCGCCGCTCACCGACCCCGCCGCGTACCTCGCCGATCTCGCCGGCGCCGTCCGCTTCGCGCGCGCCAACCGGCTCGTCGTCGCGTGGCGCCTCCTGCGAGCGCTCGGCGCGGCGCGGCCGTCCTCGATCGTCGCCACGTTCGACGTGACCCACAACCACGTCGTCCCGGCGACGCTCGACGGCGAGGCCGTGTGGCTGCACCGCAAGGGCTGCGCGCCCGCGGATTCCGGGCAGACGACGATCGTCCTCGGCAGCCGCGGCACGGAGAGCTGGATCCTGCGCGGCGAGGGGCGCGCGGACCTGCTCTGGTCCGTCGCCCACGGCGCCGGCCGCCGCATGGGCCGCAGCGAGGCGCTCGCGAAGCTCAAGGACCGCTACCCGCGCGCCTCGCTCGCCCGGACGGCCGCCGGCGGCCGCGTCGTCTGCGACGATCCCGCGCTGCTCTACGAGGAGCACCCCGACGCGTACAAGCCGGTGGAGCCGGTCGTCCGCAGCCTCGAGGCCGCGGGCGCCGCCACCCGGCTGGCCGCCCTCACCCCCCTCGTCACGGTGAAGCGCTGATGCGAACCGACATGGCCAAGGTGGTGGTCGAGCGCCCGCGGTGGGCCCACTCGGCGCGCAACGCGGACGTGCGGCGGATGCGCGGGCTCGTCCGTCGGGCGGACGCCGACGAGCTGCCCTCGCGCGCCGGCATGGCGCCGCGCCACGGCACGCTCAAGCAATTCAGCGACTTCCTCGCGCCGCTCCGCCGCTTCCTGCGCAGCCGCCTCGGTCGCCGCTGGGACGCGGTGTACGCCGAGATCCGCGCGCGCATCACGCCGGCGTCGACGGTGCAGATCCATGTGATGGAGCACCTCTGGCACTTCGTGAGCCGGCACGTGGACGTGCGGGACGGGCATGTGTTCGAGCGCGATGGCTTCGAGCTCTTCCGGACGGGCCGGACGTTCTACGTGCACCCGTCGACCGGGCTGCTCTGCGAGCCCTCGCACCGGCGGCCGTCGCGGCGCGCGCCCGCGTCCCCCGACCGCCTCGATCGCGGCGGCGGCCTGCTCTATCTGCGCCTCGCCGGGCAGTGGTACGCCGTCGAGACGCTGCCGGCGCGCGACGGCGCGCGGGACGCCGTCCTGTGCACGACGGTCGACGCGTCCAACGCGAACGATCGCGAGGCGCTGTACGGCCGCCGCGGGCGGTACGCCGCCTCGAAGCGGCAGCTCGACCGCAAGCGCCTGCGCGACGCGGGGCTGCGATGAGCGCCCGACGACGGCCCGACCGGCGACGTGGAACGGCGTTCGGCGCGCGGCGACGCTTCGGGCCGGAGCGACGGCGCGTGCGCGTCGCGGGTCGGCGATGAGCGCGTGGCATCTGCAGATCAGCGCCGGCGTGGGTCCGGTCGAGGTGCGGCGCTTCGTGGCGCGGCTCGCGCGCGACCTCGCGGACGAGCTGCGCGCGCGTGGACTCGCCGTGGCTGCGGTGGCGTGGCGCGGCGACGAGGACGCCCCGCGCTCCGCCGTGCTGGTCGTCGAGCACGACGGCCCGCCCCCGGTCGGCGACCTCGTCGGCACGCACGCCTGCGTCTCGCCGGACCGCGGCCGCCGCGCCCGCAAGCGCTGGTTCGCCGGCGTGACGCTCCATGCCACGCCCGCCGACGCCGCGCCCCTCGACGAGGACGACGTCGAGGTGACGGCGTGCCGTGCCGGCGGCCCCGGCGGACAGAACGTCAACAAGCGATCGACGGCGGTCCTGGCGAGACATCGCCCATCGGGGCTGGCGGTGCGCGCGGAGGGCGAGCGCTCCCAGCACCAGAACCGCAGCGCCGCCCTCGCCCGCCTCCGGGCGCTCCTCGCCGCGCAGTCCGACGAGGCGCGCGCCGCCGCGACCGCCGGCGAGCGCCTCGCCCACCACCGCCTCGTCCGCGGCGCGCCCGTCCGCCTCTGGCGCTGACCCGCGGCGCCCCCTACCCTGCCGCGCATGAGACACGCACTCTGGCTCCTGGCGCTCTGCGCATGCGAGGCCGAGGTCGTCGCGCCCGACCTGCAGGGCCGATGGCAGGTCGACGAAGCCTTCGTCACGCTGCCGTCGGGCGAGGTGCTCTCCGCCCGCGGCGACGACCGCAGCTGCCGGCTCGGCGCGTCTGGATCCATGCGGCGCATGGACATCCGCGGGAGCGACGTCACCGTCGAGTATCGGAGCGACACCTGCGCCACGAGGGAGGCGACGATCGAGGACGGCGGCGTCCTCGACAGCCGGCGGCCGCCGCTCCTCGGCGCCCGGCTCGCGTTCGACGACGACGGCCGGCTGCGCCTCGAACAGACGACCTGGATCCAGGTCGTCGACGCGCCGCATTGCTTCGGCGACGTGGAGCCGACGCTGGTCGAGGACGCCACCCTCGTCACACGCTTCGTCCGCGGGGCCGCCGACGTGCCGCTCTGTTTCTACCCGGGCGACGAGTAGCGCCACGCGGCTGCCCGAGTAGCCAGCGCACACGCGAGCTTGCGGGCGCCGTCTCGTGGCGCGATTCTTGCCGAGACGGGGGCCCGCCATGCGCAATCCACATCTGCTGTTCGCCATCCTGTTCGCCGCCTGCTCGCCCGAAGCCACGGACGTCGGAGGCGACGACGGACCGCCCGAGATGGGCGAGGTCCAGTTCGAGTCGTACAAGGCCGACGCGCCGCCCTCGCCGACGCGCGTGATCGCGACGCCGCTCGGCGCGAGCGATGGCGACGGCGCCGTCCTCGAGCTCGTGATCACCGACGTCTGGGGCCGCCTGCCCACGGCGAAGAGCCAGGTGACCATCGTGCACGAGAGCGGCCGCGGCGTGCGCCTCGTCGGCTACCTGCAGCCGGCGCTCGTCCGGCTCGACCGGCCCGGCCGCTACACGCTCAAGGCCGACATCCCCGAGCACCTGCCCGAGACGATGACCATCGTGGTCGACGGCGACGGCGAGATCCCGGTGCCCGCCGACACGGTGCTGCACTGGAGCTTCAGCGCCGGCGACCGCAAGCTCGAGGCGACGGGCACCGAGCGTGTCCACAGCCTGTACATGGGCCTCGAGCACAAGGTGTTCGCCGCCAGCGGCCCGACGCCGTCACGCGGCAACCGCATCGAGCTCTTCGACAACGGGCGCGACGCGTTCGCGTCGATGGCCGACGACCTCGACGTCGTCCGCAAGCGCGCCCACCTCTCCTACTGGCTGCTGCGCGCCGCGTTCGAGCTGCGCCGCGACGAGCAGTACCACGGCGTGAGCGAGGTGGAGCGCCGTGGCGAGACGATCCTCCAGCGGCTGCGCAGCCTGCCGGGCGTCCGCCGCCTGCTGCTGAACCAGTTCTGGGGCCGTGCCGACCTGCTCAACGAGTACGCCGTCCTCGACGACGAGATGGTCGAGCACGGCGAGCAGCGCGGGGATGGCATCGAGGTCGTCGTGCAGGCCAACGAGACCGAGGTGCCCTACTACGACCGCATCGAGGTCAACGACGGCGAGTGGTCCTACCGCGAGCGCCTGCTCGAGAAGTACCCGGAGTGGGCGGGCCGCGACTTCCTCAACGAGGAGGTCGTCCGGCCGGGCGCCTACGACCGCGAGGTGAAGTGGAGCGATGTGCAGGCCGCGTCGTGGCACCAGAAGTTCGCGGTGTTCGACGGCAAGGTGGCCTACCTCGGCGGCATGAACATGAACTGGGCCGACTGGGACCGCCCGGAGATGCTCGTCTACGACCCGCTGCGCATGCCCATCGACGCCACGCCCGACGAGCGCGACGAGGTGGCCGCCGGCGCGGAGGACCCCGCCACCGGCCCGCGCCGCGATTACATGGCGCGCGTCGACGGCCCGATCGTGCGCGACATCGACCATCTGTTCCAGCAGCGCTGGGACATCGCCAAGATGCAGAACGCGCGCTACGTCGAGAACGCCTCGCCGTTCACGCTCGAGCCCGCGCCGCTCGCCTTCAGCGACGGCGTCGAGGCGCAGCTCACCACCACGATGCCCATGCCCTTCTGGGAACACTCCATCCTCGAGAGCTGGCGGCGTGCCATCGACGAGGCGCAGGACTTCATCTTCATCGAGGACCAGTACTTCCGCATGCCCATCGTGGACGATCTCATCGTCCAGCGGATGCGCGAGGCGCCGGACCTGAAGCTGATCGTCATCACCAAGCCCGTCGCGTACATGGATCCGGGCCGCAAGTGGACGGCCATCGAGCACCAGCGCTACCAGCGCGAGTTCCCGAACCGCTACCTGCTGCTCACCATGAAGTCGAGCGACTTCCGTCGGGACGGGAGTGACATGGTGGCGAAGTTCGCCGACGTGGACATCCACTCGAAGATGTTCATCGTCGACGACCGCATCATGTCGGTCGGCAGCTGCAACAAGAACAACCGCGGCGTCATCTACGAGGGCGAGGCCAACCTGCTCATCCGCGACGAAGCCTTCGTGAGCGAGCATCGCAAGCAGATCTTCCGCCGGCTCACCGGGCCCGGCTTCGACGCGCAGCTCGAGGATCCGCACGCCGCGTTCGAGCTCTTCGACGCGCTCGCCGAGCGCAACCAGCGTGTGTTCGACCTGTGGGAGGACCTCGACGGGGAGCTGCCTTCGCGTCAGTTCAACGACGGGCTGCGGCCGCAAGGCATCCTCTTCCCGCTCGAGGTGCCGAACAAGTGGTGGTTCGACGTCGGGCCCGACTTCTCCTGACCCCCGGCGTGGCCCCCTCGCCCCGGGAGCGCGTCCCCTCCCGACCCCCGCTCGCCCCCCTCGCCCCCCCTCGCCCCGGCGATGCCGGGACGCGTGACCGGTGAGCGGGCACGCGCGGGAGACAGGGGGGAGACCCGGCACTCAGGCAGCTGAACAACGCCGAGATGCTGCTGTTGACGCTGATGGCGCTCGCGCGCCTGCCTTTTCCCGGGCGGGCTGCCGATGGTCTCGCGGACCTGCGCCGAGGAGGCGGCCCACACGCGCCTCGCCACGGACCGCCTCGGCGGCGCCACACAGCCCGAGATCCTGCGCGCCTACCCACACCTTCAGCCGGACGCGCTCGAAGCCGCGATCCGCTTCGCCGCCCGCTCGCTCCAAGACGGGACCTGACGTTTTCGGGGCGCGGCGGTCAGGGGCCGGCGCGCAGCTGCACGCGCTCGGCGGCGTCCACGCGGCGCGCCCAGTCGGCGAAGCGCAGGTAGGCCTCGGGGTCGATGGCGCCGCCGGCGATCTGCAGGTGTGACGTGAAGCGGACGCGGTCCTCGCCGGGCTCGACGGCGAGCACGTAGCGGTGGCGGGCTTCGGCGTAGCGGCCGGGGCGCGGCGTCACGTGGAGCGGGCGCTCGCTCGTGACGGTGACGGTGACGCGGGTGTCTGTCGGCAGCTCGATGAGCAGCGGGGTCTGTCGCTCGGGCAGCGCGGCCCAGGTGCGGCCGGGCGAGGCCGGGAACAGACCGAGGTCGAGGCGGTCGCCGGCCCTGGCTTCGAAGCGATAGCGCAGCGTGAGCGGACCGTCGGGGTCCTGCTGGCCGACCGGGTCGTCGAAGGACGTGACCTTCGCCGCGCCCACGACCGGCACCAACAGACGCTCCATGAGGCTGGCGCGCAGATTGGGATCCAGGCGAGACAGATAGGTGCCGATGACGATGGCTTCCTGGCCCTCGATGTGATCGACGACGGTGCCTTCGATCACGCCGTCGGCGCGCCAGCGCAAGTCGAGCTCGACGGCGCGGGCGTCCGCGACGGCGCGGGTCGTGGGCAGCGGCTCGACGTCGCCGGCGGGCGGCCAGAGGGGGACGGCGTCGCCGCCGAGCATCGACGCGCCGAGGAAGCCGGGCGGGGCGCGGTCCGGGCCGGGGTCGAGCCACCAGGCGTCGGCGCCCGCGCCGAAGCGGATCAGCGGGTACGGGTAGTCGGCCACCTGCGCGAAGGGGCCCTCCGGGTCGTGGACGGCGGGGCGCGCGAGCAGCAGCGTGTGCTCGATCTCGGCGGTCTCGAGCGCGGCGGAGAGGACGAGCGCGCGGTTGCCGTGGCCGCTCTCGAGCATGGCCGGGGCGTCGTCCTCGACGAGGCCCACCTGGTCGTCGACGCGCTCCCGGACGGCGCGGGCGAGGCGCAGGGCGCGCGTGCGGTCGTCGCCTTCGCCGGCGGTGGCGTGCACCCACGACTCGAAGCGCGCCGTCCGGCGGCGACGGAAGAGCGTGCGGTCGCGCACATAGTCGAGGTCGTCGGCGAGCGTCGTGCCGCGGCCGGCGCGCACCGACGGCAGCCAGTGCGTCGCCGGGGCGGGGTCCGGCTCGCGGGCGAACAGCGCGACCTGGCGGACGTCGAAGCGCAGGCCCGCGCGGCCGGCGAGCGTGATCGCCGACGGGGCGGGCGCGCCGGCGAGCGTCTGCACGACCGGCGGCTTGTCGTCGGGCGAGAACACCTCGAAGCGCTGCCGGAAGATGGGCAGCTCGGTGCTGCGGAACCAGATGCGCGGCGTCAGGAAGCCGCGGTCGTAGAGGTAGCCGTTGTCGCCGCCCTTCAGGTAGACGGCGACGACGTAGTCGCCGGCGGCGAGGTCCGGCATCGAGACGGTCTCCTTCTCGGGCGACTCCTCGGCGTAGAGCAGGCGGCCGTCGGCCTTGCGCGTGTAGAGCGCGACGGTGCGGACGCCGTCGGGCAGGCCGATCTCGCCGAACGTCTCCGCGGCCTCGCGCGAGCGGATCGCCAGGATCTCGTGCACCCGGCGCAGGCTGCGGCCATCGGCGTAGTACAGGATCGCGGTGTGCTCGAGCACGCGGACGGCGGGGCCAGGGAGCGGCGGCTCGCTCTCGAACGCGGCGATCACCTGCTCGGTGTCGAGCGCGAGCGTCGCGAACGGGGACCACTCCGGCCAGGCCGCGACGAGCTCGATGCCTTCGCGCGAGGTGGGATGGCGACCGACGAGGCCGCGCAGGGCGTCGGCGAGCTTCGCGGGGTCGCGGGCGCCGGCGAGGTCGGCGGCGCGGAGCTGCCAGTGCGTGTCCGCGTCCTTCTCGAGCGCGGCGAGCGCCTCGTCCGTGCGGCCGAGCGCGAGCAGTGCGCGGGCGCGGGCGCGGCGGGCGCGGCGCTCGTCCCAGTGCGCGCCGCATGCCGGGGCGGCGGCCGCGCCGACGCTCGTCGCCGCGGGGCCCGGTGCCGCGCCGGGCCCGTCGCCGGCGGGCGCCGCGTCGGCGCTGCAGGCGTCGAGGCGCTGCAGCGCGTCGCCGGCGCGGCCGAGGTCGAGCAGCAGCTCGACCGCGTCGATCGGCTTGTCGCAGCCGACGTACACGTCGACCAGGCTGGCGCGGCCGCGCGCGTCTTCGCGGGCCTGCAGCCACGCGTCCTGCTCGTCGAGGAGGCGGCACGGATCCGGCGCGGTGCGCAGGGCGGCGGCGAGCGCGTCGCCGGCGTCGTCGCGCCACCCCGAGTCCAGATCGAGGCGGAAGCGCTCCTGGTGCGCCACGTGGGCGTCGGGCGCGAGCGCGGCGAGCGCGTCGAGGTGGGCGCGGGCGGCGGCGACGTCGCCGGCGGCGCGGTCGATGCGCGCGAGCTCGAGATGCGCGAGGGCCGGGGCGAGCGGGCGCGCCGCGTTCCAGCCGGCGCGGGCGAGGTCGCGTGCGGCGCCGGCGGGCAGCCCCGTGTCGGCGGCGGCGAGCCGCGCGCGCATCGATGCGTAGCCCGGGGTGTCCGGCGCGCCGTCGATCAGCGCGTGCGCCGTCTCGGTGTCGCCGTCGAGCAGCGCCGCCTCGGCGCGAATGGCGGCGGCGACGCGATCCCCCGGGTCGACGCCGCCGGGCGTGGGCGTCGTCCAGCGCCAGAGGCGCGGCAGCTCCGGCGCCGCCCAGACCGTGACCAGCGGCCCCCGGCCGGGCGCGTCGAAGCGCAGGGTCCCGGGCGCGACGCGGTCCAGCGCGGTGGCGAGGACGACGCGTTCGCCGCGCCAGGCGATCATCGGGCCGCCGACGCGGGCCTCCAGCGACGCCGGCCCATCGGGCAGCGGCCAGACGGTGAGCACGAGGCCGTCGCGGTCCGGCGCCGGCGGCGTCGCCGCAAGCGGCCTCAGCTCGCCGAGGACGCGGACGTTTTCGCCTTCGATCACGGGACCTTTGCCGAGCAGCCGCCGCAGGTCGAGGTACGGCAGGAACGAGACGCGGACCGTGTACGCTTGCGCCTGCACGGGGACCCGCGTCTCGGTCCCGAGGACGCGGGCGAGGCGCGCCGCGCCCTCGGGGAGCTCGTCGGCGGCCTCCTGGGCCCAGAGCCGGGCGACGACGCCGGTCCACGCGGGGGCGGCGGCGGACGACGCGCCGGAGGCGTCCGCGTCGAGCCGCGCCCGGTCCCGACCGGACGCGACGGCGCGCGCGGCGGCGGTCAGCGCGCCGGAGGCGTCGAGCGCGTCACGGGCGAGGCGCGCGGCGCCGAGCGCGGCGAGCGGGTCCCCCGGGACGCGTTCGAAGCTGGCGCGGGCGGCGGCGGCGTCGCCGGCGAGGTACGCGAGCCACCCGTGGCGGGCGTGGGCGCCGGCCTCGCGCGCGGCGGCGAGATCGTCCTCGAGCGTGCGCGGGGCCGTGGCGCAGCCGGCCGCGAGCAGGACCGCCGCCAGCAGCGCCCCCCGGCGGAGCGGCCGACGACGGCTCGGCCCGAGCGTCGCGACACGCGGTCCCGAGCCCGGGCGGGCGCCGCCAGTCGACGCCGGCGCGGCACCAGCCGGCGCCAGCGTCGCCCTGGTCGGCCCACGCGCCGCCCCGGCGGACCCACGCGCGCCCCCGGCCGGCCCGAAGGCCGCACCTCCGGCAGCGCGCGCACACCGCACGGCGCTCGGGAGCGGGCGGGTCACGGCCGCACCTCCACGGGGCTCGAGAGGGCGCGGTCGACGTCGGCGAGCCACGCGCGGAAGGCGGGATAGTCGGCGACGGACACTTCGGAGACCTCGATGTTCACGGACGAGTCCAGCGTCAGGGCGCCGTCCTGCCGCGCGACCACGAGGCGCGCGCGGCCGAACTTCGAGTCGAGGTGGCGGTCGGCCTCCGCCGGCCCCGCCACGCCGGCGGGGAGGCGCAGCCGCCGCGACTCCTGGCGCCGAAAGTCGATGCGCAACGGGACGTTGCGGACCGCAGACTGGGCGAAGCGCTCGACGAGGCGCCACGGCGCCACGCCCACGGGGATCGCAAAACCGCCGCCGCTCCGCGGGAACGCGGGCAGCGTCACGTCGAGGCGCGCGCTCACCGGGTCGAGCGCGGGGGTCAGGCCCGAGAGCGCCGGCGCCGCCGCGCGCACGCCGGGGAAGCCGTCGGCGAGCAGGCGCTCGAGATACTCGCGGCGCGTGCCCTCCGCCTCGAGGTTGCGGCGGGCGACGGTGGCGAAGTGGCCGGACGTCTCCCACGTGGCCGTGCCCCGCGCCGTGCCGTCCGGGGCGAGCCGCACGTCGAGCGTCCAGGCGCTCCGGTTGTGCTGGGCGGGCTGCGCCGGCACCCGCCGCGGGGCCTCGTCGACGCCGACGACGAGGGCCACCGCCTCCTGGTCGGGCGGCGGCAGCGTCCACGGGTCGTTGCGGTCGACGGTCGGGTCGACGAAGCGCTGCAGCGTCGGCAGGTACACGATGGCGTGGTCGAACACGGCGAAGCTCGCCGGCGCCGGCCCGATCTCGCCCTGGGAGCGCGTGCGCACGAGCGTCAGGTGCGCCTCGAGGCCGAGCGCGCGCGCCAGCGCGATGAGCAGCGTCGCCTTGTCCTTGCAGTCGCCGTAGCCGCGGGCGAGCACGAGCGACGGCTGCTCCGGCTTGAAGCTGTGCAGGCCGAGCTCGAGGCCCACGTAGCGGATGCGGTGCGCGACCTCGACGTACAGGCGCTCGATCATCTCCTCGGGCGTCCGCGCGTCGCCGGCCCAGCGCTTCGCCAGCTCCGTGAGGGCGCGGTCGGGGCGGTCGCGGCCGTCCATCAGCGCGGCGTAGCGGCGGCTGACCTCGGCCCAGTCGGCCACGGTGCTGACGTGCAGGTGCGCGCGGACGGACGAGGCGCCGGGGCCGTCGCCCTCGAGCGGCGCGGCGGGGACGTCGCGCGCCTCGAAGCGCAGCCCCTCTTGCGCGACCGCGAGGCCGTTGGCCGTGAGCCGCACGCGCAGCGCCTCCGGGCGCGCGGCGGCCACCTCGACGACGCTGTGGGCGCGCGGGGCCGCCTCCTGCAGGAACGCGATCTCGCCGTAGTAGCCGGGGAACGCGGGGTCCGCGGCGACGTCGGTCAGGCGCCAGACGACCTCGATCACGTCGCCCGCCCGCGGCCGCGGGAAGGTGAGCACCTCGGCGAGCAGGTCGTAGTAGAGGCGGTACTGCGGCTCGGACAAGTCGCGGTCGCTGCGTCGCGGCGAGGCCGGCGGCTCGCCCTGCCGGACGAGGCGCGCCGTCTCGACCTCGAGCCGCTGGCGGCCGGGGACGTACGGCAGCTCCCACTCGCCGTAGCGCCGCGCGCCCTCCTCGGTGAGCAGGCGGACGACGCGGCGCACGCGGCGCGCGGCGAGGCCGCTCGCGCCGACCTCCGTGCGCGCGTGGTGGTACAGGACGTGGGCCGGCGATCCGGCAGGCGAGGCGATCGCGAGCAGCTCTTCGAGCGGCGGTCCGGGCGCCGCCTCCGTCCGCGCGCCGGTGAGCGAGGCGAGGTAGCGCGCGAGGTCGTCGCGGCCCGGCTCCGCGGCGACGGCCCGGCGCAGCAGCTCCGCCGCCTCCGCGCGATCGCCCTCGTCGGCGGCGAGGCGAGCGAGCGGCTCGAGCACCTGCGCCTCGTCGGACGCGAGCGCGCGCAACGCCTCGAGCCGCGCGCGGGCGTCCGCGTGGTCACCGGCGCGCATCCGCACCTCGGCCGCCTCGAGCGCGTACGCCCAGAGCTCGGGACGCGCGGCCACGACGCGGTCGAGCAGCGCCAGCGCGGCGTCGGTGTCGCCCGCGTCCCGCCGCATCAGCGCGAGCTGGTACAGGTCGTCGGGCCCGGCCAGCCCCTCGGCGACGAGCGCCTCGAGCTCGGCGCGCTGCTCCGCCCGGCGCTCGCCCGCCCGCAGCGCGCCGAGCAGCGCCCGGCGCAGCATCGTGACCCGCGGGTGCGCGCGCCGCGCATTTCCCAAGAGATTCGCGGAGGTATGCGGGAGGCCGACGTCCTCGTGCACGATCGCCAGCAGGTACGTGGCCGGCAGGAAGTCGGGCGCCTCGGCGAGCAGGCGCTCGAGGATCTCGCGCGCGGCATGCGGGCGGCGCGCGTAGTAGTGCACCCAGGCGGCGTCGACGCGCAGGAAGGCGTCGGCGACGACGTCGGCGAGCAGGACCGGCCGCGCCGGAACGTGGGCGGCGCGCACCGCGGCGCGCTGGTCTTCGGGCAGCAGATCGAGCCACGCCTTCAGCGTGCGCGGGCCCGGATCGACCTCCCAGGCGTTCATCAGGGCCACGCGCGGCCGCGCCTGGTCCGCGTCGGGCAGGCCCGTCCGGTGGGCGTACGTCGCGAGGTCGCGCAGGCGCTCCGGGTGGGGCGGCTCCTCGTCGGCGGCGGCGATGAACGCCGTCCACAGCGACGCCGGCGGATCGGCGGCGGGCGGCGGCGGCGCGGGGTCGGGGCACGGCCCCCACGGATCGGGGTGGGCCTCGACGCCGGCGAGCGGGCGTCCCTCGGCGTCGGTGAAGCGCGCGCTGAACCGCCACGCGCCGCGGCGCTGGCGCACCTCGACCACGAGGCGGTTGTCGCCGGGCCGGAGCGCGACGGGGATGGCCTCCTGGTCGAGCCACGCCGGGTGCTCCGCCGGCGCCTTGAACACCTCGTCGCCGTTGAGCCAGACGGTCGCCGCGTCGTCGAAGCCGATCCGCAGCACCGCCGGGCCGCCGGGCGCCGTGACGCGCGCGGCGAGCGTGGCCTGCGTCTCGCGCGCGGGGCGCAGGAACGCGTCGAGCCACACCTCCCCCGTCCCGGCGTCGGTCGGATACGGACGCCAGCCCCCGGGCGCGAGCGTCTCGGTGGGCGCCGGCGCCGGCCCGGTCCGCATCGCGAAGGCGGTGAGCATCCCGAGCGGCCGGACGGCGGCCCGCGCCGTCTCCGCGTCGAGCCGTTCGAGCGCCAGGCCGCGCAGCAGCCACGCGGCCACCGCGCGGCCGAGCGGCGCGCGCTGCGGATCGGCGGCGGCCGCCTGCAGGCGCCCCTCGACGAGCCCCGCCGGCAGCCACGGCGAGAGCGCCTCGAGGCGCATGAGCGCCGCGGCGCCGCCGGGCTCGGCACGCCGCGCCGTCGCCTCGTTCGTGAGGCGGTCCGCCTCCGCCGCGAGCAGATCGGCGCGCGCCGTCCCGCAGAGGAGCAGCGCGAGCAGGAGCGCGGCAGCTTGCGTCGGCCGTGCCCCTGACATACGGTCGCTCTGCCCGCATGGCTCAATGTCCCTCGTGCCGCGCCCGCGTTCCCGACCACGCCGTCCACTGCGTGGAGTGCGGCAAGCCCATGCACCTGCAGACGCAGCCGGACGTAGGCGGCCCCGCGGCGCGGGCGCGCGCGATGGCCGAGGCGCGGCGGGCGAACGTGACGACGCTGGTGGGCAGCCCTGCGGTGGCGCCGCCGGTGCCGCGCCCGTCGGAGCCGACGCTGCCGGTGGTCGTGCCGGTGGCGGCGGGGTTCCCGGCCGAGGACACGAAGCCCGAGGCGCCCGACCCGTCACCGGACCTGCCTCCCGCCGAGCGCAGCATCGACCCCGAGGAGGCCGAGGCCACGCGGCAGGACATGCCGCGGCTGCGCATCGTGCCGGGGGTGGTGCCGCGGCGGCCCGACGCGCTGCCCCAGGTCGGCGACCGCATCGAGGGCTACGAGGTGCTCGAGGAGGTCGGGCGCGGCGGCATGGGCCGTGTGTACCGCGCCCGCCACGAGCTCACCGGCCAGGAGGTGGCGCTCAAGATGCTGCTGCCGCGCCTGGCGCCGGACCAGCTGCACCGGGCGCGGTTCGTCAACGAAGCGAAGGTCCTCGCGAAGCTCGACCACCCCAACCTCGTGCCTCTGCTGGGTTTTCTGGAATCGCACGGCCGCACGTTCATCGTGATGCCCTTCGTGCGCGGCATCACGCTCGACCAGATGGTGCGGCGTCAGGGCCGCCTCCCGCAGGACGTCGCCATCGAGCTGTTCGACCAGGTCGGCGCCGGCCTGGGGCACGTGCACTCGCACCGCATCGTCCACCGCGATCTGAAGCCGGCGAACGTGATCGTGCGCGGCGACGGCCGGGCGATGCTGACCGACTTCGGCATCGCGCGCGCCATCGGCGCCGACAAGTTGACGGCGACGGGCATGGTCGTCGGCACCGCCGAGTACCTGGCGCCGGAGCAGGCCGCCGGCGAGTCCCGCGACGATCTGCGCAGCGACGTCTACGCGCTGGGGGTGCTGCTGTACGAGATGCTCACCGGCCAGGTGCCCTTCCGTCATCCCAACCCGGCCGAGGTGCTGCGCCATCACGTCTCCACTCCGCCGCCCCCGCCGCGGCTCATCGTGCCCGAAATGCCGCCGGCCCTGGAAGCGGCGCTCCTCAAGGCGCTCGAGAAGGACCCGGACGCGCGCTTCCGGTCGGTCGCCGAGTTCCGCGACGCGGTGCGCGGCGGCGTCAAGCTGATCAAGGTGCCGGCGCCCGGACCGCCGGCGGACGTCGGTCCCGCGGCGCGGGGGCGCGCGGCGGCGAGGGCGTCGGCGGAGCCCGTCGTGCCGGTGGCGACGCCGGTGCCGGTCCCCGCGGCACGTCCGGCGCCCGCCGCGCAGCCCACCCCCACCCCCCGCCCGGCGCCGCGCGCGCAGCCCGAGCCGCGCGCCCCCCGGCCGGCGCCGGTCCCCACGGTGATCACGCACGCGCCGCCGACCACCAAGGAGCTGCTGCGGCCCGACGACTGGACGACGCGCCTCGCCGGGCTGCTGGCCGTCTGCGCGGGCGTCTGCGGCCTCGCGTGGTGGCTGCTGCGGGTCATCTGACGCCTCGACCTCGCCGACCCCGTCCAGGTTCTGGACACCGTTCCGATTCTGGACGCCCGGCACTCGCGCTCGATCCAATCGCGGCGGGTCTCCGCGTGGTGGCACGCGCGTTGCGCAGATGCTACGCACCCCGCGGAGCGCACCGGAGGCCGAAGTGGCGAAGCCGAAGACGACGTTCACCTGCCAGTCCTGCGGCAACCGCACACCCAAGTGGATGGGCCGCTGCGGCGCGTGCAACGAGTGGGGCACCATCGTCGAAGAAGTGGCCGTCTCCGCCACCGCCGCGGGCGGCCGCGCGGCGTTCGGCGCCCTGCAGGCGGGGCGCCCGCAACGCCTGCACGAGGTCGACGGCGGCGCGGTGGCGCGCGCCTCGACGGGCATCCTCGAGCTCGACCGCGTGCTCGGCGGCGGGCTCGTCCCGGGCTCGCTCGTGCTCGTCGGCGGCGATCCGGGCATCGGCAAGTCGACGCTGCTGCTGCAGGCGAGCGACCGGCTCGCGCGGCCGAAGGGCCGCAGCGTCCTCTACGTCACCGGCGAGGAGTCCCCGCAGCAGACGCGCATGCGCTTCGACCGCGTCGGCGCGAAGTCCGAGGGGCTGTGGCTCGTCGCCGAGACGTGCCTCGAGCGCATCGACGCCTTCGTCCGCGAGCTGAAGCCGTCGGTCCTCGTCGTCGATTCGGTGCAGACGCTCTACACCGAGGCGGTCGAGTCGGCGCCGGGCAGCGTGACACAGCTGCGCGAGGTGACCGCGCGCCTCATGCAGCTCGCCAAGGGGCACAACATCGCGACGTTCCTCGTCGGCCACGTCACGAAGGACGGCGCCATCGCCGGCCCGCGCGTGCTCGAGCACATGGTCGACACGGTGCTGTACTTCGAGGGCCAGCGCGGCCACGCGTTCCGGTTGCTGCGCGCGGTGAAGAACCGCTTCGGATCCACCAATGAAATCGGGGCCTTCGAGATGCGCGGCGACGGCCTGGCCGAGGTGCACAACCCGTCGGCGCTGTTCCTCGCCGAGCGCGCGACGAACACCGCCGGCTCGGTGGTGACCGCCAGCTTCGAGGGCACGCGACCGCTGCTCGTCGAGGTGCAGGCGCTCGTCGCGCCGACGCGCTACGGCACCGCGCGCCGTACGGCCATCGGCGCCGATGCCGGGCGCGTGGCGCTGCTGCTGGCGGTGCTCGAGAAGAAGGCCGGCCTCGACCTCGCCGGGGCCGACGTCTACGTGAACATCGCCGGTGGCCTGCGCATGGACGAGCCCGCCGCCGACCTGGCCCTCGTCGCCTCGCTCGCCTCGAGCCACGTCGACCGCACCATCGACGCCCACACGGTGCTGTTCGGCGAGGTGGGCCTCGGCGGCGAGGTGCGCGCCGTCGTGGCGGCCGAGGCGCGCATCGCCGAGGCCCGCCAACTCGGCTTCACGCGCGTCTTCCTCCCGGCGGGCAACCGCGACGCGACGGCCAACCCCCCGCCGGGCCTCGAGCTCATCCCCGTCGCCACCACCTCAGAATTGCTCGACAAACTGCTCTGAAGGGGGGCGCCATGCGCATCACGCTCATCGACGGCAGCCTCGGCGGCGCCGGCGGCAACACGGCGGCGGTGATCGCGCCGCTGCTCGAGGCCCTACGCGCGCGGGCCGCGGTCGAGACGCTCCACCTCGCCGCCGACGCGCGGCCGCTCGCGGCCCTCGAGCCGCTGCTCGCCGCGAGCGACGGCTTCGTCTTCGCCACCGGCACCTACTGGGACTCGTGGGGCAGCCCGCTGCAGGCCTTCCTCGAGCGGGCCACCGGCCTCGAGGCAAGCCCGGTGTGGCTCGGGAAGCCGGCCGCGGTCGTCGTCACCATGCACTCGGTCGGCGGCAAGGCCGTGCTGTCACGGCTGCAGGGCGTGCTCTCGACGCTCGGCCTGCTGCTGCCGCCGATGTCCGGCCTCGCCTACTCGTACGCGGGCCACCTCGCCCTCGAGCGCGCCGCCCACGCCGACTTCTGGCAGCGCGATGACCTGGCCGTCGTCGCCCACAACCTGCTCGAAGCGGCGCGCGGCGGCCGCGACTGGCGCGCGTGGCCCGTCGACGGCGGCGACCCCCATCGACGCTGGCTCTGACCCGAGAAGAAACGACACTTACCTACACGAAGTTTTTGCAGTGGGCTGTAAAGGGGCAGTACGCTCGGCGCGTGCGCCGCCTTTCACGATTCATCGCCCTCGCCCTCGTCTGCCGCATCGCGCCGGCCGCCGCCGGGAACCAGCCGCACTGGCGCAGCGACGCCGACGACGCCGCGCCCGCGGGCGAGGTCGCCGTCCAGGTCGACGTCCCGGTGTTCGCCTCGTCGGCCGTCGCGAGACAGGCCGTCGCCGAGTTCCAGGCCGGCCGACACGGCGTCGCGGCCCAGATGCTCGAGAAGGCCCGCGCCGACCTCGAGCCGCGCCTGCAGCCGTACGTCGACTACCTGGTCGCGCGCAGCGACGTCGCCCGCGGACGCTTCGCCGAGGCCGAGGCCGGCTTCGCCAAGGTCGAGGCCTCGCTGCCCCTGCTCGCCGAGCACGCCCGCTCGCAGCGCGCCCGCATCCTGGTCCGAACGAAGCGCGAGGCCGAGGCCGATCCGATCATCCTCTCGCTCTCGACGAACGACCCGGCCTTCCCCGACCTCGCCTTCGGCCTCGTCCGCCGCTGGATGGCCGCCGGCCGCGCCGCCGAGGTCGGCCCGGTGCTCGACCGCCTCGAGTCCGGCGTCGACGACTCGTGGGAGAAGGCCCGGGTCGCCCGCCTGCGCGCCGACGCGCGCCTCGCCGTGGACGGCGACCGCAAGGCGTGGCTCGGCCGCCTCGCGGACCTCTGGCGCACCTGGCCGCGCAGCAACGCCGCCCGCGAGTCCGAGGGGCCGCTGCTCGCCGCCTTCGCCGATCCGAAGGGCGACGCGCCGCTCGGCATCGAAGAGGTCCTCGACGCCGCCGTCGATCGCGCGCGTTCCGGCGGCGCCGAGACCTACGCCAGCGCCATCGGCCGCCGCCTCGGCGGACAGGCGCGCGGCCTCGACGTCCTGCTGCGCACCGAGCGCACTTTCCCCAAGAATCTCGGTGGGTTGCTGAAGGACCTCGACAAGGCGCTCGCCGCGACGCCGATGCCGGCGATCGAGGAGCGCATGCTCGACCTCAAGGCGCGTGTCCTGCGCAGGCTCGACCGCGGCTCCGAGGCGCTCGCGCTCTACAAGCGGCTCGGCACCGACGCGCGCGTGCCCGCCCACGGCGCCGACGCGCTGCTCGAGGGCGGCGCGCTCGCCCGCCGGATGTACGACGTGTCCGGCGCGCGCTGGTTCTTCCAGGAGTACCTGGCCCACTACGCCGACACCCACGGCGACGCCGGCCGGCGGCCGCTCGCCCTGTGGAACCTCGGCTGGATCGCCTGGCGGCAGGGCGAGTTCGAGGAGGCCGACCACTTCTTCGGCCGCCTGATCGACGAGCACCCGACGGCGCTCGACGACTCGCGCCGCACCTACTATGAGCGCGCGCTCTACTGGCGGGCGCGCTGCCAGCAGAAGCTGGGGCGCATGTCGGCGGCGCGCGCGACGTGGCGCTTCCTCGTCGAGCGCTTCCCGCTGTCGTACTACGCCAACCTCGCCCAGGGCTGGATGTGGCGCACCGGCGAGGGCGACGCGCCGATGCCGGAGCGCACCGCCGTGGTGGCGCCGGGCGAGTCGCAGCCCCTGCCGGACCTCGACCGCATCGAGACCGAGGCCGGCGCCGCCGCGGCGCTCTATCGCCTCGGCCTCGAGGACGACGCCCGCGCGATGCTGCGCCACCTCTTCGACCTGCGCCGCCTCGGGCCGCGCGGCTCGATGCTCCTGTCGTCGCTCTACCGCCAGGGTGGCGACGACTGGCGCGCCCACTGGATCGCCTGGTCCGCCGGCCCGCTCGACGCCCCGCCCGAGGGCCCGCACCGCGACCGCTGGGTGGCCTCCTTCCCGCGGCCCTTCGACCACGAGGTCGAGGCCGAGGCCGAGGAGCACGCCGTCGCCGCCTCGCTCATCTGGGCGGTCATGCGGCAGGAGAGCGCCTTTCGCGCCCAGGCCCGCAGCCACGCCAAGGCCCACGGCCTGATGCAGGTGCTCCACCCCACGGCGAAGCTGGTCGCCAAGAAGCTGCTCGGCGAGAAGAAGGCGCCCTCGCTCAAGCAGGTCTACTCGGTGCGCGGCAACATCCACTATGGCACCGGCTATCTGAAGTACCTGATGGACAAGTTCGACGGACACCTCGCCTGCGTGACCGCCGGATATAACGCCGGCCCGGGCGCCGTCGACCGCTGGCTGAAGCGCGTCGGCAAGCTCGACGCCGACGAGTTCGTCGAAGAGATCCCCTACGACGAGACGCGGGGTTACGTGCGCCGCGTCCTGCACAACCTCGCCGCCTACCGGCATCTGTACGGAGACAAGGACGCGCCCGATCCGCGCCGCATGCCGATGATCCTGCCCGGAAACGGCGGCGACGAGCCGGTGGGCTTCCTCTTCGGCGATTGACGCCGCCCCGCCGGTGACCATCTCTCCGGGGCGACACTCGGAGGTGATGACCCATGTTCTTCGATCCGCTCTACCTGGCCGTGATGGGCATCGGGCTGTTGCTCAGCCTGGGCGCGCAGGCCTGGGTGATGGGCGCGGTCAAGCGCTGGAAGCACGTGGCCATCGGTCATGGCATGACCGGCGTCGACATCGCCCGCCTCATCCTACAGACGGAAGGCATCCGCGACGTCCGCATCGAAGAGACGCCGGGGGCGTTGAGCGACCACTACGACCCGCGCGGCAAGGTGCTGCGCCTGTCGCCCGACAACTACCGCGGCGCGTCGGTGGCGGCCGCGGGCATCGCCGCGCACGAGGTCGGGCATGCCATTCAGGACAAGGTCGGTTACGGCGCGATGCGGCTGCGCCAGGTCATGGTGCCGGTGGCGAACATCGGCACCAACCTCGGGATCATCATGGTGATGATCGGCCTCGGCATCGGCGCGTTCGGGCTGGCGAAGATCGGCGTGTTGCTCTTCGCCGGCTTCGTCTTCTTCACCCTGGTGACGCTGCCCGTCGAGATCGACGCCTCGCGCCGCGCCTATGCCGCCCTGTCGAACAGCGGCGTGCTGACACGCGAGGAGCTCGGCGGCGTGAAGCACGTGCTCTCCGCCGCCGCCGCCACCTACGTGGCCGCGGCGCTCACGGCCATTCTGCAGCTGCTCTACTTCGCGTACCGCGCCGGTCTGCTCGGCAACCGGCGCGAGGAGTAGGCCGGGCGGCCTCCCGTCAGATCACCATCCGCTCTTCGCGGCGAATCTCGGCCGACATCGTGCGCTGCCGCTCCTCGCCGAGGACGGAGCGCATCTTCGGGAACTCCTCTTCCTCTTCGTGGCGCATGTGGCGCGCGAGGACCTCGTGCAGGCTGCGGACGTGACGCCGCCACTGCGGATCCTCGTTGAGCAGCGCGTGCTCGACCTCGGCCATGTGGATCTTGATCTCGGCGTGCTCCTCATACAGCGACTTGCTGCCCTTCTGGTCGCGCACCTCGTCGTGCAGCGCCGGGTAGACGATGTCCTCCTCGGCGAGCGAGTGTTTGGTCATGGCGCGCTTGAAGCGCATGAACAGCGCGATCCGCCAGGCGTTCGGCGCGTCGATCCCGTCCGTGAGCCGCTGGAGCATGGCATCGACCTGCCGGTGCTCCTGGATCAGGCGCTCGAACGGATCGGTCGCCACCATGCCGCGCACCGCCGCCGCGGTGTCGGCGACGAGGGGGGGCAGGATGCGACGGGCGAAGCCCATCGTGCGCTCGCCGAAAGCGACGGCCGACTCCCACAGGGACATGGTCTGCGTTGCCATCGGTGACTCCTTCGAGGTGTCCGTCCTCGCCTGATGAGCAAGGAGCGCGCCAGCCGGTTGACGTGGCCGCCGCCGGCGAGGGATGGTCGGCCGGGGGGTGACCCATGAGGCTCTGGCCCGTCATCATCGGCACCGCGCTCGGGAGCCTCGCGCTCGCGGCGTGCGGCGCGCGCGACTTTCCCGGCACGGACGGCGACGACCTCGACGCCGCGCGCCCCACCCGCCCGCGGGACGCGGGGCCCTCCTCGCCGGCGGACGCGGCGCCGCGCCCCGGCGACGGCGGCGAGGACACGCCCCTGCTCTTCGTCGACCTGCTGCACCCGCCCGACGGCGCCACGCTCGGCGAGGACTTCGACGTCTTCGCGCGCCCGAACCGCACCGACGGGGTGGTCGTCCGCTTCTGGCTCGACGACGTCATGCTCGGCCTGGCCGACGCCCCGCCCTACTCGATACGGGTCGTGGTCGCCGACCACGCCGAAGGCCCGCACACCCTGCGGGTCGTGGCCCGCGACGAGGCGGGGACCCGCGTCGAGGACGCCGTCCGGGTGACCTTCGGGCGCGAGATCGGCCCGCCATCGGTGCGCTTCGTGACGCCGCAGAACGGCGAGGTCGTCACGGGGCCCATCGACGTGCTCGTCGCGACGAGCGGTGGTGTCGGTGGCGTGCGCTTCGAGGTGGACGGCCTCGATCTCGGCCGCTTCCGCGACGGCCGCTTCGCGTGGACGCCGGAGTACCTCCACGCCCCGCGCGTCCTGCGCGCGGTCGCCGACGGCGCCGAAGACGCCATCCGCGTCGAGGTCGACCACCCGCTACAGCTCGAGCTGACGCGCTGCGTCTTCGGCGCCTGCGGGCCGCCCGCCGACGGCGAGTCGATCAGCGGCGACCTGGAGCTGTCGCTCGCCGTCGTGGACGACGAGCCGCACGACGTGTTCCGCGGCGCGCTCTACCTCGACGAGGCGTTCGTCGACGAGCTGGGCTTCCTGCCGAGCGCCTGGATCTGGGACACGGACACCCTCGGCCCGGGCGAGCACCACGTCCGCATCGAGCTGTTCACCCGCGACGGGCGGGCGCACGAGGCGCACTGGCGGTTCCGCGTCCCGGGCGAGGGCGAGGACGAGCTCGCGCCGGCAGCGTACGTCAGCTGGGTCGACATCCCGCCCGATGCGGCGGCCGCGGTGCAGCGGGGCTGCACCGTCTTCGGCCACAACCGCGGCAGCGGCCTCGGCTCGCTCGTGGGCCTCGTCGGCAGGGGCTACGCCGAGGCGGTCCAGCCGGGCGCGGACGGCCTCATCCCCCACGTCATCCTCGGCCACATCGCCGGCTGGCCGCCCGGGACGCCCGGTGATCGCCTCCGCCGCATCGACCTGCGCCTGCTGCGCGGCGTGCACGAGGCGAGCGGGTTCCTGATCGACCGCGCGTCCTTCCCCGACCGGGATCCGCGCCGCCCGCCGCGCGTCCGCTACGCCGACACGCCGGTCGACCGCGGCGTCTTCCGCACGGAGCGCATCGCGCTCGGCATCGGCCTGCCGCCCGTCGTGGGCTGGCGCCCCATCTACCTCACCGGGGCCACGGTGCGCGGAGAGCTGTACGACGGCATGGACGGCTTCGGCATCGGCGGCGGCCTGTTCGAGGGCTTCTGGACCGAGGGCGAGGTGCTCACGACCCTCGCGGCGCTTCAGGCCGACTGCGCCGAAGCAGGCGCCCCCTCCGAGTGCGATCTGTGGTCCGGCATCCTCCCGCCGAACGGCGATCCGCTCGACGCGCTGCCGCTCCTGCTCGGCCTCATCGGCGGCTACGACATCCGTTGGGAGAACGGCGGCGCCCGGGAGTGCGACCCCGCCCGCCAGGGCGACTGCAACGCCGTCAGCGTCTGCGTACCCTTCGAGGCGAGCGAGGCCCGCATCGCAGGCATCGCGCCGTAGCACCTGGGAGCGTGTGGCGCGCATCCGCCTGCTGCGACTTCCGCAGACTCGCTCCCGCAAGTCGGTCGCTTCGCTGCGCCGTCGGCTGCGCTGGACTCGGCGAAATCGGCTCGACATCGCTCAGCTACGCCTGGTGGGGTGCCCCCTCGAGCAGGCGTGTGGCGGTCTGTTCGACGCGCGCCGACCAGAGCGCGGCCCACTCCGTGTCCGGCAGGCGGCCGTGGCGACGCAGGGCCGCGGCGTCGGCCCGCGCGACGAGGTCCGCCTTCTCGGCGGAGGCGGCGGTCGGACGGGCGACCCCGGCCAGCTCGCCGGCGGCCCGCTCGACGGCGCGGCGCACCGGCGCGCCGCCGCGCTCGACGCAGAAGGCCACGATTTTCCACGACAACTCGGCGTGGGCGCGCTCCTCGCGCGCGATACGCTCGAGCACGTCGCGCGTCACCGGCTCGAGGCACGCGGCGGCGCAGGCCGCAGCGACGTCGGCGTTGAAGTCCTCGAGCAGGCAGCCGTCCTTCAGGCTCTCCACGGCGATGGCCTCGAGCGGGCGGCCGGGGAGGTCGAGCGCGCCGCCGAGCAGCAGGTCGGGCATCGGCTCGGCGGAGTGCGAGCGGCCGCCGTAGCCCGCCGCGAGCGCGAAGCAACGCCGCGTGTGGTCGATCTCCTCGAGCGCGGCGACGTGGACGGCCTCGACGAGGTTCGCGGGGGCGCCGACGGCGATCAGCTGCCAGCTCAGGCGCGAGAAGGCCGGCACGCTGGCGTGCTCCTTCTGGGCGTCGTGCAGCCACAGCGCCTCGAGCGCGCGTCGCGTCGCCTCGTCGAGGCCCGCCGTCGACGGCCGGTCGCCGCGCGTCCAGTCGCTGCCGGCGCGAAGCTCCGGGTGCACGATCCGTCCGCGCAGGCGCAGCGGCCGGCCCCACGCGCCGCCCAGCGCCCCGCCGACGCCGAGGCCGCCGCTGCCCATGAAGAACGCCGCGAGCGCCGCCCCCGTCGGGCCGCCGAGCGCCACCAGCCCGCAGAACAGCAGGAGCCCCACGCCGCTCAGCTTCGCGAAGCGCGCGTACCGCCACGCCGCCCGCGCGCCGATGGCGCCGCACACGAGCTGGACCCCCGCCAGCATGAAGAAGACCGGCGTGAGGAACGACACCTCGGAGGCCCAGAAGAACACCACGAAGTTGAGCGGCACGATGATCGCCGCGGCGCCGCCGAACCACAGGGTGCGGAAGAGCAGTCGCTGCGACTCGTCGGGCTTCTTCACGGTTCGTCGCGCCTCACTCGAGCTCGTTCGCCATGAAGAGGCCGGCGCCGCCGGTCACATTGCCCTGCTCGTCGACGCGGCCGACGCGCTCGAACGTGGCCAGCACGCCATCGCAGTTGAGGTCGCCGATGGCGCGCGCGGTGAACTGCGCGCCCGGGCCGGAGCCCTCGGAGACGAACTCGTAGCGGTAGTAGTGCGGGTCGTCGACGCTGAAGTTCAGCTCCTGCCAGCCGGGGGCCGTCCAGGCGTCCGGGTTCGGCGGCATCTTCGTCGACTCGCCGCCCTGGCACGCGGGCTGCCCGGGCGAGAGCGGCGTCGTCTGCGGGAAGCGCTGGTGCTCGGCGTAGAAGGCCACCGCGCCGTCGAACATCTTGCGGACGTTCATGGTGGCCTCCGCCGTCTTGCTGCGGCGGATGTACTTCATGAACGCGGGGACGGCGACGGCGGCCATCACGCCGGTGGCGACCACCCACTCGCCCGCGCCGCCGATGCGGCGCCGCGCCGCGCGGCCGTGCGGCGTGTCGGGGTAGCGGGCGGCGAGCTCGAGCAGGCCGTCCTTCCAGGCGACCTCGTCGCCGGCGAGGTGCCGGCGCACCGACTCGTCGAAGAGCGCGCGCGCCGCCTCGGCGTCGTCGGTGGCCGCCACCGCGGACACGGGCGCCCCGGCCTGCGTGCCGGGGGCGGGCGCCATCGGTTTCGCGGGATCGTCGCAGGCGACCGCCGTCAGCGCGACGAGGAGCCATCGAGCGGTGTGTCGCATCACAGCAGCCTCCACCAGAGCTCGGCCCGCACCTCGTCGCCCTCGACGCGCGCCGCTGCGCCCAGCTCGTCGACCCGGTGCGCGAAGACCGACAGCAGCGTCAGCGCCGGCTGCACGAGCGGGTGCACCTGCGGCGAGTCCACTTCGAGCACGTCGTGCGGCAGGCCGCTCGTGAACACCGAGAGCACGTCCCAGATGACGAAGCCGTGGCTGCCCTTGCGCGCCAGCGCCTCCGGCACCGCCGCCATGCGCGCGCCCGCCTCGCGGCACCGCATGACGTCGGCGGGGGAGAGCGCGAAGACCAACGCGTCGTCGCACACGCCGTAACGCACGTTGAGCCGCATCGCTTCGCCCGGCGCGAGGTCGTCCTCGAACGCCAGCGTGCCGACGCCGTCCACCGGCGGCGTCACCTTCACGCGGCCGCCGAGGGCCTGCACGCTCGCCGCGAGCGCGTCGACGATGGCCGTCCCCGCCTCGGGCCCCGTCACGCCGAACGCGAAGACCGGGTGCAGGAAGCTGCCGGCCATCGAGGCGACGAGATCGCCCGTCCAGCCGGCCTTCAGGGCCGCGACCAGCCCGGCCACCGGCGGCGGCGCTCCGCCCGTCACGCCCTCGGCCATGCCGATCAGCTTCGGGCCGTCGAACGACAGCTTGAAGAGCGCCGGGGTGCGCGCGTCGACCGTGCGCAGGCCGGCGGCGGTGCCCCCGGTCGTCGTCAGCGCCGCCGCCTGCGCCGCGACCTCGGGCACGACGCGCCACGCCGCGGCGAGCCGCACCGTGTCCCCCGCGCGCTCGAGCGCGAACCACGCCGACTTCAGCGGGACGTCCTCCTTCGACAGGAGGCGCTCGTCGGCGTAGGCGAGCAGCAGCGCGTCGGTCGCGAACGGCGCCGCCTTCAGCCACGGGGGCGGCCCCGGCGCCTTCTCGGGCACGGCCTGCGTGTCGCACACCAGGAACTGCCCGCCCGGCCCGCAGCTCAGCGTGAGTTCGCCGAGCCGCACCTGGCCCGTCGGCAGCGCCTCGACGTCGGCGCCGAGCCCGCCGAGCACCTCGAGCAGCCGCTTCTTCGCGCGCTCGGCGTCGTCGGCGCCGACGACGATGCGCACCTGCTTCGGCGCCGGGATGTAGAGGGCGACGCCGCGGTCGAGCGCCAGCCCGTCGCCCCACTGCCGCGCGCCGAGGCCGAGCCCGCCCGGCGCCCAGGCGCGCAGCGCGGCGACGGCCTTCGCCACCGACGGCTCGGCGCCGAACCGCTTCTCGGTCGTGTCCAGCGCGTCGGCCAACGCGCCGAAGCCGCGCACCACGAGCGCGCCGCCGACCTCGGCCGGCGCCCAGTCCGTCACGTCCTCGGCGCTGGCCGCCCCGCCGAACAGCAGGACGAGCGCCGCCGCGAGCCTCCCCATCGACCCCTCCTCAGGCCCGCCGGACCGCGTCCCGCCAGCCGGCGATGCGCGCGCCCACGTCCTGTTCGTCCATCGTGCGGTAGAAGCGGCGCTCCTCGCGCCACGCGCGGCGCACCGCCTGCTCGTCGGACCACACGCCGACGGCGAGGCCGGCGAGGAAGGCCGCGCCGAGCGCCGTCGTCTCGAGCATCGCCGGCCGCACGATCTCGACGCCGAGCAGGTCCGCCTGGAACTGCATCAGCAGGTCGTTCGCCGCCGCGCCGCCGTCGACCTTGAGCGCGGTCATCGGCCGCGACAGGTCGCGCTGCATGGCCTCGAGCACGTCGTAGTTCTGGAAGGCGATGCCCTCGAGCGTCGCCCGCGCGAGGTGCGCGCGCGTCGTGCCGCGCGTCAGGCCGCAGACGACGCCGCGCGCGTCGGGCCGCCAGTAGGGCGCGCCCAGGCCGGTGAGCGCCGGCACGAAGTACACGCCGCCGGCGTCGGGCACCTCGGCCGCGAGCGCCTCCACCTCGGACGCGGTGCCGATGAGGCCGAGCCCGTCGCGCAGCCACTGCACCGCCGCCCCGGCGATGAACGCGCTGCCCTCGAGCGCGTAGATCGCGGGCGCGTCGCCGATGCGCCACGCCACCGTCGTCAGCAGGCCGTTGTCGCTGGCGACCGGCGCCTCGCCGGTGTTCATCAGCAGGAAGGCGCCCGTGCCGAACGTGCACTTCGCCTCGCCGACGTCGAAGCACGTCTGCCCGAACAGGGCCGCCTGCTGGTCGCCGGCCATGCCCGCCACCGGGATGCCGTCGGGCAGCCCGGGGAAGCCCTGCGTCTCGCCATAGACCTCGCTGCACGCCCGCACGTCGGGCAGGAGCGCCCGCGGCACGCCGAGGATGCCGAGCAGCTCGTCGTCCCACGCCAGCGTCCGCAGGTTCATCAGCAGCGTGCGGCTCGCATTCGACACGTCGGTCACGTGGACGCGCCCGCCCGTCAGCCGCCAGACCAGGAACGAGTCGATCGTCCCGAACGCCAGCTCGCCGCGTTCGGCCCGGGGACGCAGACCGGGCACGTGGTCGAGCAGCCACGCGACCTTGGTGCCGGAGAAGTACGGGTCGAGCACGAGGCCCGTGCGCTCGCGGAAGAGCGGCTCGAGGTGCTTCAGCTCGCGGCAGCGCTCCGCCGTGCGGCGGTCCTGCCAGACGATGGCGTTGTGGACGCCGCGCCCCGTCGCGCGGTCCCAGAGCACCGTCGTCTCGCGTTGGTTCGTGATGCCGATGCCGGCGATCTGCCGCGCGTCGATCCGCGCCTGGCCGATCGCCCCGCGGACGGCGGCCTCGACCGAGGCCATGATCGCCTCGGGATCGTGCTCCACCCAGCCCGGCTGCGGAAAAATCTGAGGAAAGTCCTGCGTGTGGCGACCGCGGACCGACAGCTCCGCGTCGAGCACGAGCACCGTCGTGCCGGTGGTGCCCTGGTCGATGGCGAGGACGAACTGGTTCATCGGCGCACCTCGGTGAAGGCGACGGGATCGGCGACGAAGCTCGTCACGTCGCGCACCACGGCCTCGTGGTCGACGTCGAGCGGCAGGATGTGCCAGCTCCCGGGGTAGACGATCAGGCGCTTGCGCGGGCTGCCGAGCGCGTCGAACAGGCGGCGCGCGTTGGCGGCGGGGGCGACGTGGTCGTGGCGGCCGTGCAGCACGAGCGCCGGGCAGGCGAGCCGGGCCGCCCGGTCGAGGGCGTCGTGCTGCCCCTCGAGCATGCTCGCGGCGGCCACCAGCGGGATGCGGTCGTAGCCGGGCATCGAGGCGGCGACCGCCGGATCGGACACGTCGGGCCCGCCGCGCTTCGGATAGAACGGCAGCATCTCGCCGCCCGGCAGCCGGTCGACGAGCTCGAGCGCGATCTGCTCGTTCCAGCGGAAGCGCAGCGGCGTCGCCATCGCCACCACCCCGCCGACGCGCGCGCCGCGCTCGTGCGCCAGGACGAGCGACAGCAGCGCGCCCATCGACAGCCCGACGACGAACACGCGCTCGTGCTCGGCGGCGAGGCGGTCGAAGGCGCGCCGCGCCACCGCGATCCAGTCGGCCCAGCGCGTGTGGGCGAGCACCTCGGGCGTACGGCCGTGGCCGACGATGCGCGGCGCGTACACCGCGTGCCCCGCGCGTGCGAGCGCCTCGGCGATCGGGCGCAACTCGTACGGCGTGCTCGTCAGGCCGTGCAGGCAGAGCACCGCGTCGGGGCCGCCCGGGGCTTCGAAGGGAGCGCCGCGATCGATCGAGCTCGGGTCCGTCTGCATGCTCGGCTGCGTAGCACAGCCGCGCGCGGCGAGAGAAGCCACAACCCGCCGTCGGGCCTCCCGAGCCCGTGAAGCCGCGAGCATCGGGGATCGCGCCGCGCGAATCATTCCTGTGAAGCATCGGGCCGGTGCAGCATCGGGGAGCATCGCCGCATGGGTCTGCACATCGATCGCGATCAGTTCGAGGAGGCCGAGTTCGCCCGCTTCGAGGCGCGCCTGCGCGACTGTCTCGACGCGCTGGCCCACGTCCTCGCGCGGCCCGGCTTCGGTGAGGGCGAGACGACCATCGGCGCCGAGCTCGAGATCAACCTCGTCGACGCCGCGGGGCGGCCGGCCCCCGTCAACCGCCAGGTGCTCGGCGCGACCGTCGACCCGCGCATCACCCTCGAGCTCGACCGCTTCAACCTCGAGGTCAACACGCGGCCGTGGCGGCTCGCCGGCGCGCCGTTCAGCGCCATGGCCGCGTCGCTCGACGACGCGCTCGCCGAGGTGCGCCGCGCCGCCGCCACCCACGGCGCGCGGCCGGTCTGCATCGGCATCCTGCCCACGCTGACCGAGGGCGACCTCGGCCCGTCCGCGCTCACCGAGGCGTGCCGCTATCGCGCGCTCGCCGCCGGCATCCGGCGCCTGCGCCGCGAGCCCATCCCCGTGCGCATCGAGGGCCAGGACGTCCTCGACATCCAGCGCGCGGAGGTGGCGTTCGAGGGCGCGAGCACCTCGTTCCAGGTGCACCTGCGCGTCTCGCCGCCGGGCTTCGCGGCCGCCTACAACGCCGCGCAGGCGGCCACCGCGCCCGTGCTCGCCGCCGGCTGCAACTCCCCGATCTTCCTCGGCCGGCGGCTGTGGCACGAGACGCGGGTGGCGCTCTTCCAGCAGGCCACCGACGACCGCCCCGGCGGCGAGGGCTGGCGGCCGCCGCGCGTCTCCTTCGGCCACGGCTGGGCGCGGCGTGGCGCCCACGAGCTCTTCGCCGAGAGCGTGGCGCTCCACGAGCCGCTCCTGCCCGTGCTCGGCCCCGAGGATCCCGTGGCGGTCGCGCGCGCCGGCGGGCTGCCGCGCCTCGCCGAGCTGCGCCTGCACCACGGCACCACCTGGCGCTGGAACCGCGCCGTCTACGACGCCCAGGCCGGCGGGCACCTGCGCGTCGAGCTGCGCGCCTTCCCCGCCGGCCCGTCGGTGGCCGACATGGTCGCCAACGGGGCGTTCGCGCTCGGCCTCACGCTGGCGCTCGCGCCGGACGCCGAGGCGCTCGTCACGGGCATGACCTTCCAGCACGCGGCGCGCAACTTCTACGCCGCCGCCCGGCGCGGCCTCGACGCGGAGCTGCTGTGGCCCGACGCCCGGAGCGGCCGCGTGCGCAGCGTGCCCGCCGCCGGGCTCGTGCCGCGCCTCCTCCCCGTCGCCGCCGACGCCCTGCGCGCCCACGGCGTCGAGGCGGCCGAGGTCGACCGCTGGCTCGGCATCATCGACGCGCGGGTCGCCCGCCGCGCGAGCGGTGCCGCGTGGCTCCTGCGCGGCTTCGAGCGCATGGGCCCCCACGCGCTGCTCGAGCGCTACCTCGACGCCAGCGAATCCGGACGCCCCGTCCACGACTGGTCGTAGATCCGCTTCACACGCCGGGCGTAGATAGGCCCATGAAGCGACTCACCCTGCTCCTGCTGCTCGTCCCCGCCGCCGTGTGCGCGAAGACCCGGCGCGACTGCCCCGACCTCGACCCCGGTCGCGCCTACGCCGGCTTCGTCCTCGGCGAGAAGACGGACCGCGCCGTCCAGCCCGACGCGATGCCCGGCTGGTACCTCGCCAAGGAGGCCGCCGTGCGCCTGCGCCTGGACGCCGACGGCAAGGTGGCCGAGATCGAGGCGCCGCTGCCCGCGTGCGTGGTGGCCCGGCGGCGCACCCTCGAGTCCCGCGACGCGCGTCACCTCGCGGCGCTCCTGGGGGCGTGCGGCCCGGTGCAGGTCGCCGAGGGCGGCAGCACCATCGAGTGCGACGGGCTTCTGCTGGGATGGGGCGGCTTCGGCGGCCGCCAGCCGCCGACGCTGCGGGTCGTGAAGCGGCCCGCGCCGTCCGTCGCCTGCGCGGCCTACCTCGATCGCGGCGAGTACGCCGACGCCAAGGGCGTGCAGCCGGCCGCGGGCCGCGAGATCGTCGTCGCCATTCAGGGACCGGTGTGTACGATGCGCGCCGCGCTCACCCCGGCCACGACCCCCGGCGAGGTGCGCCGCGAGCCGTGCGCCGAGGACGCGCGGCGCGGCGGCGTCCACGTCGTGTGTCCGGAGGCGGTCTACTCGTTCGCGGGGCCGAAACAGACGTTGTCGCGCATCACCGCCCGCTGAAGGGTCGCGGAGCGCGCTGCATCCGACCGCGGTTCAGCGCGTCGGGACGCAGGCCTTGCGGATGTATTCGGCATCGCTCGGGCGCGCGACCTCGCGGCAGGCATAGCCCTCGCGGCACTCCGCGTCGGCCGTGCAGCGCGCGACACAGACGCCGCCGTTCTCGAAGCCGAGGTCCGCGCAGAACGTGGTCGCGCGGCCGGCGCGGTCCGGGCACGTGCGCTCGCACCACTCCGTGCACAGCCCCCCCGGCAGGTTGTCGAGGCACTCTGCGCCGCCGCAGGCATCGGACGCCTCGCAGGCGCCGCCGATCCAGCCATCGTGCCCGTGCGGCGCCGCCGGCGGCGTCCAGCTCGGATCGCACTCCGGGTTCGTCACCAGGCCCGAGGCCGGCGGCTGCACGTTCCACTCGCCGAACATGCCCACGGTGAGCGCGCGGCTGTCGGCGGGCACGCTCGTCGCCTCGAGCGTCAGCCGCCCGTCCCGCGTCTCGCTCATGTGGAGCGGGACGTAGCGCGCCCCGTTGATCACCGTCCGCCCGTCGGCCGTGCGCGTCAGCCCGAGGTACACGAGCATCGACGAGCGGCGCGGCAGGTGCCGCTGCCCGCTGACGAAGTTCCCGAGCGAATAGATGATGAACGTCTCGCGCCCGTCGGCGGTGACATGCTTCTGCCAGGGCTGCAGCACGTGCGGATGGCTGCCGATCACCGCCAGCGCCCCCGCCTCGAGCAGCCGCTTGCCGAGCGCCACCTGCTGAGCGTTCGGCCGCGCGTGGTACTCGTCGCCCCAGTGCGGCGTCACGATGACCGCGTCGACGCGCGTCGACAGCTCGCGCACCAGCGCCTCGATCTCGGCCGCGTCCCGGAAACAGAGCAGCACCTGGTCCTCGGGATCGGGGATGCCATTCGTGCCATACGTGCACGCCAGCCACGCCAGCCGGAAGCCGTTCTTCTCGGTGATCGTGTACCACTCGCGGTCCTCGCCGGCGCGCCGCGTGCCGGTGAACGGCAGCCCGCGCGCCTCGAGGGCGTCGATGGTGCGGTCGGCGCCGAGGCTGCGCCGGTCGAGCGAGTGGTTGTTCGCCGTCGACACCACGTCGACGCCGCTGGCCATCAGATCGTCCAGCAGCGTCGGGTGGTAGTTGAACATCGGGTAGCTGGTGTAGACCCGGTTGTCGAAGGTGCGGCCCGGATCGGTGACCGACCTGCCGCGCGCGTCGACGCCCGCCGCCGTCGGGCCCTCGAGGTTGGCGTAGGTCACGTCCGCCTGCGCGAGCAGGGCCTGCGCGTCGCGCCACAGGCTCACGTAGCCGTCGGACTCGCGGAACGACTGCTGCTGCAGGCGCCCGTGGAGCAGCACGTCGCCGACGGCGGCGATCGTGAGACGGTCGCCCTCGGCGCAGGCGCCCGCGAACTTCAGCGGCGCCGGCGGCCCGGCGAAGTTGTCGGCCTTGCCGTCGACCGGACCCGGGACGTACTCCGTCCCCAGCTCGTCGGGCGCGGTGGCTTCTCCGGGCGCCACCCCGTCCTCGATTGGGGCATCGGCGCAGCCGAAGAGCAGCGCGGGCATCAGCAGCGTGCGGAGCGTGCGTGCGATCATGGGGCGCGCGAATAGCACGAAGCGTGCCTCCGACGCGCGCCCGGCTGCGCGTTCGCGGGTGGCGAGTCGAAGCACCAGTCAGGCCGGCGACCTCGACGCCGAGGGTGCCCACCGCCGCCGGCCGTCAGCGGGACAGACCCCCGGGGCGGTCCGGCGCTGCGAGCGGGGCAGGAGCGAGTAACATGGGCGCATGTCGTTCAAGGACCACTTCTCGCAGCGCCCCGCCGAATACGCGCGGCACCGGCCGGCCTATCCCGACGCGCTCTTCGAATGGCTGGCCGCGCGCGCGCCCGGCCGTCGGTGCGCCTGGGACTGCGCCACGGGCAACGGGCAGGCCGCCGTCGCGCTGGCCGACCGCTTCGACGCCGTCGTCGCCACCGATGCCAGCGCGGCGCAGCTCGAGCGCGCCTTCGCCCACCCCAGGGTGACCTACCGCGTGGCGCCCGCCGAGGCCTCGGGCCTCGACGACGCCTCGGTCGACCTGCTCACCGTCGCGCAGGCGCTCCACTGGTTCGACCTCGACGCGTTCTGGCGCGAGGCGCTGCGCGTGCTGCGCCCCGGCGGCCTCGTCGCGGTCTGGTCCTACGCGCTGCACACGATCACGCCCGCCGTCGATGCGGCCACCGACCGGCTGACGCACGATGCGCTCGGGCCGTATTGGCCGGCGGAGAACCGCCTCGTCTTCGAGGGTTACGCGGCGCTGCCCGCGCCGTTCGCGGCGGAGGAGGCGCCGACGTTCGCCATCGAGGCGGACTGGCCGCTCGAGGCGGTGCTCGACTACGTGCGGACGTGGTCGGCGGCGCAGCGCGGCCTCGCGGCCACCGGACGCGACCTCGTCGGCGAGATGGCGCCCCGCTTCGCCGCTGCCTGGGGCGACGCCGCGCGGCGTCGCGTGCGCTGGCCGCTGCACCTGCGCGTGGGGCGCGCGCCCGCCTGATCGACCCCCCCTGTTCCGGGGGAGCGCCGCCCCACAAAGGCGCCCCCTTCGCCGACGTCCCTCCGACATCACGGAGGAACCGAACATGGCGCTGCGCACGAACATCCTGATCGGCCTCGCCGCCGCCACCGCCCCCGCCCTCGCCGCCGAGACGTCGCGCTCCCGGGAGGCGCCCACGGCCGCCGAGTCCACGGCGGCGCCCTTCGCGCTGCGCGTCGAGGGCCTGGAGCCGGCGTTCCGGGCCGACCGCGTCGAGTACCGCGTCGCCCCGAACGAGCGGGGGCTCGTCCCGATCACCGCCGCCGTCGAGGACCGCGCCCTGCAGCTGCTCGTGGACGGCCGCCGCCTCGAGCCGGGCCGCACGACGCACGTCGAGGCGCGCCCCGGCGCCCGCCTGCGCGTCGACGTCCTGCGCGACGGCCGGCCGCTCACCTTCTACATGATCGACATCCTCGACCTGCAGCCGACCAGCGACGGCGCGCTCTACGTCACCGGCGGCAAGGGCGTCATGCGCGTCGACCTCGACGACGGATCGGTGACCGAGATCGCGATCCCGGGCAGCGGCGAGACGTCCCAGCTCGCGCGCAGCGGCGACCATCAGCGCCTGTACGTCACGAGCTCCGAGGACCACCTGCTCACCGCGATCGACCTCGCGACGCGGACCGTCGCCGACCAGCTCTTCGGCGGCGAGGACTGGATCCCCGGCGCCGTCGCCGTCATGCCCGGCGACCTGCGCGTGCACACCGCCGACGTGATCTCGCCCGTGCTCACCACGTTCGACACGGCCGACCTGGGCCTGCCGCCCGCGGTGGACTTCATCCCCTTCGTCGCGATGCCCCAGTACATGATGTACCGGCCCGGCTTCCTCGACCTGTACATCTCGGACTTCTGGGCGGGTCCGGAGCAGGTCGCCGTCCGCCGACCGTGGATCGACTGGGTGAAGGGCACCTTCGGCTTCGGCTGGGCCGCGTACGACATGCCGCCGTCGCAGACGAACGACGACGGTGACGCTGCCTCCGGGATGGGCTTCCTGCCGGCGCAGGGCTTCTTCGTGGCCGCGAACACCCGCGGGGACGAGATGGTCGTGTTCGACGAGGCCACCCGGAAGCCGCTGGCGACCGCGCCGGTGGCCGCGATGCCCATGTCCGTGACCGTCGACCCCGACTCGGACGCGAACGAAGGCCGCTTCTTCGTCACCAGCTACCAGGGCTGGACGTTGAGCGTCTTCCGCGTGACCTCGGACGGCGCCGGCGGCGCGAAGATCGCGCTCGAGCAGGCGTGGGATCCCTGCGAGAACCGCGGCGACCCGGTGAAGGCGGTGTTCGGCGACGATCCCGATCGACTGCACCTGCTCTGCGACCGCAGCGTGGTGGTGACGCTCGACGCCGACACCCTCGAGGTCGAGGACTTCATCCTCACCGGCGACGACGCCACCGAGCGGCGCGACATGGTCTGGGCGAAGCAGTAGTGGTCGATCGACGCCGCCACGATGCGGTTGACGGCGCGAGTCCCCAGCAACTACCACCTGGGGCCATGTCCGAAGACCGGCCGCCGCTCGAGATGCTCGCCGTGGGGCACGTCACCCACGACCGCCACGGCGAGACGCTCGTCGCCGGCGGCAGCGCCTGGTACGCGGCGCGCGTGTGGCACGCGCTCGGCGACCGCGCCCGGCTCGTCACGAGCGTCGGCGCCGAGTTCGTGCGCGACGACGCGCTCGTCGGCCTCGAGGTCGAGGTCGAGCGCCGCGGCCGCACCACCGTCTTCACCAACCTCTACCCCGAGGGCGGCCCGCGCCGTCAGTACGTCGAGACGCAGGCGCCGCCCGTCTCGCCGTCGCTGCTGCCCGCCGGCTGGGCCGCGCCGGACGTGCTCTTCCTCGCGCCGGTGCTCGGCGAGGTCGACGTCGCCGCGTGGCTCGGCGCGACGCGCGCGCGCCTCGTCGGCGCCGGCCTGCAGGGCTGGCTCAAGCGCGCCCTCGACGCCGAGGCCCCGCGCCGCGTCGGCCAGCGCCCCGCCGACGTGAATCCGGAGCAGTTCCGCGGAGTTGCCGCCGCCTTCCTCAGCACCGAGGACCTCGACGGCGACCACGCCTGGATCGACCGCCTCGCCGCGGTCGTCCCCCTCGTCTTCCTCACGCGCGGCGCCGGCGGCTGCGACGTCATCACCGCCGAAGGCCGCCGCCGCGTCGGCGTCTTCCCCACGACCGAGGTCGACCCCACCGGCGCCGGCGACACCTTCGCCGCCGGCGCGCTCGACGCGCTCGCCCGCGGCGCCTCGCCCGTCGAGGCCGCGCGCTTCGGCGCCGCCGCCGCCTCGGTCATCGTCGAGGGCCGCGGCGCCGACACCGCCCACCGCCTCTCGCAGTCGTTCGCCCGCGTCGCCGCCGTCCCCTGAAGCGTCACTGAGAGGGTGTCGCTCCCTGTCGGCCACGCCCTCGTCGGCTCGCTCGTCTACGCCGCCCTCGACCGCCGCGTGCGCTTCTGCTCGCGCCGCACCGCCTGGCTGCTCACGCTCGTCCTGCCGTCGGTGCCCGACTTCGACTTCGGCTTCGTCTGGATCCTCGGCTTCCCGGAACACTGGCACCGCCACTTCACGCACTCGCTCTTCTTCGCCGCGGGGCTCGGCGCGCTCGCAGCCCTCTGGGTGCGCACGCGCGGCCGCGAGGGACCGGGCTGGGCCTTCCTCTTCGTGACGCTGCTCGTGGCGTCCCACGACCTCGTCGACATGGTGGGCTACGGACCGGACGACGGCCCGGGCGGCGGGGTGCCGCTGCTGTGGCCGGGCTCGGACCGCTTCTACGAGCTGCCGTGGCAGTTCCTCCCGCCCGGGACGGGCGAGAGCTTCTTCTGGTACCTGCGCACGGCCTGGATGGAGCTCTTCTTCCTCGGACCGCCGGTGGCGATCGTCTGGGCGATCAAACGCTGGCGCGCCGACGCCGCCGCAGGCCGGCGAGGACGAGCAGGCCCAGGGGCGTGAGCGAGGCACCGCCGGCCACGTCGCACCCGTCGTCGGCCGCCTTCGTGCCGCCCGGCTCGTCCTCTTCGATCTCCGGGCGCCGGTCCTCTTCGATCTCGGGCTGTCCGGCCGTGAGCAGCTGCTCGATCACCGCCGCCGCGGGCACGCCCATGCCGCGCACCGTCTGCCCCTCGCTGCGCCGGATGACGCGCGGGTTGCTGCCGTCGTCGCCGATGCGCACGCTGCCGCCGGCATCGGCCGCGAGCACCTGGCCCACCGTGTCGCCGCCGTCGTCGCACGTGACATACAGCGTCGCCGTGTGCACGTTGCTCACGTCGGGCAGGTCGCCGTTGAAGTCGAAGGACGGGTCGGCGTTCATCTCGGCGGGGCTCATCGTCGAGTAGAGGCGCGTCACGTAGGGCTGCGCGGCGAGCAGCGCGCGCAGGGTCTCGCGCGGCGCGTCGATCTCCGCCTCGACCTTGGCGGCGATGGCGTCGCCGTCCGCCGGCGCGGTCATGTCGGCGCCGACGCACTCCGGGCACTGCAGCCAGAACGCCGCGTTCTGCCCCTCGGGCAGCGCGATCTCGCCGTCGAGGATGCGCGCGAGGTCCGCGTCGCCGGCGAAGTTGAAGCCGGAGCCGACGATGACGCTGTGCACCTCGCCGCTCGTGTCGGCCTCGCGCAGCGCCACGACCAGCCCGTCGGGCGTGCCCGGCAGCGCGTCCTGCAGCGCGTTGTGGGGCCCGGCGTAGTCGGTGGCGAACGCCTGGCCGCCCGCCTCGTCGACGGCCTGGCTCACCACGTCCGGGTAGTTCTGCCCGCCGCCGAGCCAGTCGATCGCGCTCTCGTTGATGCGCACGTGACGGTAATTCACCGGCACCGCCCGCGAATCTCCGAGGATGTGCACGATGATGCCCATGTCGGGGTTGGCGGCGACGGACGTCGGCACGATGGGGATCGCCGGCCGGTTGCCCGGGAACCGCAGCCGCACCGGCTGGATGTCGCCCTCGTCGGCGCCCGGCAGCAGCTTGAGCGCGACGAACACCGCACCCGCCTCGAGGTACGGCTGCAGCTTCGCGTCGATGCCCTCCGGGACCTGGAACTCGTTCTCGTCGAGCCACGCGCGCAGGTCGGCGATGCTGCGCGCCTCGAGGACGGCCTGGTCGTAGGGGCCCACCGCCTCGCGCGAGAGCACCTCGACGCCGCGGCCACCGCCGCCGCCGTCCTCGGCGTTGGGCGCGCCGGCGGCGAAGTCGGGCACCGCGCAGTTCTCGCCGAAGTCGCGGTTGAGCTGGAACACGGGGGCGAACCGCTGGTCGAGCAGCGTGAAGAGCTGCTCGCTCGACAGGTCCGTCCTGACGCCGCGCGGCACCGGCAGCAGCCAGCCGAAGTCGGTCGGCGGACCCTGGTAGGTGATGCGCACGTGCATGTCGACGTGGCCGTCGTCCACCGCGAAGAGGATGCGCTCCGCCGCCTGGTTCACCGGCGTCGTCGTGTTGCAGAACAGGCCGCCGCAGGCGAGCGCCGCCGACGGCGCGGCCGCGAGCGCGGCGGTGATGACGAGCTTCTTCATTCGGGCAGCCCCCCCTCGGTCAACCTTCGTGGATCGAGCAGCGCTTCGAGCTGCTCCGCCGACAGATCCGTCATCTCGCGTGCCACGTCCAGCAGCGCGCGACGCTCGGCGTACGCCCGCTTCGCAATTTTCGCGCCGAGGTCGTAACCGATCACCCGGTTGAGGGCCGTCACGAGGATGGGGTTCCGCTCGAGGGACGCGGCGACGTCGCGCTCGCGCACCGTGAACCCGGCGATGGCGCGGTCGGCGAGCAGCCGGGCGCCGTTCGCCAGGATCTCGATGGATTCCAGCAGGTTGTCGGCGATGAGCGGCAGCATGACGTTGAGCTGGAAGCTGCCGGACTGCCCGGCGACGGTGATCGCGACGTCGTTGCCGATCACCTGGGCGGCGACCATGCAGACCGCCTCCGGCACCACCGGGTTGACCTTGCCCGGCATGATGCTCGAGCCCGGCTGCAGCGCCGGCAGCTCGATCTCGCCGAGGCCGGCGACGGGGCCGCTGTTCATCCAGCGGAGATCGTTGGCGATCTTCATCAGCGCGCAGGCGAGCGCCTTGAGCTGGCCGCTGAGCTCGACGGCCGCGTCCTGCGCCGCCATGTGCTGGAACTTGTCGGGCGCGCTCACGAACGGAGCGCCGGTGCGCGCCGCGAGCGCCGCCGCCACCGCTGTGCCGAACGCGGGGGGCGCGTTGACGCCGGTGCCGACCGCCGTGCCGCCGATCGCCAGCTCGCGCGTGCGCTTCAGCGCGTCCTCGAGGCGCGCCGCCGCCGCCTCGACCTGCGCGCGCCAGCCGCCGAGTTCCTGGCCGAGCCGTAGCGGCATCGCGTCCATCAGGTGCGTGCGCCCGGTCTTCACGACGTGGTCGTGGCGCGCTGCCTGCGCCGCGATCGCCGACGCGAGGTGGCCGAGCGCCGGCAGCAGCCGCTCTCGCACCTCGAGCGTCGCCGCCACGTGGATGGCCGTCGGCACCACGTCGTTCGACGACTGGCTCATGTTCACGTCGTCGTTCGGGTGCACCGGCCGCCCGAGCGCCTGCCCCGCCAGCCGGGCGATCACCTCGTTCGCGTTCATGTTGCTCGACGTGCCCGACCCCGTCTGGAACACGTCGATCGGGAACTGGTCGTCGCGCGCACCCGCCGCCACCTCGTCCGCGGCGCCCGCGATGGCCGCCGCCACGTCGCCGTCGAGCAGGCCGAGGTCCGCGTTGACGCGCGCCGCCGCCGCCTTCACGAGGCCGAGCGCGCGCACCAACGCGCGCGGCATTCTCCGCCCCGAGATCGGGAAGTTCTCGACGGCGCGCTGCGTCTGCGCCCCCCACTGCGCCGCCGCCGGCACCCGCACCTCGCCCATGGAGTCGCGCTCGATCCGCTCGTCGCCCATGTCCGCCTCCTGCTCGAGACTTGTTCGATACCCCACGGCGCGGCGTAGACTTGCCGGAATTCCGTGTTCGAGCGTCTCGAAAAACCGTCATCGCCGCGCGCGCGCGCCGGCCGGACCGCCGTGGCACGCGCCGTGCTCCGCGCGGCCGAGGGGCCCCCGCCGGGGGGATACACAGGGGAGCTGACATGAAACGACAGACACTCGCCGCGCTGGCGCTGCTCGCCGCGCCGGCGCCCGCCCTCGCCTGCGGCGGCTTCTTCTGCAGCTCGGCGCCCGTCGACCAGAGCGCGGAGCGCATCCTCTTCGTGCAGGAGGACCCGCAGACCGTCTCCGCCTACGTCGAGATCAAGTTCGCCGGCGATCCCGAGACGTTCTCGTGGATCGTGCCCGTCCCCGCCAAGCCCGACATGGACGTGTGGCACGGCGCGGCCTTCGACGCGCTCGACCAGGCGACGCAGCCGGTCTTCAACACGCCGTGGCAGTGCTTCGCGCCCGAGGCCGCGGCGGGCGGCGGCCTCGACGACGACGCCGATCCGGCGCCGGTGAACGTGCTCGCCCGCGAGCAGATCGGCGACTACGACACGGCGGTGATCGAGTCGTCCGATCCGCGCGCGCTCGTCGAGTGGCTGCGCACCAACGGCTACCGCATCACCCCGGAGATGGAACCCTTCGTCGCGCTCTACACCGCCGAGGGCATGAAGTTCACCGCGATCAAGCTCGTGGCCGGCAAGGGCATCGACTCGATCAAGCCGCTCAAGATGACCTACCCGAGCGGCGGGCCGACGGTGCCGCTGCGCCTGACGTCGATCGCCGCCCAGCTCGAGATGGGCGTGAAGGTCTGGATCGTCGGCGACCAGCGCTTCGGGCCGATCGAAGGCGTCGAGAACCTCGAGCTCGACGACGCCGAGCTCGTCTTCGATCCCAACACGTTCCAGACGAACTACCTCCCGCTCGTGGCGCGCAAGGTGGACGCCGCCGGTGGGCGCGCCTTCTTCACCGAGTACGCGCAGCCCAGCGGGCCGCTCGCCGACCAGATCGAGGGGGGCGGCGTGCCGGACTGGGCCGACGAGGACGCCCACGCCGCGTTCGACGGCCTCCTGCAGGTCCTCCGCAGCAAGACCTACGTCACGCGCCTGTACACGCGGCTGTCGCCCGAAGAGATGACGTACGACCCGATCTTCGTCCCGATCGAGGGCGGCGATGTGTCGAACGCGCACACCGTCCCCGTGCCGCCGGGCGTCGACCCGAACAGCTGCGGCGGCATCGACGAGACGGCGCTCCCCGATCCGTGCGAGTTCGTCGCGTGCGGCGCCGGCGGCCAGTGCTTCGTCGCGCAGGACGGCGCGACCGGCGCGGTCGAGACGGGCTGCGCCTGCGCCGAGGGCGCCGTGGCGCGGCCCCAGGGCGACGTCGCGCCGGGCGGCGCGGTGCGGCCGACCGTCGCGTGCGGCGACGCGCGCCTCAACTTCACCGCGCCGGACCTCGTGATCGACCGGCCCGACCTCACCTTCTCGTTCGACCCGTGCCGCAGCGATCCGTGCGGCGACGGCGGCGAGTGCGTGGCGATGAACGGCTCGCAGTCCTGCCGCTGCGAGCGCGGCTTCGTCGCCGTGGGGCGCGTCGACCCCGAGGGCAAGCCGTTCGCCACCTGCGTCGAGCCGCGCGACCGCGTCCCCGACGAGTTCTACGAGCGCGAGCTGCCCGAGCCGGACCTGCCGTTCCCCGGCCGCCGGGCGAAGAGCCGCGGCGCCGCCGTCGCGGACGACGGCTGCAGCGCCGTCGGATCGAGCGCGCCCGCCGGCCTCGCGCTGCTCGCCCTTGTCTTCGCGCCGCTCGCCCGCCGCCCGCGCCGCCCGCGCTGAGCCCCTACGCGAGCCGCGCCGCCGGCGAGAGCGCGAGCGGCGGCGGCAGCACCGGCACGTCGTCTTCGAGCGAGCGCAGCCCCATCTTCTGGACGTAACGCGCGATGCCGAGCGACGCGAGCCGCGGCGCCTCGAGGAACTGCAGGCCGTAGCGCACGCGACCCGGGCCGTGGGGGCGCGCGTGGCGACAGGCGGCCTTCAGCGTCAGCGGGTGGTCCGCACGGAGCAGGCGCAGCGCCAGCGTCGTGACCGCGCCCAGCGCGAGCTCGACGTCCGCCGGCAGCACGATCGACAGACCGCCGATCGAGATGTCGAGCACCTCGCGGCACTCGAGCCACGTCCGGTCCACGAGCGGGACGAGCACCGTCGGCGGCTCGTCGTCGCGGATGGCGTAGCGCGGGGACGCGCGACGCGAGTAGCGGACGATCGCCGCCGGGCTCTCGAGCAGCAGCCGCTCGCCGCCGAAGCCGACCACCGTCGTCTTGAAGCCGTGGATGCCCGTCGGCTGCGGGAACCAGGCGGCCACCTGCAGACCCCGCTGCCAGGCGAACGCCGCGAACTCGGGATCGGCGGCGCTCGCCGCGACCGGCGCCTCCATCGCGCGGGCGGGCGGCGGCAGCCGGTCGAGCACGACCTCGAAGGGTTGCTCGCGGCCGGGCACGCTGAGGTGGGCGGCGCGACCGACGAGCATGGTCCGCAGCAGGTCGCGCACGCGCCCGGGGTGCGTCACGGCGCGCACCCTCGACCGCTCGTTCGTCTTGGTGCCGCTCTCGGTGGGCGGTGCCTGGCTCGTCACCAGCACTGCCCGCCGACCCGTGAGGCTCGGTCTGACCATGACGTGGACCTTCGACTCGGACCGATGGATTTGGTAGCCTCGGGTCCCGTTTGACCCGTCCCTACCGCGTCACCCCTCCGTAACCCCTCGGGAAACGGAGGATCCCGAGAGCACTCGTGCCACACGGTGGCGCGCGGCTCCACGCGACGGAACGGCCGTTGCTCTTGCCGGGGAAGGTGGGGAGAAATCTCGTCATCGCCGTTGCGTCGGTGCTCGCGGTCGCCTGCGGCGAAGTCGCGACGACCGACGTGCGCCCGGGCGGCGTCCATCCCGCCGGGTGGGCCGACGCGCACGGCGCCGCGCTGCGGGCCGGCGGTCACGACCTCGACCCGTGTTATGCCTGCCATCGCGAGGGCGAAGAATCCTTCGTATGCAATGAATGCCATACGAAGGGGCCCGAGTCCTGCGACACGTGCCACGCGACGCCGCCGCCGCCGCACGCCGCCCACGGCGACTACCCGTGCGGGACGTGCCACGTCGTGCCCGGCGGGCTGCGGGCGCCCGGCCACCTGCAGGACCGCGGCCCCGGCGACGTGCGCTTCGCGGGGGGGCTCGCGGGCAGCGCCGCCGCCTTCAACGGCGAGACGTGTAGCGATACGCGCTGCCACGCCGGCCCCGGGGCGGCCCTGCCCACCCCCGCCTGGGCGCCGCGCGAGATCGCCTGCGGCGACTGCCACTCGTCGCCGCCGCCCGAGCACCCGCAGGACCGCTGCGATCGCTGCCACACCGGCGGCGGCGGCGACGGTCACGTCGACGGGCGCGTCGCGGTGAACGACGCGCGCCGCGACGGCTGCGACGCCTGCCACGGCGCCGCCGGCGATCCCGCCCCCCCGCCGGGCCTCTCCGGATCGAGCGACCCCGCCGATCCCGGCGTCGGCGCGCACCTCGCGCACCTGCGGCCCGCGCAGTCGGCCCCCGTCGCCTGCGAGACGTGCCACGTGGTCCCGCGCCGCCCCACCGATCCCGGACACCTCGACGGGGTCACCCAGGTCCTCGTCGGACGGTACGCCGCCGGCACCTGCGCCGACACCGGCTGCCACGGGTCGGACCGGCCCACGTGGACGGGCGAGGCGCCGTGCGGCTCGTGCCACGGGACGCCGCCCGCGGGGCACCCGGCCGGCGACTGCGCCCGCTGCCACCTGACGGCGGCCCCCGGCGGCGGCATCGCCCTGCCGGCGGCCCACGTCGACGGCCGCGTCGACGCCGGCGGCGAAGACTGCGCCGCGTGCCACGGCGACGGCGGGCGCGTGCCGCCCGGCGGCAGTCACGCCGCCCACGCCCGCTACGCGTGCGCGACCTGCCACCCGGCGGGCACGCACCTCGACGGCGCGGCGCAGGTCGCGATCGCCGCGGGCGGCACGTTCGAGCGCGGGCGCTGCGCCGACGCCGCGTGCCACGGCCCGAACCGCCCCGTCTGGGGCCGCGCCGAGACGGTCGAGGGCTGCGGGTCGTGCCACGGCGCCCCGCCCGCGGACCACCCCGAAGGCGCGTGCGCGACGTGCCACCCGGCCGAGCGCCACGCCGACGGGCGCCTCGACGTCGCGCTGCCCGAGGACTGCGGCGCGTGCCACCTCGCCGAACCCGTGAGCGGCGCCCACGCCGCCCACCGCGCCGGGACGCGCGCCGCGGTCGTGCCCTGCGGCACCTGCCACCGCGTCCCCGAGCGCCCCGACGCGCCCGGTCACCTCGACGCCGCGCCGGTCGAGGTCGTGCTCGCCACCGGCGTCGTGCGCGACGGCACGTGCGCCGACACCGCGTGTCACGCCCAGCCCGGCGCGGGCCGCCCCGCACCGGCGTGGACCGACGGTCCGCAGGCGTGCGACGCCTGCCACGGCCTGCCGCCGCCCGCCCACTGGACGTTCCCCTGCGCGACGTGCCACTCGGCCGTCGTCGACGCCGACAACCGCATCATCGCCCCGGCGCGCCACGCCGACGGCCGGGTGGATCTGCGATGAAGGCCCCCCTCACCCTCGGAGCGCTCTGCGCGGCGATCGCGTCGGGCGGGCTCGCCGCCGCGGAGCCCGCGGCCGCGCCCGCCGGCGAGGTCGTCGCGCGCACGAGGCTCTGGCTGCGCCTCGATCCGCGCGCCGACGACGCGATCGGCAGCGTGTCGGTGGCGGCGCGCGGCGACGTCGACGCCGAGGCGAGCGCGTGGATCGCGGGGTGGCCGCGCGACGAGGGCGATCCGGTCACCGGCGACGTGCGGACGCTCTTCGTGCGCGACACGTTCGGGCCGGCCTGGGTGGCGATCGGCCGGCAGTGGACGGCGATCGGCGGGCTGCGGCTCGAGACGTTCGACGGCGCGACGGCCGGCATCGGCTGGGATCCCGTGGCCGTGCGCGCCCGCGCGGGCCTCGCGCGCCCCGACGAGGGGCCCGGTTTCGGCGACGCGCTGCTCGCCGCGGCCGAGGCGGCGGTGACCGCCGGCGACGTGTCGGCCACCGTCGGCGCGAGCCTCGAGCGCGCCACCGACGTGGCGCCCCGCGGCCGCTGGACGCTCGCCGCCGACTGGGTGCCCTCCGCCGACTTCACCGCCCGCGCCGGCGCCACCGCCGACGCCGCCGCGCGCGCGCTCGTCGAGGCGCGGATCGAGGTCGGCGCCCGTCCGCTGGATTACGTGTGGATCCGCGGCTTTGCGCGACGCACGCACCTCGACCGCCTGCTCGGCGCCGACGAGATCCTCAGCGCGTTCGCCGTCGCCGAAGCCGAGAACGAGGCGGGCGGCGTCGCCGAGTGGCGCGTGGTCGAGGCGGTCTCGGTCCGCGGCGAGGGCGCGGCGCTGGGCCCGGCCGAGAGCCGCTGGCGCACGGGCGTCGACGTGCGCCCCGCGGCCGGCGCGTGGGTCGGCGGCGAGGGCACGCTCCTGCTCGACCACGACGGCCGCACCGCCATCGCCCGCGCCGGCACCCGCTGGCCGCTCGTCGCGACGCTCTTCGGCACCGCCGATCTCGTGGTCGCCGAGGGCGACGACGCGTGGACGCGCACCGGCCGCCTCGGCCTCGGCCTGACGCCCTGGGAGGACTGGACGCTGTTCGGCGCCTTCGAAGCGGAGCGATCCATCGCGTGGCGCGAGCGCTACGCCGGCCTGGTGCTGCTCGAGTACGCGCTCGGCGCGCCCACCCGCTTCGGAGGCATCCCGTGAAGCGCCTCCTGCCGCTGCTGCTGCTCGCCGCGTGCGCCTCCGAGACGCGCGCCCCGCGCGAGGCGGGCGTGGGGCACGTGGCGCACGCGCGCGCCGGCGTGCACTGCACCCGCTGCCACGGCGACCTGGCCGTCGGTCCGGCGCCGCACCTGCCCGACGACGCCACCTGCGCCGGCTGCCACGCCGAGGCGCACCCCGGCCAGGAGAACCGCGCCTGTACGGCGTGCCACGTCGACGCCGACGCCCGCGCCACGCTCGTCACCGCGGCGGCGGCGATGCGCTTCGACCACGCGCGCCACCTGCCCGAGGTGCGCGGCGACTGCGTCGGGTGCCACCGCGGCGCCGTGCGGCCCGACGTCGAGCACCCGAGCGGACTGCCGGCGATGAACGACTGCCGCCCCTGCCACGACGACCTGCTCGACCGCGGGACGTGCGACGCGTGCCACGTCTCGCTCGCGCAGTACCCGGTGCGCCCGGCCACCGGCATGGCCCACGCCGCCGACTTCCTGCGCCGGCACGCGCTCGAGGCGCGCGTCGCCCAGGACCGCTGCGCGTCGTGCCACACGCAGTCGTCGTGCGCCGACTGCCACGACCAGCGCGCGCCGCTCGCGCCCGACGTGGCGTTCGCGGACCGCCCGGACCGCGCCTTCGTGCACCGGCCCGGCTACGTCGGCTGGCACGCCGGCGAGGCCCGTCTCGACGGCGCCGCCTGCCTGGGCTGCCACGGCGAGTCGTCGTGCGCCGCGTGCCACGCGCAGCGGCTGCCCGCCGGCTCGCCGCACCCCGCCGACTGGGCCTCGCCCGGTCCCGGTCCGAACCTGCACGCCGCCGCCGCCCGCCGCGATCTGATGGCCTGCGCCGGGTGCCACACGGGATCGGGCGGCGACACGTGCGTCGCGTGCCACGCGTCGGGGCGCCCCGGCGGCTCCCCGCACGGCGGCGCCCGGCCCGCCGGCGATCCGACGCGCGACCGGCCGTGCCGCGCCTGCCACGGAGGTGCGCCGTGATCCGCCGGCTGCTGCGGCGCTACCGCAAGTTCCTGCTCATCGCCGGCGCGGCGAGCGTGATCATCGGCGCGCCCATCGCCTACAAGGCGCACGACTACATCCAGAACGACCCGAACTTCTGCACGTCGTGCCACATCATGGACGACGCCTTCAGCCGCTGGTCCGAGAGCGGCCACAAGGACGTCAACTGCCACACGTGCCACCCCGGCGATCTCGCCAGCAACCTGCACCAGGTCTGGGTGACGTTCACCTCCGACCAGAGCACGGTGAAGAAGCACGCCCACGTGCCCGCGGAGATCTGCGGGCAGTGCCACCTGTCGAACGACCCGAAGTGGAAGCAGATCGCGGAGACCGCCGGCCACAAGCTGCACTTCGGGCAGCTCGGCGTGCAGTGCGTGACGTGCCACGCCGCCGAGATCCATCAGTTCCGGCCGACCGACGAGATGTGCAAGGGGTGCCACTACACGCAGACCGTCGGGCTGACGGCCATGCAGCGCAACCACTGCACGTCGTGCCACGACTTCCTCGGGCCGGTGGCCGCGGGGCTGCGGCCGGACAACGCGAAGTGCGGCGAGTGCCATGCCCAGGGCATCGACGGCGCGCCGGCGCTCGCCACGGGCTGGCACGACGGCGTCGCGTGCGGTGACTGCCACCCCGTGCACGACCCGGCGATGAACTCCGACGAGGCGCCGACGCGCGACGGCGCCGCGCGTCCCTGCGCCGAGTGCCACGCCGACGTCCCCGATCCCACGTTCGTGTTCGGCGGGGAGGACGCGTCGCGGTCGCGGACGGCGAAGGCGGCCGGCGGACGGGCGGGCGCCGCCCGGGGCCGCGGCGCGCGCAGCGGCCTGCCGGGCGAGGGCCACGACCGCTGCGCCTCGTGCCACGTGCCGCACTCCGCGGTGTCGCCGGTGGAGCGGTGCCGCGACTGCCACGTCGACGCCGCGGCGCGCCTGCCCGTCGACGGGCCGCACGTCTGCACCGACTGCCACGTGGCGCACGAGCCGGACGTCGACCCGCGCGACCGCTGCGACGACTGCCACCGTCCGGCGCAGGCGCTCGCCGCCGCCACGCCGGTCGCCGAGCACCGCGACTGCGTCAACTGCCACGAGGCGCATGCGCCGGGCCCGCCCGACGCGCCCGCGTGCGCCAACTGCCACGCGGACGAGGCCCGGCTCGCGCGCGCCGGCGGCCCCGCCGCCCACCAGCAGTGCGCGGGCTGCCACAAGGTCCACGCGCCGGAGTCGCCGCGCCGCTGCGCCAGCTGCCACGGCGAGCCCACCGCGGCCGACGCGCCCCCCGCGCACCGCGACTGCGACAACTGCCACCGTCCGCACGGATCGCCGCTCGCCGGCGAGGCGAAGTGCGCGGAATGTCACGCAAATCCGGTGCAGCAGGCCGCGCTCGGCCCGCGGGAGCACGGCCGCTGCGGCGACTGCCACACGGCCCACGATCCGACGCCGGTGCCCGGCGACACCTGCGCCGGCTGCCACACGGTCCGGACCGACGCGCCGCACGCGGACTGCACCTCGTGCCACCCGCGCCACGACCGCCGTCCGCCGGCGGCCCTGTGCGCCGGCTGCCACGCCGAGAAGGTCCAGCGCGGCATCCCGGCGGGCCACGCCGACTGCACCGGCTGCCACGCGCCGCACCGCGTCTCCCCCGAGGGCGCGTGCGCCGCCTGCCACGCCGGCCCGGCGGCGGGCGCCCGCACCGCGGCCCGGCCCGAGCACCGCGAGTGCGCGAGCTGCCACGGCGACGCGCACGGCCGGGCCGCGCCGTCCTGCAAGGACTGCCACGCCGACGCCACGAGCACCGGATTGCACGCCGTGGAGGCGCACCGCGACTGCGCGGGCTGCCACGGCGACCACCCGCCCCGGCCGGCGCCGGCGCGGATCTGCCTCGATTGCCACGACATGGATCGCATCGCGCGCCATCCCCCGGAGGCGCGCGGGGTCACGACGTGTTCGGGTTGCCACAACTTCCGGGGGAAGGGAGAGGGACGATGAAACGCTGGTTGACCGCGAGCGTCGCGCTGCTCGCGCTCGCCTGCGAAGGTCCGACGGGATCGCGCGGACCGCAGGGCGAGCAGGGCGAGCCCGGGGCCGAAGGTGAGCCCGGCCAGCAGGGCCCGCAAGGTCCGCAAGGGGACGAAGGCGACCCCGGCGGCGCGGGCGGACGCGGCGAGCAGGGCGAGGACGGGCCGCAGGGCCCCGCGGGCGAGGACGGCGAGCCCGGCGCGCCGGGCGAGCAGGGCGAGCAGGGCGAGCAGGGTCCGGAGGGGCCGCAGGGTCCCGGCGGCGAGGACGGCGACGACGGCGCCGACGGCCGCAGCGCGCTCTTCACCGACGAAGAGGTGATCGTGGTCGTCGACTCGGTCGACGTCGACGAAGCCGGCCGCCCGATCGTGATGTTCCGCCTGACCGACGGCGACGACAAGCCGCTCGACCGCACCGGCACCTACACCGAGGGCGTCGTCGACCTCGCGTACACGCTGGCCGTCTACAACGCCGACGACACGTGGACGAGCTACATCACCCGCGAGGCCCGCGCCGGTCAGGTCGTCACGCAGCAGGCGACGAGCGAGAACAACGGCGCGCTCGAGCCCCTCGAGTTCGGCCAGTACATGTACACCTTCGCGACCGCGCTGCCCGCCGAGGCGGATCGCGAACGGCCGCACCGCATCGTCATCGGCGCGCGGCGCACGCTGCAGGACGGCGCCCGCACCGGCTCCTCGACCGCCGTCGACTTCGTCCCGTCGAGCGACGAGGTGCCGGTCGTGCCGCCGAACGTGGACGTCGACAACTGCAACGCGTGCCACCGCGGCCTCGAGGGCCACGGCGGCCGCTGGACGGACACGACCGCCTGCGTGACGTGCCACACGGCGCAGACGATCGACCCGGACACCAACAACTCGGTGCGCTTCGACATCATGGTCCACCGCATCCACGCCGGCGCGAACCTGCCGAGCGTCCAGGGCGGCGAGCCCTACCAGATCATCGCCCGCGGCACGGTCCACGACTTCTCGAACGTCGTGTTCCCGCGGCGCCTGGCCGACTGCAACGCCTGCCACGTCGAGGGCAAGCCGGGCGGCGCCGAGGTCACCTCGTGCACGTCGTGCCACGACCGCACCGCGTTCGGCCAGCAGGTCCCCGACGGCTGGACGCGCCACCTCGCCGGCCCGCAGCCCGAGGACCGCTGCGCCGCCTGCCACCCCGCCGACGCGCCGTCGCCGGGCGTGTGGGACGCGCACCGCGCGCCGCTGCTCGACCCCGCGCTCGAGCTTGCGGGCCTGCGCACGGAGATCCTCGGGGTCGACGGCGCGGCGGCCGGCGCGGCGCCGACCGTGCGCTTCCGCCTGCTCGACGGCGCCGGCCAGCCCGTCGATCCGGCGCGCCTCGACAGCCTCGAGGTCACGGTCGCCGGCCCGGTGCCGGACTTCTCGTGGACGGTGACCAACGGCGGCGTGCAGGCGCGCGTGGTGGCCGACGGCGACGCGCTCGCGGTGCCGCTGGCGAATCCGATCCCGGCGGACGCCACGGGCACCGTCGCCGTGGGCATGGTCGCGTACCGCTACGTGCCCTACGGCTCGGGGCGCAACGACTCGATCGGCCGCGAGACGGGCGGCAATCCGGTCGCCTACGTCGCGCTCGGCGAGGGCGCCGCCGCACGGCCGCGCAACGAGGTCGAGCTGGCGAAGTGCAACGCCTGCCACGGCGAGCTGGCGCTGCACGGCGGCTCCCGCAAGGAGATCGCGTACTGCCAGGAGTGCCACCACCAGAATGCGACCGACGTCGCGCGCCGTCCCGCGGATCAGGGCCCCCCGGCGAGCATCGAGCTCGGGCCGATGGTGCACGGCATCCACGCCGGCCACATGCGCGAGAACGGGCTCGTGATTTACGGCTTCGGCAACTCGCGGCACGACTTCGGGCACGTCGCGTTCCCCGGCGCGCTGAATGACTGCGGCGCCTGCCACACCGGCAGCGGCTGGACGGATCCGTCGACGAAGATGTGCACGAGCTGCCACGACAGCAGCGACGCGAAGGCCCACGCCGCGCTCGAGACGGCGCCCGACGGCACCGAGGCCTGCGGCGTCTGCCACGGCCCGGGCCGCGAGTTCGCCGTCGACGTGCTTCACGCCCGCTGACGCCCGCGCGATACACTCGCGCGGTGCGCCGCCTCGCCACCGCCTGCCTCCTGCTCCTCGCCCTCGCCGCCGACGCGCTCGGCGCCCCCCGGCACTTCGTCTTCTTCGGGAGCGACCGGGAGCGCATCCGCGAGCGCAGCTTCCTCGACGCCCCCCACGTCGCCGGCGCGCAGCTCAGGTACAGCTGGCGCGAGCTCGAGCCCGAGCGCGGCCGCTACGCGCTCGGGCCGCTCCTCGAAGACCTCGCGTTCCTCGAGCGCCACGGCAAGCGGCTCTGGGTGCAGATCCAGGACGTGTCCTTCTCGGCGCGCGTGCTGGTCCCCGAGTACCTCGTGAAGGATCCGGCCTTCGGCGGGGGCGTGGCGCCGCAGTTCTCGGAGGGCGCGCCGCCGCGCTTCGCCGGCTGGGTGGCGCGGCGCTGGGATCCGGCGGTGCGCGCCCGCTTCGTCGCGCTGCTCGAGGCGGTCGGCGCCGCCGTCGACGGTCGCGTCGAGGGGGTGAACCTGGCCGAGACCTCCATCGAGCTCGCCGATCCCGGCCCGGCCGGGTTCACCCCCGCCGGTTACGCCGCGGCGATTCGGGAGATCATGACCGCCGCGCGCAAGGCGTTCTCGCGCTCGCGGGTGATCGTCTACGCCAACTTCATGCCGGGCGAGTGGCTCCCCCACGACGATCGCGGGCACCTGCGCGCGATCTACGCGCACGCCGGGCGCATCGGCGTCGGCGTCGGCGGACCCGACCTCCTGCCGCACCGCAAGGGTCAGCGGAACCACAGCCTGCCGCTCATCGCCGCGCGCGGTCCCGACGTGGTCGCCGGTGTCGCCGTCCAGGACGGCAACCTCGCCGACAAGGACGCGGCCACGGGCCGGCCCGTGACCGTGGCCGCGCTGTACCGCTTCGCCCGTGACTCGCTGCGGCTCGACTACCTCTTCTGGGGGACCGAGGAGCCTTACTACTCGCGGGACGTGCTGCCGTTCCTGCGCGCGCTCGCCGCCGGCGCCGAGTAGACGCCCCCGGCCGAGGGCGTTCCGCGGTCCCCCGTCTTCGCCCTCGGAACGCACTCGAAGCCGCTTCCCAAGGGCGCGCCTCAGGCCGCACGCGCTCGAGATGCCCGTCTTCTAAGGACGCCCCTCAGGACGCACTCCTAAGGGCGCCCCTCAGGACGCACCCGCTCGAGGTCCCCGCTTCCTAAGGGCGCCCCTCAGGACGCACCCGCTCGAGGTCCCCGCTCCCTGAGGGCGCCCCTTGGCCCGCACGCGCTCGACGTGCCCGCGGTCACGCGCGCCCGACGAGATCGCGGCGGTCCGCCGGGCCGCGCCGCGTCCCCGGCGCCGGACGCGCGCTCGCCGCTGCGGCCGCGGGCGCTTCTGCCGTCGCGACAGCGCCGGCCTTGACGCGGCGCCGCGTCGTCGATAGCTAGTAAGCACTAGCTTTGGGGGACGAGACGTGGCGACACGGGTGCGGCGGAGCGCGGAGGAGCGGCGCGAGCAGATCGCGGACGCAGCGCTGCGGCTGCTCGCCGAGGGCGGCGCGCAGCGATTGACGGCGGTCGAGCTGGGGCGCGCCGTGGGGCTGCGCGACGCGAGCCTGTTCCGACACTTCGCGAGCAAGGAGGCGATCGTCGAGGCGGCGATCGCGCGGTTCGAGGCGTGGCTCGCCGGCAGCCTCGAGCGCACGGAGACCGACCCGCTCGACCGGCTGCGCGCGTTCTTCGTGCACCGGCAGGCGCTGCTGCGGGCACGGCCCGAGATCCTGCGTCTGGCGTTCGACGACCGCCTCGAGGAGGTGGCCGGTCCCGAGGGCGCCGCCCGCATGCGGCGCGTGATGGCGCGGTCGCGGGGGTTCCTGCGCGGGTGCCTCGAGGCGGCGCAGGAGGCGGGGCGCGTGCGCACGGACGTGCCGATCGACGTGCTTCAGTGGAGCGTGATGGGCGTCATGCGCGGCGCGGCCCTGTCGGCCGCGGACGGCGCGGAGACCACCGACATCGAGGCGGTGTGGGCCGGCGTCGAACGCCTGGTCGCCGCTCCGCCGGAACGAGGAGAGAGAGCATGAAGCGGATGTTGTTCAGCGTGGCGGTGTTGCTTGCGAGCGCGGGTGTGGCCTCGGCGTGTCCGACGCACGCGGCGCCGCTGCCGGCGAAGGCCGACGGGGCGAGCAAGCAGCCCAAGGTGGTGCTCGACACGCCGTTCGTGAAGGCGCTGTCGTTCAGCCTGAAGGCCGGCGAGTCGCTGGCGAAGCACAAGGTGCCGCAGGCGGTGACCATCCAGGCGCTGCAGGGGCGCGGCCGGGTGCAGACCGGCGACGTGAAGGATCCGCTGTCGCCGACGGACCTCGTGCTCGTCGGCCCGGGCGCGGAGCACGACGTCGTCGCCGAGACGGACATGCTGGTGCTCGTGCAGATCATCATGCCGGGCGGCAAGCACGAGCACGCGGACGGGGCGGGCGCGGGGCACGAGCACCACGCCCACTGAGCTCAGGGCGCTGCGGCGGCCTTGCAGCGGCAGGTGTTCATCTTCTCGGCCCGCGCCTTCGCCCAGGCCCGCAGCGCGTCGACCTGCGCGGGATCCTCGGCGGTGAACGTCACGCGTGCGCCGCCCTCGACGTCCTCGACCTGACGCTTCGCCGCGGGGGCGGCGGCGTGGCCGCGGCCGTGCTTGCACGCGCAGGCGCCGTCGGCCTTGCCGGCGCAGTGCGGGCAGGCGCACGCCTCGCCCGCGCCCTGCTTGCACGCGCAGGCGCCGGCGGCCTTGCCGGCGCAGTGCGGGCAGGGACCGCCCGCGGCGGCCTTGCCGGCGCAGTGCGGGCAGGGCGCAGCCGCGCCGTCCTGACCGGCGACATGCGCGCCGTGGGCCCCGTCCTTGCCTGCGCCGTGCGGGCAGGGCGCAGCTGCGCCCGCGCCGTGCTTGCACGCGCACGCCGCGCCGTCGGCCTTGCCCGCGCAGTGCGGACACGCGCACGCCTCGCCCGCCGCGTGCTTGCAGGCGCAGCCGCCGGCAGCCTCCGACGCGCCCTGCTTGCAGGTGCAGCCGCCCGCGCCCTTGCCGGTGCACGGACCGCAGGCGCAGGCCTCACCCTCGCCGTGCTTGCAGGCGCACGCCGCGGGCGCGCCGCCCTCGGCGCCGTGGCCGTGGTGCGCGCCGCCGGCCGCCTTGCCGGCGCAGTGCGGGCACCCGCCGGCGCCGTGGTGCGCGCCGCCTCCGGCGAACATCGGCATCTCGACGACGGCCCGGACGCGGCGGCGCAGCTCGTCGACCTGCGCCGCTTCGGTCGTGGTGAAGGTGATCGTCGCGCCCCCCTCGGCGTCGGCGGCGGCGACCGCGACCGCAGGCAACGACATCGGGCAGATCGCGCACATCGGCCCGTGGCCGGGCTGCGTCGCGGCGGACTGCTGCGTCGCGGGCTGGCTCGCCGGTGCCTCGGCGCTCTTCGGGGCGCCGCCGCACGCGGCGAGCAGCAGGGCGATCGAAAGGAAGGCCAGACGACTCATCGGGTTCTCTCCTCGACTCACGACGTTTCTCAGAACTCTTCCGTCCAGGTGCCGACGGGACCGACCCGCGCGGCCCCCTTCGAGGCCGCGCCCGGACGCCGTTCGCCCTCGGGCACCTCGCGGTGCGGCGGCAGGCCGGCGTGCGGCCGCACGAGGACGCGCGGGTGCGCCCCGAGCTCGGTCTCGAAGCGCCGCAGCAGCGACGGGGCGGGGTCGGCGTACAGCGCGCCGCGCAGCTCGAGCCAGAAGTGCGCGGAAAGACTACCGAAAGGGAGTGATTCGGGCACGTCGCCGAAGTGCAGGACGCCCTCGAGGAAAGCCGGCGACGGCGGCGCCGCCCCCTTGATGAAGGCCGCGTGCGCCAGCGCGCCGGGCTGCAGGTAGACCTCGGCCCAGCGCACGGCGACCGCCTCGTCGGCGGGCACCGCCAGCTGGGCCGTCGCCAGGTTGCGCAGGAAGGCGCGGGCGGCGCCGTCGGCGAGCGCGAAGCTCGGGCCGGCGCCGACGAGGACGAGGTCGTAACGGTCGGTCATGAGAGGTGCTCCACCAGAATCCTGGCGCCGAGGCCGATCAGGACGAGCCCACCGAACGCGTCGAGCCCGCGGCCCAGCATGGCGCCGAAGCGGCGTCCGAGGAAGAGGCCGAGCGCGCTGAGAACCGCGGTGGTGAGCCCGATCGTCGCCAGCGACAGCGCCAGCGGCGCGCCGAGCATCGGCAACGTGATGCCGGCGGCGAACGCGTCGATGCTCGTGGCGACGGCGAGGACGAGCATCACGCGCAGCCCGAACTGGTCGCCGGTCGGCGCCGCGTCGCCGCCCCGCGCCTCCCACAGCATCTTCGCGCCGATGCCGGCCAGCAGGATGAAGGCGATCCAGTGGTCGAAGGCCTGAACGATGGGACCGACGCCGCGGCCGAGCAACCACCCGAGCAGCGGCATGAGCGCCTGGAAGCCGCCGAAGAACGCCGCGACGAGCAGCGCGTGCCGGGGCAGGAGGCGCGGCGCGGCGAGACCGCGGGCCGCGGCCACGGCCATCGCGTCCATGGCGAGGCCGACGGCGAGCATCAGGATCGATCCGAAGCGCATCGCGCGCTCCAATACCACATCAGGCGCGCTTCGGCGGCACCGGATACTCGCGCTCGAGGTGGTCGTTGCGGCGGAAGCCGATGGCCTCGCGGTGGATCAGCAGGTCGCGTCGCAGGCGGAGCGCCACCGCGCGCAGCTCGTTGAAGCGCGCCACGCGGGCGTCGCGCGCCGGCCCGTCGGACGCCGCGTCGACTGCGCGACCGGCCTCCTCGAGGCGGGCGAGCGCGGCCTTGACCTTGTCCTGCGAGCGGCCGAGGGCGTTCGCCATCTCGGCGACGATCTCCTTCTCGATCTGCTGCAGGGCGGCGGACGGCTCGATCCGGGCGCGCAGGTGCTCGGCGTACGGACGCTCCACCCCGCTGTAGAGCGCCGAAGCCATGTTCTTCCAAGGCGTTTCGCGGCTCATGGAGTCACGATAGGCTGCGCACCGTCACCCTGTCGACCGCCCGGAGGACCCCGATGATCCGCACCGCCCGTTGTCTCGTCTTCGCGACGCTCGCCCTGCCGGCCGTCGCGTGCAGCCGCGAGGAGGCGCGGCCCGCCGCCGCCGAGGCCGCGCCCGCGCCCGCGTCCGCCGCCGTGAGCCTGCCCGCCGAGGCGCAGTCCGCCGCGGAGGCGGCGCTCGCCGCCTACGAGAAGGCGCGCGCCCTGCTCGCCGCCGACCAGACCGCCGGCCTCGCCGAGGCGGCCACCGAGATCGAGGCGCAGGCGAAGCGCGGCGCGGCCGGCGCGCCCGCCGCGGCCAAGGCCCACTTCGAGGCGCTCGCCACCGCGGCGGCGGCGCTGCGCGACAAGGCCGGCGACGTCGAGGCGGCGCGCAAGGCCTACGGCGACGTCAGCCGCCCGCTCGTCGCGCTCGCCGAGACCACGCCGGCGCTCCAGAAGGGCCGCTTCGTCTTCCGCTGCCCGATGGCGCAGGGCTACCAGAAGTGGATCCAGACGGAAGAGAAGATGGCCAACCCGTACATGGGCACGAAGATGCTCGAGTGCGGCGCGAAGTCCGACTGGAAGGCGTGACTACACCTTCCAGTGGCGGCGCTGGGCGGTCTGCGCGGCGGTGAGCGCGGCCTCGCCCCGCGCCGACGCGCGCGCGGGGGGCGGCGGGGTGGCGCCGCCGAGCACGTCGACACAGGCGCGCACGCTGCGGGCGAGGCCCTGCAGGTCGTAGCCGCCCTCGAGCGCGAGCACGAGGCGGCCCTCGGCGTGCCGGTCGGCGAGGTCGCGCACCACGCCGCACAGCGCGGCGAAGCCCTCCTCGGTGACGGCCATGCCGCCGAGCGGGTCGTCGCGGTGGGCGTCGAAGCCGGCGGAGACGAGCACGAGGTCCGGCCGGAAAGCGTCGGCGATCGGGACGAGCAGCTCGGCGAAGACGATGGCGTAGTCGCCGTCGCCGAGGCCCGGCGGCAGCGGGACGTCGACGGTGTAGCCCTCGCCCTGGCCGCGCCCCTGCTCGTGGGCGGCGCCGGTGCCCGGATAGAACGGGAACTGGTGCGTGCTGAAGAACAGCACGTCGTCGCGGTCGTAGAAGGCGTCCTGCGTGCCGTTGCCGTGGTGGACGTCCCAGTCGACGACGAGCACGCGCCGGCGTCCGCTCGCGAGCGCGCGGGCCGCGGCGACGGCCACGTTGTTGAAGAGGCAGAAGCCCATCGCGCGCGACGGGACCGCGTGGTGGCCGGGCGGGCGGACGAGCGCGAAGGCCCGCCCGCCGGCGTCGACCGCCTGCACCGCGGCGCCCGCCGCCAGCAGCGCCGCGTCGACGCTGCCCGGCGACACCGCCGTGTCCGGATCGAGACCGGCCACCCGCCCTCGCAGCGCGAGGATGCGGTCCACGTGGGCCGCGTCGTGGACGCGCAGCAGGTCCTCACGCGAGACCGGCGTCGGCGCCACCCACTCCCCCGCCGCGCCCTCGAGCGCGCTGCGCACGGCGCGCAGTCGATCGGGGCGCTCCGGATGGCCGCGGCCCGGATCGTGGGCCGCCATGCGCTCGTCGAACAGCAACCGGGTCAGCGGCACCGCAACCTCCCGATCGACGTGCCGACGACGCCGCGGTCCACCGTGAAGACCACGGCCATGCGCTCCGCCTCGCGGTGGCGACGGCAATTCTCGGCGCACTCGTCGCCCACGTCGGGCGCGCATCCCGAGAACAGCGCGACGGCCGACGCCGCGCAGCGCCTTCCCCCTCCCATGGCGCGAGCGTAGCCGAAGCGGGCCTCACCGCACGAACACGACCCGGCGGAGGTCGCGATAGACCTCGTAGAACGTCTCGTTCATCAGGCGGTAGCCGCGGTCGTTGGGGTGCACGCCGTCGCTGAACAGGCCGTCCCAGCCGGGCTGGTCGAGGAAGAGGCGGTTGAGGTCGAACACCGGCACGTGCATCTCGCGCCCCAGCGCGCGGATCTCGTCGACCCAGCGCGGCCCGAGCGGCGGCCCGTCGCCCACCGTCAGGCGCCACGCGTCGTAGGTGCCGGGCGGCGTGGTGATGAGCAGCGGCACGACGCCCTGCCCGAGCGCCCACTGCGCAATGCCGCGCAACGACTCGCGAAACTGCCGACGCGCCTCCGCCTCCCCCTCCGGGGAGGGGTCCCAACTCATGCGGTTGATGACGTAAAAGCGCAGGTCGTTCGTGCCGAAGAGCACCGTCACCATCTCGGGGTAGGCCTCGCGGCGTCCGATGGGGGCACGGCCGCCGTCGCGGTCCTGGTAGGGCAGCGGATAGCGGAGCCGCTCGACGCCGCCGAAGCCGCCCTCGCCGCGGAGGCCCCAGCCCGCCGTCTGCCCGGTGGCCGCCGTCTGCGGCACGTCGAGGAAGATCGACGGCTGGCCGAAGATGCGGCAGTGGGGCGGCGGCTCGTAGGCCATGTCGGGGTGGCGCGGGTCCTGCGTCAGCGGGTTCAGGAAGAGGAAGCTCTCCGAGATGCTGTCGCCCACCACCTGGATCTCGCAGGCGTGGGTAGCGCGGGCGTCGAAGCGGTCGCGCAGGAACTCGAGGGAGGCGGTGTCGAGCAGCAGGTAGCGCGAGATGCCGGGCACGGGGTCGCCGCCGCCCGCCGTGGCGTCGCGGCCCGGCGCGGCGTCGCGGCCCGGCGCGGCGTCCCGTGGAAGCGTCCCCGCGTCGTCGGGTCCCGCGCCGACGTCCGGCGCGGGGCGCGTCGCGTCCGGTGTCGGCGCGGCCGTGTCCGGCGTGGGCCGGGCGGCGTCGGCGGGGCGCGATCCGCCGCCCGCGCCCCCAGCGCCGCCCGGCCCGTCGGTCGCGTCGCCCGACGAGTCGCATCCTCCGCATCCGGGCAGCGCGAGCCCGAGGAGGCAGAGCAGCAGGGCCGAGTGCTGACGCATGGTCCCTCCGGCAGCGGTCCGTAACGCCGATGCCGGTGGGCGACCCTCCGTCGCCGCCGGGTGGAACCGAGGCGGAAGCGGCGCGGCGGGCCTCACCAACTTGCGTGCGGGGCCCCGGCCAACCTATCCATCTACGATGCGCCGATTGCTCCTGACTCCGCTGCTGCTGACGGCGGGCCCCGCCGCCGCGCAGATGCCCGGGATGCCCGGCGAACCGGGGATGCCCGAGACGCCCGACGGTCCGCGCGCCCGGCGGCCGAAGCCGGGCAACTTCCCGCCCCGCCCCAAGAAGCCGCGCGAGTTCGAGCTCGGGGTGGAGATGCTCGGGTACTTCGGCGGCAGCTTCCTGTCGGACCTCACCCCGTCCCAGGAGCTGACGCGCGTCGACGGCGACCACGCCGAGGTGACCTACGGCGGCTTCAGCGGCCCCGGCGGCGGTGGCGGGCTCGGCCTCACGGGCGCCTGGCGGGGCATCCTCGGCTTCGAGGTCGGGGCGTTCTACGTGGCCGACCGCGGCTCGGGCGAGATCGGCAGCGCCAAGGTCGAGATGAGCCAGTGGGCGATCCACGCGCCGGCCCTGCTGCGGATCACCGCGCCCATCCCGTACGCCCGGCCCGCCCTGATGCTCGGGGTGGACGTCGTCTTCCCCTTCGAGCCCGACGTGACGAGCGAGAGCGAGCTCGAGGTGGCGTTCGACGCCGCCGCCGATCCGTACGTGCAGATCGCCGGCGGCCTGGGCTTCGAGTTCAGCCTGCCGTTCCCGAGCATGGACCTGCGGCTCCCGCTGATGATGCGCTTCGCGTGGAACCCCGTCGCCGGCAACCACGTCGAGGACCGCGTCGAGACCGATGGCACCTGCACCGAGACACGCTGCAACGCCCGCGAGATCACCCTGCGCAGCGAGTGGGGCCTGCAGCTCGGCGCCACGATGGGCCTCGCCTGGTACTTCCACTGACCGCGCGCGGTCAGGTGCAGCACTGCACCTCGGCCGGCCCGGGGCAGAAGCCCGGCGTCGACGTGCCGGGACACTGGCTGATGCGGCGACAGACGCCGTCGACGCCGCCCGCCGTGCAGGCGGCGCCCTCGCCCTCGAGCGGCGGATCGCCGCCGGGGTTCGCGCCCGCGTTCGGATCGCTGCACAGCGTCACGACCTGCGGGATGCTGAAGCAGATCCAGCCGAGGGCGGCGCAGTCGAACTCGACGCGCTCGGCCTCCACGCAGTAGATCGCCGTGTCGCCCGCGCACATGCCGCCTTCGGGGATGCCTTCGCAGGGATCGGGCGGCAGCTCGGCGACGCAGAGGGCGCGGCCGCCCACGATCTCGCAGTCCGAGCCCTGGGCGGGGCAGTCCTCGGTGACGATGCGCCCCGCGCGGCAGGCCTCGGCCCGGCCGCCGACACAGTGGCCCTCGCGGGGGACGCCGCCGCACGCGTCCTCGGGCGGCGCGGCGACGCAGGCGTTCCGCCCGGCCGCCGCGTCCCAGTCGCAGGTCCGGCCCATGGCGGGGCAGTTGTGGACGACGACGCGCTCGTTGTCGCAGACGTAGAGGACGCCGTTGGCGTCGCACTCCCCCTCGGCCAGAAGCTCGCAGCCTTGCGGGAGCGGGTCGTCGGCCGCCGCCGGCGGCACGCACGCATGACGGATCAGGGTCTCGTTGTAGGCGCAGCGCAGCCCCATGCGCGCGCAGTCGACCGACATCGGCGCGCCGCCGTCGCACCAGTGCAGCGCGTCGCCGCGGCACTCGCCCGCGGCGTCGAGGTTGCCGCAGGGCGCGCCGGCGGCGTCGGGCCGCGGGGCCGCGTCGCGCTCTTCTTGCGGGGCCGCGTCGCGGCGCGGCGGGGGCTTGCGGCTCGCGTCCGTGAAGGCGGAGAGACCGGCGTCGCCGTCCTCGTCGAGCTCGAGCTTCGCGCAACCGGCGGCGGCGAGCGCGCACAGGAGGCCGACGCGCACGGCGGGCGGCGATGCGCGACGGACGCCCCGGCAACACGCCAGCACGAGTCGGATGGGCCGCACGCGATGTCCTCCGCGGGACACCCTATCGCATGCGCCGCGCCTCCGGCGAGTCGCGACCACGGCGTCGTTGACACGGGCGCCGCTCGCCGTTCGGATGGCGGGCATGTCTCGCTCGTCCGAACGGCTGACGCGCCGCGCGCCAGTCCTCCTCGTCCTCTCGTGCCTCCTCACCGCGTGCTCCGATCGCCCGGCGGTGGCGCGCCGGGGCGCCGACGCGGCGGCGCCGCCGCCACCCCTCCCGTCGCCAGCGCCGCTGGCCGGCCGCCCGCTCGGCGAGGTGCCTTGGGTCGCCCTCTCCGGGACGCGGGCGCGCGACGCCGTGCTCGTGGGCACGCCGCGCGGCGTCGAGCGGGTGCGGTGGCCGTCGCGCGACGCGGCCTGGCGGGCGCCGCTCGAGGCCGCGCCGCTCTTCGTCGCCGAGTCGGGCGACGGCGCGCGCGACGCCGCCCTGGTGCGTCGCGAGGGCGGCTACGCGCTGGTCGTCTTCGACGCCCGGTCGGGCGCCGCCCTCGAGCGCGTCGAGGTCGAGCTGCCCGCGGGCCGGGACGACGACCGCGACAGCGTGCCGTCGCCGGCGCCCACGGCGCTCGATCCCGACCCGGGGGGCTCCGGCTTCCTCGTCACCAACGCGTTCGGCGTGTGGCGCATCGCCCCCGGCCACCGCGGCGCGCTCCCGCCCGGAACGGCGGGGTGGCGGCGCGACGGCGCGGACCTGATCTCGGTCGCGGGCGCGCGCGTCGGCCTCGGCTGTCCCGCGCAGCGCTTCGCCGTGGGCGCCGACCGCGTCGCGTCGCTCTGCGTCGCGAAGGACGGCCGCGCGACGCTGCGGCTGCAGGCCATCGGCGCCGGCGCGCCCGCGGGCGAGTGGCCGCTGCCGGGCCTCGCGGAGATGGCGATCCTGGGCGCCGACGAAGTGCTGCTGCTCGCCGAGGACGGCTCGCGGCGGGGCCACCTGAAGGACGGGGCGCTCTCGTGGACGCTCCAGGGTGGCGGCCTCGGCGGCTTCGAGGTCTCGCCGAGCGGCCGCACCGTGCTCGGCGTCGGCGCCAGCGTCGTCCAGGCGGTCGACCTCGAGAGCGGCCGCGTCCGCTGCACGCTCGGCGACGTGTCCGCATGGGGCGCGGGTCTCGAGAGCGACGACGTCGCCTGGATCCTGGGCTTCGATCCGGTCGTCTTCAACAAGCTGCAGATCCGGCGCGCCGACCTCGCGGCCTGCCGCCTCGACCCGCCCCGCCCGCTCGAGCTCGGCAAGACCACGAACCTCGCCGCCCTCTGGCTGCCGGGCCCGCGCGCCTTCGCCCTGAACGCGCTGTACGGCGCGGACTACGGCCCGGTCCTCGTCGGCGTCGACGGCGCCGTGACGCCGCTCGGCGGACGCCGCACGCCGCGCATCGTGGCCTCCGACGACGGCACGCGCCTCGCGCTGGTCGAGAGCGAGAGCGCCGAGCTGCTGCGGGGGACGACGCCGCAGCGGACGCTCGCGCCCGCCGCGCACGTCGCGCTGTGCGGCGAGCACACCCTCGTCTACGACTGGCAGCAGGGCTGGCGCCTCCACGACGCCTCGGGCGAGGCCGTCGCGGGGCGCGCCCCGTTCGCACGCCACCCGCAGCCCGATGTGTTCGCGTGCCGGGGCACGACGCTGCTCGTCGGCCGCATCGACGCCTGGTACGCGATCGACGTGGCGTCCGGCGCCGTCGGGGCCGCCTGGGAGGCCGGCGGCCGCGTGGGCGGGGCCGCGCTGCTGCCCGACGGACGGCGCGCCGTGTTCGGCGGCGGCCCGACGGGGTGGCGCGTCGCTCCGATCCGCTAGTGGGTTGCCCCCGAGGCGCGCGAGCTTCGGGACCGACCCACGAGGCGTCCGCGTCAGCGGGTGGTGACGACCAGGTCGTAGGCGGCGGCGCCGTATCGGGCGTTGAGGCTGACGACATACGTGCCGGGATCGAGCGTGCCGTACCGCGATTCGGTGTTGGGGCCGAGCATGCCGCTGCCCAGGGCGAGCGCGCCGTCGAGCGTCCGCACGTCGAGCACGACGCGGCCCACCCGCCGGGCCCACGTGGCCTCGACCTCGACGTATGTGCGCCGCTCCAGGGTGAACGTGAAGTGGTCGAGCGGGTCGAGCCCCGCGCAGACCGCCTCGCCGGGCACGGCCTGGCCGAGCGCGAGGCGCCGCGCCGTCTCGGGCGTGTCGTCCGGCGCGCCGCCGGTGCAGCGGAAGCAGCCGGCCGCGCCCCCGTTCATCTCGCAGACCGGCAACTCCTGGGATTGCAGCTCGAGCCGGTACGACATCGGCGCTTCGAGCCTCTCGCCGTCGACCACCACGAAATAGTTCCCGGCGTTCATCAGGACGCCCTCGGTGCCCAGCTGCCGGCCGCCGACCGAGAAGCCGCCTCCCGGCGGCCCGGCCTCGGTGACGATGCCGACGGTCCAGGCGCCGCGGACCTCGGTCCCGTCCTGGACCGTGACGTCCACGTCGAGGTACGTGGGCCGCTCGACGACGACCTCGTAGTAGTCGTACGGGTCGTCGGCGCCGCAGATCGTCAGCCCCCCCACGACCCGCCCCACGGCGATCGGGCGGGCGTCGCCGATCGTGTCGTTGCCCTCGTAGGCGTCGGTGCATTGGCCGCAGTGGGGGTTGCCGCGCGGATCGCAGCGGTCGGGCACGCAGTCGCTCCACGCCGACCACAGCCCGCCGACGCAGGCCCGCGTGCGGGCGCCGCCCGCGCACTCGACGCGCTCGACCGCGTCGCGGTCGCACGCGCGGCCGCCGACCTCGATGGTCACCGTGACCGGCCCGGCGGCCCCGGCGCCGAAGCTGTCGACGAGCAGCACGAAGTCGCCGGCGGGGAGGTCCGCCTCGAGGCGCGACATGCGGTTGTCGGCGCCGTCGTCGTCGCACGCGACCTCGGTGCGCGCGTCGCCGCACGTCCGGCGCAGGTGCAGGACCGGGTCGAGCTCGGTGTCGGAGGTCGTGAGCACCACGTGGACCGGGGCGGCGGCCCTCAGGGGGATGGCGACCTCCGCGCCGCGCGCCGCGCCGCCGCAGCTCGCGGCCTGGAGCGCCGCGTGGCCGCGGGTGTCGACCTCGACGCGGGTACTGCCGTCGGCGAGCACCACGGGCGCGAGCGGCGAGGCGCACGCGTCGAGGGGACCGGCGGGGCAGGCGCTCCACGCCCCCCAGCGGCCGCGCTCGCACGCGCGGGTGCGCATGCCCTCCCTCGGGCAGGCCTGGGACTGCTCGGCTCCGTCGACGCACTCGTCCGGATCGGCGCACGCGCCGAAGGCGCCCCAGACGCCGCCGTCGCACGCACGCGACTGCTCGCCGCGGCCGTTCAGGCCACACGGCGACGACTCGGTGGCGCCGGCCTCGCACGCCGGCGGCGCCACGCACGGTCCGAACGCGGACCACCGGCCGTCCTCGCAGGTGCGCTCGTGCTGGCCCTCGGGGCATGGCGAGGTCTCGCGCACGCCGAGCGGGCACTCGTCGGGATCGGCGCACTCGCCCCACGCCGACCACGCGCCGTCCGCGCAAGTGCGGACCTCCTCCCCGCGGCCGTTGATGCCGCAGGCGCGGGTCTCGCCGGCGCCCTCGTCGCACTCGGACGGCGCGTCGCAGGCGTCGCCGCGCCCGTCGCCGTCCTCGTCGCGCTGGTCGAAGTTGGCCTTGTCGGGGCAGTTGTCGCACGCGTCGCCCACGCCGTCGTCGTCGACGTCGGGCCGCGCGGCGCAGCCGCCGCCATCCGCGTCCGGCGCAGCGTCGGCTGTCCCGGCGTCGCCGAGCGCGCCGTCGCCGTCGCGAGCACCGCCGTCGTCGGGTGCGCCGCCGCCGTCGTCGGAGGCGCCGTCGCCGGCGGGGCCAGCGTCCGTCGCCGCGGCGTCGCCCGGGACGGCCGCGGCGTCCCCGGTGGACGCGGCGTCGTCGTTCGGCGCGACGCAAGCGGCGAGCGCGAGCGCCGCGAGCGCAAGGACCAGGACTCGGGATCGTCGTGCCATTCGCATCGGGAGCTCCGGTTCGGCGCAGAGAATCCTCAGCGATCACGGAGTTCTACACCAGGGGTTCGCGAGGAGTGCGCCTGCGCGCCGTCTTGCCCCCGGCGCCGCCGCCGTGCGAAGAACGGCGTTGCATGGAGCCCGCTCGCTGCCCGCTGCACCCCGCCGCCGCCCTGCGCCCCGGCGTCGCCGCCGACGACCGCTTCTGGGGGTTCGAGGGCCGCTTCGCCTACGGCACGTGCCCGGAGTGCGGCACCTGGGTGCTCGATCCCCGCCCGGCGCCGCGCGAGATCGGGCTCTACTACGGCGGCTACTACAGCGAGCGCGAGCTGCGCGCCGCCCGCGAGAACTACGCGCGCAAGCGGCCCGAGGCCGTCGGCGCCCTCGACCGCCTGCGCGCGCTCGACGTCGCGCGGCGCCTGAAGAAGCACGGCGGCGCGCTCGGACCCGGCAGCGAGGTGCTCGACGCGGGCTGCGGCCTCGGCGGCTTCGCGCGGTTCCTGCGCGACGTGACCGGCGCAGCGGCGCGCGGCGTCGACTTCGCCCCCGCCTGCCGCGAGTTCGCGCGCGACGTGCACCGCCTCGACGTCGACACCGGCGAGCTCGCCGCGCAGCGCTACGCCGACGGCCGCTTCGACGCGGTCACGAGCTGGCACTGCCTCGAGCACGTGTACGACCCCGCCGCCGAGCTCGCCGAGATGGCGCGCATCACCCGGCCCGGCGGTTGGCTGGTGCTCGAGGTGCCGACGCCGACGCTCATCGCGCGCCTCTTCCGCGGCCGCTGGGTGTTCCTGCAGGCGCCGACCCACCTCTGGCACTTCACGCCGAAGGCGCTGCGCGCGCTCGTCGAGGCCGCCGGCTACGACGTGGTGCAGGTGCTGCGCCCGTGGCTGCCGAGCGAGCTTGCGGGCAGCGTGCTCATGGCGCTCGGCGTCAAGGGCTTCGTGCCCAAGGTGCTGCTGCCGAAGGCGGGCCCCAAGTCCGTGTTGCTCAAGGCGCTCTTCCTGACGCTGATGCTCGTGGACCTGCCGGTCACGGCGCTGGCGGCGCTCTTCGGCAACGCGGGCGTGTGCCGGCTCGTGGCGCGCCGGCGGGCGACGGCGCCGCCGCTCGCGGTGGACCCGCCGCTCGTGTCGGCGCCCATCACCGAGAGGATGACCACATGAGGCGGCTCGTGGTCTGGGGCGCCGGCGAGCTCGGCGGGCGCGTCGCCGCCGAGTGGGTCCGTCGCGGCGGGGCGGCGATCGGCGTCACCCGGAGCGAGGCGCGCCACGCGGATCTGCGCGCGGCCGGCGTCGAGCCCCACGCCGGCAGCGCCGTCGACGTGCTGCGGCCCGACGACGCGCTCTTCCTCGCCCTACCCGGCAGCGCCGCGCAGCGCGAAGCCGCCGAGTCGCTCGCCGTGGTGCCGGCGCGCGCCGCGCTCTCGGGCACCACCGGCTATTACGGCGCGTGGAGCGGCCCCATCGACGAGGACACGCCGCCGGGCGACGACGAGCACGCCGCCGCGGCCGCCGCGGCCGAGGCGACCTTCCGCGAGCGCGCCGGCGGCGTCGTCCTGCGTTTCGGTGGCCTGTACCGCCAGGGCCGCGGCCCGATGGGCGCGCTCGCCCGCACGCGCAAGGTGCCGCCGGGCCCGCCCGACAAGGTGCTGGCGCTCGTGCACTACGACGACGCCGCCAGCGCCGCCGTGGCCGCGCTGGCCCACCCGGAGCCCGAGCCGGCGTACCTCGTCGTCACGCCGCCGCTGCCGACGCGGCGCGACTTCTACCTCGCCGCCACGGTCATCCTGCAGCTGGACGCGCCGATGTTCGGGCCGCCGCTCGGCCGCCCGCCCGCCGTGCCCGACGTGCGCCGCCTGCGCCGCGACCTGCTGCCCGAGCCGGCGTGGCCGAAGTGGCAGGCGGCCCTGGTGCCGCCATGACTATGGGAGTGGACATGGAGCCTCTCGTCGAAGCCGACAGCGACGTCGGCCGCGTCAAGCCCTCGAACGAGGACGCCTTCCTCGTCGACAAGCGCCTGAAGCTCTTCGTCGTCGCCGACGGCATGGGCGGCCACGCGGCGGGCGACGTCGCCAGCGACATGGCGGTGCGCGAGGTCCGCAGGCACGTCCAGGCCGGCGAGCCGGTGCTCCGCGCGTTCCTCGACGGCACGGGCGAGCGCGACGCGGTCCTCGCGCTGCTCGAGGAGGCCGTCCGCACCGCGGGCCGCGCCATCTTCGAGCGCGCGCAGCGCGAGCCCGAGAAGCGCGGCATGGGCACGACGGTGTCGCTGCTGCTGCTCACGCCCGACCGCGGCTTCATCGCCCACGTCGGCGACAGCCGCGTCTACCTCGTGCGCGAAGGCGAGGTCTACCAGCTCACCGAGGACCACTCGCTCATCAACGAGCTCATCCGGCGCGGCCGCCTCAAACCCGAGGACGCCGCCACCGCGCCCTACCAGAACGCGCTTGTCCGCGCGGTCGGTGTCTACGCCGACGTGGAGGTCGACACGCTCGACTTCGAGATCGCCGGCGGCGACAACTTCATGCTCTGCAGCGACGGCCTCGCCCGGCACCTGCGCGACGACAAGGAGATCGTCGACGTGCTGCGCCAGACCGAGCTCATCGCCGTCCCGCGCCGCTTCATCGAGCTCGCCAACGCCCGCGGCGGCGAAGACAACATCACCAGCGTCGTCGTGAAGTTGTCCTCCGGCGGCGACGTGGAGCCCGAGAACGAGCTCGCCGTCAAGCTGGACGTGCTGCGCAAGATGCCGCTCTTCCAGCACCTGACCTACGTCGAGCTGATGGAGATCCTCAACCTCAGCGAGGTCCAGGCCTACGCCGCCGAGCAGCCCGTCTTCGCCGAGGGCGACGCCGGCGAACACATGTACGTGGTGCTCGAGGGCCGGGTGCGTATCCACAAGGACGAGGTGGAGCTCGCCCGCCTCGGTCCCGGCGGCCACTTCGGCGAGATGGCGATCATGGACAAGGCGGAGCGCTCCGCCAGCGCCACCGCCGCGATGGACACCCGCCTCATCGCCGTCGGCCGCCGCCCGCTCTTCACGCTGATGCGCCGCGACAAGGACCTCGCCGTCAAGCTGCTGTGGACGTTCGTCCAGGTGCTCAACAAGCGCCTGCGCGCCACGAGCGCCGACCTGCAGCAGGCCCGTCAGGACAACGTCGACCTGCAGGATCTGCTCGAGCTCGAAGAGATCTGAAACGCCGCCGCGGCGATGTGTATCGTCCCACGGAGTGGCTCGGTCAGCCATTCGGAGGAGGACGCATGGCACTGCGCGCGTGTGCGGCGGTCCTGGCGATCGCGCTGCTCGGAGGGATGCAGCGGGCCGAGGCCGCCTGCAACCCGAAGAAGGTGGAAGTCTGTCACGGCGGCAAGACGCTGTGTGTCGGCGCGCCGGCGCTCGGGGCGCACGTGGGCCACGGTGACTTCCCGTGCGCGTGCGATGACATCGGCACCTTCCACCCCGACGCCGACGGCGACGGCTTCGGCGATCCCTCGAGCGAGGTGGCCGCGTGCGTCGCGCCCCCCGGCTACGTGGCCGACGGCACCGATTGCGACGACGCCGATCCGGACGTCAACCCGGGCGAGGCCGAGGTCTGCAACAACGGCGTCGACGACGACTGCGACCCGGCGACCGAGTGCACGCTGACCGGCACGATCGACCTTGGCGCGGCGGACGCCGTCTTCGCGGGCGTCGACCCGAGCAGCCTCACCGGCAGGGTGGCGGCCGCGGGCGACGTGAACGGCGACGGTGACGCCGACGTGCTGATCGGCGCGCCGCTCGAAGGGACGAACGGCAGCAGCGCGGGCGCGGCCTACCTCGTGTTCGGGCCGTTCGCGCCCGGCACCTACGACCTCGGCGCCGCCGACGCGACCTTCTTCGGCAGCGACCTCGGCGACCAGACCGGCACCGCCGTCAGCATCGCCGACCTGAACGACGACGGCACGCTCGACGTCGTCATCGGCTCGCGCCTGCGCGGACCCGGCGGCAACGCCGGCCCCGGCGCCGTGCACGTCTTCTTCGGTCCCGTCGCGGCGGGCGTCTACGACGTCGGCGCCGCGGACGTCATCATCGAGGGCAACGTCGACGGGGACGAGCTCGGCGACGCGCTCGACGCCGGTGGCGACATCGACGGCGACGGCGACGCGGACCTGCTCGTGGGCGCGCCGGGACACGACGCCGACTGGGCGAACACGGGCGCCGTCTACGTCGTCCACGGACCGCTCGCCGCCGGCACGAACGCGGTCGACGACCTCGCCGCCGGCCGCCTCGAGGGGTTCGCGAACCTGCAGGAGATCGGCCGCGCCGTCGCGTTCGTCGGCGACCTCGACGGCGACGGCGACGACGAGCTGCTCACCGGCTCGAACGCCGCGGGCGCCTGGCTCCAGTACGGCCCCTACACCTCCGAGCAGACCGTCAGCTTCGCCGACGTCTCCTTCGCGCCGGTCGCGTTCAACGTGTTGGCCGGCTTCGACGTCGCCGCCGGCGGCGACCTCGACGGCGACGGGACGCCCGACCTGCTGATCTCCGACCGCGACCAGCAGTCCGCCGGGTTCTCGGCCGGCGCGGCCTACGTGTTCACGGGCCCCGTGCCGCCCGGCGACCACACGCTCGACGACGCGTTCGCCCGGCGCACCGGCGAAGCCGACAGCGACATGGCCGGCTCGTCGCTCGCCGGCGCCGGCGACGTGAACGGCGACGGCTTCGACGACCTGCTCGTCGGCGCCTGGACCGAGGACACCGCCGGCGACCAGGCCGGCGCCGCCTATCTGCTCTACGGGCCGATCGC
>CAUJDF010000072.1 GCA_963169045.1 Myxococcota bacterium
GAGAAGATGCCACCCGTCCGCGACGCACTGCGCACCTGGATGGACGCCGTCGAGCCCACGCTGCTGCCCGACGATCCCGTCGCGAAAGCCATCCGCTACTACCGAAACCACTGGGACGCTCTGTTCCGGTTCATCGACGACTGTAGGGCCCCACGCCGCTCCGTCCCCGCCGCGGCCGTTTCTCCCGACTTCGACCGTCTTCGCGTAGATCCGACGGCGCGGTAGCGCGACCGGTGGTCGGTCGTGCCGCTGGCAAGACCACCCACCGGGACCTCCCCTTCTTGGCGGTTGGTCGAGATCCCGGTGGGCGGGGACGCCCATGCTATCGGTGCCGGGGGTCGACCACCACAACTACGCCGAGCGCATGCTCGGCGACGGGCCCGCGCCGCAGGTGACGTGTCCCGATCGGGGCTGTGCCGGGCGGTTGCTCGTCGCCCACGCGACGTACGAGCGCTACCTCGGCGGGGCACTCTTCACGGTGCTGCGTGTTCGCTGTCCCGGATGCGGGGTTACGCACGCGGCTCTACCCGAGGACGTGTGCGCCTATCGCGATGCGCTGCTGCCGGCCGTCGAGGCGGCGCTGCAGGCGATCGAAGCGCATCACAGGCCGATCGACGGTGCGCGCGCCGCCGGCGAGCAGGGCCCGGGGGCGACGCGCCGCGTCCGCCGCTGGCACCGCGGCCTCGACGCCAGGATCGCGTCGGTGATCGTCGCGCTGCTGCCGGCCGCTCCCGGCGCCTGGCTCGAGCGCGCCCGGAGCGCCCTCGGCGAGGGCGCCGGCGCTCTGGTTCGCCTGCGGCACTGGCTGTGGTCGCGCTACGCCCTGTTCTTCGGCGGGCCAGCCGGGCTGTACCGCCACGGGCGACCACGGCACGCCGTCCGCCGCCTCTCCACAGACCTTGGCAGTCACGCTCCGGCTCCGGCTCGGGATAGGCCTCCCTGAGCGTGCCCGAGGACGGTCTTCGGGCCGGCGACGAGGAGGAGTCGATGGACGACAAGCTGCGCGAGGAGATCGCGCTGTTCCGCTACGGAGTGATCTCCGATCTGGTGAGTGGACCGCTCGCGCCCGGCGAGAGGGAGGCGATCCTGGCGCGTATCGCTTCGCGCGAGTGGCGCATCCCGGGTTCGAGTCGGACGACCGTGGCGCGCTCGACGGCGCGGGACTGGTCGGATGCCTATCGCGCGATGGGCCTCGATGGTCTGCGCCCGCAGCCACGCAGTGATCTCGGGACGAGCCGTGCCTTGCCCGAGCCGGCGCAGAATCTGCTGCTCGATCTGCGCCGGGAGCGGCCGCGGGCGACGGTCGACAGCATCATCCGCGCGGCGCGGCTGTCAGGGCGCGTCGCCGCGGACTTGCAGATGGCGCCGAGCACGGTGTACCGGCTCTTCGCCGCCCACGGCGTGCCTGCCGAGCCGGCCGGTGCCGGGCCCAAGCCCGACGCGCTCGCGTTCACCTATCCGCACACGGGCGACCTGTGGACGAGCGATCTGATGCACGGGCCGAGGCTGCTCGTCCCCGGCCGGCGCGACGGCGGCAGGACATACCTCTATGCGTTCCTCGACGACGCCACGCGCGTAGTGCCCTACGCCGCGTTCTACGGTGCCGAGAACGCCGCCTGCTTCCAGGACGCCTTCAAGCAGGCGATGCTACGCCGCGGCGTGCCGCGCCGGCTCTACTGCGACAACGGCGCGACCTTCCGCACCCATCACCTGCAGGTCATCTGCGCCACCCTCAACGTGGCGCTCATCCACTCGCGGCCGCACCAGCCGCGGGGCCGCGGCAAGATCGAGCGCTTCTTCCGCCACGTGCGCACGGCGTTCTTGCCGCACGTCACGCCCGAGATGCTCTCGGGGCTCGCCACCCTCAACCGGGTGTTCTGGGCATGGCTCGAGGCGGAGTACCACCAGACGCCGCACGGCGGCCTTGGTGGCCGCACGCCCCTCGACCGCTTCTGCGACGACGCCGCCCTCGTCCGCGCCGCCCCCGACGAGCTCGAGCGGCTCATGCGCATGCGCGTCGTGCGCCGCGTCGCCCGCGACCGCACCGTTCGCGTCGACGGCCGCCTGTACGAGGCCCCCGACGGCTACGCCGGCGAGTCGGTCGAGGTGCTCTTTGACCCTTACGATCCGGCCCGTCCCGTCCACATGCGCCGCCAGGGTGAGGTGACCGAAATCGCGCTGCGCCGGCTCGACCTGTGCACCAACGCCACGCTGCGACGCACGCCGCGCGAGCCGGTCGAGCCCGAGCTCCCGCCGGCCACCGGCATCTCCTATCTCGAGCTCGTCGCCCGCGGCTTCTACGACCAGGGTCCGCCCAAGAACGGGGAGGAGAAGTGATGTATCGCGCCATGCGCCATCTTCGGCTTTGCCCGTCCGCCTTTCGAGCCCGAGGCCGACGCCGAGCGGCTGTTCCGTCCCGCCGCCCTCGACGAGGTCAACGCCCGCCTCCTCTACCTCCTCGAGTGCTGTGGCATCGGCATGCTCACCGGCGAGCCCGGCACCGGCAAGACCACGGCCATGCGTCGCATGCATCACGGGCTGCACCCCGATCAGGTCCGGCCCATCTACCTCCACGACACCGGCGGCAACGCCGCCGAGCTGTATCGCCAGATCGCCTGCGAGCTCGGCATCGAGCCGGAGTGGTCGCGGGCGATGACGTTCCGTGCGATCCAGCAGGAGGTCTCGCGCCTCGCCCGCGAGCGGCACCTCACCGTCCTGCTTGTGCTCGACGAGGCCCACCGCCTGCGGCCCGACGTGCTCGCCGAGCTGCCCTCGCTGTGCAACTTCGAGTGGGATGCCAGAGGCCGCCTGTGTCTGCTGCTCGTCGGTCACACCGGCCTGCGCGCCCGGCTCAAGCTCGCCGCGCTCGAGGCGCTCAACCAGCGCATCATCCTGCGGTACGCCCTGCGCGGCTTCGATCGCGACACCACCCGCGCCTACGTCGAGCACCGCCTGCGCGTCGCCGGCGTCGACCGGCCGCTGTTCACCGACCCCGCGCTCGAAGCCCTGTTCGCCGCTTCGGGCGGCATCATGCGCCGCATCGACATGCTCGCCCACCACGCCCTGCTCGCCGCCGCCGCCGCTCGCGCCCGCCTCGTCGACGCCGAGCACGTCGCCCGCGCCGCCGAGGAGGTGCGCTCGTGAGGCTCCTCGTCACCCTGCCCACGCCCGAAGGGCTGCACCTCTACGAGCGCCGCGCCGGCCGCATGCGTCACTGCGGCTTCGTGCGCCACCCGCGCGAGCTCCACCACCGCTTCGTGCGCGTCGACTGCCCCGAGCTCGTGGTCCTCGTCGGCGACCGTCACACCGACTGGTACGTCGACACCATCCTCGAGCGCGCCGATCTGCTCACCGTCCCGGCGACCTGGCTGCGCCACATCCCGCGCGCGCAGCCAACGCGGCGCGCGGCCTACGCTGCCCGGGTTGCCCTCGACCACCGCGCCCATCCGCTCGGCCTGCGCCTCGGCCGTCTCCGCACTCTGCCGCTGCCGTTCTGATCCGCCGGCGCGCGAGCGCGGTGGCTCGCCGTTCCGCATGCCCGCGTCGCCGCACTACGCCGCCGGCGGGCAAGGGCGACTGCCGACGACCTGCCACACTTCACCGCCACGGACGAGCGCGGGATCAGTTCGGCGGAGGAGTGTGGGACTCGACACGGGCGGACGACCTCGAGTTGGCCGGGAGATCGGATCTGCACCTTGATGTTATGGGCCTGAGCCCATACGCTCTACGAGGTGGCGACGATCATCGAAGGCGACTTCGAGTGGGACGAGGAGAAGGCGGCTTCCAATCTCGTCAAACACGGCGTCGCCTTCCCTGAAGCCGCCACCGTGTTCGCCGATCCGCTTGCCGTGTACCTCGACGACGGCTCGGGAACCGAGCGCATGGTCGTCATCGGGATGTCGCTGCGGAACCGCGTGCTCTTCGTCGTTCACGTCGAGCGTGGGCGACGCGACCGAATCATCAGCGCACGGCTGGCGACTCGTGCGGAACGTGTCGTCTACGAAGGCGGAGGATGAGAATGGCCCATTCTACGAAGCGCGTTTCCGAGGCGGATGCCGAACCCGTGAGGGTGCTGGGTCGTGGACTCCGCGCCAGGAGAGGCGTCCGTCTGACACTACGAACGGTTCGTGAGGCCATCGGCAAGACGCAGGTGGACGTCTCGCGAGAAGCGCAGATGAACCAAGGCGACGTGTCGCGCCTCGAAGCTCGCACCGACCTTGGCGATTGCCAGGTCGGCACGCTGAGACGATACATCGAGGCGCTCGGCGGTGAGCTCGAGGTGATTGCACGATTCGGCGACAAGCGAATCACAGTCGTGGGCGTCGAGCCGCCTGCCGACTCGAGCGACGAAGTTGAACCGACGGCCCCGCCGAAGCAAAGTCCCGCACGTCGCCGTTCGACCGGGCGCGGCTGACAACCCGTTGCCGCCGACGATGCCGGCGCTTCGCGCCGTCCTTGCGACTGAACGCGGAGATGACCAACGTCAACTCCTTCTCCCCCGCGGCGACAACGATTCCTCCCCATCGCCTGGCGAGGCGGGACGACCTTCGAGCGTCGGGTCGGGTGGTTCGGCTCGGAGGCGCGGCTATCCCAGGAGCGCGGTGAGCAGCGACGGCGGGACGACGACCTCGGCGACGCGGGCGCGGTCGAGGGGGCCGATGCGGAAGCGCGGGCCGGCGGCTTCGCTCGCGGGCTCGAGGCTCGACTCCACTTCGGCGAGCAGGGTGGTCTCGCTCGCGCGCAGCGCGCCGCGCCACTCGGCGAAGGCGTCCTCGCGGGACGAGACGACGATGGCGTGGGTGCAGCGGTTGAGGATCGCCTGATTCTTGCGGTCGATGCGGCCGCCGCAGTCGACGAGGAGCAGCGTCTTCTCGCGGCGCAGGGCGTCGAGCTGTTCGCAGACGCGATGGACGAAGGCGTCGTCGAAGCGGTTCTTGTAGCGGAGCGTGCGGGCGTCGTCCGCGGCGTCGGCGTACCAGTCGCCTTCGCCGTCCGGGCAGGCGCGCAGCACGAACACGTCGCGCTGGTAGGGGGCGGCCGTCAGCGTCGCGCGGAGCGCCTGCCGTAAGGCGCCGACGAGGACGGTCTTTCCGCTGTGGGGTGGCCCCAGGAACGCGACGACCTTGCCCGCCGGCGCGGCCGCTTCGGGCCGGGCCGGCGCGACCGACGCGTGGCGCGGGAGCCACGGGCGGAGGCGCTCCGGCGGCAGGATCGCGCCGACCGGCATCGCCTCCGGCACGCGTGTGGCCACGACCACGGCGCCCAGGCGCGGATCGGTGGTCGCGGTCCAGGCGGCGTCGCGGCAGAGGTCGACCAGGCGCCCGTACAGCCAGATCGGCGCGCGTCCGTTGACGACGAGGCCCCGGTGCGGATCGGGCGGGCGCGGGAGGCGCACCGCCGAGAGCTCGCTGGCGTCGATGAGTCCGTTGCCGTCGAGGAAGACGTCGAGGACGTCGAACGCTCCCGGTGTCGGGACGACGGTCAGCCGCAGATTGGAGTCGGTCACACGTCCTCCGTTCGTTCGAGCCGGAAGCGCGGCGGCTGGCCCGGCTGCCGGACGAGGGTGGCGCCGCGGACCGGGACCCGGTCGGTGCCCGCGCGCTCGAAGAGGGCGTCGAGGTCCCGGGTCGCCCGCTGAAGGCCGCGCTCCGCGTTGGCGAGGGCCTCGCGCAGTCGGCCGATGCGGTCGAGCGCCCGCTGGAAGTCGGCCGACGTCGGTCCATCCTGCGTGGGTCGCGCGTCCACGCCGCTGGCGACCGGGGCCGGTCGCCCCCGGGCGGGCTCGACGGCGACCGGCGCCGCGGCGCCCGGCTCGGCGGCGATCGTCTCGGCGCGGCTCGCTGCGCGGGCGTCGATGGTCGCCGGCTGCGTCGCGTCCTGGGTGACGGGCGGTGTGTCGAGCGCGAGTCGCGGCAGAGCGCCTGCGGGCGCGGTGTCCGGTGCCGGGTGGTCCGGCAGCCGCGCGCCGGCAGGGTCCTCGGGCGGCGCACCGGCCGGCGCGGCCGCGGCTCCGGGGCGCGGCGCGGGCGCCGGTCCGGTGGCGCGCCGTCGGGCGTCCATGCGCTCGCGGAATGCGGGGATCTCGTCCGGCCGCATCGCGTGCAGCAGCGGCGTGGGGTACGCGCCGCCCCACAGGCCGCGGAAGCGGCAGTCGCAGCCCACCTCCCGCGTGACCGCCGTGTGCCGCTGCGCCAGGCGGGCGCAGCTCGCCGGGAACGGCGGCAGTCGCTCGAGCCGCGTGCGCACGAGGCGCGGATCGCCGGGGAGCAGCGCGCACAGCGTCGGCTCCGTCTCGCCACGCGGCAGGTGGCCCAGGACCTCCACCAGGCTGGCCCGCTCCTCCGTCTCGAGGTGGCCGAGGCGCTCCGCCTTGCGCGCCAGCGCGCGCAACACCGCGCACCCGGTGAGCACCCGCGTTGCGGTCGGCTGTTCGGCGAGCCGGGCGAGCACTTCGCTCTCGCGCCGCTGGACGACCTCTGGATGCTGGTGGCCGCGCCGCACGATCGCCGTGACGCGGCGCACGTCGGCGCGCTCGGCGCTCCGGAGGACGGCGAGCGGCTGCGCGAGCGGCAGGCCCGCCGCGTCGAGCCACGTGGACCGGCGGCCGGTGCGCGGGTGGACGCCGAGCGGCAGCCACGCGTGCGGTCCGGGGGCGCGTCCCGGCCGGTCGCTCGCCGGCAGCCACGAGACGCCGAGGCCCTCCGGCGCCGGTCCTGCCTCTTCGGCGAGGCGCGTCAGCAGCTCGCGCGCGTGCCGCATCGGCAACGGCCCGTCGAAGAGGAACCAGAGGCGGTGCTCGCCGCCCCCCGTGTCCTCGAGCAACGAGGCGAGCCCGTGCCGCCGCGCCGCCCGCGACCAGGCGCCCAGGTGGTCGACGGCGCGGCGCGTCCAGGCGCGCCAGGCGGCGACGACCTCCGCGCCGGTCGCGTCGTCGCGCGCGACCCACGGCGGCAGGGCCACCGTCCGGCGCACCCGCGTCTCCACCACCGCGAAGCGGACCGTCGCGTCCTCGCGCACGAGGTAGACGCCGCGCCGCGCTTCGCCGGCCAGGTGCCGCGCGATGCCGGCGCCGTCGAGCGGACCCGGCGTGTCGGCGGCCACGTGGTGCGCGCCCTTGTCGCGGCGCTCGACGGCGTGGCGGTCCCGTCGCCCGGCGAAGCACGCGCCGATCGTCTCGAGGTCGGCGTCGCTCGCGGCGACCTCGGCCTGGCGCCTCTCCGGTCGGGCGGATCCGGCGAGCGCGCGCGCCGCTTCGGCCAGCGCCAGCGCCCCCGCCTGCGCGAAGGCGCGCGCCGCGGCGGCCCAGTCGGCCCGCAGCGCACGCACGGCGGCCACCGGAACGGCGAGCACCTCGGCGATCGCCTGCTCGCGCCGGCCGTCCGCCGCCAGCGCGTGGCGCGCCTCGACGAGCGCCGCCGCGTCGCCGTCGGGCCCGCCGAGCGCCCGCCAGGCCCCCACGAGGGCCGCGCCGACGTCGTCCGCCGCGCCGGGCGCGTCCGCGGCGCCCGGTCCGCCGACCGCGCCGGTCCCGCCCGCGGCGCCCGGTCCGCCGACCGCGCCGGTCCCGCTCGCGGCGCCCGGACTGCGGACCGCGCCGGTCCCGCTCGCGGCGCCCGGACTGCGGACCGCGCCGGTCCCGCCCGCGGCGCCCGGACTGCGGACCGCGCCGGTCCCGCCCGCGGCGCCCGGTGCGCCGCCCCCGTCGAGCGTCGCGCCCGGCGCGAGTGTCGCCATCCCGGCGAGCGCGACACGCCGCCGCGCGAGCGCCGCGTCCGGCCGCCGCCGCAGCAGCGCCCACAGCACGAGCGGGTGCTCCACCTCCTCGGCGAGCAGCGGCCCGTACCAGCGCTCCCACTCCTCGACCAGCGCCGCGACCCGCCCCGGCGCCGCCGCCGCCCGCACCGCCAGCGCCGCGTGCGCCGCCGCCGACGGACGCCGCCCCCGTTCATCGAAGCGCGCCCCCAGGAACACGAAGCCTTCGCGCAGGTGGCCGCGCGTCGTCTTGCGGTCGTTCAGCCGCAACCCCAGCGCCTCGACCTCGGACGTCAGCAGGCCGAGCGCGTCCGTCGCCTCCTGCGGCGTCTCGGCCAGCGCCAGCACGTCGTCGGCGTAGCGCAGATATGCGAAGCCCGCCGCCGTCAGCGCCGCGTCGACCGGCCGCAGGTACACGTTCGACAGCAGGGGCGACAGCGCGCTGCCCTGCCCGATGCCCTCGCCGGGTTCGTCGAGCACGGCGCCCTCGATCGCGCCGGCCGAGAGCAGGCGTCCGATCAGGCGCACGATCGGCGGATCGATCCCGTCGGCGGCGAGCGTCGCCAGCAGCCGGTCGCGGTCGATGCGGTCGAAGAACTTGCGCACGTCGGTGCGCACGAACCACGTGCGTCCCTGGCCGAGGTGCCGGTCGACCTCGCCGAGCGCCATCGCGACGGAGCGGCCCGGGCGGTACGCGTACGCGGCGTCCGACAGCGTGGGCTCGTAGTGCGCGTTCAGGACCACGGCGAGTGCGCGCTGGACGACTCGGTCCTCGACGGCGGCGACCACGATGCGGCGGTCGGGGTCGTCGAGAAGGCGCACGCGCCGCCCCGGACGCGGCCGCCACGTGCCGTCGAGGAGCGACCGCGACAGCGCCGCGAGACGGGTCCGGGCGTCGCGCGCGTAGCCTTCGACGGTGAGGCCGTCGACGCCGGGGCCGGCGCCGCGCCGCTCCACCCGCCGCCACGCGTCGTCGAGCACGCCCGCCGATGCCACTTGTGCCATCAGCCCTGCCATGCCACTCGTTGTCACACGGCGAAGAGCGCGGCGCAACGGTCGGCGGAGGGCGGGATGAGCGACGAGCGACGGGGACTGCGGGGCATCGGCGCCGACGGCGCGGTGGTGTGGCTCGTGCCGGACGGCGGCGCGGTCGAGCAGGGCGCGCACACCGTCGTCCACGTACCGGCGCGCCTGCCGGACGCCCGCGCCTGGCTCGGCGCCTCGCCGTTGGCCAGGCTGCGGGCGCCGGTCGCCTGGGAGGCCGCCGACGCCTGGTCGGCAGTGTTGCTCGCGCTGCCCGAGCTGCGCGCGGGGGCGCCGCGCGCGGCCGAGCCGGCGGATCCCTCCCCGCGGGAGCTGCTGCGCCTCGCCGAGCGCGCCGCGAGCTGGCACGGCGCGGAGCACCGGGAGACGCGCCGCGCGCGGGACGAGGCGCTCCGCCGCAACGACGCCGCCGACGTCGAGCGCGCGATCGCCCGCGGCGCGCGCTCCCGCGCCCTGCTGCAGCGTCTGTACGACGTCGCGCTCGCGCGGGGCGCCGGTCACCCGGAGGTCACCGAGGCGCGGCGCCGCTTCGAGCGCGAGTTCCGGTACCTCACCCGCGAGGCCGACAAGCAGGTCTCCGCCGCCGACGCCGCCCGGCGACGCCGCGCGGTGACCACCTCGAGCGTGCGCGCCGGCGACGTCCCCCGCGAGATCCACCGGCTCGCGCCCTCGCCGGCGTGGACGCTGCTCATCGACGAGACCGGCCGCCGCTTCGCCGAGGAGGACGACGGCCCCGAGGGCCGCTTCGTCGGCCTGCTCGTGCCGGAGGGCTGCGCCGTGACGCCGCCGCCGCCGGGCTTCCACGCCGTCGACGCGGACGCCGCGACCAACGACCGCGTCGTCCAGGCGGTGCTCGACGCGCCGGTGGGCGTCTTCGGCGTCGGCCTGTCGGCGGTGCCGCCGGCTCCGGGCGACCGCTGGGTCGCCGGCGTGCTCGAGGTCGTGCACTGGGTCCTGCGCCTGCTGCCGGTCCACGGACGCACGCGGCTGGACGTGCTCGTCGAGCAGCGGGGCGCGCACCGCGCCCAGGCCGACTGGCAGGCCCTCGTCACCGAGGCCGGCCGTCACCTCGCCGAGATCAACCCCGCCCGCTATCGCCAGATCGCGCTCGACCTGCGGGTCGTCGCCAAGGACGCGCACCCGCTCAACGGGAGCGTCGACGCGCTCGCGTTCATGTGGGGCAGCCGGGCGCCGGCGGCGCGCGCACGCCTCCGGCAGAGCGGCCTGACGGACGGCTGCCTCCACGGCGGCAGCCCGGTCGTGCTGCGGCGCGCCTGGGACCTGCTCGGACGCGGCACCGCGCTCGACGGCGCCACGTGGGCGGAGCTGGCGTGGCATCCCGACGCCGGTGGCATCGCCGGCCTGCTCCTGGACCAGGTGGGCGCCGCCGCGCGCGAGGACGTCGCGTTGTGGAGCCGCTATCTCGACGCCGCGGTCGACCACCTCGAGAGCAAGGGCGTCCGCATGGGCGCGCTCGGCCGACAGGTGGCGTGGCTCGAGGCGTGGCAGCCGCAGGGGGCGGTCCTGCCGCCGAAGCTCCGGCTGGCCTGGCTCGTCGCGCGGCTCGAGCACGACAACCACCTCGGCGCCGTCGACGGCGAGGTGCTGGCGGAGCTCGAGTCCCTCGGGGCGCGACTCTTCGACGAGGCGCCGGCGCTCGTGTGCCAGGCCGACCTCGACCGCGCGGTCCTGGCGACGAACCGCTTCGACTTCGCGGGCGCGACGGCGGCCCTGGCGCGCTTTGCGGACGTCCCGCCCGCGGTGCCGGGCCTCCAGCACTGGGGCCGGGTGCGCAGCTCGCTCGGGCAGCACGCGGCGTTCCGCGGGGAGCCGGCGAAGGCCGAGGTCCACTTCACCGAGGCCGTGGCGGCGTTCGCGCGCCTGTCCGACGAGCGCGTCGCCGCGGGCGAGGTGCGCCACACCGCGACCTACCGCGCCTTCGCGGCGCTCGACCGGCGCGACCTCGGCGCGGCGGCGCGGCGCGCCCTCGTCGCGGCGGTGGTCGACCTGACGCCCGACGCGATCGCCGCGCTGGCGCGGTCCGTCGAGCCGGCGACGCGGCACGGGCACCACCTGCTCGTCCGCTACCTTTGCGAGCACGGACGCCCCGACGAGGTCGACGCCTACCTGGGGGCGCGACGGGACTGGCGCGTCGGGGAGGGCCACCCGTGGGCGCTCATCCGCGCAGGGAGGGCGGTGCTGCTGGCGCCGCGCGACGCCGCCGCCGCGCGCGAGGAGATGGCGCGCGCCGCCTCGCTCGCCCTCGACGGCGGGCCCACGCTGTGCTTCATCGGCGCGGCGCTGGCGATGGTCGCCGCCCGCTGGGGCGCGCCGCCGGCGGTGGACGCAGCGCTGCTCGACGAGCTCGCGGCCCTGCTGCCGGGCGCGCCGGTCGACGCGCTGCGGCGCGCCCTCGCCGGCGAGGGGTCGCCGCTCGCCGCGCTGCGGACGCTCCTTCCGTTCAACTTCCGCTGACTCGGTGGCGGCGGGGCGCGCCGGTGGGGCGGACCCCGGCGTCGGCGGCGGTCGTCCGTCTCGGAACCCGGGGGATGCATGCGGGGGCGGCGAAGCCGGTCTCCGCACGGGCGGAAGTGCGCGGCGGCGGCGCGAGCCCGTCTCCGGACCTCCGAAGACGAGCCCTTCCGAAGAAAGTTCGTCTTCGGAGGTCCGGAGCCGAACTTCTTGCGGCGGAGCTCGTCTCGGGAGGTCCGGAGACGCACTTCGTGCGGCGGCGCGCGTCTCGGGCGGTGCGGCGCGAGGCTTCGGCGGACGGCGTGCGCGGCCGGGCACGTGTCGTCGTGCCGTCAGCCGCCGCCGGCCAGCGGGACGAAGTCGTAGACGGGATCGGCGTCGGCGGGCGCCTCGCGTCCGTCGGCTGCGGCGACGGCGCGCGCGTGCTCGAGCACGACGGCCCGGAACTGGTCGAGCTCCCGCGCCTCGAGCGTGCGGAAGCCGTGGGCGAGGATGCTCTTGTTGCGCCCATTGAGCAGGCCCTCGAACCTGGCGTCGCCCACGTCCCTCAGGCCGGCGAGCACGGGATCGCCGAGCGCGCGCAACAGCGTCCGCGTCTGGGACAGCGCCAGCTTGTCGGGCAGCAACGCGAGGCGGTGCTCGGGGCGGCACGCGGCGTTGTAGCGCTCGAGCAGCGCCGCCGGGGCGTCCGGTCGGACGTCACCGACGTCGATGCCGTGGCGCGCCGCCAGCCGCTGGAGCGAGAGCTCGAGGCAGCGATACAGCAACAGCGCCGCCAGGTCGGGCTCGCGCTCGCTGCGCCGGCGCGCGGTCGCCAGCAGGAAGCGCGACAGCGCCTCGACCAGGTCCGCGTCGAACGCGGGCCGCGCGGCGCGGTCGGTGGCGCGCCCGAGCAGCGCCAGCGCCTCCGCCTGCCGATCGAGGCGCGCCGTCGCGTCGAGGAGCGGCTCCTTCGGGAGCATGCGCCGGGAGGCCCGCCCGAGGTCCTGCGCCACCTCGCGGACCGCCCGCTCTGCCTCGCCGAACCGCAGCGCGGACCAGGCCGCGTACGCGCCGCAGAGCCGCGCGCGGGCGCCGAAGTGGAAGCCGGGCGCCCGCGCCGCGTCGAGGCCGCGGAAGAGCCGCTCCGCCACGTCGAAGAGCCCGCGGTCGAAGGCCCGCTCCGCCTCCACGCGCTCGAGATCGCCGAATACCACGAGCGGGTGTTCGACGACGTGCGCGCGCTCGAGCCCGAACCACGGGAACGCGCGCGAGATGCGCTCCGACTCCACGTAGATCTGGCGAAGGCGCAGGTAGCCGGCCACCGTCGACGCGCCGGCGGTCATCGCCTTGGTGCCGGACGTGAAGTCGATGGTGATCGCCTCGCCGGCGTGCCGCTCCACGATGTCGCGGATGGCTTCGTACACCGCGACCGAGTCGGCCTTGCCGACGTGCCGCGTCCGCACGTCGCGGTCGCCGGCGAGCGCGAGCGCCCGCGCGACGCTCGCCGCCGACTCGTCGGTGTGCACCAGGTACACGACCCGGGCCGGCGTGCGCGTCAGCGAGAGCGCCACCGAGTAGGGCTGCGTCCCCACCGTCGCGACCAGCACGTCGACCGGCTCCGCCTCGGCCGCCATCGCCGCGAGCGCCGCCGGAAAGTACTCCGCCTCGTAGCGCCGCGCCGCCTCGTCGGCTGTCTCGGCCTCACCCACGCGCGCCGCCGCCAGGGCCCGCCGTCGCAGCGCGTCCTCGTCTCGCAGGTTCATGGGTCCTCCCATCTTTCTTGGTGGTCCCATCGTATTCGCACAACTTCGCGATTGACACACGGAGACGTCCCGCGTTGGAATCGCCGCCACAACGGGGGAGGGCACGATGGCTTCGAAGAACCAGGGAGCGTACGGGGGCAGGGTCAGCCGCGGGCGGTACGTGGCGCGCCGACTCAAGACCGCAGGCCAGCAGCAGCGAGCCGCGGACCTGCTCGCGCTGGCGCTCGCCGCACGCGCCGCCGGCCGGGCCTGGGAGGACGCGCACGACCCGGTCGACGACGCGCTCGCGGACCGCGACGCCGCCGACCTGGCCCTCGACACCGCCGCGCAGGAGGCCCGCTTCGGCCTCGCGTCGCGCGGCATGCACGCCACCCGCGAAGCGCCCTACACCGACATCTTCCCCGACGGCATCGACCCCTACGTCAGCGCGCCGCTCGACCAGCAGGCGCCGCGCTACCGCGACCTCCTCCGCCGCGTCGCCCTGCACCTCGCCGCCGACGACGCCGTCCGCGTCGCCCTCGCCCCCCGCGTCGAAGCCGGCCTCGCCGCCTGGACGGCGGCGTGCGACCGCCTCGAAGCCGCGCGCGCCGAGACGGCGCTCGCCCGCGGCGCGCTCGAGAAGGCCGTCGACGCGCTCGACCGCCAGCTGCAGAAGACGCGCGCCGCGCTGACCGTCGACTTCGACGCGCGCACGGCGGCCAGCTTCTTCCCGAAGACGAAGGCGAAGGCGACGGGGGCGGCCGAGGACGCGTGACGCAGCCTGCCGGCGCCGTCCGGGTGAGGTGAGAGCTCTTGGCATCGGGCAACCCTGAGACAGAGATGACGGACGACGTCCTGCGAGAGCGGTTCGTCGTCTACGGAAGAGACCTGGCTCGCGATCTGCGACCGGCGCCCGACGATCACCTGTTTCGCCTTCTCTTCCGAGCCATTCGGGGCCATCACGAGCTCTGGCGGGCTTCGGGGCGTCGCGCGATGGTCGGCATCGCCGCCGGGTTGCGGTCTCGGATTCCCGACAGCGAGCAGAAGCACGTTCGCGCCTGGATCGCGCTGTTCGAGCCGATGGTCCGTCGCCTCTGCCGCCTCGGCGGAGTCAAGGCGGCGGAGACGGACAACCTGGGGGACGTCATGCGGCTGGCGGGCGTCGAGCGCCAGTACGGCGGCGGCGATGCCGCGCTCGCCGGCGCTCTCGGCGTCGCGCGATTGCAAGCCACGACGGATCGCGAGCTCGAGTGGCTGCTGGCCGTCCAGGCGCGCCGAACACGCAACGAGCTCGCGCACGCTCGCCTGGATGTGTTGTCCTGGCGTCGACGCGTCGAGGTCACCGAGGCCATCGTCGTCACCCTCCTCCGCCTTCTCCAGTCGCGGCGTGATCGCATCGAGCAGGCGCTGCTGTGGGAGGAGCTGAGGCCGACGTCCGCGGCCGGCACCGACATCGACTGGGCATGGGCACCGACCGGGCAGGATGAGGTCACGACCGGTTCCTCCGCCGCCTTCGCCCGCGCGCTCATTCACCTCCTGGGAGATAGGCGGGTGGTGGTGCTCCAGGGCACACGCGGCGTCGGCCTCACCCACTTCGCGCTGACACTGGCCGCGGTCGGCATCGCCGATCGGGCCTTCGTATTCATGAGACTTCCGCTCGACGAGCCGGAGCCGATCGATCGTGACGAGGGTGACGACGCGCACCTCGGCGCGCTGGTCGGTTCGAGCCAGGCGCGGCAGGAGTGGTTCCGGAGCGCTCTTCGCCAGCGCCGTCTCGTCCTCGTGGTGGACGGGCTCGGCCGTGTGTCATGGCCCCGGTTCGTGCGCGAACGCCAGGAGATGGAGCGCGCCTTCGCCAGGCATCCCGGGCTGCGCTTCGTCCTGCTCGTGGCGGATGGCAGCGAGGTGATGGCGACTCCGCATGCGCTCGGGACGCTCGGACACGCGGCGACGCACGTGCGGACTCTGGCGCGGCGATGCAACGTCGACGAGCTGCCGCCGACCATGTATCTCGGCTACTGGATCCGGCAACTGACGCCTCGGGTGCGCGAGGCCCTCGGCTCCAAGCCGGACGCGGCGACGGTCGTGCGCTGCATCGTGCGCGAGGGCCTCGGCCCGAGTCATCCCGAGCGGTGGCTGGCGCTGGAGCCGCCCCTCCGGCGGCCGGCGGCGGCCTGGATCGCAGCGCGAACGCTGCACCACATCGCCCGGATGCTCGACGAGGTCGCCGACGGGGATGCCGTCAGCGTCGCGATGGCGCAGCGCTCCGTCTACACGGCCGCGGAGGCGCTGCGCGGCGACGCCACCGGACCGCTCGCGGACAAGCTCGACGATGCCGTCCTCGCGGCCCTGGTCGACGCCGGGCTGCTGCGCTCCGCGGGCGAAGAGGCATACGCCATCGCGCACCCGGACCTCGAAGCGCAGGTCTGGGACGAAGGCTTCGCCGGGTGGACGCTCGCGGGCTTCCTCGGATTGAGCGAGGAAGAGCGCCATGCGCCCTGGGCGTCCCTCAGCGTGGTGTCCGGTCACGACACGTCCATGCGTCTCGATGATGAAACCGAAATCGCGGGAGTGCTCGCGTGAACAATCCGCCGAAGCGTCCGCCCTTCCTGCCCGACTACGCGCGGGTCGTCCCACCGTCCTCGATCGTGAGCTGGACGCTCCCGCTCGAAGTCGTCACGCCCCTCTACGGCGGCGGCCCCCGGCCGCGCGACGTCGATCGCGCCACGCCCGTCCGCGTCTCGGGCGTCCGCGGGCAACTGCGCTTCTGGTGGCGCGCGCTGTTCGCGGGGCAGCTCCGCAACCCGCGCGCGCTGTATCAGCGGGAGCGCGAGCTGTGGGGCGGCCTGGGCGCGAACGCCCGGGAGGTCTCGTGCTCTCGCGTCTCGATCGCCGTGTCGGTCACGAAGACGACGTCGACCGAGAGCAGCGACGTCACCATCGGGCAGCCCGACGCTTACGCACTCTGGCCGGCGCGCGAGACCAACGAGGCCAGGGCGGCGGTCCGCTTCCGGCCGGGGCTCGCCTTCGACCTCGAGGTGCGCGTCGACGGCGCTTCGCCGAAGGACGTGGCCGAGGTGCGCGGCGCGCTGCGCGCATGGCTGCTCTTCGGCGGCGTCGGCGGTCGTACGCGGCGCGGTTGCGGCGCCGTCGCGCTGTCGACCCCCGCCGGTCGGGCGGAGTGGCTGCCCGAGCGGCTCGATCCCGACTCCGTACGCGGCTGGCTGTCGCCGCATCCTTCGGCGGGCAAGGGCTTTCCGTCCCTCGCCGGGGCGGGCCTGTACGTGGGGGCGACGACGCCGGGCGCGGCGCCGGCATGGCACGCCGCGCTAACGTGGCTGCGCGACTTCCGGCAAGGCACGAATCCGCGTTCGACCGACGTCGCCGCTGCGGGCGCATTCGCGCGCCTGCGGCCCTCGCTCCAGCCGGGCGCGGCGGGGCGACCGGGTCGCTCCCGCTGGCCCGAGCCGGACGTGGTGCGCAACGCCTTCGGACCGCGGTTTCACGACCACGTGCCGCAGATCAAGACCGACGACCGCAGCTGGCCGCGCGCGCAGTTCGGACTGCCGATCCAGATGCAGTTCCAGCGCAATGCCCGGCCCGGGGCGCAGCCATATCCGAACCAGCCGCCGCCGCGCCTCACCGTGGGGTGGCGCCCGAACGGCGACAAGGACAAGGTCAGTCAGCGCCTCGCCAGCCCGCTGATCGTGAAGCCGGTGCAGACCCGCACGGGACACTTCGTGTCGGCCGCGCTGTGGCTCGACCGCACGTTGCCCGCCAGCGCCCAGGCGGGGCGCGTCGATCGCGAACGGCGCGACGAGCCGCAGCTCGACGCCCGCACCACGGCGCCGATGAGCCGGATGCCGGCGGCGCCGCTCTTCACGCCGCTCGCGGGCAAGACATCGGTGCGCGATGCCTTCTGCGACTGGCTCGTCGCCACGCACCGGCTGAACGGAGGGACGCTGTGAGCCAGACCCTGCTCGTGCTGGCCCTGGGCCCCGTCCAGGACTTCATCGAACGCGCGCGTCGCATGCGGGACCTGTGGTTCGGCTCGCACATCCTGTCCGAGCTCTCGCGCGCCGCGGCGAAGCGACTCGCCGAGGAGCCGGGGTGGACGCTCGTCTTCCCCGCGCTCGACCTGGGCGACGTCGAGCTCGATCCGTGTCTCGGCATGCGTCGCGCGGATGGCAACCCGCCGCTCGGCATCGTCAACAAGGTGCTGGCGCTGGGTCCGGCCACCGACGACGCGGCGGTGGAGCTCCTCGCCGCCGCCGCTCGGGGGAAGGCGATCGACGTCTGGAAGGACTTCGCCCGGCAGGCGGCGGGGCGGGCGAAGGACCTGATCGCGCGCGACCTCCGGCCGGAGGAGACCCCCGAGGGCGTCATCGAGTCGCTCATCGAGGTCTATGCGAGCTGGACGTCCGTCGTCGCGCCCGGCGATTTCGAGCGGGCGCGCCAGGACGCCGAGGAGGCCCTCGCCGCGCGCAAGCGACTGCGAGATTTCTCGCGCTGGCCGTGCGGCGGTCCGTATCCGAAGTCGAGCCTCGACGGGTGCCGCGAGAGCATCCTGGTCGACCGCGCCATGCGACCACGCGTCGAGAGGCCGCGGAAGAGCGCCGGCGACCTTCGCCTCGATGAGCGCGAGCACCTGGACGGCGTCGCCTTCGTGAAGCGGGCCGGCGGCGAGCCCGATCAGTTCGTGCCGGTGGCGCGTGTCGCCGTCGAGCCGTGGCTCGCGGCGGTGCAGCGGGCCGCGGTCGCCTCGCCCGCCGTCGGCCAGACGCTCGCCAACCTCGAGAAGGCGTGCCGCGAGCGCCGCGTCGCGCGGTGCAGCGCCGACGCCGCGGCGTGGCTCCGGGGCGGCTTCGTGTTCGACGGCGAGCTCTTCTTCGAGGGCCAGTGGCAGAACATCGAGCTGTCCGGCGAAGGCGACGCGCCGACGGCGTTCTGCCGCCGGTTCGTCGGACCGCTCTTCACCCGGCACCGGTTCCCGGCGCCCTCTCCGTATCTCGCGTGCCTGAGCGCGGACGGCGACTCGATGGGCGCGGCGCTCTCGACCCTCGGCTCGGCCGACGAGCACCGCGCCGTCTCGCGCGCGCTCGCGGAGTTCGCCCGCGGCGTCCGCGCGATCGTGGAGGGCCACGCCGGCGTGCAGATCTACGCCGGGGGCGACGACGTGCTCGCCTTCGTCCCTGTCGACAGCGCCGTGCAGTGCGCCGACGACCTGCGCCGCGCCTTCCACCGGACGCTCGCGACGGCGTTCCCCGGGCAGGACGCGGCGCCCACCCTCTCCGTCGGCCTCGCCATCGGCCACACGCTGACGCCGCTCGGTGAGCTCGTGGGCCGCGCCCGCGACGCGCTCCATCTGGCGAAGGACGGCGACGACCTGCCGCCCGGCGATCCGCGCCGCCGCAACGCGCTCGGGGTGATCAGCGACAAGCGAAGCGGGGGGGAGACCGCGTGGCGCTGCCAGTGGACGGCGCCCGATGACGGCAGCCGCCCGGTGCAGCAGCTGGAAGCGCTGCGCGATCTGATGCTCGACGGCCGGATGCCACGCCGGCTGCCCTATGAGCTCCGGGAGGTGCGGGAGCGGATGCACGGGCTCTCCGACGAGGACCGAGTGCTGGGGCCGGCCTTCCGGCACGAGGTGGAGCGGGTGATCGCGCGCAAGCGTCCCGATGCGTCCATGCCGAAGGGCGCGCCGAAGCCGGACGCCAAAGCGTTCGGCCTCGAGCTCCCGGCGCCGAACGACTCGGGCGCAGGCAAGGTGCGCGACGCCCTGGACGAGTGGGTGAGGCGGGCCGAGGTGGCGATGATCCTGGCCGACGCTCGGCGGAACATCCGCGCCGTGGCGCGGGCCCTTCAGCGCAGTGCGGCGGAGGCGGTTCAGTGAAGCGCTCGATCGTGTTGTGCCCGCGCGACGGGCTGAGCCTGAAGGACGCCCGCAGCATGTTCGTCGCCGGCGGGATGCCCTCCCGAGGCCTGTCGTGGCTCACCCCGACGACGACGGCGGGCGCCGCGCGGGCGGTGGCGGGGCGCGCCCTCGGCTACGAGACGACCTACGGCGCGGACGTGGAGCGGTGGCGTCGGCTCGCCACCGACGTCGACGTGCGCGGTCCGCTGGCGGTCGTGCGCGCCCTCGACGACGCCGCGCGCTGGCAGCCGCTCTGGCCGGCGCCCCGCGACGCGGTGCGCAAGCCCGCGGTGGACGCGCGCGGCCGGCCGTGCGGACGGCTCGAGTGGCTCGAGCCGCGCCCGCGCGAGGACCTGCGCGCTCGTGTCTGCGCCGTCGGCGCGACGGACGGCGTCGAGCGGGACGCCCTCGAGTCGATGTTGCTCCCGCGGCTCGACGAGCGGGAGAAGCCCCTCCCGGCGCTCCCCTGGTGGTCGCACGACGAGCTCGTGGCCTGGCTGCGCGATCCCCGGCCACGCAATGAGTCCGCCGCCGGCGCCGTCCCGGTGATGCGTCCGGACGTGCACGTCGCCATCGACGCGGAGAAGGACGCGGCCGCGGACCAACATCTGTTCTCGCTGCCGACGCTCGAGACGCTCGTCATGAAGCGCCATGGCGCGTCGGCGTTCGAGGTCGGCGTCGCCCTGACGGTGGAGACGAGGGACCTCGCCGGGGACCTCGAGCTGGCGGGTCTTCCGTGGCGGGTCGGCGGCGAAGGGCGGTTCGCGTGGAGCGAGACGCTGCCCGACGAGGTGCTGGCCGCCCCACAGAGCCTGCTGCGCGCCTGGACGGACACGCGGTTCCTGCGTCTGTGCCTCGTGACGCCGGCGCGCTTCGACGCGGGGTGGCGCCCCGACTGGCTCACCCCGGTCAAGGGCGCCGACGGCGCGCGTTTCGAAGGCGAGATGCCGGGGACGAAGAAGCGTGTCGCCCTCCGCGCGGCGTTCGTGGACCGCCCGCAGTGGATGAGCGGCTGGAACCTCGCCCTGCGCGAGCCCAAGCCCTCCCACGTCGCGGTGTCGGCAGGGGCCGTCTATTACTTCGAGGCGCTCGACGGCGCGGCCTTCGCCGCCGGCGACGTCGAAGCGCTCTGGCTCGCGAGCATCCAGACCCGGGGGACGGTCGAGGCACGCGACGGGTTCGGTCTCGTCGTGCCGGGCGCCTGGCCCTCTCGCTCTTCCAATCGCTGACCCGACACGGAGACCAACCATGCAACGTGCCTACATCGTCCATGCCTTGTCGCCCCTCCACGCCGGCACCGGGCAGGCACAGGGCGCGATCGACCTGCCGATCGCCCGCCTCCGTGGGACGGGCATCCCGTACCTGCCGGGCAGCTCGGTAAAGGGCGTCCTGCGCGACGCGTCCAGGCCCCGGTCCGCATCCGAAGACGACGGCGCCGTTCACGCGGCGTTCGGTCCCGACGTCCCCGATGAAGAGAAGCGCTTCGCGGGCGCGCTGACGTTCGGCGACGCCCGCCTGCTCGCGCTGCCCATCCGCAGCTTCAAGGGGACGTTCGCCTGGGTGACGTCGCCGCTCCTCCTGCGGCTGGCGCGGCGCGATCTCGCCTGGACGCTCGACGTCCCGCGGCTGACCGCGTCGACGAGCACGCTGCTGACCAGCTCGACGGTGCTCGAGGCCAACGGCCACATCTTCCTCGAGGAGATGGAGTGCAAGAAGCACCCGGCCCCCGGCGACCTGGTCGATCGATGGGCCGCGAAGATCGCCGCGGCGGCGTTCGCTGGCGACGAGGAACTGTTCACCGAGCGGTTCGCCATCGTCGACGACGAGACGATGTCTCATCTGTGGGTGTGTTGCACCCAGGTTGACGCCCGCGTGCGCATCGACCGGGAGCGGGGCGTCGTCCAGGACGGGGCGCTCTGGTACGAGGAGAGCCTGCCCGCGGAGACGCTGCTCGTCGGCGTGGCCGTCGCCGCGGAGAAGCGCCAGGGGCACGAGGGCGCGGCGCTGCTCGATCGCTTCGTCGGGAAGCACCGCGACGACCTTCAGTTCGGCGGCAAGGCCACCGTCGGCCGTGGACGGGCGCGATTCCTGCCCGTCGTGGAGGCGCAGTGATGAGGACGCTCGACCAGCGGCGCATGACGGTCGCGCACAACGCATTCCTTCCACTCTCGGCCGCCGACCGCAAGCTGTGGGAGGGCCTCGTGAACGGCCTCGGCGCCGAGGTGCAGCGCTGCGGCCTGCTGCAGGCGCTCGCCTTCCTGCACCGCCGGTCGTCGGAGCGCGAGAGGGAGCTCGTCGGCACCTTGTGCACCCTCATCGCCCAGCACCTGAAGCAGATGCGCCACCTGACGGACGAGCAGAGCCGCGGGCCGCTGCTGACGACCGTGCGCGACCTGCCGGTGGACGCCTACATGCGCGTGACGCGCGAGGTAATCGAGCTGTCGGTCTGGTTGAAGCGATCCGCGCAGATCGGAGTCGGCTGATGCGTCAGGCACTCGTGAAGCTGGGCGCCGTGTTCGCGAAGGCGGAGTCCGCCCACGCCGGGCTCCTTCACGAGCGCTATGCGCCGCTCGAGTACGCGGATGTCAAGGACGTCGGCAAGGTGCCGACGGACGTGCGCGAGGCCTATCTGAAGCGCGTCGCCTCGATCCGCGTGCCGGCCGTGTATCGGGCGGCGTACCGGCGCTGGATGGGCGCGGCGCTCGCGGAAGGCGCGGCGTTCGCCTACGTCGAGGCGCACACCCGCCTCCTGCTGGGACATGGCAACCCCGCCCCTGGCGAGGTCGGGCTCACGCTGCATCCCGTCTATGGCGTGCCTTGCCTGCCAGGCAGCGCCCTGAAGGGACTGCTGAACCATTACATGGCGAGCTGGGCCGCCCCCACGGACGACGGGTGGCGCGGCGTGGCCTACGACGGCGGCGGGCGGCCGGTCGGCGAGCCGGGGCCGTACCACGGGCACGTCTTCGGGGCGCCCGAGCTCTCCGTCGAGGGGGCTGAGGTCGGCCGGCGCGGCAGCCTCGTCTTCGAGGATGCCTGGCTCGTGCCCGACTCGGTCGGCGACGCGCCGCTGGCGCTGGACGTGGTGACGCCCCATCAGGGCGACTACTACCGGAAGCTCGGCGACGGCGCGTTTCCCGATGACTGGACCGACCCGGTGCCGGTGACGTTCCTCACGGTGCCGCCCGGCGCGCGGTTCCTGCTGGTGGTCTCGCCCGCGCCGGGCGACGAGCGGTCGGCGGGCATCGTCCTCGCGCACCTCTGCGATGCGCTGGCGACGTGGGGCATCGGCGCGAAGACCCGCGCCGGTTACGGGCGGCTCGGGCGAATCGCGCCGCCCGCCGAAGCCGTCGAGCCGGTCGCGGAGGCGCAGGCGCCGCGTCCGGCGCCGGCGCCCCGACCGGCGCCGCCGGCGCGTCCAGCCTCGGCGGCGCTCGACGCGATCGAGGCGGCGGTGAAGGAGGTGACCGACCCGGCCGAGAAGGAGAGCGCCCCGCCGATCGCCGCGCGGTTCGCGGAGCGCTTCGCCACGGACGCGCTGCTCGAGGCCCTGACGCCGTCCGAGTACCCGCACGCCTACGCGACGCTGCACGCGCTCAAGCGGCACAGCGGCCTGATGAAGCGGTGCGGCCCGCGCATCCTGGCCATGCTCGAGAAGGTGAAGTCATGAAGAGCCGCATCGTGGTCTTCCTCGGCCTCGCCGAGAACACCGATCCCGCGCGGTATGCGCTGGAGGGCGGCGAGGCAGCGTCGCTGGCCAGTGAGACAACCCGGTTGCCGTGGAACGTCTGGTTCGACTGCATTCGCGCCGACGGCGGAAAGCCCGAAGAGGCGACGATCGTCGTCGTCGGCAGCGCGAAGACAGAAGAGACCTGGCTCGAGAGCGGATTCCTCGACGACGACCTCCACAAGATCGGCATGCCGTACGACCGTCGACACATCGCGTTCCTTCCCTACGACTGGGGAACGCTCCTCGAAGCGCACGGCGTGGGCGGCTTCTGGGCGTTCTTCGATGCGCTCCGAAAGGTGCTGGCCGGAGAGCCCCTGAGCGGGGTCGAGTCGTTGCGGTGGCTGCGCGGCGCCGACGCCGACGAGCGCGTCGGGCACGTCGTGGTCGACATCACCCACGGTTTCCGGTCGATCCCGTTCCTCGGCGGCGCGGTGCTCGAGTTCGTGCAGACGGCGGCACGCCGGGACGCGGAGCAGACGGCGGAACGCCGGGACGAGGCGCATCCGGCGCCGCGCCACCGCGTGTTCTACGCGGCCGCTGAGGCGGGGAAGGAGGGCAACCGCGGCGACGTGCCCGTCTGGGAGCTGACGCCGTTCCTCGAGGCGGTCGAGCTGAGCCGCGCGCTCGATGCGTTCATGCGTCACGGGCGCGCCGACGACCTCGCCGAGTTCCTGGCCCGGTCGGCCGAACCGGCGTGCCAGCGTCTCGCCGAGCCGATGCGCGCGTTCGCCGACGACCTGCTCTTCACGCGCCTGCCCAACCTGCTCGAGGTCAGCGGGCCGGCCTTGCAGCGCGCGCTCGCCGCGGACCTTCCGTCGCTCGTCGCCGCCTTCCGCTCCGTCGGACCCGACCTGCAGCGCTTCGGAAGCGCCATCGAACGCCTCGTCCCCGGTGGGCAGCCGCTCGCGCCGGTGGACCGACGAGGCATCGCTGCGGCGGCCGAGCTCGCGAAGCGGCTGTGGGAGACCGGTCACTACCTGGCGTTGCACTGTCTCATCCGCGAGTCGCTCGTGACGGCGTTCACGGTGCTTGCCGTCGAGCCAGGCGTGCCCATCGCGCAGCCGGGCGGGAAGAAGGCGTTCAAGATCCAGCGCGACACGGCGGAGGGTTACTCGCGCGACATCGCGGTATCTGGCGCCGAGGGGGGCCCGCGCGACATCGTGGCGCCCGACGCTGACGGCTTCGAAAGGCAGCGGTCCGCAGCCGAAGCGTTCTCGCAGGGGAAGCGTCCTGCGGGATTCCGAGAGCCAGACGCGGAGCTCAAGCTGCTCGTGAAGGCGACGAACGAGATCGCGCAGACGCGCAACGATCTCGCCCACTGGTCGATGCGCGCGAATCCTCTGACGACCGAGCAGCTCCGCGACCGTTTGGCGGCCGACCTCGATTACTTCCTGAAGTACGCGACGGCGCTCTCGGCCGAGAACTGAGTCCGGGCACAAGAGACAGTCGCCGCTACTCGACGTCCGGGTCGGCCGCGAACGCATCGAGCCACGCCCGCGCGCCCGCCGCCATCTCCTCGAGGCGCGCCGCGTCCCACCCGCCGCCCGGCACCGGGAGGTCCAGCCCGGTCCGCGCCTCGTGCGCGTCGAGGAACGTCGCGAGCGCGCACAGCTTCCGCACCCGCCGCTCCGCGTCCCGCGCGGGCGTCGCGAGCCACGCCGCGGCGAGGCGGCCGAGCGGCTGGCGGCCGCCGGTGCGCCACACGGCGCGTCGGTCGAGCGCCTCCACGGCCGCCGCATCGTCGCCGCGGGCGAACGCCGCGTCGGCCTCGAAGAGGGCGCGGCCGGTGTGGTCGGCACGCGTGACCGGCGCGTCGTCGCGTCCGAGGGCCACCCGCGCGAACCGGCGGAGCTCGTCGAGCGCGCACGGGCCCTCGGCGGGCGCGCTCTCCCACGCCGCGACGGCGCCCGTGAAGTCGCCGGCACGCATGCGCGCCAGGCCGCGCAGATGGGCGACATGGCGCGCGAGCGGATCGCCGGGCGGATGGGGATCGGTGCGGAGCGCCGCGGCGGGACCCCAGTCGTTGCGGTGGGTGGCCGCATCGTCGGCGTCGAGCACGCACAGGAGAGGGTCGCCCGGGCGCTGGCGCGCGGCCTCGATCAGGAGCCGGTCGGCGAGGCTCGGATCGACGAACGCGACGCCGCGGAAGAGGGCGACGGCGTCGGTCTCGGAGCGCCGCAGCTCGGCGAACGCCCAGGCCTCGCGGTGCATCTCGGGCTGCTGTCGGCATGCGACCTGGTACCGGCGCCAGGCGGCGTCGGCCTCGGCGAACGGGACGCTGCACTCGAAGAAGGCCGGGTTCGGCTCGGCGTCGCGCGGCGGGTCGTCCGCGGCATCGAAGAGGGGCGCGTCGGGGCCGAGCGCCACCGCCCGCACGTGCTCGTCACCCGGCAGGAGCGCCACGACGGTCCGGCCCTCCGCGTCCGTCAGGAGGACGGTCGGCGTGGGCGCCGGGACGGTCCAGCGCAGCTCGGGACTGCCGGGGCCGATCGCGATCGCGGAGAGCCGGTCCGTGTCCTCGCCGTCACGGACGGCGAACGTCAGCGCTGCCTCGCCGCCGGTGGCCATCGCGGTCACCTCGCCGGTCTGCAGGCGCTCCGGCTCCGCGCCGGCCACCCGGATCGTGGGCCAGGTGTCGGTGCGGGCGCCGGCGGCGTCGAACGCGAGGAGCGGCTGGTGCTCCGTCTCGCTGTCGTGGTTGGGGCACGCGATCCAGCCGTCGCCGCCGGGCCGGGCGGTCATCGCGTCGATGTAGGCGTCCGGCGGCAGCTCCATCTGGCCGGCGCGCCGTCCGTTCGCTTCGCAAAGGTGCGGCGCGCGCAATCCGGTGCGCAACACGACGCGGCTGTCGTCGCCTGCGAGGACGACGTCGAACCAACGGCCGTCGTCATACCGGCGGACGACCTGGCGGCGGACGACGTCGAAGACCACGACGCGTCCGTCCTTGAGCCGCCGCCTCGAGAACGCGAACCACCCGAAGGCGCCGCCCGGCAGGAGCCGCGAGCTCTCGAGCATCTCTTCCTTCGTCCGGCCAGGGTCGCACGGCGTCAGCCACTCGATGCGATCGCCGGCCGGGGTGAGCCGCACGAGGTGCCGGTCGTCGATGAGGCATCGGATGCCATCCGCCTCGACCAGCAGGTCCGGCGCACGGAGGGGCAGCGCGTCGCGGAAGGCGACCACCCGGCGCGCGCTCGTGGCCCCGACGTCGAGAAAGCGAAGGACGAGCCAGCGCTCGCGTGCCTCGAAGAGGACCGCGGTGCGGCCGTCCGGTGTGAGCCAGCCCGGGGCCTCGCCGCGGCCGCTCCAGACAGCGACCCCGCGCACGTCGAAGTCGCCGTCGGCGGCGAAGAAGCCCCACTGCCGGTGCAACGCAGCGTCGGCGGCTCGCGCGCGCGCCGCCCACGTCTCCCCGGAACGTCGCGCGCACAGCGCCCGCGCCTCGGCGTATTGGCCGGCGGCGAGGAGCGCTGTGCGCTGGGCCTCGGCCCGCGCCTCGTCGAGACGCGCCTCGAGGGCGGCCGCCTCCGCCGGCGCCGCCGCGCGCGCCGTCAGCAATGCCGCGCCCGCCGCGTCGAAGTCGCCCGCCTGAAGCGCCGACTCGGCCTGGGCGAGCGCCGCCCTGGCGGCCGTCCGCGATCGCGCCCGCGTGAGGCGCTCGAGCTCCGCCCCGAACGCCCGCGCCGCCGACAGCGCGGCGAGCACCCGCTCGTGCGGACGCAGGAGCGCGGCGGCCTCGTCGAGCGCGCCCGCGGCGAGCGCCGCCTCCGCCGCTTCGAGCGCGAGTACCCCGCGGACGGCGGAGCGGGCCGCGGCGGGGGACTGCGGCGCCAGCGCGGCGAGGCGCGCGAGGGCCGGCATCTCGGCGTGGTCGTGGCCTCCGTCCAGCGGCGCAGCGCGGTCGGCAGCAGCGGGCGGAGCGGCGCGGAGGCCGGCCTCGCGGTCGGCGCCAGCGGGCGGAGCGGCGCGGAGGCCGGCTTCGCGGTCGGCAGCAGCGGGCGGAGCGGCGTGGAGGCCGGCCTCGCGGTCGGCAGCAGCGGGCGGAGCGGCGTCGTGCGGGCTCAGCGCGACTTCTCCGCCGCCTGGCACGGGTGGACGACCGCCGCGCACCGCGTCGCGCAGGTGTGGCTCGAGCGCGAGCCATTCGAGCAGCGCCGTCTCGGTCGGTCCCTGGCGCAGCGCGCGGAGAGCGGATTCGACGCGCGCCGCATCTCTCTCCTTCCGCGCCGCCGCCTCCGCGTGCGACGGCAGGTCGCCGACGTCGGCGCCGAGCGCCTCGGCCTTGCGGAGGAGGCGCAGCGCTGCTTCGCCGCGCCCGGACGCCAGCGCCTCCGCGGCGCGCGACAGCGTGGACGTGCGCTCCGCTTCCTCCCGGCAACGACGGGCCGCGCCGATCGCCTTCGCCGCGATCGCGCTGCTCGGGTGACGCCGCAGGAGGTCGCGCGCGCGTCGCTCCAGGTCGTCGAGGAGCGCGCCGGCCGGCATTGCCGAGGCCGCGCGCGCGCCGGCCGCGCGGGTCGACGCCGGGGCCGGGGCCGAGCCGGGCGCCGGGGCCGAGCCGGGCACGGCAGCCGCGCCGGGCGCCGGGGCCGAGCCGGGCACGGCAGCCGCGCCCGCGCCGGGCACCGCAGCCGCGCCGGGAGCCGGGTGCGCGAGCGCGCCGCCCGCGTCGAGGTCGCGCGCGAGCGCCTCCTCCTCGTCGCGGAACGCCGCGCCCGCCGCGGCGGCGACGGCCTGCTCGAGCGTGGCGACCGCGGGCGCGGCGGGATCGGCGTCCCGCGCCCGCTCGACCCAGCGCCGCGCCGCGTCCGTCTCCCCGCTCGCCAGCGCGTGCCGCGCCAGCGTCGCGGCCGCCTCGGCCGCCCGCGGTCCGGACAGCCCCTCGAGCCACGCAGCGGCCTCGGAGACCCCCGCCCGCGCCGCCGCGGTCGCCAGCAGCGTCCGCACCTCCGGGTGGGCCGCGGCCTCGCGCCGAATCCGCGGCGCCAGCGCGAGCGCCTCGTCGTCGCACGCCAGGTGGTCGACGAGGAGCTCGAGGAGCGCCACCGCCTCCGCGGTCCCGCCGCCCGACGCGGCGAACGCCGCCTCGAACGCGCTCCGCGCGCCGTCGAAGTCATACTCGGCGAGCGCGGCGCGGCCCGCGTCGAGCGACGTCGTCCTCGACTCGGCGCGCGGCGACGCCATCGTCGGCGGCCCTGCGTCCTCGCCCAGGTCGAGGCGCAGGCGCACCCACGACCGCGCGTCCTCGTCGAGCGCGTCGACGAGGGCGTGGGCGGCGTCGCGCCCCGTCGCCCAGACGCGCAGCGAGACGACGCCGGGCCCGTCGGCGACCACCGCGAGCGCGTCGCCGAAGCGGCGGACGAGCTCGCTCTGGAGCCGCGCCTTCTCGGCGTAGCGGCGCTCGGTCTCGCGTCGCGAGACGCCGCGCTCCGTCGGGTTCGCGCGGTGGATCAGATCAGCTCGACGAGGGTCTCGAGGTCGGGGCCGCGGCCGGACATCGCGGCAGCGTGTCCAAGGCGCGCAGCCGACGCAAGTTCGAGGCGCCGGTCAGCGCTTCAGGCGCTCGAGCTCCGCGAGCAGCTCCGCGACGCGCGCTTCGGCGGCGGCGCGGCGGCGGGCCTCGTCCACTGCCCGGCGCGCCTCGTCCGCCGCCCGGCGCTCCGCCTCCTCTGCGCGGCGGGCCTCGTCCTCGGCGCGGCGGGCCTCGTCCTCGGCGCGGCGGGCCTCGTCCTCGGCGCGGCGGGCCTCGTCCGCGGCGCGGCGGGCCTCCTCCTCGGCGCGGCGCTCGGCGGCCTCCGCGCGGCGACCCTCGTCCTCGACGCGCCGCTGCACGTCGTCGAGCATGCCGGCGAGGCGCTCCACCCACTCGCCCGTCTCGAGGATCGGCGCGTTCCCCGCATAGAAGCGCAGGCGTCCACCCTCGACGCCGAGGTCGAGCTCGAGCGCCTCCGACGAGTGGCGCCCGCCCTGCGGTAAGATGGGCACGTACGCCCGCGCGTCCGGCGACGGCAGCCGGTGACCATACAGGCGGGCCCGCGCCAGGTCGAACACGAAGTACTCGGGGATGCCGAGCTCCGCGTACCGACGCACGTTCGTCTCGGCGTCCTTCTTGCGGTCGCCGCCGTGGTGCACTTCGAGCACGAAGTCGAGGCCCCTGCCTTCGTGGCTGACCACCCACTTCGTGCGCGCGTGCGGATCGACGTCGAACACGACGAGGAGGTCGGGCGCGAAGCGACGCGCCGCCGGGTAGTAGACCGCCAGCTCGGAGGCGACGTAGACGCCGCGGCCCCCGCGGCGGCCGAAGAACCCGCGCAGCGCGTCGAGGGCGCCGGTCTTCGCGGCCAGGTGCAGGTCGCCCTCCGGCGGGGCCGCCTCGGCGTCCGTCAGGCTCGGCGACAGCGCGTCGACGACGCGCCGGCGCTGCTCGGACGTGAGGGCGTCCCACTCGGCCTGCGAGGGGGCGCACGTCGTGGAGAGGCCGCTCGGGTCGTGTCCGGGCTCCATGCGTCCGACGATAGCACGCAACGCCCGCGGCGCGGCGTTCAGGCCAGCTCGCCGAGCGGCCCCGTCCCGTCGTCGCCGAACTCGTCCGCCTGGCCGCCCATCGCGCGGATGAGGCTCACGTACAAGTTCGAGACGGGCGGCCGCTCGCGGAAGACGATGTGGCGGCCCGGGCGCAGCGCGCCGCCCGCCTTGCCCGCGAGCAGGATGGGCATGTTCTGGTGGCGGTGGGCGTTGCCGTCCTCGATCTCGCTCGAGAAGTACAGCGCGCACTGGTCGAGCAGCGTGCCGTCGCCCTCCTCGATGGCCTTCAGCTTGCCGACGAGGTAGGCGAACTGCTCGACCTCCCAGGTGTCGATGACCTGCAGCTGCGCGTGGTTGGCCGGGTTGTTCTGGTGGTGCGAGATCTGATGGTGGCCGTCGAACACGTTCAGGAAGGGGAACGGGCGGTTGCTGCCGCCGTTGCCGAGCATGAACGTCGCGAAGCGCGTGAGATCGCACTGGAAGGCGAGCGCCATCAGGTCGTTCATCTGCCGCACCTGGTCCGGCAGCTCGCCGCCCGTCGGCGCCTCGCCCGCGTCGCAGCTGCCGACCTCGTCGGCGGTCGCGATGCGTCGCTCGAGCTCGCGTACGCCGGTGAAGTACTCGTCGAGCTTGGCGCGGTCGGTGGGGCCGAGCTTGCCCGTGAGGCGGGTGGCATCCTCCTTCACGAAGTCGAGGATGCTCCGGTGGTAGCGGCGCCGTCGCTCGATCTGTTCGCGCGTCGCGCGCGGATCGACGCCGCCGAACAGACGATCGAACACCGAGCGCGGGCTCGTCTCCTTCGAGACCGGCGTGCGTTCGCCCGCCCACGAGATGTTGCGGCTGTAGGCGCACGAGTAGCCGGAGTCGCAGCCGCCGACGTTGCCGCCGCCCTCGAGGCCGAGCACGAGCGAGGGGAACTTCGTCTCGCCGCCGAGCTGCTGCGCCATCGCCTGGTCGACGCTGACGCCGTTGCGGATGTCGGCGCCGTCGGTCTTCGTCACGTGGCGCGCCGTCAGGAACGCCGACGTGCCGCCCGCGTGGTCGCCGGGGCCCTCGGGGCGCCCGGGCAGGTTGTCGAGGCCCGTCAGCACGAGCACGTCGTCGCGGAACGCGGCGATCGGCTGCAGGATGGGCGTCGGCGTCCAGTTCGCGCCGGCCTCGGCGGGCGTCCACCCGGCCATGTGGATGCCATTCGGCACGAACCACGCCAGGAAGCGCCGCGGCGGCGGCATGTTCGCCGGGCGGCCCTGCCCGAAGGCCAGCGAGGGCCGCATCGCGTCGAGGAAGGGCAGCGCGACCAGGGCGCCGGCCCCGCGCAGGAAGCTTCTGCGGGAGAGTGCCATCAGTCGTCTCCCTCGGCGCGCCGGTGCGTGAACGCGGGGCTCTTCGCGATGGCGTGCGCCAGCGCCGCGAAACGGTAGCCGCCCTCGCGGAACGCCGTCTCGACGTCCTGCAGCATGCACCGCTCGCCGTTCTCGATGCCGCGACCGAGCGCGTAGGTGAACAGTTGCCGGGTCATGCAGCGCGGCACCTGGGGGTCGCCCTTGAGCAGGGCGGACAGCTCGGCGGCGCCCTGGAACTGCCGGCCGCCGGGCAAGATGCCGGTCGCGTCGATCGCGTGCGGGCCGTCCGTCTCGCGCCACTGGCCGATGCCATCGAAGTGATCGAGGCCGAAGCCGAGCGGGTCGAGCGCGTCGTGGCAGGCGGCGCAGTCCGGGTTGGCCCGGTGCTGCTCGAGCCGCTCGCGCAGCGAGGCGTTCGGATCGACGCCGTCGCCGATGTTGTTCTCGACGCCGGGCGGCGGCGGCGGCGGCGGCTCGCAGAGGAGCTGCTCGAGCACCCACTTGCCGCGCTTCACCGGCGACGTGCGCCGCGGGAACGAAGTGACCGTGAGCACGCTGCCCTGCGTCAACAGACCCACGCGGCCGGACGCCGGCGGCAGGTCCACGCGCCGGAAGGCAGTGCCGCCGACGGGCTCGCCCGCGATGCCATCCATGCCATAGTGACGCGCGAGCCGGTCGTCGACGTAGGTGAAGCCGGCGTCGAGCATGTCGAGCATGCTGCGCTCGGACCGCACGAACTCCTGGAAGAACAGGCGCGTCTCCTCGCGCATCGACGCGCGCAGCTCGTCGTCGAAGGCCGGGAAGGTCGCGTAGTCGGGCGCGACGTCGTCCATGGCCCGTGTGTAGAGCCACTGCCCGGCGAAGTTGTCGACCAGCGCCTGCGCCCGCGGATCGGCGAGCATGCGCGTCACCTGACGCTCGATCTCGTCCGGATCGCCGAGGCGACCCGTGTCGGCGGCGTCGAGCAGCTCCGCGTCCGGCGTGCTGCTCCACAGGAAGTACGAGAGGCGGGCCGCCAGCTCGTGGTCGGTCAGCGGGTGCGCCTCGGGGGCGGGATCGAGCTCGACGCGATACAGGAAGTGGGGCGACAGCAGGATGGCGCGCAGGGCGAGCGCGATGCCGGCCTCGAAGTCGTCGCCCTCGGCGCGCGCCTGCTCCACGAGCGCCACGAGGCGCGTCAGCTCGTCGTCGCCGAGCGGTCGCCGCCACGCGTTGCGGCCGAACGCGCCGAGGATCTCGCGCGCGCAGGCCGCCTCGCCCGCGGTGGCCGGGTCGCAGGTGATCAGGCGGTCGCGCGGCCAGGGGCGCGGCGTCTCGACGAAGTCCAGCGGCCCTTCGACCTCGAGCCAGTCGACGATCAGGTTGCGGTCGCGCTGGGTCGGGTCGGGATCGTCCGGCTCGTAGTAGTCGTTGAGGAAGACGACGCCGAACGTGTGCAGGCCCGGCTCGAGGCGCACCGTCAGCGAGAGCGTCTCGGGCGCCGCCTCGGTGGCGCGCAGCTCGACGCTCTGCGCCTCCCGCCCGTCGACGGTGAACGCCACGCGGACCGGATCGGGGCCCGCCTGCATGCCGAACATGCGCGCCGAGAAGCGGTAGTCGCCGGCGTCGGTCAGCGTCGCCGTGCCCGCGATCTCGCCGTTGGACCACAGGTTCCAGCCCTGGTTGCGCCAGGCCGCGCCGACGTCGCCGGTGAGCGTCTCGGCCTCGAAGCGGAAGACGTCGGCGGCGGTGCGAGGCGTCTGCAGCGCGGCGGCGACGGCCTGCTCGGCGGCGAGGTCCAGCTTCTCGATCAGCAGCGGCGACACGCTGAGCACGTCGGCGATGTTGTCGAAGCCGTAGCCGACGTCGTCCTGCGGGAAGTCGCGGGCCGGCTGCAGGTCGATCCCGAGCAGGTCGCGCAGCGTGTTGTCGATCTCGGCGCGGTTGAGACGGTGGAGCGTCACGCGGCCGGGGTCGCGCGGACCCTCGCAGGCGCCGGGCCGCGGCGCGCCGCCGCCGCCACCGGCGCCGCCGCCACCGGCGCCGCCGCCCTCACCGCCACCGCCACCGGCCCCGCCGTCCCCGGGCGCCGGCGTGCCGCCGAGCCCCCCGTTGCCGTCGGGCGCCGAAGTCTCCTGGCACGCCGTGAGCGCCGCCGCCAGGACCAACGTGGAGACCGCCGTGCGCATGGGGACGAAGGTACGCCGGACGGCGGATGCTGCCAAGAAGGGTTTGCCCGCCGGTCGCGGGCGTCGCCATCATGCGCGGCCATGGACAAGAAGCGCATCGCGATCATCTCCACCGGCGGCACCATCGAAAAGACGTACGACGAGCTCGCCGGCGTCCTCTCCAACCGCGTCAGCGTGCTCGACGTGATGCTGGCGTCGATGCAGCTGCACGGCATCGACATCATCCGCGTCCCGCTGATGAACAAGGACAGCCTGGACATGACGCCGAAGGACCACGAGCTCATCGCGCGCACGGCGGGCGCCATGGCCGAGGCGCACGACGGCGTGGTGGTCGTCCATGGCACCGACCGCCTCGCCAACAGCGGCGACAAGGCGTACGAGCTCAACCCCGAGCCGCCGGTGCCCATCGTGTTCACCGGCGCGATGCGCCCCTACGAGCTGCGCAGCACCGACGCGTTGCAGAACCTGACGGAGGCGCTGCTCGCGGTGCAGCTCGTCCCGCCCGGCGTCTACGTGGCCATGCACAACCGCGTGCTCGCCTTCCCCGGCGTCGAGAAGGACCGCGAGCACGGCACCTTCGTGCGGCGCTGACGCCCTTCCGGCTCTTCGGGCCCGACCACCTCGCCGCGCTCGCCGTCTGCGCGCTCGCGGCGCTGGCGCTCGTCCGCCGCCCGGGACGCGCCGCGCGCCTCGGCCTCGCCGCCTGCCTCGCGCTCGCGACGGTCGCGTACCTCGCGCTCGAGGCGCACTTCCGCTTCCTGCACGTCTGGGACTTCGTCCCGCTCCACCTGTGCGACGCCGCGATCTTCCTCGCGATCTACGCGCTGCTCACGCGGCGGCCGCTCGCCGTCGAGGTGCTCTACTACTGGACGGGCGCCGGCACGACGCTGGCGATGCTCACGCCCGACGTCGCCTGGGCGTTCCCGCACTGGCGCTTCGTCACCTACTTCGCGCTGCACGGCGGCGTCGTGGCGGCGGCGGCCATGCTCGTCTTCGGCGATGGCATCCGCCCGGGACCGCCGTGGCGCGCCCTGCTCGCGCTGAACCTGTACGCGCTCGCCGTCGGCGCGGTGAACGCCACCTTCGGCACCAACTTCCTGTACCTGTGCCGCAAGCCATCCGGCGCCTCGCCGCTCGACTGGTTCGGGCCGTGGCCGGTGTATCTCGTCGTCGCCGAGGTGGCGGCGCTCGCGCTCTTCTCGTTGCTCTACGTGCCGTTCCGCCGCCGGCGTCGTTGAGGACGCCGAGCGAACGCTCGAAGCTCGCCTGGCGCCGGAAGAGCGCGTGGGCGTCGACGCCCTGCGCGCGGCCGAGCCGCTCGTCGAAGCGCAGCTCGGGGTCGACCGGCACCTCGACGCCGTCGGCGCGCAGGCGCGGCGCGCCGATGGCGACGAGCAGCGCGTCGTCACGTGCCCCGGGCGCGATGGAGGGCCTCGCTCCGTCCGTCGACGCGCGCCTGAAGCGCCGCGAGGTCGCGGTCGAGGCGACCGCCCCGCGAGCCGCCGGCGCACGAGCAGGCAGCGAGCGCCATCAGGACGAGGAACGCCGCACGCATCAGGCCGCCGAGGGCGTCGCGCGGCGTACCGTCGTGACCGCCGAGTCCGTCGGCGGGCGCTCGAAGGGGCGTCGACCATACTCGGAGTAAGGTCGGTGGCGGGTCGAGGCGCCGTCGACGCTACTCGGAGTCGGGGGGCGGACGCTCGAAGGGGCGTCGACGCTACTCGGAGTCGGGGGGCGGGCGCTCGAAGGGGCGTCGACCCTACTCGGGAGTAGGGTCGCTGGCGGGTCGCGGCGTCGCTCGTCTCGATTGCGGCTGGGGGCGCGGCCTCGAGAGCCGTTGACTCCACCACCGGCGCTGCTACGGTCGCCGGACGACGCGGGAGGCGGGCATGGCGCTGCACGGCTGGGTCGCGCCGACGGACTTCGGCTGGTTCGAGTTCCTGCGGGCGCGGCCGCACCTCGACGAGGTGAACTTCTGGTTCCCGAAGCCGCGCGCGCCGTTCACCCGCCTGCCACCGGGCTCGCCGGTGTTCTTCAAGCTGAAGGCGCCGCACAATCGCGTCGCCGGCTGGGGCGTCTACACGCGCTTCATGGCGCTGCCGCTGTGGCAGGCCTGGGATCTGTTCGGCGAGAAGAACGGCGTGCCCAGCTTCGAGCGACTGCGGCGCGTCATCGGCGACTACCGCCAGCGCGGCACCGTCGCCGAGCCCGGCGACGTCATCGGCTGTCTCATGTTGACGACGCCGCGCTTCTATCCGCCGGAGGCCTGGGTGCCGGTGCCCGCCAGCTATGCCTCGAACCTCGTGCGCGGCCGCTCTTACGACCTGCAGGGCGCCGAGGGCGTCGCGCTCTGGCAGGCGTGCATGGTCGACCGCGCCGCGGTGGGTCTGCCCGCGGAGCAGCCGCTGATCGTGACGCCGCAGACCGGCAAGCCGCAGCTCGTCGAGCCGCGCCTGGGGCAGGGCACCTTCCGCCTGCTGGTGACCGAGGCCTACGACTGGGCGTGCGCCGTCACCAACGAGCACTCGCTGCCGGTGCTCGAGGCGGCCCACATCCGTCCCTTCAAGCTCGGCGGCCCCCACGACATCTCGAACGGCCTCGCCCTGCGCGCCGACATCCACCGCCTCTTCGACCGCGGCTACGTCACCGTGACGCCGGACTATCACTTCGAGGTGAGCAAGCGCCTCGAGTCCGAGTACCACAACGGCAAGGTGTATTACGCGATGCACGGCCGCGGCATCGCGGCGCCCGCGCAGCTCGCGCACCGCCCCTCGAAGGCGCAGCTGGCCTGGCACAACGAGCACGTCTTTCGGCCCTGAGGTTCTCACGGGAGGGGCTCGTCGCCGAAGAGGGCGCAGAGGCCCTCGAGGCGGGCGCGCAGCGCGCCGACGAGGGCGGTCAGCTCGGCGGCGAACGCCGCGTCGGTCGGCAGCCGGCGGCACGAGAGCGCGAGCGCCTGCGCGTCGGCGAGCGCGCGCCGGGCGATGGCGGGCACGTCGGCGCCCTCGGCGCGGTGCGCGAGCTGGACGCAGGCGGCGGTGAGACGCGCCGTCGCCGCCTGGAACGCGACCGCGTGCGCGCGGACCTCGGGCGCGTCCGCCGTCGAGAGGCGCAGGCAGGCGCCGAGCGCGCGGTAGGCGTGGTCGACGAGGGTTGCTTCGGTGGCCATGGGACCTCGAACGCGTCGTTCGAGAGATCCCTCGGACACGCGCGCCCCGTGTCGCGGAATTCGACCGGGCGCGCGGTCGATTTCTTCCGGCACCCGGCGGCAGCGCGCCATGGCGTGCGTCCGCCGGGTGCCGATAGACTCGCCGCGACCAGCACGGGGGCGACGGATGCGGCGCGCGGTGATCCTGGCGATGGGGCTCTCGGCTTGTGACGGGGGCGGTGGGGCATCGACGGCGATCGACGGCGCGCCCCACGCCGACGCGCAGGCGGCCGACGCGGGCGATGCCGCGGACTCCGCGGCGCCGAGCCCGCCGGACGCGGCGCCCCGGGACGCAGGCGAGGCCGCGGACGCCGCCCTGGCGCCCCCCGACGCCGCGCCCCCGCCCGCCGCCCGCCTCGTCATCAACGAGGTCGACTGCCACGGCCGCGACTGGATCGAGGTCGTCAACCTCGGTCCCGGCGCCGCCGACCTCGCCGCCTGGACGCTCACCGACGACCCGTCCGACCGCGCGCGCCGCTACGCGCTGCCCGCCGGCGCCCTCGCCGAGGGCGGCATCGCCGATTTCCGCCGCCAGGACGAGGACGACGCCGGCTTCACCTTCGGCATCGGCTGCGGCGACGACACGATCACGCTCCTCGGCCCCGACGGCGCGGTCGCCGACGCCGTGGACGTGCCGCCGCTCCCCGCGGACGCCACGTGGGGCCGCCTGCCCGACGGCACCGGCGCCTTCGCGCGCAACGCGCCGACGCGCGGCGAGCCCAACCGCCCCGGCCGCGTGGCCGGCGCGCGCTTCTTCGACACGCCCGGCCCGTCGCTCGTGGAGCTGCGCTTCGACGAGGCCGCGCGCCAGGCCCTCGGCGAGAACCCGTACGGTTACGTGCCGGCCGGCGTTCAGCTCACCGACGCGTCCGGCGAGGCCACGGGCTGGCACGACGTCGCCGTGCACATCAAAGGGCGCCTCGGCAGCCTGCGCGACCTGGACGGCAAGGCGGCGTTCCGCGTGGACCTGAACCGCGTCGTCGCCGGCCAGACCCTCGAAGGCCTGCAGGCGCTCACGCTCAACAACATGGTGCAGGACGCCTCGTTCGTGCACGAGTGGGCGACGTATGGGCTCTTCCGCGAGGCGGGCATCCCGACGCCGCGCGTGGCGTACGCGTGGGTCCGGGTGAACGACGAGGACTTCGGCCTGTACGCGCTGATCGAGACGTACGACGACGTGTACCTCGGCGAGCACTTTCCGACCACGGCGCACCTGTACGAAGGCCTGTACGGGCAGGACCTGGAAGCGTGGCACGTCCCCGAGCTCGACGTGGAGGAGGGCGACGCCTCGGACCGCGACGACTTCGAGGCGGTCGTCGCGGCCCTCGACGCGGGCGGGGCGGGGCCGCTGCGCGATCGCACCGCGGATCTCATCGACTGGGACCAGGTGCTCACGGTGATGGCCGGCGAGATCTTCACCGGCCACTGGGACGGCTACGCGCCCACGCGCAACAACTGGTACATGCACTTCGACGACGCCGGGCGCCTGCGGCTGCTGCCGTGGGGCGCCGACCAGACGTGGGGGGCAGACATCGGCCTGCACGACGGCCAGGGACGTCTGCTCACCGCCTGCATGGCGGACGACGACTGCCGCCGTGCCTACGACCTGAAGCTGCACGACGTCCTGCTGGCGTTCGACCGCGCGAACCTGCTCGAGCGCGTGCCGGACCTGTACGCGACGCTGCGCCCGCACGTGGCGCGCGACCCGCGCAAGGAGACCTCGCTCGAGGGGGCCGACGCGTCCGTTCAGGGCACGCTCGAGTTCATGCGCTGGCGCCGCGCGCAGGTGGGCGACGCGGTCGCCTGTGTCCTCGAGAACCGCGACGACGACGGCGACGGCTTCGTCTGCGACCGGGACTGCGCCCCGGACGACCCCGCGATCTTCCCGGGCGCGCCCGAGATCTGCGGCGACGACGTGGACCAGGACTGCAACGGCCGCGCGGACGACGCGCTCGACTGCCCCGACTGTCGGGAGCACTTCCTCGGCCCGCACCGCTACCTCGTGTGTCCCAACCCGCGCACCTTCGCCGAGGCCGCCGCGCACTGCGCCGCGAATGGATCGGCGCCGGTCCGCGTCGACGGCCCCGGCGAGGACGCATGGCTCTGGCAGCGCGCGCTCGGGACGTTCCATCAGTGGTGGTGGCTCGGCGCGACCGACGCCGCCCGCGAGGGCCGTTTCGTGTGGGCCGATGGCACCGAGGCGACCTACACCGCCTGGGCCGACGGCCAGCCCGACGACGCGAACGGCGAGGACTGCGTCCACTACTTCGAGTGGGGGCCGGTCTGGAACGACCTGCCCTGCGAGGAACGCCTCGGGGTGCTCTGCGAGGACGTCTGCGCGCCCGGCCAGGACGACGACGGCGACGGCGCCCTGCGCTGCGGCGAGGACTGCGACGACGGCGATCCCGCCGTGGGTCCCGACGCCTCGGAGGTCTGTGGCGATGGCATCGACCAGGACTGTGACGGCGAGGCCGACGACGGGCCGGCGTGCGACTGTGTCGAACACACGCGCGGCGGTCGTCGGTATCTGTTCTGCCGACGCGAGCGCACATGGGAGGAGGCGCTCGACGAGTGCCGCGCGGTCGGCCTCGACCTCGCCGTCGCCGGCGATGCCATCGAGAACGACTGGCTCGCGCGCCGCTCCCAGGAGGTCGCGCGCGGCGCGTGGTGGATCGGCGCGAACGACCGCGACGAGGAGGGCGCCTTCGTGGGACCGGACGGTCGCCCCCTGCGCTTCACCGCCTGGGCCGAGGGCGAGCCGAACGACTGGGGCGGTGACGAGGACTGCGCGGAGCTGCTCGCGGACGGCGACAACGTTTGGAACGATCTCTCGTGCCGCGACCGCCGCCCGACGATCTGCGCGGAGTGATCGTCACCGGTCCCAGGTGAACCAGACCTTCACCCGCGCGCCCTCGGGCGCGTCGGCCTTCGGCTTCGTCAGCTCCATCGACAGGCCCTCGGGGGGCACGGCGACGCCGCCGAAGAACAGCTTGGGGTTGGCCCAGCGCGCCGCGTCGGCGTCGTCGAAGCGCGCGACGGCGGGGTGGGGGGCGCTGCCGGTCTTCTTCAGCGTCCCGCCCTCGACCTCGTAATAGGTGACGCCGTCGGGGAACGGCTCGAGCGCGAACGGCGCGTCGAGCGTGTGCACGTAGCGCAGGGCGCGGTCGCGCATGCGCCACGCCACGTCGCCGCCGGTGACGCGGTAGTCGTACAGCTCGCCCGCCTCGTGCCACTGTTGGCGCGCCTCGCCGGGCAGCAGCTCGTTGCTCATGCGGAAGCTGTAGATGAGCGGACGCCCGAAGGGACGCAGCGCCGCGATGGCCGGCGACTCCGCCGCGCACTTCACGTCCGCCTGCAGCGCGGCCTCCCGGGGGCGATAGGCGGGATCGCGCACGAAGCACAGCGTGTCGATCGCCGGCTTCTTCAGCGCCTGCTGCGCCTCGGGCACGCCGAGCTCGTAGCGCGTGTCGAACGCCGCCTCGCTGCCGGCGTACCACTTGTCGAGGCCGGGCAGGCGCAGCTCGTTGGGGTTCGCGTCGACCGGCAGCAGGAAGCCCTGGCCCTGGCCGTTGTCGACGGGGTCGTTCTCGCTCCACGCGTAGGCGCCGTTCGCGTACCACACGAGGACGCCGGGCCGCGGGCGCGTCGAGACGGCCTTCATCTTGCCGTCGGCCGGATCGGCGTAGAACCGGACGAACGGCTCCGTCATGGCGCCGTCGTAGCTGCCCGGCGCGTACGGATCGCGGTACTCGACGACGTAGTACTGCGGCACGAGCACCGTGTGGCGGCCTTCGCTGGCGGTGAAGCCGTCGAGGCGCCAGCCGGGGCCAGGCTCGCCCTCGAAGTCCTCGCGCAGACCCGCGATCTGCACGTCGTCGAACAGGAAGCCGCGCATCACCGAGGCCATGTCGGTGAAGTAGCGCCAGCGCACGCGCGCCTGCTTGCCGGCGAGGTCCGAGAGGTCGAACTTCGGCCGCACCCAGGTCGGCGACAGGCACGGGCTGCGCTCGCGGCCGGCCTTCTCCTCGCCGTGCGCCATCTTCTGCTTCGGGTCGCATTTCGAATGGCTCTCGTTCTTGCCGTCGCCGTCGAGGTCGCCCGAGACGCCGGTGAAGCCGGGGACGGTGCCCGCGCCGTCGTGCCCCTGCTTCGCCGGCATCAGCCGGCGATCGGTGGGCAGGCGGCGCGTCCAGGTGCGCCCGTCGTCGGCGCTCGTCTCGAGGTAGGCGAAGTCCCAGCCCGCCTCGATCTCCCACCACGCGTCGAAGCTCAGCTCGACCTTGCCCTTCGCCTCGCGCAGGTCGAGCCGCAAGGTCGCGGAGCGATTGAGCTCGTTGCCCTGGCCGCTGTAGAGCGCGCGCTTGCCGGCGCGGGGCGCCTCGAGCGCGATCTCCCGCGTGCGCGGCGGCAGGACGACGAGCGCCGCGCGCCACAGGCCCTCGCGCTGCTTGGCGAGCGCCACCGGCGCGGGGTCGAGCGGCGCGTCGAGCGTGCGCAGGTAGACCGACTGCACCTTCTTGCCGCCGAACGCCGGCGGCACGATCACCTGAGGCCGCAACCAGCCGAGCATGATCCGCGACCACGCCGACAGGTTCTGCGGGAGCGGGTCCGTCGTGCTGCTCATCGCATCCCAGCCGCCGGTGCCGTTGCTGCTGGTGCGCGCGTACAGGTCGGGCAGGCCGATCGAGTGCCCGAATTCGTGAATGAACGTGGACACTTCCGTGTACTCGGACTGCATGTTGTAGTCGAGCGCCCACAGCCCGTCGGCCAGCGGCACGCCGCCGCGCGCGTGCGTGCGGCCCTCGACGGCCGGGCCCTGCGACTCGCGCTTCTGCACGAGGAAGCGGTGCGGCCACAGGCGCTCGACGCACTCGCGCTCCTCGGCGCCGAGCCCCTTCAGCGCCTCGGCGCCGGCGTTCGGCGTGAGCACGTCGTCGAGCTTGTAGAGGCCCTGGCACGAGGACTGCCCGCCCCCGGCGTAGATCAGGACGAGGTGGTCGACGTAGCCGTCGGCCTCGTCGCGCAGGCCGTCGCCGTCGAAGTCGGTGGGATCCCAGCGGTCGAAGGCCGACCAGTCGTCGGCGCGCGCGCGCTGCAGCGCCTCCTCGACGAGCCCCTCGGGGTCGGCGTCGTTGCGCCAGTCGCCGCCGTCGGGGCGCACCGCCGCGCCGTAGGCCGCGCGCGCCTTCGAGAGGCGCACCGGCGGGAGCACCGTGCCCTGCAGATGGTAGGTGCCGAGGCTCTGCGCGGCGTAGTAGTGGCTCAGCGTGCCCCGACGCTCCCCGGCCGGGTCGAAGAGCTGCGCCTGGTACCAGGCCGCCAGCTTCTCGCCCTGCTTCGGGTCGCCGGCGAAGCGATCGAAGCCGCGGTCGGCGAACTCGACGAGGACGACGAGCAGGCGGTGCGGACGGTCCTTGGGGGCGCGCACCGGGGGGATCGCGTCCCAGCGCAACACCGGATGGCCGAGCGCGTCGAAGCGCATCGCGGCCAGGTCGCGGACGAGCCGGGCCCGCGCGGCGGCGAGCCCCTCGGCGGCGGGGACGGGCGCTTCAGCGGCCAGCGCGGGCGTGGCGAGCAGGAGGCAGGCGAGCAGCAGTCGCGTCATCAGCGGTCCTCGGTCGGGGAAGGCGGGGAGTGTAACCCGACGGCGCGTCCGAGGGCTTCCGGCGGGCATCGGACATCGATCGGATTGGCCGGCGGCGGGGGCCGCCGGAGGAGCGCGAACATGGGCACGTCTCCCGCCGGGTCGGGCCGCCTCGATGTCGAAGCCTTCGACCTGATCGACCGGCGCATGGACGCCATCCTCGCGGCGACGGCCGACCGCCTCGCGGGCCACGGCCTCGAGCTCGACGGCGCGATTCTGCGCTTCTACCTGCGCCAACTCGCGCACGCGGTCGCGCGGGGGATGCCGGAGCCGTTCGTGCGCAGCGTGCGTTGGGCCGAGGAGACGCACGGCCAGGGGGTGCCCTCCCGGGGCGAGATCCGCGCGATGCTCGACGCGCTCGCCGACGCGGTCGACGCCCAGCTGCCGCCGGCGCTGGCGGCGCGCTGTCGGGGCGTGATCGGCCCCGCCGCGGACCAGGGGCCCGCCGGCGCCGTCGAGCTGCCGAGCCGCCTGCGGCCGGACGCGCCGCACTTCGACCTCTGCCGCGCCTGGCTCGACGACCTGCTTGCCGGGCGCCGCCACGAGGCGCGCGGACGGATCGTGGCGGCGCTCGAGGCCGGCGGCGTGTCGCCCGCGGACCTCTACCGCCACGTGCTCGAGCCCGCGCAGCACGAGATCGGCCGCCTGTGGCAGCTCGGCCGGATCTCCGTCGCCCAGGAGCACTTCTGCACGGCCGCGACCCAGCTCGTCATGGCGATGCTCTATCCGCGCATCTTCGCGTCCCCGCGCAGCGGCCGCACCGTGCTGGTCACGTCGGTCGGCGGCGAGCTGCACGAGATCGGCGCCCGCATGGTGGCCGACTACTTCGCGATGGCCGGCTGGGAGACGCACTACCTCGGCGCCGACACGCCGGCGACGGCGGTCGCCGAGGCGGTGCGGGCCGGCCGCCCGGACGCCGTGGCGCTCTCGTGCACCATGCTGCACAACGTCCGCGAGGTGGTCCGCATCGTCGACGCCATCCGGGAGGTGCCCGGCGCGCCGGTCGTCCTCGTCGGCGGCCGCGCCTTCCTGAGCGATCCGGCGCTCTGCGGCCTCGTCGGCGCCGACGGCACGGCCGAGAGCGGTGTCGGCGCGGTCGAGGCCGCCGAGCGTCTGCTCGCGCTGCGGGGCGGCGCACCCACCGCACAGACCGGCGGGACCGCCGGCGAGGCGCGCGAGGCCGCCGCGGACCTCGGCGGCGCCGCGCGCGAGATCGGCGGGCTCGCCCGCGCGGGCGGCGATCCGCTCGAGCCGCTGCTCGCCGAGATGAGCCGCCTCAACAACGAGCTGCTCGGCCTTCAGCGTGAGCTGCACCTGCAGAACGAGCGGCTGCGCCGCCTCGATCGCGAGAAGAACGCGCTCCTCGGCATGGTGGCCCACGACCTGCGGAACCCGCTCGCGGTCGTCTCCGGGCTGTGCGACGCGCTCCTCGAGACCGCGGGTGACGCCGATCGGCGGCAGCTCGTCGAGCGCATCGACGACCGCGTCGGCTGGATGGGGCGCTTGGTGGACGAGCTGGTGGACGTGGCGGCGATCGAGGCCGGGCACGTGCGCCTCGAGGTGCAGCGGTTCGATCTGGGATTGCTGATCGAGCGCAACCTCGAGCTGAGCCGCGTGCTCGCCGCGCCCAAGCAGGTGCGGATCGAGGTGGAGCGCCCGGACGGGGCCGTCGAGGTGGAAGGCGACGCGCGCAAGGTCGAGCAGGTGCTGCTGAACCTCGTCCAGAACGCGATCAAGTTCTCTCCGGTCGGCGGCATGGTGCGGGTGCGCCTCACGGAGGCCCCCGAGGAGGTCTCGGTGTCGGTGAGCGACCATGGCGTCGGCATGTCATCCGAGGTGTGCCAGCGCGTCTTCCGCGACTACGTGCGCCGCGGCGCGCGAGGGACGGCGGGGGAGAAGAGCACCGGCCTCGGCCTCTTGATCTGCGGTCGCATCGTCGAGCGGCACGGCGGGCGCTGTCACGTGGAGAGCGAGCTCGGGCGCGGCAGCACGCTCGGCTTCACGCTGCCGCGGCGCGGCGTTCGTCAGTCGTCGCCGCCCGGCTCGCGCACGACGTAGACGGGGCAGGCGGCGCGGCGCAGGACCTGCTCGGTGACGCTGCCGATCAGCATGCGCCCGAGGCCCGTCCGACCGTGCGTGCCCATGACGATGAGGTCGGCCTTCAGCTCGTCGGCAGCGCGCAGGATCGCGTCGGCGGCGAGGCCCTCGGCCACCTGCGGGTGGACGGGGATGCCGGCGCGCTGCAGCGACTCGGCCTGCGGCAGCAGCTGGCGGCGCGACTCGGCGACGAGGTAGTCGCGCAGCGGCAGCAGGGTGCCGGCGGCGCCGGGCACCATCGTCGTCGGCAAGAGACCGGTCGGCAGCTCGTAGACGTGCAGCAGCGCCACCTCGGCGCCGTACTTCTGCGCGAGGCCCACGGCGTGCTCCATCGCGTGTCTCGAGCAGGAAGAGAAGTCGGTCGGAGCGAGGATCGTCTTGTAGTCCATGGGCGGGAATGTACCACGCCGCGGGCCGTCCCGTCGGGCTCGACGCCCGTCGGGTGGGCCGCGAGACACGTCCGGAGGCCCGCCGAGACGGGCGGCCGGCGTCGCGCGGGAGGGCTGGAAGTGCCCGGTATGTCTTGGCTTTTCCGCAAACCCGCGCCGGATATGCGTTTTCGCGCGATTTCGTGCGTTGACACGCGATCGGAGCGGCCTTAGTGTCCCGGCCTCGAAGCGCCCCGGCGCTCGTTGAACCCAGAACGGGATTCGGTTCCGCCCCCCCACAGGCACGAGGAGGAAGGCTCATGGCTGGCAAGGCCGATATCGTGAAGCAGGTTGCGCAGTCCGTCGACGGCCTCACCAACGCGCAGGCCGCCCAGGCGTTCGACCAGGTCTTCGAGACCATCCGCATCAACCTCGAGAAGGGTGAGAAGGTCACCATCCCCGGCTTCGGCACCTTCTCGCTCTCGGAGCGCGCCGCCCGCCAGGGCCGCAACCCGGCGACGGGCGCCTCGATCACCATCCCCGCCCAGAAGGGCGTGAAGTTCAAGCCGGGCAAGGACCTCAAGGACGCCCTCAACGGCTGATCCTCGCTCCGGCCCGGTCGCCCGCGACCGGCCGGCGCGCTCTGCCAGCGCCGGGCGCTCCGCGTCCCGGCGCCGGTGCGGTCTCCCGCCATCACACCCGATGACGGGAGTCCGCACCGATGCCACGCCTCTGGCCTCCCTACGATCCCGACCGCCTCGATCAGCGCGAGCCCGCGTTCGTCGCCCGCTGCGCGGGGCTCGTGCGTCGCGTGCACACGCGCTGGCATCGCGGCGAGGTCCGCGGCCTCGAACACATCCCGCCCGGCCCGGCGCTGTACGTCGGCAACCACTCCGGCGGCCTGTGGACGCCCGACACGTTCATCTTCGCCCAGGCGGTCCACGACGCCCGCGGCATCGAGGACGTGCCCTACGGCCTCGCCCACGACCTCGGCGTCGACGTCCCACCGCTGAACCGGCTGCTGGTGCCGCTCGGCGCGGTGCGCGCGGTGCCCGGCAACGCTGAGCGCCTGCTCGCCGCCGGCCACAAGGTGCTCGTGTATCCCGGCGGCGACGAGGACGCGCTGCGGCCGTTCCGGCAGCGTGGCCGCGTCGTCTTCGGCGGCCGCCGCGGCTTCGCGCGCCTCGCGCTGAAGGCGGGCGTGCCGATCGTGCCCGTGGTCGCTGCGGGCGCGCACTCCGGCTTCATCATCCTCGACGACGGCCGGCGCCTCGCGCGCCTGCTGCGCGCCGACCGCTGGGCGCGCCTCAAGGTCTTCCCCATCATCCTCTGCGCGCCCTGGGGACTCGCGCTCGGGCCGGCCGTGCTCTATGTGCCCTTCCCCAGCAAGGTGCTCGTCGAGGTGCTGCCGCCCATCGCGCCCGAGGGCACCTCCGACGAGCTCGCCGGCCGCGTCGAAGCCACGATGCAGGCCACGCTCGACCGCCTCGAGGCCGAGCGCCGACGCCGAGGGGCTCGCTGACGCATCAAACCTTCGAAGATGCAGAAGCGAGGTGCGCATGGGTCGTCAAGTCAGGCACAACGACCAGTCCCTCCATCAAGAAGAGGCCGAGCGGCGCCGCGAAGAGGGCCAGCAGGGCTATCGCAAGGGCGACAACCACGCCGGCGGCGGCGGGCGCCAGGGCGGCGGCGGCAAGCAGCGGCGCCCGCCCGATGGCTGGGAGAAGGGCGACGTCGCCCGCACCGTCGACGACCACCACACCGCGCATCCGGTGCCGATCAAGCCGGGTCGCGATCCCGACCGCAAGGCGGAGATGAAGGACGAGCGCCGCGAGATCCTGCAGCAGGTGTATCACCCGCGCGGCCGGCAGGGCTGACGGCGGCGGCTTTACCCCACCCGCGCGCTGGCCCACAATGCGCGCGATGGACTCTCTCCTCGTGGTCTTCGTGCCGGGGCGCGCGCGCGTCGGCGCGCTGGTGTCCGCCTTCGCCAAGCTGGGCCTCCAGTACGTCGAGGGGTGCGCCGAGCCGCCGATCCGCGCGGCGTACGCGGGGCGCGCCGGGCTGCTCGTGACGCTGGTGGGCTGGACGCCGGCGGCGCGCACGAAGTCGAAGGTGACGCTGCCGCCCGCCGTGCGCGACGCGTTGCTGGCCGTCGGCGGCTCGCCGCCCGGCGATGCGCTCGAGATGGTGGTCCTCGCGCCGGGCGGCGACCTGCGCGGCGAGGCCCGGCTGGGCTTCGACGAGCTGGACCGGCCGCTGGCGCCGGGGTGCCGGTACGTCGTCTCCGGTCTGGTGGCGTCGGTCCACGTGCCGCCCGAGCCCCATCCGGCGAACGCGACGCCCGGGACGCACCTCGATGACTGACGTGCAGGTCTTCCGCGGGGCGACCGTCCACACCTGCGGCCCTCGGGGGGTGATCGAGCGCGGCGACGTCGTCGTCCGCGGCGGCCGCGTGGAGGCGGTGCGCGAGGCGGGTCGCGCCCCCCGCGGCGCGACGGTGCACGACGTCCGCGGCCGGCACCTGACGCCCGGCCTCGTCGATCCGCACGTGCACATGGGGGTGATGCCCGAGGGATTCGCCAACGAATCCAAGGACATCAACGAGATGACCGCGCCGCTCACGCCGCAGATGCAGGCGCTCGACGCGATCTGGCCGGGCGACGTGGCCTTCGCGCGGGCGCGCGCCGCCGGCGTCACGACCGTGTGCGTGCTGCCGGGATCGGCCAACGTGGTCGGCGGGACGGGCGTCGTCCTCAAGACGGCCGGGCGCGACGTGGAGCGCATGGCCATCGCGCCGCGGGCCTGCCTCAAGGTCGCGTTCGGCCACAACGTCAAGCACAGCCACGGCCTCAAGACGGGGCGCGCGCCGCTGACGCGCATGGGCATCGCGGCGCTCTTCCGCGAGGCGTTCGACGGCGCGGCGGCCTACGGCGAGCGGCGCGCGAAGGACGCGTCGGTCCCCCTCGATCGCGGCCGCGAGGCGCTGCTGCGCGCCCTGCGCGGCGAGATCCCGGTGCGGGCCCACGCCTCGCGCAGCGACGACATCCTGACGGCGCTGCGCCTGGCGAGGGAGTACGGCCTGCGGCTCGTCCTCGAGCACGGCTACGAGGCGCACCTCGTGCTCGAGCAGGTCAAGGCCGGCGCGGCGGCGGTGGTGCTCGGACCGATGTTCCGCTGCTGCGGAAGCTCCGAGGAGACCCACCTCGACTTCGCGGTCACCAAGGCGCTCGACGACGCGGGGGTCACCGTGGCGCACATGACCGATCATCCAATCGTTCCGGTGGGTTACCTGTCGATCCAGGCGGGGCTCTGCGTGCGTGCAGGCCTCTCGCCCGACCGGGCGCTCCTCACGATCACGCGGCACGCGGCGGAGGTGCTGGAGTGCGCGTCGCGCGTCGGCTCGATCGAGGTCGGCCACGACGCCGACCTCGTCGTCTTCGACGGGCCGCCGCTCGAGATCGGCAGCCGGGTGCTCGCGACATACATCGACGGCGCGCCGGTTTACCGGCACGGCGACGCCCTGCCGGTGCCCGGGATGGCGCATTGACCGCCGACCTCGACCTCCTGCTGCCGAACTTCGGCTGGGTCGAGCCCGGCGTGCTGGCGGGATGCGGGCTGCCGGGGCGCGGCCTCGCGAGCAAGCTGCTGCCGGCGTGCGAGCGGGCGCGGGCGCACGGCGTCGACCTCGTCGTGAGCCTGCTCGAGGCGCCGCCACTGCTGCCGGTGCTGCGGGCGGCAGGGCTCGGGGCGCTGCACTTCCCCATCGCGGACCACGGCGCGCCCGACGATCTCGTCGCCTTCGCGCGCTTCGTCGACGCCGTCGCCGCCCGCATCGCGGCGGGCGAGACGACGCTCGTCCACTGCTACGCGGGCATCGGCCGCACCGGGCTCTTCCTCGCGGCGTTCCTGGCGCGCCATCGCGGCCTGACCGCCGACGAGGCCGTCGCGACGCTGCGCGCGGTGCGGCCGCGCAGCCTCGAGACGGCGGTCCAGATGCGGGCGCTGGCGCGCCTGGCCCGGCGCTGATGGTGGTAGGCTCGGCGCATCCGGCCGGCGGAGGGCGCGTGGTCCAGGTGGCGGAGGTCGCGGCGGGCGTGCGCGCCATGCTCGCGGAGGCGGCGCGGGGGCTGGTCGACCGCGAGGCGCTCGTCGAGCTGGTCGTGCTGGCGGCGGTCGCCGGCGAGCATCTGCTCGTGCTGGGTCCGCCGGGCACGGCGAAGAGCGAGGCGGTGCGTCGCGTGGCCCGCGGCATCGAGGCGCGCTCGTTCGAGTACCTGCTCGGGCGCTTCACCGAGCCGAGCGAGATCTTCGGGCCGGTCGACCTGCGCCGCCTGCGCGAGGGCGTCGTCGAGACCGCGACCGAGGGCATGCTGCCCGAGGCCGAGATCGCCTTCCTCGACGAGGTGTTCCTCGGATCGACGGCCATCCTGAACACGCTGCTCGGCGTGCTCAACGAGCGCACGTTCCGGCGCGGGCACACGCAGGTGCGCTGCCCGCTGCGCGTGTGCGTCGGGGCGTCGAACGCGCTGCCCGAGGACGAGACGCTCGCCGCCTTCGCCGACCGCTTCCTGGTGCGCGTGTTCGTCGAGCCCATCGGCGATCCGCTGCTCGAGGACCTGCTCGAGGCGGGCTGGGCGCTCGGCGAGGCGCGCCCGCAGGCGCGCGCCTCCATCGCCGACCTCGACGCGCTCGGCCGGGCGGCGCGGGGCGCGGATCTCGCCGACGTCCGGGTGGAGCTGGCGCGGGCCGTCCGCGCGCTCCGGCGCGCCGGCATCTGGCTGTCGGACCGGCGCATCGTCCGCACCCAGCGGCTCGTCGCCGCGGCGGCGGTGCTGGCCGGGCGCGCGGCGGCGACGGCGGCCGACCTGTGGCCGCTCGTCTACGCGCTGCCGACCGCGGAGATGCAGCGGACGGGGCGCGACGTGCTGCGCGACCTGTTGGCGGCGAGCGCGAACGAGGCGCTGCCGGCCGCCGCCGCCGAGGCGTCGCTGGGGCCGGCGGCGCGGGCGGGCCGGCTCGTCGAGGCCGCGCGGGCGCTGCTGTCGGCCCCCACCGGCGACGAAGGCTGGCGCCTGCGGCTCGAGGGCGTGGCGCGGGAGATCGACGCGAGCTTCGCGCCCGACGCGCTGCCGGGACCGCTGGCCGAGGTGCGCGCCGCCATCGTGGAGCGGCTCTCGCCGTGAGCTGGCGGCCGCGGGAGGCGCCGCTCGCGCCGTGCGCCGTCGCGGGGTCGGGTCCGGCGGCGCGGGCGCTGGCGCGCCGGGCCGCGGGGAGGCGCCTCGACGGCGTGGCCGGCGACGACGTGATCGTGCTGCTCGGCGACGCGGACGCCCTGCCGTGGGCCGACGGTGTCGTCTACCTGGGGCGCGACGCGCGCGCGCCGTCGCTGCTCCTCCCGACGGCGCTCGAGCCGGCGTGGCCGGTGGCGCTCTTCGAGCGCGCGCTGCTCGCGCGCCACCCCGGCACGCCGCTGGCGGTCTTCGGCGGCTTCATCGTCCCGCTCGGCGGCGCGCGCCCGGTGGCACCGGACCGCCTCGCGGCGTGGCTGGCGCGGTGAGCGGGCAGGAGCTCCCGCCGGCGCTGGCCCCGTGGGCCGCGACGCTGGCCGCCTTTCCGCGCGACCTCGCGCTGACGCTCGGGCCGTGGCTCGCGCGGCTCTCGGGCGCGCTCGGACCGCTGTCGCGGCACCGCGCGTGCGGATCGGGCGAGCCCGACGGGCTGGACGGGCTGGCGCGCCGGGGTTCCTACGAGCGGCTGCTGGCGAGCGAGTGGCTGCTGGCCGACGAGGCGCCGCTCGAGTTCGCGCGCCGCGCCGCCGCGGGGGAGCACGGCTTCCTCGCGCTGGCCCGCAAGCAGGCCGCGGGGGCGCGGCGCTGCGTCGCGCTGCTCGACGTGGGGCCCGACCAGCTCGGCGCGCCCCGCCTCGCCCACCTCGCGCTCCTGCTCGTGCTGAAGCGGCGCGCCGCCGAGGCCGGCGCCGACCTCGCGTTCGGCGCGTTGCAGCGCCCGGAGGGGCCGCTCCACGAGGGCCTGACGCCGGGGGCGGTCACCGCCTGGCTCGCGGCGCGCGACTGGTCCGGCCCCACCGCGGCCCACCTCGGCGCCTGGTCGGAGCGCCTCGGCACGACCGCCGACGAGCGCTGGATCGTGGGCGGCCGAGCGGCGGCGGGCCTCGACCCCGAGTGGAGCCGGGTGCTCGTCGACGAGGAGCCGCCATGTCTCGAGGTCCGCGTCCGCCGGCGCGCGGGCGGGGAGCGGACGCTGACGCTCGACCTGCCGCCCGAGCCGGTGGGCGTGCGCCTGCTGCGGCAGCCGTTCGCGCCCCCGGCGGCGACCCCGGTCACCATGGGGCCGCCGCCGCGCATGCTCGCCTTCTCGTCGGACGGCCGGCGCCTCATCGGGCGCATGGCCGACGGCTCGTTCCTCGCGTGGCACGTGCCGCACAGCGCGCGCGCGACCGAGGGCCGGTCGCGCGTCTGGCGCGTCGGCAAGGGGCAGGGGGTCGTCGGCGCCGGCTGGTTCGGCCGCGGCTGGCGCCTGCTCACCACCGACGGGGACCGCCTGCGCTACTGGCACGGGGGCGACCTGCGGGCGATGGGTCCCGCGCTCGCGGGACCGGCCAGCGAGGGCATCCCGCCGATGTTCGGCATCCCGCCGACGGGGCGCATCCGGCTGGTCGTGATCGACGGCGAGGGCACGCTGCGGGTGCTCGCCATCAAAGACGGCGGATTCGTTGGGGAATTTGGTCGGCGCGGCGTCCGTGGCGCGTGCGCGGTGGGCGACAATCGCGTCGCCTACGTGGTCGCCCACGCCGAGTTCGCCGAGATCGCGGTCTGGCCCGAGGACCGCCCGAGCAAGGTGGTGGGCGTACCGTGCGCCGCGCCGCCGGCGGCGTTCTTCGGCTGGTCCACGCAGGCCTATGCCCGCACGGTCGCCATCGAGAAGAGACCCGGCGTCTGGGCCGCCTTCCGCGACCACCGCAGCGGGGAGTCCTACGAGTGGGCGGCGCCGGCGGGCGACGAGGTAGTGGGCGTGACGGCAGACCGGCGGACGGGCGAGGCCGTCCTCGTCGTGCGCGCGGCCGACGGCCGGCGTCTGCGGCTCGTGGGCCGTTCGCTCGACGCCGCGCTGCCCTCGGCGGGGACGTCGCCGATCGTCGCGGCGGTCGCCAGCGGGGCGGCGGCGCACGTGGCGTGGCTGCGCGCCGACGGTCGGGCGACGGTCTACGACCTGATGCGCGAGGAGGTGCTCCTCGAGGTGCAGCCGGGGGCGACGCCGTGAGGCCACGCGCGCCCGTCCACCGCGGCCACGTCGACGCGGTGGGTTTCGTCGTCGACGAGGCCCTGCTGGGGTCGGCGGCGCGGGCCCGCGTCCTCGCGCTGTGGCGGCCCGGCGCGCGCGTCCTGCGGGCCGGGACGCGGCTCGTCGTCCTGCTGCCGGTGCCGGTGCGGGTCCGCGCCGAGCGCGCCCCGGGCGCGCCCCTGGTGGCCGCGGAGGGCCTCCTGTCCGCCTGTCCGCTCGACGCGAAGGAGCGCGCGGCGCTCGCCGCGCCGCCGGGCGCGCTCGTGCTCGTGGCGGGCGGGCGCGCCGAGGTCTTCGCGACGCTCCCCGACGAGGACCCCGCGGCCTGGATCGACCTCGGCGCGTTCACGCCGGTGGCGGTGACGCCGCTCGGGACGCCGCCGGCGCCGCCCCCGCTCGCGCCGGTGGCCGCGCCCGACGTGCGCGCCGTGTTGCGCGTGCCGCCGGCGGATCCGGCGCTGGCGGCGCTGCGGGCCCGCCTCCGCGGCGAACGGGCGCCGGAGGGCGCGGGACGCCCGGCCGGCGCGGGGCTCGCGTTCCTCCGCGCGGCGCTTTCCCGGAGGGGCGGCGCGCGGGCGCCGGCGGGGCCGCCCGGTCCGCTCGAGCGGCTCGCGGGCGCGCTCGCCGGGCTGCTGGCGCGGCCGTCGGCGCGAGCGGCGGCGCCGGCCCGTGGGCTCGCGCCTCAGACGGTCCCGGCGCGCCCCGGACTGCTGTCGCGGTTCGTCGCGCGGTTCCGGCGGCCCGACGGGCCGGGCGGCGCGCCGCCGAAGCCGTCGCTGCTCGACCGCCTGCGCGCGTTCGCGGCGCAGCGCCTGCTCGATCTGGGGCTGGCGCGACACCTCGGCCGCCTGCACGCGCGCCACCTCGCCGAGACCCTCGACCTGCTCTCGCGCGGCCGCTTCGACGAGGCGCTGCGCCGCGCCATCCCGCTCGGCGACCTCGACGCCCCCGCGCCGACCGTGCCGTCGCTCTCGGCGCCGTCGGTCCGGTCCGACCTGAGCATCCGGGTCGAGCCCCGGCGGGCGCCCGGCGGCGGCGTGGCGCTGCCGTCGGACCTGTTCGCGGACGTGCGGCGGCGCTACCGCGAGGCCTGCGAGCGACTGGTCGCCCTGGGCCGGTACGACGAGGCGGCCTTCGTGCTCGCGGAGCTGCTGGGGGCCGACGAGGAGGCCGTCGCCCTCCTCGAGAGGCACGACCGCAAGCGCCTCGCCGCCGAGCTCGCCGAGGCCCGCAACCTCGCGCCCGGATTGGTGATTCGGCAGTGGATGATCGCCGGCGACCGCCAGCGCGCCCTGCAGGTGGCGCGGCGGACGGGGGCCTACGCCGACGCGGTGGCGCGGCTCGAGGGCACCGAGGTGGCGGCCGTCCTGCGCGCCGGCTGGGCCGATCTCCTCGCGAGCGGAGGCGACTACGCCGGCGCCGTCGACGTCATCTGGCCCGTCGCCTCGGCGCGCCACCTGGCGGTCGCCTGGATGGAGCGGGCGATCGAGGCCGGCGGTCCCGCGGGCGCGCGCCTGCTGGCCCGACGGCTCGGCATGGGGGGCGCCGACGCCGAGGTGCTGGGCGCCCGCGTCCGCGCGCTGCTCGACGACCCCGACGCCGCCGAAGAGCGCCTCGCGTTCGCCGACGCGCTCGACGGGCAGCCGGCCTGGTCGCGGCCGACGGCGCGGGCGCTGGTCCGCGACGTCGCCGGCGCCGACGGCGATCGCGCCGAGATGCTCCGCCGGCACGTCCGGCGGCTCGGCGATGCCGTGCTCGGCGAGGACCTGCCGCCCCTTCCGACGCCTCCGCCGCCCCGCTGGCCGGTCCGCGTCACGTTCGCCGATGCCGGCACGCTGCCGGTCTGGGACGCCGCCGCGCTGCCCGACGGGCGCACGCTCGTGGCGCTCGGCGAGGGCGGGCTGCGCGTGCTGACCCGCGACGGCCGGATCGCCGGCCGCCTCGAGACCCCCGCCCACCGCCTCGTCGTCGCCGACAACGGCCTGCGCGCGCTGGCGCTCGCCCGCCGCGGCGAGGCCTGGCGCGTCACCCCGGTGGATCCGATCCGCCGCACCGCCGGCGACGGCGTCGTCCTGCGCCTCGACGCCTTCGCGCCCGACTTCGACGGCACGCTGTGGTTCGTGGCCCGCGACGACGCCGTCATGGCGCTCGACGTCCTCGATCCCGAGCTCGCCGCGCTCTGGCGCCTGCGCGACGTCGGCGGGCCGGTGGGCGCCGTCGCGCGGGCCCGCGACGCCTGCCTCGTCCTCGTCGACGGCCCGACGTCCGAGATCTGGCGGCTCTCCCTGCCCGACTTCGTGCTGCGCGCCCGCGCGGACGCCGCGAAGGAGCTGGGCGAGGTCACGCTGGGCGCGCCGCTCTCCGGCCACGGCGCGATCGTCCTGCCGTGCGAGGAGCGCTCGAGCCTGCTGTTCGCCGGCGCGCGCCCGCGGGCGGCGGTGCTGGTGACGGGCGTCCTGGCCGCGTCGCCCGCGTGGGTGGTGTCGCGCGGCGAGACCGTGCAGGTGCGCACGTCGGAGGGCGAGGCGCGTGCGGACCTCTCGCTGCCGGGCGCGGCGCGCGTCGCCGCCCGCATCCAGGGGACGCTGCTCGTCCTCGCCGACGACCGCGGCCGGGTCGTCCACTTCGACGCGCAGCGCGGCGCCGTCGTCCGCAGTCTGCGGGTCTGACGCGATCGCCGACATTGCGGCGGGGTCCGACGTACTCCGGCGGGTGGCGCTTGACGCGCCGGCGGCGTCCGGGATGGGATGGCGGGACGGGGGCGGGCATGACGATGCGCGGCGACAGGTGGGCGTGGTGGCTGGCGGGCCTCGTCGCCGCGTGCGCGTCGCCCGAGGCGCCGCCCCCCGCGGTCGTCGCGAGCGGCGCGGCCATCGTCAACGGCGACATCGAGCCGGGCTGGCCCGGCGTCGGCGCGCTCACGCTCGACGACCCGGGCCTCGGCTACGCGGGCGCGTTCTGCACCGGCACGCTCATCGCGCCGCGCTGGGTGCTGACGGCGGGCCACTGCGTCGACAACGCCGACTTCGGCGGGCTGTTGCCGGCCGAGCTCGTCTGGTTCTACATGGGCCCGGACGCCAACCCCGGCTTCGACGGCGAGCGGCCGCGCGACGGCCGGTTCGTCCCCGCGGCGCGCCTCATCCCGCACCCGCTGTGGGCGCAGGACGTCCGCGACGCCCACGACATCGCCCTCGTGCAGCTCGCCGAGCCGGTCGGCGACGTCGAGACCTTCCCGCTCAACGACGCGCGCCTCGAGGGCCTCGAGGGCCGCGACACGTTCTACGTCGGGTACGGCGTCACCCATGGCATCGACCAGCTCGGCGGCGGCATCAAGCGGTCGACGACGCTCCCGATCCTGCGCGTGCGGCCGGTGAGCTACTACAGCGGCGCCGAGACCACCGGCATCTGCTTCGGCGACTCGGGCGGGCCCGGCTTCCTGCGCCTCGGCGGGCGGTGGGTCGTGGCCGGCGTGAACAGCGCCGGCACCGGGCAGAACCCCGAGAACCCGTGCCTCGGCGCCTCCATCCACGTGCGCGTCGACGCGGAGCTCGCCTGGATCCGGTCCACGATGGGCCGCGAGGGCGGCGACTGCCGGCGCGACCCCGGGGTCTGCCAGTGCGCGGCCGCCTGCCTGCCGTCGGGCGTGTGCGACGACCGGGCCTGCGGGCGCCGGCTCGACTGCCTCGAGTCGATCGCCTGCTTCGACGCGTGCGGCGACGACCTCGCCTGCCTCGACTGCGCCGAGGACATCGCCGAGCCGGCCTACCCCGACGTCGTCGCGGTCTACGAGTGCTCCGATTTCGCTTGCGGCGTCACCCAGGACGTGTTGCGCGACGCGTGCGTGCGCGCCTCGTGCGGCGACCAGCTCGCGGCCTGCGGTGATCCGGGCGTGGAGCCGCCGCCGCCGCCTCCGCCGCCGGCGCGGGCCTGCGTGGACGCGTGGCGCTGCACGCTCGACTGCGGGGGGGCCATCGACCGGCGGTGCGCGAGCGCGTGCGCCGAGCCCGGCGCCGTCGACTTCCGCGCCCTCACGGCGTGCCTCGAGACGCGGTGCGGCGACGCGCGCGGCGATCCGGCGGCGTGGAGCCTGTGCGGCGCCCGCCGCTGCGCCGCCGAGTGGACGGCCTGCGTGCCGCCACAGACGTGCGGCATCGACGGCGGCGACTGCGGAGACGACGCCTGCCTGCCGGTGCCGTGGGGCGGTCGCCAGTGCGTCCCGACCGCCAACCGGGGCGAGGGCGAGCGCTGCGATCCGCGGCCCGCCCCGCTCGGCACCGACTGCGCCGACGGCCGCGTCTGCACCCACGACGGCCGCTGCGCGCGCGCCTGCCTGCGCGACCGCCATTGCGCCGACGGCGAGACCTGCCGCCTCGACGCCACTCCGGTGCCCGGCCTCGGCGCCTGCGCGGCCTGCGCCGACGCCGACCGCGACGGCGTGTGCGCCGACCAGGACTGCGACGACGGCGATCCGGCGACGCTCCCGGGCGCCGAGGAGATCTGCGGCGGGGGCGACGAGGACTGCGACGGCGAGGTCGACGAGGCCTGCGCGCCGCTCCCGCCCCCGGAGCCACCGCCCGCCGCGCTCGACGGCGGCCCCGGCGACGACGCCGCGAGGGCGCCCCTCGACGAAGGGGAGAGCGCGCTCGGCCTGCACGGCCGCGGCTGCCGGTCCGCGCCCGGCGGCGGCCCGTGGTGGCTGCTCGCGCCCGCCGCAGTTTTCCTGAGGCGGCGCCGGTCGGTGTAGCCTGCACCCGCATGCAGACGCCCGAGGACGAGCCGCCGGCCCCGCGCCGGCGCAAGAAGCAGTGGGTGATGCCCGACGGCCGGCCCTCCGACGTGCCGCCGGACGAGGAGCCGGGCGTGCGTATGCGGCGACGCGCGCGCCTGGCGATCGCGGCGCTCGGCGTCTACTTCGCGATGTCGAGCGCGCCCGCCTTCCACACGCCGCTGATCCGCAGCCCCGCCTGGTGGCTGTACATGCTGTCGGTGCCGCTCGTGCTGCTCGCGCTGCTCGTCGGCGGCGTCGCCGCGCTCGTGGCGCGCCGTCGCGCGGGCGAGGGCGCCTCGTGGCACGCGTGGCACGGCCCGCTGCTCGCGATCTCGGTGGCCGGCTTCGCCCTCTTCCTCGTCTCGCTCGTCCTGCTGTCGATCGTGCGCCACGGTCAGCCGCTCGGGTCCTACGCGGCGCGCTTCGACGGCGAGGTGTGGCGCCTCCCGTCGTCGGCGGAGCCGGTGCACGGTGACCTCAGCCCGCGTCAGAAGATGGTCGGCGACCTCATCGACAACGTGCTGCCCGGCCGGACGCGCGACGAGATCGTGGCGCTGCTCGGCCCCGTCGCCGAGACGACGTACCTCGACGGGACCGGCCGCGACATCCTCTACCCGCTCGGCCTCGAGCGCGGCCCCATCGCCATGGACTCGGAGTGGTTGCTGATCTGGCTCGACGGTGACGGTCGCTTCGACGCGGCCGCCGTGATGAACGACTGAGCGTTCCGGGGGACTGAATGCGTCATTTTGCCTTGTGTTTCGCAGTGTTGTTGGCGGCGTGCGCCGGCGCGCCGCCGAAGCCGCCGGCGGCCCCGCAGGCCCGCATCGAGCAGGCGGTCATGGGCGACACTCGCGTCGGCACCTACGTCTCGGTGCCGCGTGGATTCGACACCTCGTCCTACTGGATCGAGGGCCCGGACGGCCTGGTGCTGATCGACACGCAGTTCCTGCCGTCGTCGACGGTGGAGCTCGCCGACGCGGCGGAGCGCCTCACCGGCAAGAAGATCGCGCTGGCGATCGTGCTCCATCCCAACCCCGACAAGTTCAACGGGACGGCGACGCTCCAGCAGCGCGGCGTGAAGGTGGTGACGAGCGCGCAGGTGGCGGCGCTGATCCCCGAGGTGCACAAGCTGCGGACGCAGTGGTTCTACCAGCGCTACAAGCCCGACTATCCGAAGGAGACGCCGCGCCCGGAGGTCTTCGGCGACGCGACGACGACGCTCGAGGCGGCGGGTCTGAAGCTGACGGCGCACGTGCTCGGACCCGGCTGCAGCGGCGCGCAGGTGGTGATCGAGCACGAAGGGCACCTGTTCGTCGGCGACCTGGTGGCGAACCGCAACCACGCCTGGATGGAGCTCGGCCTGCTCGACGAGTGGCAGGCGCGGTTGGCGACGCTCAAGGCGCTGAACCCGAAGTTCGTGCACCCGGGGCGCGGCGCGTCCGGCGGCCCGGAGCTGCTCGACGCGCAGGCCGCGTACCTCGAGCGCGTGCGCGCCATCGTGGGCGAAGCGCAGCCGAAGGGCGCCCTCGACAAGCCGACGATGGCGCGCCTCGAGAAGGCCATCCAGGACGCGTACCCCGGCTACGGCTACCCGTACTTCCTCAAGATCGGCCTGCCCGGCGTCTGGAAGGCGCTCGCCGCGCCGGAGCAGACGCCGGAACAGACGCCGGCGCAGACGCCGGCGCCGTGACCCCACGCCGTCCGTGAAACGACCCGCCCGCGTCCCGACACTCAACTGTAGGAGGCACGCGGATGGTCGAGCGGCTGAGCGCCCGGCAATACGACGAGTTCTTCGACGTGGGCTTCGTCGTCGTGCCCGGCCTGCTCGACCGGGACGACGTGGATCGGGCGCTCGTCGCCTTCGACGCGCTCGTCGAGATGGCCCGCGACCTCGACGGCACGGTCATGCACCGGGGCGCGCAGTTCGTCGTCGACGGCGGGACGCGCATCCACCGCGTGGTGTGGTGCGGCGCGGCGGCGCCGGCGCTCTCGGCGCTCGGCCGCCATCCGCGCCTCGTCGCGCTCGCCGGGCAGGTCCTCGGCGCGTCGCGCGTCGTGCAGCTCATCAACCAGGCCCACTTCAAGCTGCCCGGCGACGGCGTCGCCTTTCCGTGGCACCAGGACAGCACGCACCGCCGCTACGGCACTCCGCAGTGGACCGACGTCAACGGCCGCGGCAGCTTCGTCGAGATCGCGGTGGCGCTCGACCCGATGGGCCCGGAGAACGGCGGCCTGCGCTTCGTGCCCGGGAGCGGCCGGCTCGGTCACGTCCCCCCCGATCCGAGGACGGGCGAGCTGCCGCCCGGCCTCTTCGACCCCGCGGCTGCCGTCGCGCCGCGCCTCGCGCCGGGGGACGCCGTCCTCTTCGGGCCGTACACCATCCACGGCAGCCCGCCGAACCCCGGCCCGGCCGCGCGCCGCCTCTTCCTCAATGGATTCGCGTCGCCCGGCGCGAATCGCCGCGTGTACCCCGGCGAGGGCGCCGGTCGCCTGCTCGACGTGCCGCGCTCGATCGACCGCGCCGCCTGATCCGCCGCGCCCGCTCGCCCGTACGACGGTCACGGAGGTGATCCCATGCGCGCGCAGAAGAATCTCGAGACCGTCCAGGCGATCTACCAGGCGTTCGGCGCCGGCGACATCCCGGCGCTCGTCGAGCGGCTCACGCCCGACGTCGAGTGGACGTGGCACGGCCCGGCGAGCGTCCCGTTCGCCGGCACGTTCCGCGGACGCGACGGCGTCGTCGAGTTCCTCGGCAGGGTGGGCGCCCACGTGGAGATCCGCGCCTTCGAACCGCACACGATGCTCCCCGGCGAGGACCACGTGCTCGTGCTCGGCCGCGAGGTCGAGGGCCCGCGCGGATCCGACCGGACGTACGACCTGCCCTTCGCGCACGTGTACCGCCTGCGCGACGGGCGCGTGCACCGCGTCGACATCTTCCTCGACGCCGCCGCCGTCGCCGCCGCCTTCGCCTGATATCCTGCCGGGGTGCCGACCACCCTCCTCGCGCTCGCGCTCGCCGTCCCCGCCTGCCTCGCCGACCGCGACGCCGTGCGCGACGTCCCCGATCGCGAGCTGCTCGCGCGCCTCGTCTTCGCCGAGGGCACCTCGACGAACGTCGACGCGGTGCCGGCGTGCCGCGCGCGCGGCGGCGCCGTCTTCGAGGCGATCGCCTGGGGGGTGATCAACCGGGTGCGACTCGGCGAGGCCTCGCCCGCGTTGCGCCGCAAGTACGGCGACGGCCTGCGCGGGGTGGTCTTCGCGCCCGGCCAGTTCAACCCCGCGATCTCGAAGCGTTCCCGCTTCGCCCGCCTCTTCCGGTGCCCGACGGCGGCCGCGGGCTGGGAGGCGGGCTGGGCGCGGGCGACGGCGGCGGCGGACGCGGCGCTCGGCCCGCCGGCGCGCAACCCGTTCCTGCTCACCGACTGGGAGCGGACCCACGGCCTCTCCCTCGTGGCGCACTTCTACTACCCGCGGTCGTCGCAGGCGACCGCCGTCCCGCCGCCGTGGACGGACCCGCGCGGCCTCGTGCGCGACGCCGTCGTCGCCGGCCTGCCGCTCGGCACCGACTGCGTCTGGTTCTTTCGGCTCGAACGTCCGTTCGTCGCGCCGCCGCAGGAGTAGCGCGGCGGCGCGCGGGATGGCTCAGCGACAGACGCCGTCGCCGTCGAAGTTGGCGTCGTCGCAGACGAAACCGGCGTCGCAGTAGTCCTCGCGCAGGGCGGGATCGCAGCGGGCGGTGAGCCGCTTCAACGGGACGACGCGCAGCGCGTAGAGGGCGCGGTGGTCCGATCCGTGCTCGTCGACGAGGAAGTAGTGGCTGCCCGCGGGCAGGTCGACCAGCAGGCGCGAGCACAGGCCCACGCCGCCGTCGTCGTCCCCATTGAGGTAGTTGGCCGGGTCGACGGCCGCCGCCCAGCCGCCGGTGTTGAGGTCGGCGGGATCGATGCGGAAGAGGCGCGTGTCGCCGTCGCACGCGCCGAGCGAGCTGGTGGTCTCGATCGCGAGGCGCATCGGCGCCGCGAGCGTCAGGCGGTAGACGTCGAACTGGTCCGCGGAAGCGGCGTCGACGGCGCCGACGTACTGCCGGTTGGGGCCGGTCGTCGAGACGACCGCCGCCGCGGACGTGTGATTCGGCTCGACCTCGACGGTGGTGCGCCAGAGGCGCTGGCAGGTGCCGGCGCCGTCGACGGTCGTCGACGCGCAGGTGTAGCCGAAGCCGCAGGTGTCCGCGTTGCCGCTGCGGTCGCAGGCCGCGCCGGGCGCCTGCACGGGGGCCGCCGCCCCCGCCTCGATCACGGTGTATGCGTGCTCGGGGCAGAGGTGGGTCGGCGCGGTGTTGCCGTCGGCGTCGCGGACGACGAGCTTGACCAGATAGCGGCCCGGTTCGTCGATCCAGATGACCGCCGTGGCGGTCGCCGGGTCGTCGGGGAAGCCGCCGAGCGCCGGGTTCGCCGGGTCGAAGAAGGCCTCGTAGATCCGCGCGGTCGACGCCTGCGGCTGGTACTGGACGACCCAGTGCCAGGCGACGACGTCGGCGGACGACAGCGAGCCGTCGAGCGTGAGCGTGCTCGGGGGCTCGACCTCGGAGTAGGAGGGCGAGGCCGTGGGATCGGGGCAGTCGCCGATCAGGACGCCGCCCGGGCCGCCGCCGCCGGGGCCGCCGCCGGGGCCCCCGGGACCGCCGCCGGGGCCGCCGCCGCCGGGGCCGCCGCCCGGGCCCCCGGGACCGCCGCCGGGGCCGCCGCCGGGGCCGCCAGGGCCGCCGCCGGGGCCGCCAGGGCCGCCGCCGGGGCCGCCAGGGCCGCCGCCGGGTCCGCCGCCGGGTCCGCCGCCGGGTCCGCCGCCGGGGCCACCGCCGGGGCCGCCGCCCGGTCCGCCGCCGGGGCCACCGCCGGGGCCGCCGCCCGGTCCGCCCCCCGGTCCACCGCCGGGACCGCCGCCCGGTCCGCCGCCGGGGCCACCGCCCGGTCCGCCACCCGG
>CAUJDF010000073.1 GCA_963169045.1 Myxococcota bacterium
CCATCCCGCGGCGCCACACCAACCGGCTCGAGTTCGACGACCGGCCGGTCCCGGAGGCGCTCGTCGGCGCGCTGCGCGACGCGGTGGTCGTCGAGGGGGCGCGCTTCGTGCCGCTCGTCGACCTGGCCGCCAAGCGGCAGCTCGCGGCGCTCATCGCCGACGGCGACCGCGCGCAGGCCGCCGATCCCGCGTTCCGGCAGGAGCTCGCGAGCTGGCTGCACCCGAACCGGAGCGACAGCCGCGACGGCATGCCGGGGTATGCGTTCGGCCACGGGGACCTCGCGTCCTACGCGGGGCCCATCCTCGTGCGCACCTTCGACTGGGGCAACGGCCAGGCCGCCGCCGACAGCGCGCTCGCCGAGTGCTCCCCGGCGCTGGCGATCATCGGCACCGACGGCGACAACCCGCTCGACTGGCTGCACGTCGGCCAGGCGCTCGACCGCATGCTCCTGCACGCCTGCAGCGAGAACCTGTCGGTCTCGTACCTCAACCAGCCGGTCGAGGTGCCCGCCCTGCGCGCCCGGCTCACGGAGCTGTGGCCGCTGGCCGGCCGCCCGCAGCTCGTGGTGCGCCTCGGCTACGGACCGCCCGTGCCGGGCACCCCGCGGCGCCCCGTGGACGACGTCCTCATGTAGAGGAATACCCCTGTCGTTCTGCGCCGTTGCGCGTCGGCATGGCAGTCGTCGCGTTGCTGGTCCTGGCGGGGCTGTTCGCCGCGCCGCCTCCCCATGGTCCGTCGGCGGCGGCCCGCGCCCTCTCCCGCGGCGACTTCGAATCGGCGCTGAGGCTCCCGGCCGGGAGCGCCGAGGAAGCCGCGTACATCCGCGCCCGCGTCGCGCTCGCCGAGGGCCGCACCGGCGACGCGGCCGCGCTCCTGCCGCAGATCGATCCCGACGGCCGCCGCGGTCGCGAGCTCGCCTGGCTCGTGGCCCACGCGCGCCGCGACGGGAAGGCCATCGCCGCGAGCGCCGCCCGCTTCTGCCAGGGCGAGGACCTCACCGGTCGCTCCTGCGCCGACGCCGAGCTCTACGGCCGCGACCTCGCCGCCGCCAGCGTCACGCTCGAGGCGCCCGGCGACGTGCCGCTCATCGACGGCGCGCCCTTCCCCGTCGCCGTCGGCCGGATCGGCCCCCTCAAGACCGGCATCATCCTCGACACCGGCGCCAGCCAGACGGTGTTGTCGCGCAAAGCCGCGAAACGACTGGGGATCCAGCCCACCGGGGCAGGATTCCCCATCGGCGTCGCCGCCGGGGGCGCCGCGGTGACCGCCAACCTCGCCATCCTGCCGGCGCTGCGGATCGGCCCGGTCACCGTGCGCCACCTGCCGGTGCTCGTGATGGACCTGCCCGATCTCGACGACAAGAGCGTGTCGGTCATCCTCTCGCCGCAGCAGGCGCTCGACGGCCTGGTCGTCACGCTCGACTTCCACGAGCAGAGGCTGCGGTTCGCCCACTCGGTCGACCCGCAGACGCTGCGCGAGGCCACGGCGGTGCCCTACCTGCGCGTGGGCTTCGAGATGGCGGTGCGCGCCAGCGTCGGCGCCGCGAAGCACGCGCTGTTCGTCGTCGACACGGGCATGTCGTGGAGTTACGCCCTGGCGCGGAGCTATGCCGCGGCGCTCGGACTCGGCGCCGGGCCCGCAGCCACCGTCCAGGGCGCCGGCGCCGGCGCCGCCACCTCCCTGCTTGAGGCCCGACCCGTCCTGCTGGGCTCCCTGAAGCTCGAACCCACGATGGCCGGCGTGCTCGCCGAGACCGCCCGCCCCGACTCCATCCAGTTCGCGGGCTTCCTCGGCAACGGGCTCTGGTCGAAGGGCGTGCTCACCATCGACACCGTCGGCCGCCGCCTGCTCCTCCGCCTCGCCCGGCGCGCCCCCTGATCCTTCCCCGCTGGCACGCCCACTGCAATTCCCTCCCACGGCGGTTCCGGGGCAGTTGGGGCCAACGGCTTTGGATCGACGAGGTGCGGTGATGAAGCTCAGCAAGTTCCTGTTCACCACGCTCCTGGCCGGCCTCGCGCTCGCGGCGTCCGCGGGTTGCCAGGGCCGCGACGAGGGTGGAGGCACGGCCGGCGACACCGTGCGGCAGGGCGCCGAGAACCTGCGGCAGGGCGGCGAGGAGGTGAAGCAGGGCGTCGAGGAGGCGCAGCAGCGCCTCGAGACGGCGCAGAACGAGCAGCAGGAGGCCATCGAGAAGCAGCAGGAAGCCCGGGAGGAGATCCAGGGCGCCCGGGAGGACCAGCAGCAGGCGCAGCAGGAGGCCCAGCAGGCCCGCCAGGAGGCGATGCAGCAGGAGCAGCAGGCGCGCCAGGAGCTCCAGCAGGCCGGGCAGCAGGGCGAGCAGGCGCAGCAGCAGCAGCAGGCCGCACAGCGCGAGCTGGATCAATCCCAGCAACAGGCGCAGCAGCAGCAGGCCCAGGCGGCGCAGCAGCAGCAGGCCCAGGCGGCGCAGCAGCCGCCGGCCCAGGCGGCGCAGCAGCCGCCGGCCCAGGCGGGGCAGCCGCCGGCGGCCCAGGCGGGGCAGCAGCAGCTCCCGGCGCAGGCCCAGGCGGGGCAGATCCAGGGCACCGTCGAGAACATCGATGTGCCGGGTGGCCGCCTGACGGTGCGCAGCGGCGAGCAGACGGTGACGCTGCACGCGGTGCCGACGGTGCTCGGCAACTACAAGCAGGGCGAGACCGCCAACCTCGCCTACGAGAGCTTCGGCGGCGAGTACTGGATCAGCGAGCAGGTCGGCGCCGGCCCGAGCGCGAACCTCGCCGACCAGTACAGCATGGCCGGCACCGTGACCGGGACCATCAGCCAGCTCGACCGGAACGCGGGCATCCTCGTGGTGCGCGGGACGCAGTACTCGGCGCACCCCGACCTGCTGCAGAACCTGACGCCGGGCCAGTTCGTGAGCCTCAGCTACGCCAACGTGCAGGGGAAGAACTGGGTCGCCGACATCCAGCAGCAGGCGGGCGAGCAGCCGGGTGGCGGCGCCCTGCCGCCGACCGATCTGCAGCAGCCGCAGCCGGACATGCGCTGACGGCGGACCCGGATCTCCCGATCCGGGCGGCGGTCAGGGGATCATGACGGTGAACTGCCCCGGCAGCGCGGGCTTGATCATGCCGCCCCAGATGCACATGAGCATCGAGGAGTCGTTGAGCGCCGGCATGTTCGCGATGAGCACGGTCGGCGCGCCGGGGACCCAGGGCGCCGGGGTGTTGGGCACACAGGGCATCGGCGTCAGAACGCCCATCGCCGCCGCCGTGGCCGCCGCCACCGTGGGGTTGGCCAGCGACATGCACACGCCGAAGGGCGCCACGTTCATCATGGGTTTGTTGTCCATGATGTTCGCGGCCGGGCTGCCCGTGAGCACCTTGTTGAGCGGCAGGACGTTCAGCGTGCCGGGGGCGGCGCCGAACGTGCAGGTGAGCATGGCGCCGCCGCAGACCTGAAAACCCATCTCAGCCCTTCAGCTTCTTGATCATCTTCTGGACGGCGCCGGGCTCCTTCGAGCCGATGGGATCGCCCTTCTCGTCGAAGCGCTGGATCTGACCCTTGCGGCGCCCCTCGCGGAAGACGGCCTTGTCGGCCATCTCGCCGTTCTCGTGGTAGCCGATCGACTCGCCTTCCTGCAGGTCGTTGACGTAGGTCTCCTCGCGCTTGACGACGCCGCTCTCGTGGTACTCGACCGCCGGCCCCATCTGCTTGCCGAACATGTAGTTGGCCACACGCATCGGCTTCTCTTCGGGGTAGTAGTCGGTGAGCTCGCCGTGGAGCTGGCCCTCGAAGTACGCGCAGGTGCGCACGAGCTGACCGGCCTTGTCGTAGAACTTCGCCGGCCCGTGCAGCTTGCCCGCCTTGTAGTTGCACTCCTGGGCGATGTTCTCCTTGTCGTCGTACGTCGTCGAGGGCCCCTCGGGGATGCCGTTCGCGTAGGTCATCTTCATCAGGAGGCGGCCCTCCTGATAGAAGAACGCCTCGCCGTCGAGGACGCCGTCCTTGAAGTTGACGTCCTGCAGGCGCCGCCCCTCGGCGTCGTACATCTGCGCGCGGCCCTGCAGGCCGCCGTCGAGGTAGTCGACCTCCTGCAGCAGGTTGCCCCGGCTGTCGTAGGTGCGCAGCGGGCCCTGCAGCTTGCCCTCGACGAAGATGCCCTGGGTGACGACGTTTCCGTGGTCGTCGAACGTCTCGGTGACGCCGTGGAGCTGGCCGCCGTGCCGCTCGTGGAGGGCGACGCGCCCGCCGTCGGCGTAGGTGTCCTCGGCGACGCTGGGCTGGGGCGGCGGCTCGGCCTCCGGGGCCTCCCCGTCGTCGTCCCCCTCCGCGTCGGCGAGCGCGCCCTGGGCGTCCTTCGCCGTGCCCTTGGCCCCCGCCGCGGCGGCGTCCTTCGCCGCGCCCTCGGCCCCCTGGGCCTTGGCGCCGGCTTCCGCCGCGTTGGCCTTCACGCCGGCCATCATCGCCTTGGCGTCGGCGAGCGCGCTCCCCTCGCCTTCGGCCGCCGGCGGCGCCGCCGCGGGCTCGGCGGGCTTCTGCGACGCCTTCGCCGCGGCCACGCCCGCCGCCGCGCCGGTCGCGCCGGCGGCGATCGCCGCCGCCACGAGCTTGCGCACCACGTCGGGCGGCAACGGCACGCCGGTGGGCACGAAGTGCCGACCCGCCAGGCTCTCGACCTTGCTCTTCGCGTCCTGCGCGTTGAACAAGCCCTTGATCTGGTTGATCTTGCCCTCGGCCACCCGCGCCTTGCTCATCGCGTCGGCGGCGGTCTTGTTGCGCCCGAGCAGCTGCTCGGCCTTCATCTTCGCGGCGTCGTCCGCGTTGTTCGCGAGCGACTGCGCCTCGCGCGCCTTCGCGGCCGCCCCCTTCGCCTTGTCGCTTGCGGTCTTTGCGTCGGCCATCAGTTGATCTTCACCATGGCGCCCTTGACGCTGAGGATGGCGCCGGCTTCGACGGCGCCCATCGCCCCCGCCTTGTGGGCCATCTGGACGCCGGCCTCGGTCTTGAGGTTCACGCCCGCCTTGGCTTCCCAGTTCGTGCCGGCCTTGGACTTGAAGTCGGTCCCGGACTCGAGCGCGAAGCTGGTGCCGGCCTTGCCGGCGACGCTCTGGCCGGCCTTGAAGGTGATCTTGCCGGTCACCTCGATGGTGAGGTTGCCCTTCACCTTGAGCGTGTAGTCGCCCTTCACGTCGTGCTTGAAGTTCGCGCCGTCGATGTGGGTCTCGTCGCCCTTCACCTCGACCTTGCGCGTGCCCTTCACGAAGTGGAGCTCGTTGCCCTTGTTGACCTTGACGGTCCGGTTGCCCTTTTCGACGATCAGCGTCTCGTCGGACTCCTTGATCGTCGTCTTGCGGCTGTTCTTGATCGTGATGATCTCGTCGTGGAGCGTGTTCCGCGTGAGATCGTTCTTGATCAGGACCTTCATGTCCTTCTGGGCCTGAAGGTAGATCTCCTCGTTGCCCTTCTTGTCCTCGAAGCGCAGCTCGTTGAAGTCGTTGGCGCCGCCCTTCGTGGTCGACTTCGTCTTGACCGTGCTCTTGGTCATGTCGCCGGGCAGCGAGTAGGGCACGACCTGCTCGGCGTTGTAGACGGCGCCGGTCACGAGCGGGCGGTCGGGATCGCCGTCGAGGAAGGTGACGACGACCTCCTGGCCGATGCGCGGGAGGAAGAAGGCGCCCCAGCCCTTGCCGGCCCAGCCCTGGCTGACGCGCACCCAGCACGAGGACTTGTCGTCCTTCTTGCCGAGCCGGTCCCAGTGGAACTGGACTTTGATGCGCCCGTACTTGTCGGTGAAGATCTCCTCGCCCGCCTTGCCGACGACGAGCGCCGTCTGCGCGCCGACGATGCGCGGCCGGCGCGTCCGCGGCACCGGACGGTACGCCTTGTCGCTCGGGAAGGCCTCGAAGGTGTTCGAGTAGCGATAGCCCGAGCCCTGGTGCGAGACCCAGCGCAGGACGTACTCGCCGTTGAGGTCGTCGCGCACGTGCTCGGCGACCTCGAACTTGTAGCCGGAGCGGAACGGGCGCACCCCGCTCTGGCCCTTGACCAGCTTGCCCTCGAGCTCATGGGCCTCGATGCGCAGCTTGACGCGGGCCTCGCCGTCGCCCTTGACGCGGTATCCGCCGGGATACTCGTAGACCTGGCGCTTGGGCTCCTCGCCGTCGACCTTCGTCTTGAGGTCGTTCGACGGCGTCTCGAAGTAGTAGTCGGTCATGGCGTAGCCGCCGACCGTGACCTGCTGCTCGAGCGCCAGTGCGGTGATGACGTCCTCGCCGCCGCCGGCCGTGTCGCCGAGCTTGACGCGGACGGGGTCGAGGCCGGGCAGCGGCACGAAGTTCGAGGTGTCGTCCGAGAGCACCATCGTGTGCTTCCCGTCCTCGTGCTCGAACCAGTAGTAGATGCCCTCGTCCTCCATCAGCCGGGAGACGAACTCGAAGTCGGTCTCCTGGTACTGCACGCAGTACTCGCGCGGCTGATAGCTGCCCTTGAGCGAGTCCTTGAAGTCGGCGAAGCCCTTGTCGCCGAAGACCGCCTTGATGATCTCGGGGACCTTCTTCTCTTGATAGATGCGGCTGTCGGTGCCGAGCGTCAGCAGCCACAGCCACGGCCGGAGCTCGGCGTAGTAGGTGGTGAATCGCTGGTTGGTGCCGGCCTGGACGAACCGCGAGCAGACGCCGTTGAGGAACTGCTCGCCGCCCTCGTGGCCGATGCTCACGGTCATCGGCTGCCCGACGACGGCCGCCAGGTCGAGGTCCGGCTTCTCCGACACCAGCTCGAGCTGATAGTGGAACAGGCCGGAGATGCGGTCTTCTCCGTGGAACGACCGCAGCAGGAGGTCGTTTTCGCCGAGCGGCGACTTGACCTTCAGCCAGAAGCCTTGCTGCGTGAAATTCTTCGACACGGCGCCGACCCCCTGCGCAGCGGAAAGTTGTACCACAGACGGACGACCGCCGGGCAAGTCAACACACCGGCGCCGAGCGCATCACTCGCCGCCGAGCATCTCCTGCGGACCGGCGCGCCGCCACTCGGCGCCCGTGACCCGCCACTCGCCGTCTTCTTCGGCGAGCTGCCAGTCGAAACGATAGAGGTCCGCGTGGAGATCGGGAATGGCCCCGACGTTTTCGATGGGGCTCGCCGCCAGGGCGATCACGAGACCGACCTCGGCCTGGCCCGGCGCGGGCACCTTCAGGTCGGCGATGCGCGTCAACGTGTGGACCTGGCCGTACCGCAGGAAGTGGTAGTTGAGCACGCCGCTCAGCTCGCGCTTGTCCTGCCCGCCGGGCCCGCGAAACCGCTCCGAGACGAACGCCTTGAGCGCGGAGAGGTCGCCCTCGGCGGCGGCGGCTTCGGCGCGCTTCACCATGTCGCGCACGCGCTCTTCGGGGGTCTCCGGCTTCTTCGAGCAGCCGGCGACGAGCAGCAGCAGGGCGAGGCAGAGGCGTCTCATGGCGGTCCCATCCGGACGACCACCTCGGCCCCCTCGCGCACCTCCTGGCAGAGCGTGGGCGAGAGGAGCGCCAGGTTGGCGTCGGCGTCGTAGGTGTAGGAACGACCCGGATCCATGGCGGGATCCGGCTGTACCGGCAGGAGCATCTCCGCGCCCGCCTGCCGCCGGGCGAACAGGCGGACGGTCTCGCCGTCTTCCGGGCGGCGCGACAGCGGACCCGCGGCGCACGGCAGCGCGGCGGGCACCTGCACCGAGAGCGCCTGCGTCAGGCGGACCGTGTCGGCGGGCGCGAGCACGCGTCCGCCCGCCAGGCGACCGAACGCGGCGTCGTCGGCGATGCCCAGGTTCACGGCGAACAGCGTCGCCCGCGCGCCGGTGGCCTCCTCGACGGCGGCGCCGGTCGGATCGGGCGCCGGCGCGTCGGGCGGCCCCGCCGTGAACAGCACCACCGCGCGCGCCGCCTCCCGCGTACCCGCCTCGCGCTCCTCGAAGAGGTCGCGGGCGGCGCGCAGGCCGAGCGACCAGTCGCGGCCCTCCCCCGTCCCGTGGACCGCCAGCGCGGCGCGCACGTCCTCTTGCATCGCGTCGAGGTCGACCGGCGCGACGCGGCGGACGCGCCCGTCGAAGAGGACGAGCCCGATCTCGAGATCGAGCCCGCGATCGAGCAGCGCTCCGACGGCGGCGTTCACTGCCGCCCGTCGCGTCGTGCCCGCCTCGAGCTCCTCGTCCATCGCCGGACCGCAGTCGACCGCGAGGACCAGGCGGGTCGCCTTCACGTCGGCGGCCGTCAGCACCTGGACCTCGGGCCCGAACTGGCACTCCTCGGGCGTGGCGTCGCAGATCGCGGCGTCGGGCAGGGCCGCGTCGCTCGCCGCGTCGAGCGCGCCGTCGGCGGCGGCGTCGCCGGCCCCGCCGTCCCGCGCGCCGAAGTCGCGCACGACCAGGCGCGTCTCCGGCACCTCGACGCAGGCCGTCAGCAGGAGCGCCAGCGCCGCGCGCCTCATGGGAACGTCCAGCCGAGGCCGAGGGTGCCGGTGGCGGCCTCCGGGGCGGGGCCGTCGCCGGCGAGCCACGCCCAGAGCGCGCCGGCGCCCAGCAGCGCGCCGGTGCCGAACAGCACGTAGCTGACCACCGCGCGCTCTTCGGCGCGGTCGTAGGCCGCCGCCGTGTCGCGGACCGCCGCGTCGTACTTCTCCGGGCTGGGCGCGACGCGCTGACGATCGAGCGCGCCGTCGCCGTCGCGGACGTCGTCGCGGGCGAGCACGTTGAAGACGCCGCCCGCGATGAGGGCGGCCACGCTGCCGCCGGTGAGCCCCCAGGCGAGGGCGCGGCCGCCGCCCTCCGCCGGCGCGACGGCGTCGAGCCAGGGCACGCGCGCCACGCCCTCCACGCCGGCGAGCACGCCGACCGAGAGCTCGACCCGGACGCCGTCGGGCGCGGTGGCGACGAGGCGGTGCTGGCCCGGCGGGAGCCGGCGCCACGGCCACGCGCAGCCCTGCGGGGCCAGGCCGAGGTCCGGCAGCTCGACGCGCGCGTCGGGGTGCGCGCCGCAGTCGACGACGAGCGTGCCGTAGAGGCGGCGCTCGAGATCGGCGACGCGGCGGTCGACCTCGTCGGCGTACTCCGGCGGGAGGCGGTCGACGTCGACGCGCTCGTACGCCTCGAGCGCCGCCGCACCGTGGCCGAGCTCGTCGTGGCAGCGCGCGATGTTGTAGCGGACGTAGGCGAGCTCCACGTCGCGGCCCTCGAGCTGCTGGAGCAGCCCGGCGACCTCGTCGTACGCGACGAGCGCGCGCTCGTAGTCGCCCGCCGAGAAGGCCTGCCCCGCCTCCTGGCCGATCTGCCGCACCCGCTTCTCGGGCGCCTGGGCGGCCCGCGCCGCGCCCGCCAGCAGGACGAGCAGCGCCACCCTGAAGAGCGCCGCGGTCACGGTCCCGGGCCACCCTTCGGCACGAGCTGGATCAGCGGCTCCTCGGCGGGCGGCGGCTTCGGAACGTCCCGTTTCGGCGTCGGATGCTGGCCTTCGGGCTTGCGCGGCGGCGGGCGCTTGGGGGCCTCGGCCGCGACGCGCAGGTGCGCCTCGTCGGGGGGCACGCCGTCGGAGCCCGGCGGCGCCTCGACGGCCGCGACCGACGTGGGCGCCGCCCGCGCGCCGGCCGGCTCGACGGGCGCCTGCTGCGCGCCGGTGGGCTCCACCAGCGCCTCCCACGCGCCGCTCGGCGCGATCGGCGCCTCCCACGGACCGAGCGTGCTGGCCGTCGTGACGGCGTCGGCGGGCGGCGGCGGCGGCCGGCGCTCGGCGATCTCGGGAGACCCCGGGCGGGCGGCGCGCCACACGGCCCACGCGCTCGCCGAGGCCACCGCCGCGAGGGCCGCCGCCACCGCGACGAGGCGCAGCGGCGTCCAGCTGCGCGGCGCGCGCGGCATCGGGACCGTCGGCTCGACGACTCGGGGCCGCGGCACCGGCACCCGCCGTGGCGGCGGCGCGGCGACCATCACCGTCGGCAGCGGCTCCGGATCGGGCTCGACCTCCGCCACCGGCCCCGAGGCCACGCCGGGCTGCGTCGCGCGCAGCGCCTCGTCCGGCCACGGCACGCCCGACGGCGGCGGCGTGTGCACCACCGTCGGCGGCAGCTCGTCGAAGTCGGCGACGTCGGGCTGCGCGTCCCCGGTCGGGATCGCCTTCGTGCCGCAGTCGGGCCGCTTGCCATCGCGCAACACGCGCGTGACGCCGGAGCGCGCCGGCATCAGCGGCTCGTCGTCGGCGCGCAGCGCGCGGGTGCGCCGCTCGCGCAGCTCGATCTCCGACGACGCCGGCTTGCGGTCGCCGTGGACGCGCGTCGCCAGGTCATCGAGCCCGGCGGCGGCGGCGCTGCGGTCGAGGGCCTCCGCGATCGCCGCCGCCATCGCCGCGCAATCGGGGAAGCGCCGGTCCGGCTGCTTGTCGAGCGCGCGCCGCACGACCGCCTCGATCGCCGGCGGCGCGCCGACGTGCGCCGGCAGCGGCGGCACCGGATCCTTCAGGTGGCCGGCGATGATCTCGGCGGTCGTGCCTTCGTACGGCGTCTCGCCGGCGAGCATCTGGAAGAGCAGCACGCCCACCGCGTACTGGTCGGTCCACGGCCCGACGCGCCCGCGCCCGAGCTGCTCCGGCGCCATGTAGCGCGGCGTCCCGACCGCCATGCCGGTGCGCGTGAGCGGGGCGCGGCGCGAGTCCTCCTCGTCGCCGAAGAGCGCCTTCACGAGGCCGAAGTCGATCAGCGTGACCTGCGGAACCGCGTCGTCGATCGCCTGCTCCCCCGAGGGATCGGCCTTGACGCCGATCATCACGTTGCCGGGCTTGATGTCGCGGTGGACGAGGCCGCGCGCGTGCGGCTCGGCGAGCGCCTCGAGGACGCGCGTCGCCACGCCGGCGGCGAGCTCGAGCGGCAGGCGGTGCCGGCGCCAGAGCACGCCGTCGAGCGACTCGCCGCGCACCAGCTCCTGCACCATGTAGAGGCGACCGGCCTCGTCTTCGCCGAAGTCGAAGAGCCGCACGATCTGGGGGCTCTTCAGCTCCGCGAGGACGCGCGCCTCGTGGAAGAACCGCTCGCGCAGCGCAGGATCGGCGGTGCGACGCCCGCTCGGCGGCAGGATCGTCTTGACGGCGACCTCGCGACCGATGGGGTCCTGGACGGCGTGGTAGACGGCGCCCATGCCGCCGCTGCCGAGGACGTCGAAGAGCGCGTACCGCCCGACGAGCACGTGACCGAGCAGCGGATCGCCGGGATGCTCCTCGAGCGTGTCGCGCGGCACCAGCACGCGCCCGTCCCGCCCGCAGCGCGTGCCCAGACCCCCCTGGGCCTCGAACCCGCACTCGGGGCACCGCCAGATCGTGGGCTCCGCGCCCGGCCGCATGCGCCGCGCTCCCCTCGCGTGGCGAGCACTGTACCACCACCGGCGCCGTCGGGTGGAGAAGCGCGCCGCGCGGGCGCGGTCAGCCCGTCTCGCGAGCGTGGTGGTTCTCGGCGGGGACCTCGCGGGCGCGCGCGGCGAAGATCGCCTTCATCGAGGCGGGCACGAGCTCCTGGATCGACCAGGGTACGCCCATCGTGCCGCGCTCGAGCCACTGGTACTCGCCGTCGAGCACCGCGCGGCCGAGCGCGTAGCGCGCCGAGTCGTCGTTGTGCCAGAGGTCGCGGAAGAGGTGGTCGATGCGCCGCCGCGTGTCCCGGGCGAAGACGTCGGCCAGGACCCGCGCGCTCCGGGCGTCGCCGTGCCCCAGCTCCCCCATGCGCGCGGCGCGCGCGACCGCGGCGGTCAGCGCGAAGAGCTCCATCGCGATGTCGACCGCGCGGAAGAGGAACGCCTGCTTGCGCTCGAGCCGGGCGCGATACAGCACCATGCCGTGGAAGACCGCGCGCGACAGCCGGCGCGCCGTCCGGTCGGCGTACCGCAGGTGCCGGCTCAGCGTGCCGTGCTCGTTGTAGCGCGGCCAGCGCGCCCAGCCGATCCACCGGGTCGGGTACCACCACGCGTAGAACAGCGCGATGCGCGGCAAGGCCCGAAGCTTGCGCGCAAGCGTGGCGCGCGGCTCGATCAGCGCGCCCGCGACCTCGAGGTGCTTGTCGACGGCCTCGCGGGCCATGAACAGGTGCATGATCTCGCTCGCGCCCTCGAAGATGAGGTTGATGCGCGCGTCGCGGAGCATGCGCTCGACGCCGAGCGGCGGCTCGCCGCGCGCCGCGAGCGACTGCTCGGTCTCGTAGCCGCGGCCGCCGCGGATCTGCAGCGCCTCGTCCATCGCGCGCCAGTTGCGGGCGGTGTTCCACTCCTTGGCGGCGGCGGCTTCCAGCCGGATGTCGACGTCCTTGCGGTCCGCGAGGTGGCCGACGAGGTCGGCGACCGACTCCATGGCAAACGCCCAGGACGCCAGGTCCGACAGGTCGTGGGCGACGGCCTCGTGGCGCCCGATGGGCACGCCCCACTGCACGCGGGCGTTGCACCACTTGCGGCACATCTCGAGCGCCATCTTGGTCAGACCCGTCGTGGCCGCGGGCAACGTCAGGCGCCCGGTGTTCAGCGTCACGAGCGCGATCTTCAGCCCGTCGCCCTCGTCCCCGATGAGGTTCTCGCGCGGAATGCGCACGTCGCGGAAGCCGATCTGCGCGTTCGCCAGCGCCCGCAGCCCCATGAAACGGCAGCGATGCTCGACCTTCACCCCCGGCCAGCCGGCCTCGACGACGAAGGCGTTGATGCGGCCGTTGCGCGGGTCGCGCGCCATCACGACGAGCAGCTCGGCCAGCGTGCCGTTGGTGCACCACAGCTTCTCGCCGTTGAGGATCCAGTGTTCCCCGTCGGGCGAGGGCTCGGCGACGCTCTCGAGGCGGCCCGGGTCCGAGCCCACCGCGGGCTCGGTGAGCGCGAACGCGCTGATGGCGCCGCGCGCGCACCGCGACAGGTACTTCTGCTTGAGCGTCTCGCTGCCGAACAGCTTCACCGGCTGCGGGACGCCGATCGACTGGTGCGCCGAGAGCAGCGCGGTGACGTTCGCGTCGTGGCTGCCGAGCAGCTTCATCACCTGCACGTACTCGGGGTGCGTGAGCCCGAGCCCGCCGTACTCCTCGGCGATCTTCATGCCGAACGCGCCGAGGTCGGCCAGCCCCCGGATCACCTTGACCGGGTACTCGCCCGTCTCATCGATCTTCGCCGGATCGACCTCGTCGCGCAGGAAGCGCTCGAGCCGGTCGTAGAAGCGTCTGAAGTGAGGCCGCTCCGGCTCGTCGAGCGGATAGGGGAAGACGAGGTCGAGACGCAGGCGCCCGAGGAAGAGGTCGCGGATGAAGCTGGCGCCGCGCCACGCCTTCTCGCGGGAAGCCTCGGCGACCGCCCGCGACTCGAGCTCCGCATCCGTGGACATGTCGACCTCCCTTCGAAGCGATGCCGCTTCGATAAGAGGCTGAACGCGCTTGACGCGTCGCGTCAGGGCTGGCGGCAGCGCAACGCGAGGGCGGTGAGGGCGCCGCCGGGCTGGTACCACGCCTTGACGCCCCAGGCGATGCCCTCGCGGCCGCAGAGCGCCGGCGGGTGCCAGCGCGCGCAGGCGGGGCCCGCGATCTCCGAGGGCGCGGCGGGCCCGAGGGTGCCGTCACGCCGGAGCGGCGCCCCCCAGAGGCGCAGGCCGCGCAGCGCGCCGTCGGGGCCGCTGCACACCTGCAGGCCCGTGACGAAGCGGCCCTCGCCGGCGTCGAGCGTGCGGAAGTCGCCCCACCGCCTCCCGGCGAGCACCTCGCCCTCGGCGTAGCGCACGCCGAAGCCGCCCAGGGGCGCCTCCACCGCGCGCAGGCCGGCCACCTGGCCGTCCTCGAGGTAGAGCCGCACCTTTCGCAGCGCGTGGCCCTCGGCGGCCACCGACACGCCGCTCGCCGCGCCCACCGGGCCGGTGGCGTTGCTCCACCGCTCGGCGGCCAGAACCGGCACCGACCACGACAGGGACAGCAGGAAGGGGATGACGACGGTACGCATGCCCGCTGATTCGGCGCGGGGCGCGGCCGGGTCGCCGGGTGGGTCGTCAGTTGGCGGCGGGGAGGGTCACGGTGAACGTCGCGCCGCGTCCGGGGGCGCTGTCGACGGCCACGCGACCGCCGTGGGCGTCGACGATGCCCTTGACGATGGCGAGGCCGAGGCCGCTGCCGGCGCGCCGGCCCGGCTCGCTGCGCCAGAAGCGCTCGAACAGGTGCGGCAGCTGGGCGCCATCGATGCCCGGCCCCGTGTCGGCCACGGCGAAGCGCACGGCGCCGCCCACCTCGTCGACGACGAGCCGGACCGAGCCGCTGTCGGTGAACTTGATCGCGTTGTCCAGCAGATTCGAGAGCGCCTGCACCACGCGGTCGCGGTCGGCGCGGATGGCGGGCAGCGAGGGCGCCAGCGTCAGCTCGAGCGCCAGACTGCGCCGCTCGGCCTGCTGCCGGAACGCCTCGACCGCCTCGCCCGCAAGCGCCGCGGGATCGGCCGCGCCCATCCTGAAGGACACGCGCCCCGACTCCATGCGGGTGACGTCGAGCAGGTCGAGGATGAGTCGGTTCATGCGGGACACGGCCCGCTTGATCATGCCGAGCTCTTCGCTCCACCCCTCGCCGCCGGTGTCGCGGATGGCGTCGCTGGCCATGGAGACGATGCTCAGCGGGCTGCGGAGATCGTGGCTGACGATCGCCAGGACCTCGTCGCGGGCGTGCAGCGCCCGGCGGGCGGCGCGGTCGGCGCGGACGCGAGCGGTGATGTCGCGGCAGACGGCGACGACGCGGCCGCCGCATGCCTCACCGCTCCAGTGCACGAAGCGCTCGTCGGCCGTGGCGAGACGCGCCTCGAGGTCGAGGCGCCCCCCGCCGGCGGCGGCGGCGAACGCCTCGCGGACGGCGGCGCGCTCGTCGGGGTGGACGCGGTCCAGCACCGCGGCCAGCGTCCCCCCGGTCGTACCCAGGAGGTCGCGCAGGCCGGCGGACGGCGTGGCCCGGTCACCGTCGGGTTGCCATTCGAGAATGCCCAGGGCGGCGGCTTCGGAGCTCATGGCCCCTCTCCTCCCGGGCGGACCGCCGGCGGTCAGCCCTCGCCGCCCTCGAGGTAGGCCTTGAGCGCCTGGCTCTCCTGGGCCCGCCGGAGCTTGCGCAGCGCCTGCATCTGGATCTGCCGGATGCGCTCGCGGGTCAGGTCGAACACTTCGCCCACCTCCTCGAGGGTGTGGTTGCGATCGACTCCGATGCCGAAGCGCAGGCGGAGGATGCGTGCTTCTCGCGGCGTGAGCGCGGTGTCGAGGAGCTGGTTCGTCTCGGTGCTCATCAGGCGCGCCGCGGTGGACGCGTCGGGCGACGGCTTGCTGTCGTCCTCGATGAGGTCGCCGAGTCGGCCGTCCTCGCCGACGGGCGTCTCGAGCGAGAGCGTCGTGTGGTTGGCCTCGATGGCGCGCAGCACCTGCTCCTCGGTGAGCTCGAGGTGCGCGGCCAGCTCGCGGGGTTCGGGCCGGCGACCGAGCGCGCGCTCCAGCTCCTTCGCGCCGCGGGCGATGCGGCTCATCATCTCGACCATGTGGACCGGGACGCGCACGGTGCGCGCCTGGTCGGCGATGGCGCGAGTGATCGCCTGCCGGATCCACCACGTGGCGTAGGTGCTGAACTTGAAGCCGCGCCGGTGCTCGAACTTGTCGACGGCGCGCACGAGGCCGATGGTGCCCTCCTGGACGAGGTCGAGCAGGCTCATGCCGCGGTTGAGGTAGCGCTTGGCGATGCTCACCACGAGGCGCAGGTTCGCCAGCGTCATGTCGTTGCGGGCGCGCTCGAGGGCACGGGCATTGCGCCGCGCCGACACGACGAGCGCGTGCAGCTCTTCGGCCTCCATGCCGGCGTGCGACTCGAGCTCCTCGACGCGCTCGCGGGCGCGCAGCGCGCTGCGGGCGAGCTCGGCCCAGGACGCGGCCGTGAGGCCCGAGGCCGGATTCGGCGCGCCGCCCTTCACCAGCCTGTCGGCGGGCACGCCGGCCATCGTCTCGCACTCGCGCACGAGCGTCCGCTTGTCGCGGATCTCGGCGTCGATGGCGCCGAGCTCGTCGACGATGCGCTCGACCACCGGCCAGCTCACGTTCATGCGCTCGTAGAGCGCGCGGAGCTCGTGGAGATAGTCGCGGTTCTTGCGGCGATCGGTGCGCGTGACGCGCCGCGACGTGCGACGGCGGGCGCGCTCGACGCGGGCCATCTCGACCGAGAGCGTGTCGAGGCGATCGAGGCCCGAAAGGCCGCTCTCGGGGTCGGGGGTGCCGTTCGAGCCGTCGACGATCTCGCGCAGCGAGAAGTCGCCGCGGCGCACCTTCTTGGGGAGGTCGATCAGACCGCGCACGCCGGCGTGGGTGGAGAGCACGCACTCCAGGACCCCTTCGCGGGCGGTCTCGATGCGCTGGGCGATCTCGACCTCCTGCTCGCGGGTCAGCAGCTCCACCCGGCCGATCTGCGAGAGGTAGGTGCCGGTCGCGTCGAGCTCGCCGGGCTCCCGACGGCGCAGCTCGCCGTCGCGGGTGTACACGGGCTCGCGGGCCTTGCGCACCGGGCGCTCCCGGTCGTCCAGGATCTCCGAGGGAGTGGCGTCTCTACGCAACGGGGTCCTCCTCACGTGCTCGCCCGGCGGTGTCGATGGCGGGCGAATCTGTCCGGGGCTGGATCGGCGGCCTGACGCCGACGTCGGACTCGGGCAGGGAGAGAATTGCGAACCGGTCGCGCGCACCCTACCATTTCGAGCCCGCCGCATCAACCTCAGGGCCGGCGGGCGTTCTTCCACGCCCGTGTCGTTTGCCCTGGATTCCCCGAGGCCAGAGCTCGGGAGCCGCTTTAAGACGCGCGAGCGCGTTCCGCGGTTGCAGCGCGCCCGCGCCCTACGGCTGGGTGATGGGGACGAACTGCGGCGCGCTCTCGGCGGCGAGGTGGGCGCGCACGCGGGCGCGCATCGCGGCGGCGCGCTCCGGCTGCGCGTCGGCGAGGTTGTGCGCCTCGCGCGGATCGGCGGTCAGGTCGTAGAGCTCGGTCACGTCGTTGGTGTGGTCGTGCACGGCCTTCCACAGGCGGCCGTCGGCCTCGCGCCGTACGTAGCCCACGACCTTGCGGCGCATGAAGACCGCCTCGGTGAAGGCCTCCTCCCGGACGGCAGGCGCGGCGTCGCCGGTGATCCACGGGAGCAGGCTCTTGCCGGAGACCGGGTGGCGGCCTTCGGGCGCGAGGCCGGCGAAGGCGGCGATCGTCGGCACGATGTCGACGAGCTCCGCCACCACGTCGCGGTGCCCCGCGTGCGCGCCGCCGGGCAGGCGGAAGAGCAGCGGCACCCGCGTCGACGTGTCGTAGACCTCCTTGGCGTGGAAGAGGTCGGCGTGCTCGCCGAGCGCCTCGCCGTGGTCCGCCATCACGACGATCAGGCTGTCGTCGTAGAGGCCGAGCTCGCGCAGGCCGGCGATCAGGCGGCCGAACTCGACGTCGGAGCGCCGGACCGCCTCGTCGTAGGTGCGCGCGTACTCGCCGCGCAGCAACGGGTAGGGCACGTAGGCGACCCGCCGCGAGACGTCGCCGCGCGCGTGCGGCCCCTCGAGCGGCACCCAGAGCATGAAGGGAGACGGGAGCGGCGCCTGCTTCAGCATGCCGAGCAGGCGGGTGATCGTGTCGTGGTCGCTGCCGTTGCCGAGGTCGGCGGGCAGCACGGTGATGGCGTCCTTCGCGAGGACGTCGCGCACCGCGAGCTCGTAGTAGGGCGGGCTCGCCATGAAGCCGCGGTAGGGCGCCGGCAAGAAGAAGGGCTCGTCGCGGGCCGCGTCGCGGTGGCGGTGGAAGAGGTCGGGGACGCCGAGCGCCGGGTGCCGCCCCGTCAGGAACGAAGCGACGCTGGGGATGGTGTTCGTCGCCTGCGCCCAGGCGTTGCGGAAGACCACCGACTCGCGCGCGAAGGCGTCGAGGTTCGGCGTCAGCGTGGAGGCCGGCTCGTAGGCGCCGAGGCGGTCCGCGCGCAGCGTGTCGATCATGATCCAGACGACGTTCGGCGGCGCACCGTCCCGAACCATCGGCGCTGCTGGCGGCGGGCTCGGCGCGCCGGCGGGATCGGGGGGCAGGCTCTCGATGCCCCGCAGCGTGCTGGCGGTGATGGCGAGGTACTGGACCACGCCGGTGCGGTTGAAGAGGAGCTGGCGTGTGCTCTGCGACGCGGAGGGCAGCGCGATGCCGGCGCCGATCGCGAGCGCGCCGAGGCCGCCCATCGCGGCGGCGGCGCGGCGGCCGAGGCGCTCCACGAGCGGCAGGCACAGGAGCGCGGCGCTCGCGACGGCGCCGATGGCGTAGAGCTGGTGCAGCGAGGTGTAATCGCCACGCAGCGTCAGGCGCGACGCCCCGTAACAGGCGAGGTAGGCGGCCGCGCAGAGCCAGAGGCCGAGGCGCGGCACGCGCGCCCGCGGGGCCACCGAGGACACGACGTGGCGGGCGACGACCGGCGCCAGCGCGGTGACCACGACGGCCACCACCGCGGCGGCGCAGGCAGCGACGAGCAGGTTCTCGGCGGTCGCCTTCTTCACCGTGACGGCGAAGAGGCCGCCGACGAGCAGCGACGAGGTGCCTCCGAGGCCGAGCGAGGCGAGGCGCGCGCGCCGCCGGCCGGCGTGGGCGAGCACGCGAACCGCCCAGTGGTATGGCCGCGCCAGCAGGAGAGCGGCGGCGAGGCATGGCATCGCCGCGCCGGCGAAGGCGAGCGCGAACGCGCCGGCCGCAAAGCGGACGACCGCCTCCGCGCCAGCGCGCGGCAGGTCCGGAATGAGGACCAGCGCCAGCACCTCGGAGATGGTGACGAGCAGCGCCGCGGCGACGGCGAGCAGTATCGCTCGGCCGAGCCGGGCGGCGGGTCGAAGCGTCTCGGTGTTCAACGCCGTCATGCTCCTCCGGACCCCGCCAAGATCCAAGTTCGTCGCGGGCGGACGCGACGCGCCGCTCGCTGGTCCGCAGTCCGCTTCTCGGTAGATCGACGCCCGGACCCGAGTTCGGAGTCGCGACGTTGCGGAATCGAAGCGACCGGGGGTATGGAGAGTGTCTTACGGGGGAGTGCGACGGCGCGGAGCCTGCCGGTGCTGACCGACGTTCGACGGATCTATCGCGAGAGCCTCAAGCCCGCCGACTCCCTCTTCAACCTCTACCTCGCGCGCCCGATGGCGGCGGTGGCGGTCAGCGCTTTCGCGCGCACCCGGGTCACGCCGAACCAGGTCACCTTCCTGGCCCTCGGCATGATGATGGCCGGCGTCGTGCTGCTGGCGGGCGTGCCGGGCGGATGGGGCCTCGTCCTCGGCGTCGGCGCCGTCGAGCTGAGCTACGTGCTCGACTGCGCCGACGGTCAGCTCGCGCGACTGACCCGACGGACGAGCGCGGTGGGCGCGCTGCTCGACTTCCTGATGGACGAGCTGAAGGCGTACCTGCTCGTGGGGGCGCTGGCGACGCGGTGGTTCCTGCAGGACGGCGGCGGCCCTTGGGCGCTGCTCGTCGGCGTGGCCGCGCTGATCGTCGTGGCGTCCGCCCTGTCGCTGACGCGCTTCGTGCGCACGCCGGAGTACGCGCAGGCGACGGGCACGAAGCAGCTCAAACACGGCGAGGCGGCGGGCGCGGCGCGCGGTCCGGATCGGTCGCCGCTGTGGCCCATCCAGATGGCGGCGCGCGCCATCAGCCAGTACCCCGTCACGCTGCCGCTGTTCGCGATCGTGGATCGGCTCGACCTGTTCCTGTACGCCTACGGAGCGGTGCATCTTCTCTACGTGGGCCAGACGGCGTTGGTGGTCCTGTGGAGACTCGGGCGGCGGGGACCAGCATGAAAGCGATCATCATCGCCAGCGGCCGGGGCGAGCGGCTGGGGGCGCTGACCGACGAGCGGCCGCCGTGCATGCTCGAGGTGGCCGGGCGTCCCGTCCTTCATCACCAGATCGACGCGCTCCGGTTCTGGGGCATCGACGACGTGGTGGTCATCCGCGGCCACTGCCGCGAGGCGGTCGCGGGGCCCGACGTGCGATACGTCGACGACGAGGGCTTCGCCGCGCACGGCGCGCTCGCCAGCCTCTTCGCGGCGGGCCGCGAGCTCGTCGGCGACGTGATCGTCAGCTACGGAGAGGTCGTCTACCACCCCGACGCGGTGGCGACCCTGCTGCGGTCGCCGGCGCTCGGCACCCTGCTGGTCGACCGGCGCTGGCGGCGCACACCGGAGAACGACGGCGGGGCCACCGAGCTGTGCCGCAGCACGCGCGACGGCGTGGTGGTCGAGGTGGGCCGCAACCTGCGCCCCGTCGGCACGCTCGCGGCGTTCGTCGGGCTCGCGCGCTTCCGCCCGGCGATGACCGCGCGCCTGTTCGCCGGCTGGGAGCGGGCGAACGCCCGCGGCGACGACCTGCCCTTCGGGCGCGCGCGCTCCCTGCGCGCCGCCGGCCTGCTGGATCTCTTCCACGACCTGATCGATCGTGGCGACGTGCTCGCCTCGGTGCCGATCGACGCCGGCTGGCGCGGCCTGACCACCGCGCGCGACGTCGAGGCGGCACACCTCGCCCTGCAGTAGCGGTCCGCACGCCACCGGGGCGCGCCGGCATGGATCGGACCGCCTCGCCGGTGCATCATGCGCTACGCCAAAGAGCGGAGGGCGCGACATGCAGACGCTGACGAGCTACGTGGGCGGGCGCTGGGTCACCGGCGAAGGCCCGTGGACGGACCTGACCGATCCGACGACCGAGGAGGTGATCGCGCGGGCGTCGACGGGCGGCGTCGACTTCGGCGCCGCCGTCCGGCACGCGCGCGCCGCCGGACCGGCGCTGCGGGCGCTGACGTTCGCCGAGCGCGGCGCCCTGCTCGAGAAGGCGGCCAAGGCGATCCACGCGGTGCGCGAGGAGCTGCTCGACCTGGCCATCGCCAACGGCGGCAATACACGCAGCGACGCGAAATTCGACGTCGACGGCGCCACCGGCACGCTCATGCACTACGCCGAGCTCGGCCGGGCGCTCGGCGGCCGGCGCGTGCTGCTCGAAGGCGAGCCGAGCAACATCGGCCGCAGCGGGCGGCTGCAGGGCCAGCATGTGCTCGCGCCGCGCCACGGCGTGGCCATCGCGATCAACGCCTTCAACTTCCCGTGCTGGGGCCTCGCCGAGAAGGCCGCGTGCGCGTGGCTCGCCGGCGTCCCGGTCATCGGCAAGCCGGCCACCGCGACCGCGCTCGTCACGTGGCGCATGGTGCAGGCGGTCGTCGAGGCCGGCGCGCTGCCCGAGGGCGCGCTGGGTTTGATCTCCGGTGGCGTCGGCGACCTCTTCGACCACCTCACCTGGCGCGACGTAGTCGCCTTCACCGGCAGCGCCGACACTGCGCGGCGCATCCGCGGCCATGCGCGCATCCTCGAGAACGGCGTCGCGGTGAACGTCGAAGCCGACAGCCTCAACGCGGCCGTGCTCGCGCCCGGCGCCGAGGACGCGACCTACGACGCGTTCATCCGCGACGCGCATAAGGAGATCACGCAGAAGGCGGGGCAGAAGTGCACCGCCACACGCCGCATCTTCGTGCCGCGCGACCGCCTCGACGACGTGATCGCCGACCTCGGCGAGCGCCTGGGGACGACGATCGTCGGCGATCCGCGGCGCGACGAGGTGGGCATGGGCCCGCTGGCCACGAAGGAGCAGCTCCGCTCGGCGCGCGAGGGCGTCGAGGCGCTCGGCGGCGAGGCGCGGGTGGTCTGGGGCCAGCCCGCCGCGAAGCAGGACCGCGGCTACTTCTTCGGGCCGCTGCTGCTGCGGGCGGACGACCCGCACGGCGCCACGCGCGTCCACGAGCTCGAGGTGTTCGGGCCGGTCTCCACGCTGATGCCCTACGACGGCACCGCGGCCGACGCCGCGTCACTGGTGCAGCGGGGCGACGGCAGCCTCGTCGCCTCGATCTACGGCGACGACCGCGAGTTCCTGGCGGCGGCGATCGTGGAGATGGCCGGCTGGCACGGCCGCCTCGTCGTCACCGACGAGAAGATCGCCGACAAGGCGATCGCCCCAGGCACCGTGCTGCCGAACCTGCTGCACGGCGGTCCCGGCCGCGCCGGCGGCGGCACCGAGCTCGGCGGCCTGATCGGCCTCGGACCCTACGTGCAGCGCTGCGCGGTGCAGGGCAACGGCCCGCTGATCGCGAAACTGCTGGGCGCCTGATCTTTTTTTTCGGACGTGGGGAAGTCCCCGAGGGGGACGCCGGTTGTCACGAGCAAGGAACCAGAGCGTACCCCCCCGCGAAGGTTCCCGTGGTCGCCCATACGACGCCGAACGACTGGTCCCCCCCTGGTCCTCGGCGTGGGCGATCGATGCCCGGGTCCGGAACCCCTCCCCCTCCCCCGCCCGGACCCGGGCATTCCCCTTTCTTCTTCTCGACTTCCCCGAGGATGCAGACGACCGCGTTCAGCGCCGGCGGCGAGGCCGCAGGGCGAGCAGCGCCGGCAGCAGGAGCAGCGCGCCGGGCGCGCCGTCGGTGAAGCGGCAGCCGCAGCCGTCGTCGCCCGCGCCGCCGCCGCTGTCCTCGCAGGGGTTGCCGACGTGCCGGCACTGGCCGCCGCCGGGGCACGTCGTGTCCCAGAAGAGGCCGTCGCCACAGGCGGACTCGCAGCGCCCGTCCGCGGCGAGCACGGTGCCCGGCCCGCAAGGGTTGCCCTCGGGCTCGACGCAGTCGTCGCCCTCGAGGACGCTCCCGTCCGGGCACTCGATCGGCACGCACACCGGCGCGCGCTCCGCCAGACGCTGACCCGGCGGGCAGCCCGTGTCCGGCCCGGGCGCCGACGCGTCGGGGTCGGGTCGCGGCGGCACGAAGGCATCGAGGTCCGGTCGGACGGACATGTCGGGCTCCGGCCCGGCGTCCGCAGGCGGGAGCACGATGCCACCGTCGCCCTCGCGGCGGACGGTGTGGACCACGGGATCGGTGTCGACCGGCTCGATCTCGTCGGCGTCGATGCGCGCGACGTTGCGGATCTCCGTCCCGTCGGCGAGGTCGTCGACGGTCACGGAGAAGCGGATGATGTGGAGCTCGCCGGGCGCGATCACGTCGATGTCGGGCAGCTCGGCCAGGTTCAGGCCGTTCGCGAGCGGCAGGTTGCCGCCCGGGCCGTCGGCGATGACCTGGCGGTCGATGCTGGTGCTGTTGCGGACGTAGGTCGTGCCGCGCGGGACGGAGTCGGTGACGATGACGTTGCGCGCGAAGTCGCCGCCGTTGTTCTCGACGACGATCGCGTAGTCGATGCGCTGGCCCGGGCTCACCTCGCTGCGCGACGGCGGCGTCGAGGACTTCTCGGGCTTGAGCGACTCGAAGTCCGGGAGGCGGTGGTCGAAGGCGAGCACGAGCCAGTCGGTGAAGAGCGACTCGCCGGCGGTGAACAAGCCGTCGCCGCGCGGGAGCACGTACGTGACCTCGGCCTGCTCGTCGAGCGGCTCGATCGCGCCGGCGACGACGAAGCGGTCGAGGTCCACGCCGTCGACGCCCTCGAGGCAGCGACCGTCGGCGCGCCCCGCGTTCACCGTGCCGTTGAAGACATTGCGGTTGGGGTTGCAGCCGTCGGCGACCTCCTGCCGGTTGACGGTCAGCGAGTCGCCCTGGATGTCCGAGTCGCCCTCGAGCACGAAGGAGGTCAGGTCGACCCGGGCGTCGGGCGGCGCGAGGAAGCCGCGCGGCCGGAGCGTGCGGGCGATGCCCTGGTTCAGCTCGAAGCCCTGGTAGTAGTAGATGCGGCGGAGCGGCTGCGTGTCGGCGTCCTCGTAGACGACGAGCAGCGACCAGGCGCCGATGGCGAGGCTGCCGAGCGCCGCGACCGCGGTGTCCGGATCGGCGCCGCTCGCCCCGGCGACCTCGACGTCGCGCACCGTCCACTCGCCGTTGAGGCTGCCGCCGCGCTCGCGGTGGGCCTGCAGGTCGGCGGTGACGTCCGCGTGGTGGGAGAAGAAGCCGACGTCGCAGGTGCCGCCCGCCTCGCACGCCGCGGCGAGAAGATCGCACTCCGCCAGCCGGTCGTTGAAGCGTTCGGAGATCGCCTCGTCGCGGATCACCTCGATCGGGGGGCCGCCGGGCGGCACCAGCGTCACCTGCTCGTCGGGCGCCGCGTTCGGCGGGTGGGACGCCACCCAGTTGAGCCGCGCGTGCAACAGGCGCAGGCCCGGGCTGTCGGGCAGTACGTCCAGGGTGGCCGACGCGCTCGAGAAGCCCTCGCAGTCCTTGCCGCCGAGGATGCACGTCTGCGACGGCGCGCAGCGGACGAGGCTCGCGCCCGTCGCCGCGTAGCCGACGTTGCCTTCCCACACCTCGTTCGGATCGGGTCCCAGCGCGCGTCCCTGCGCGAACGCGAGACACGGCAACAGACACAAGAGCCCCACGAGCCGCTGCGCCATCGTTTCCCCCTGAGTGCGGCCATTGTGCGCCACCCGGCGCGTCCGCCGAAAGATGGCGAGGTTCAGAACGCTTCGCTGGCGAGGCCCCGCTCGTCGACGGCGGCGGCGACGCCGAGCGGGCGGCGCCCCTGCAGGAAGTACAGCAGGTAGCGCTCGTCGTGGCGCACGTTGGTGGGGTCGCGCTCGGCGCCGTCACCGAGCACGGGGTTGTGGGCGAAGCGGCTCCACGAGAGGCCATCTTCGGAGGCGGCGAAGCCGAGGCCGGAGGTGTCGCCGCGCCGGCCCGCGTAGAACAGGCGCCAGACCTCGCGGCCGGTCGCCGTCCGCGCGCGGCGCACCTCGGGCGCGCCGACGGATTCGGCGTCCCAGCAGGCCTTCGCGGCGCCCTGGAAGTCGACGCAGTCCGCCCCCGGTCCGAGCACGACGCCACGCCGCTCGAAGCGCAGGTCGGCGCCGGCGACCGCGAGCAGGATCCTCTGCGGTCCGCCCGCCTCCGCGCGCGCGGCGTAGTACAGGCGGAAGCCCTCGCCGTCGGCGACGAGGCTCGGACCGTCGATGCCGCCCGCCTCGTCGGGTCCCTCGGCGGCCAGCAGCGGCGCCGCGTCGAGGGTGAAGCGGCGCCCGTCGTCGCTGCGCGCGTGTCCGATGGCGGCGCCGTCGTCGAGGGTCACCGCCATGTGCCAGCGGCCGGCCGCGCGGAGGACCGAGGGACCGGCCAGCGGGCGGTCCGCGGCCAGCACGTCTTCGGTGGGGCCGAACGTCAGCCCGTCGGCGCTGTCGGCGCGGACGACGCGGCTGCGTTCACCCTCGCGCACGGCGACGAACAGCGCGACGCCGTCGTCGGCCACCGCGGACGGCCCGTCGAGGCGCGCCGCTTCGGGGGCCGGCACCACGAAGGCCAGGCCGGCGTCGCCCTCGGTGACCTTCTCGTAGGGGATGATGCCGCGGTTGGGCAGCTCCTCGCCGCCGCCGTGGTCGCCGCCGAGGGTGCCGCAGCCGGCGAAGGCCGCCGCGAGGATGAGGATCGCGCGCATGGCCCGGCATCCTAACACCGTCGGACGGGCGGGCAACCGACCCCGGGACGAGGCGGAGCGCCGGGCGAGTCACCCGCCCGCGCGCGGATGCCACTGACCGACGAGGCGCGCGAGGCCGGCGCGCAGATCGACGCGCGGCGCCCACCCGAGCAGGGCGCGGGCGCGCGTGGGATCGCCGACGAAGCGCGCGACGTCGTACCGGCGGGCGGGCGCCTCGACAACCCGGGCGCGGTCGCCGCCGAGCTCGACGGCGAGCGCCGCGAGCTGCGCCAGCGTCGTGGCCGTCCCGCTCACGAGGTGCACGGGCGGGAGGTCCGCTTCGCCGGCGCCGAGCCGCGCGGCGAGGAGGGCGAGGCCGGCGACCACATCGTCGATGTGCGTGAAATCGAACGTGTTTTCGGCGCCGTCGAGCCGGAGCGTCCCGCCGGTGGCCGCGGCGCGCGCGAACGCGGGGACGACGCGGTCCGCGTGGTCGTCGGCGCACCCGTACACGTTGGAGAGGCGCACCACCGCGGTCGTCAGGCCGGCGCTCCGCGCCTCGAGCGTCAGGCGCTCGCCGTCGACCTTGGTGCGGCCGTACACGTTGATCGGCGCGAGGGGCGCGTCCTCGCCGACGGGCAGGCGGTCCGGCTCGCCGTAGACCTCGCGGCTGCTCGCGAACAGCACCCACGGGCGGCGCGGCGCGCGCAGGGCGGCGCGCAGGACGGCCGCCGTGCCGTCGCGGTTGACGCGCACGCAGCGGTCGGGCTCGCGCTCGCCCCAGATCACGCGCGAGACCGCGGCGAGGTGGACGACGCCGTCCGCCGCGGCCATCGCGGCCTCGAGCGCGCGCTCGTCGAGCACGTCCTCGCCGTGGCGCAGGTCGTAGCCGCGGACGGCGGCGAAGCGGCGGGCGAGGTGGCGGCCGACGAGGCCGGCTGATCCGGTGATGAGCAGCACGGGCGCGATGCTATCGTCGCCGGCCGCGGACATCGAGGCGCTCAGGCTTCGTCCTGCGGCGCCGTCAGTTGAGCGGGTCGGTCATGCCGACGGCCGGATCGGGGTGGAAGCGGAAGTTGTCGAGCAGCACCGTCGACGTATAGATGCCGTCGCCCTCGTCGTGGACCGAGAACGTGAGCTTGAAGGTCTCGCCGGGACGGATGGGCCAGCTGGTTCGCAGCCAGCACGTGGAGGCGCCCCGTACGAAGCCCGTGTCGCGCTCGCTGCACGGGTGGAACGGGTTGGCGAAGTAGTTGTTGTTGATCTCGATCGGCCGGCCGTTGCCATCGAACGAGATGTTGGTGGGACGCCCGCCCTCGGTGCTCTCCGCCTCGATGATCGCGTAGAACGTGTCGTTGAACTCGCTGCCGATGTAGTCGGGGAACTCGGCGGAGAAGAAGTCGAAGTCGAACGAGAAGCTGTGGGCGTCGCGGGGCGCCGTGAGCGTGACCGACACCTGGGCGAGGTCGCAGACGAGGCTGCCGTCGCGGTCCCCGAGCGGATCGCCGAAGCCCTCGCCGCCGTTGCAGCCGCGGTCGGTGCCGGGCAGCGTCACCGCCTCGCCGACGGTGCCCGTCGAGAGCGCCGCGAACCGGCAGCCTTCGCGCGGCCGCACCGCCGCAGAGTCGCCGAGCGTGCCGTGGGCGCCGAAGCTCCCGCGGGGGGCCGCCGCGCGCATGGCCTCGCCGCCGCACAGCCCGAGCGCCTCGGTGAAGGTGGGCTGCCCCTCGCAGTCGCACGCGTCGTCGTGCCGCTCGCCGTGGGCCACGATGTCGCAGTAGGCGTCGAGCAGGTCGCGGGCCTCGGCCAGCGCCGGCATCTCGATCGCGGCGCGGATGCGCGCGCACTCCGCCTCGACCTCGGAGTCGCGCGCGGTCGTGAGGCCCGACAACGTCCGGATGCCCTCCGCGAACGCCACGAGCGCGTCGCCGAGCGCGAGCTCCGCGGCCGGCGCGGCGAGCACCTCGGCCAGCGTGAACGCGCGCTCCGTCGTGCGCCGCTCGCCGGTGCGCGCGTCCGTCGCGTGCACCCGCACCGCGAACGTCTCGTCCTCGGCGGGCGCGTCGGCGCACGTCCCCAGGATCTGGTGGAACACCATCTGGTCGCCGGGCGCGAGGTTCTGGGGGCGCACGACACCCGGCACCGTCGCCACCTGCTCGCCGTGGAACTTCAGCAGCCCGAAGCGCGGCGGCAGCTCGAGCTCCACCTGCACGTTCAGCGCCGCGACCTCGAAGTTCTGCGCGAAGCGCTCGCCGAACATGCGGCGCGCCTCCTCCGGCGAGTCGACGTAGAAGTAGGCGCCCTTGCCCGCGTCGGTCACCGCGTCGAGCAGCGTGTCGTTGAAGCCCTCGCCGAGGCCGGCGCCCACGAGGTAGATGCCGTCCTCCTCGGCCCCGCCGGCGTGGCGCGCGATCAGCTCGACCGCGGTCTCGCCCGCGTTGGCGCCGCCGTCGGTGAGCAGCACGACGCGGCTGAGGTCGCCCGGGCGCCGGTGCGCGGTGGCGCGCTCATAGGCGAGGCGCAGCGCCGCCTCCACGTTCGTGGCGCCGCTCGGCACGAGCTGCGCGAACAGCGCGTCGAGCGACAGGTCGGGCGCGGCGGCGCCGTCCACCATCACGTCGGGCGCCGCGTCGAGGCGCACCACCGACACGCGATCGTCGGTGCCGAGGTGCTCGGCGAGCGCCTGCACGCTCTCGCGCAGCAGCGCCATCGGCGGTCCCGCCATCGAACCCGAGGCGTCGAGCACCAGCACCAGGTTCAGCGGTCGCCGCGACGCGAGGTCCGCCGCGCGCACCCCGATCTGCAGGGCGAACCGCGCCTCGTCGATCGCGCGCATCTGCGGGTGCACCGCCACGCCCTCGGCCGGGGCCGGGTAGTCGAAGTCCGCGTAATTCAAGAACTCGTAGGTGCGGATGGCGCGCTCGGGCACGAAGCGACCCTGGCGGATGGCGCGCCGGACGAGCACCGGCGACGCCTGGGAGTTCGAGTCGTCCGCCGAGAGGAACAGGGTGGTCGTGCGGTCGCCGCCACACGCCACCTCGGGCTTCTCGGGATCCGGCGGCGGCGCGGACTCGTCGGGGCCCTCGACGCCCGACCCTTCGCCGCCGCCTGCGCCGCCGCCGCCCTCCCAGTCGCCGGGCGCGCCGGCGTCGGCGCTGCCGCTGAAGCCGCCGCCCTCGCCGCCAGCGCCGCCGCCCCAGTCGCCGCCGCCGCCCCCGCCGGCGCCGCCCTGGCCGTCCTCGCCGCCGCCCCCGGGCTTCGCCGGCGCGCCGGGGCCGCCTCCGTCGCCGGCGCCGCCGCCATCGTCGGCCGAGCCGCTGTCGCCGACACCGCACGCGGCCAGCCCGGCCGCCAGGATCCACGCCGCGAGGTCCCCACGAAGCTTCATGTCGTCACCCTCCGCCGGCACACGACGCTGCCGCGCTGCCCGTCTTTCAGCGGGCGACGGAAAGGGCGACGATGCGGTCCATGACACCGAGTCGGACCCTGCATTTCGCGGCGGCCTGCGCGGGTGCCGGCCTGGCGCTCGCGGTCTGCCGCTACGTCTTCCTGCCGCTCGAGCTGCCGCGGCTGACGGTGGCCCTGCTGGTCGGCGGTGCGTCCGGCCTCCTCGTGACGGGGCTGCAGCAAGGGCGCGCCGCGTGGCGGCAGGGCGCGCGCGGCGGCCTCGCGGCCGCGCTCGCGGCGGCGGCGCTGGTCGTCGGCGCCTTCGTCGCCTTCGCGCCGTCACGCCACCCGGCGCTGACGACGCGCGCCCTGCCCGGCCTGCGCATCGACCTGCCCGCCTGGTCCGCGCGCGAGGACAGCGGCCCGACGATGCCCGGCGTCCTCACGCTCGACGACCCGGCCGGCGGCGGGCGCTTCGTCTCCGTCCGTTGGACGCCGGGGGAGGGCCTCGCCGATGGGCAGCTCGCGTCGACGCTGGCCGGGTTCGGCCGGCGGGACGCCACCGAGGCGCCGATGGCGGTCGCCGGCCAGCCCGGCCGCCTCGTCCGCTACGAGGACGACCAGGGCCACCGCGCGCTCGTCACCGCCTGGCGCTGCGTCGACAACGACACGCACTACACGCTGTGGACGTTCCGCGACGGCGACCCCGAGGCGCTCCACCGCCGCATGCTGGCCACGGCGTCGTGCGGCCCCGTCGAAGGCGTCGGGGGGCCGGTCTACCCGCCGTTCACGCCGCCGGACGGCTACGGCGCGCTCGTCACCGACCAGCCGGCGCGCGTCTGGGTGGGGCCCGCCGAGGACGTGCTCGTCGTCTACCCGGGCACGCCCGGCCGCGACATGGAGGGCTTCCGCCAGGCGCCGGCGCTGCGCGAACAGCTGCTCGCGGCGCTCGAGCTCCGCGACGCCACGTTCGAGCCGACGCCGCTGCTGCGCGCGGGTCCGGACGGCACGCCGCGCGAGATCTGGGCGGCGGTCGCCCGCGACGACGAGGGCCCGGTGCGCGTGCAGGTCGTCGCCTGGGCGTGCCCCGGCCGGCTGTTCGTGGCGCTGCACCTCGGCGAGCCGGAGGCGGCGGCGCTCGCCGCCCTCGCGTCGGGCGGGTGCCCCTGAAGAGACGCGCGCGATCCTTCACGGCATCGCGCGGGGGCGCGCGATCCTTCACGGCATCGCGCGGGGGGAAAAACCGGGTGGACTCAGGTTGCGCTGCGCGCGCGCCGATGTGACGTTCGTGAGGCTCCGCGCGGATCCGGGGGTGACGATGAGGAGTGCGCTCGCGCTGCTGCTGGCGGCAGGACTCGTGGCGTGCGGCGACGGTGGCTCGTCCGGCGAGGGCGGGGGTCCCGGCGGGGGCCCCGGCGGGACGGACTTCGACGCCGCGGCCGGCGATCTCGACGCGCTCGTGCCGCTGGGTCGCGACGGCTCGCGGCCGCGCCCGCGCGACGGCGACGGCGGCGCCGACGACGACGGCGGGCGCAAGGCCCGATTCCGCGAGGCCTGCGAGGACAACCTCGACTGCGAGAGCGGCTGGTGCGTCCCCTACCAGGACCACAACGTCTGCACCATCCGCTGCCTCGACGAGGGCTGCCCCGACGGCTGGGGCTGCCACGGCGTCGCCAACACGCGGCCCGACGTGGTCTTCATCTGCTTCCCGCCCGGCAACCGCTTGTGCGGCGTGTGCGTGCAGGACGAGGACTGCCCGAACGGCCGGTGCTACGAGCTCGACGGCGTCATGGTGTGCGGCGTCGACTGCAACGACGACTCGAGCTGCCCCGACGGCAACGTCTGCCGCGACGTGGCCGGCGACGGCCGCAAGCAGTGCACCCCGAAGACCGGCTCGTGCTCCTGCAACGCCGCGCGCGCCGGCGAGGGCCGCCTCTGCGAGCGCACCAACGAGCTCGGCAACTGCGTCGGCCGCGAGACGTGCGACCCGGAGGTCGGCTGGACGGGCTGCACCGCGCAGACGCCCGCGTCCGAGCTCTGCAACCAGATCGACGACGACTGCAACGGCTTCACCGACGACGTCGAGGGCCTCGGCGAGGTCTGCATGCGCACCGTCGAGCTCGAGGGCCAGACGATCGCGTGCTCCGGCCGCATCATCTGCACGCGCGAGCAGCCCGAGCCCCTCTGCACCGCGCCGGCCCCGATGGCCGAGGCCTGCAACTTCCTCGACGACGACTGCGACGGCGCCACCGACGAAGGCTTCGAGCGGCGTGGGGAGGTGTGTGTCGTCGGCACCGGTGTCTGTCAGCGCGTCGGTGTGTTCGAGTGCTCCGTCGGCGGCGAGGACGTCGCCTGCAATGCCAGCCCCGGGCCCGCGGGCGCGGAGCAGTGCAACAGCCTCGACGACGACTGCGACGGGCAGACCGACGAGGACTTCCCCGGCCTCAACGATCTGTGCTCGGCGGGCGTCGGCGCCTGCCGCCGCGCCGGCGCGCTGCGCTGCACGCCCGACGGCGCCGACGCGGTCTGCACCGCGACCCCCGGCGAGCCCGCCGAGGAGACGTGCAATGGCATCGACGATGACTGCGACGGCGAGAACGACGAAGGCTTCGAGGATCTCTTCGAGCCGTGCCAGGTCGGCGTCGGCGCGTGCCGTCGCCAGGGCTTCCTGTTCTGCACCGACGACGGCACGCAGGTGGCTTGCACCGCCGAAGCGGCCCAGCCCCGCGACGAGGCCTGCAATGGCATCGACGACGACTGCGACGGCGTCACCGACGAAGGCTTCCCGGGCGTGAACCAGCCGTGCGACAGCGGCGTCGGCGCCTGCCGGAGCGCGGGCGTCACCGTGTGCAGCGGCGACGGCTCCGCCGTGGTGTGCAACGCCGCCGCCGGCGAGGCGCGCGACGAGACCTGCAACGGCCTCGACGACGACTGCGACGGCACGACGGACGAGACCTTCCCCGAGCTGGACGATGTGTGCGAGGCCGGCGTCGGCGCGTGCGCCCGCGTCGGCATCTACGACTGCGCCGAGGACGGCTCGGGCGTCGTGTGCACCGCCCAGCCGGTCGAGCCGGCGGTCGACGTCTGCAACGGCCTCGACGACGACTGCGACGGCCGCGCCGACGAGGACTTCCCGCTGCGCAACCGCCCCTGCGCGACGGGGACGGGCGCCTGCGAGCGCCGCGGCATCTTCCGCTGCGACGACGCGGGCGGCGTCACCTGCGACGCCGTCGCCGGCGAGCCCGGCGAGGAGACGTGCAACGACCTCGACGACGACTGCGACGGCCGCACGGACGAGACCTTCGCCGACCTCGGCACGGCGTGCAGCGCCGGCGCCGGCGCCTGCCAGCGAGGCGGCGTCCGCGTCTGCGCCGCCGACGGCGCCGGCACGGTCTGCACGGCGCGCGCGGTCGAGCCCGCCGACGAGACGTGCAACGCGCTCGACGACGACTGCGACGGCCGCACGGACGAAGGCTTCGTCGGCCTCGCCACCGCGTGCAGCGCCGGGGTCGGCGCCTGCCAGCGAAGCGGCGTCCGCGTCTGCGCCGCCGACGGCCGCAGCGTCGTGTGCGACGCGGCGGCGGGCGAGCCGTCGCCGGAGCTCTGCAACGGCCTCGACGACGACTGCGACGGCACGACCGACGACGGCTTCGCCGGCCTCGCCACCGCCTGCACCAGCGGCGTCGGCGCCTGCCAGCGCAGCGGCGTGCGGGTGTGTTCGCCCGACGGGCGCGCGGTCGTCTGCAACGCCGAGGCGGGGGCGCCGGCGGCGGAGCGGTGCAACGGCCTCGACGACGACTGCGACGGCACGACCGACGACGGCTTCGCCGGCCTCAACACCGCCTGCACCGCCGGATCCGGGCTGTGTCAGCGCGCCGGCGTCCGGGTGTGCTCGGCGGACGGGGCGGCGGTGGTCTGCGACGCGCAGGCCGCCGCGCCTGCCGCCGAGGTCTGCAACGGCTTCGACGACGACTGCGACGGCCGCACGGACGAGACGTTCGCCGGCCTCAACACCGCCTGCACGGCCGGCGTGGGCGTGTGCCAGCGCGCCGGCGTGCGGGTGTGCTCCGCCGACGGCGCCTCGGTCGTCTGCGACGCCGCGGCCGGCGCGCCCGCCGCCGAGCGCTGCAACGGCCTCGACGACGACTGCGACGGCCGCGCCGACGAGACCTTCGCCGATCTGAACCGCGCCTGCACCGCCGGCGTCGGCGTGTGCCAGCGCGTCGGGGTCATGCAGTGCCGGGCCGACGGCGCCGCGACCGTGTGCGGCGCCGAGGCGGGCCCCGCCGGCGCCGAGGTCTGCAACGCGCTCGACGACGACTGCGACGGCCAGACGGACGAGCAGTGGCCCACGCGCGGCCAGGTGTGCAACGCCGGCCAGGGCATCTGTCGCCGCGCCGGCGTGTTCGTGTGCGACGCCGGCAACCCGCAGGGCCTCGTGGTCTGCGATGCCCAGCCCGGCGCCGCGAACCCCGCCGAGACCTGCGACTACCAGGACGACGACTGCGACGGCCGCGCGGACGAGACGTTCGTCGACGCGAACGGCCGTTATCACACGGTCACGGCCTGCGGCGCCTGCGGCAACGACTGCAACGCCTTGTGGGCGCCGGATCCCGCCACGTTCGGCGTCACGCCGCGCTGCGCCAACGCGCAGTGCGCCTACGACTGCCTCCCCGGCTTCGTCGACGCGGACCGCGTGCCCAACAACGGCTGCGAGCTGCAGATCGACGGGAGCGCCGTGTACGTCTCCACGCCGGGGCACGGCGGCGTGAACGGCGCCAACTGCGGCACCGTGCAGGCCCCCTGCGCCACGATCGCCTTCGGCCTCCAGCGGGCCCAGGCGCTCGGCCGCGCCCGCGTCCGCGTCAGCGAGGGCGCCTACCGCGAGTCGATCACGCTCGTCGGCGGCATCGACGTCCTCGGCGGCCACCACCGCACCACGTGGAACCGCGATCCGGCGCTCAACGTGACGATCATCGACGGCAACTCGCCGGCGGGCAGCCCGCACAAGCGGACCGTCACCGCCGTCGGCATCACCGTCGCCACCACGCTCGACGGCTTCGTCATCAACGGCGAGTCGCCGCTCACCGAGGGCAACACCTACGCGGTCTATGTCCGCGACAGCGACCAGGCGCTGCGGATCACGAACAACCGCGTCTTCGCCGGCGACGGCGGCCGAGGGCGCGACGGCGCCTCCGGAGCCAGCGGCGTGGCCGGCGTGAACGGCGCCGCGGGCCAGTCCTCGTTCGGCGTCTTCAACCCCGGACCGTGCACCGGCGATCCGGCCAACGGCTTCGCCGGCAATGCCGGCGGCGCCGGCGGCGCGCGCGTCTGCGGCGGCGTGAACGTCGGCGGCGGCCGCGGCGGCTACAGCAGCTGCCCGGCCAAGGAGCGGCAGGAGGGCAGCGGCGTCGCCGGCGGCGGCGGCGCCAACGCCGGCCTCGGCGGCGCGGGCGCCTGGGGCCTGCTCGCCCTCGACGAGTTCACCTGCACCGTCTCGGGCGCCGGTCCCGCGGACGCGTCGGCGGGCGCGGCGGGCCGGAACGGCGGCGACGGCAACGGCGGCGGTGGCGCGGCTTCGAGCGTCGGCGCGCTCGTCGCTGGCGAGTGGCGCGGCAACGCCGGCGCGAGCGGCGCCGCGGGCCAGCCCGGCGGCGGCGGCGGCGGCGGCGGCGCGGGCGCGGGCGTCGACGTGCGCTGGGTCGGCCAGCCCGCGGCCGACTTCGGCGCGAGCGGCGGCGGCGGCGGCTCGGGCGGTTGTCCGGGCGCGTCGGGCGCAGGCGGCACCGCCGGCGGCGGCTCCTTCGGCATCTTCATCGCCTACACCGGCGCCGGCCCCCAGAACGCCGCCGCCTTCCCCGTCCTCGTCGGCAACGAGATCGTCCGCGGCCTCGGCGGCAACGGCGGCGGCGGCGGCAACGGCGGCGGCGGCGGCGAGGGTGGCCGCGGCGGCGCCGGCGGCGCCCGCGGCGCCGAGGACGATCTATGGATGGGCTTCTGCTCCTTCCAGGGCGGCGACGGCGGTCCCGGCGGCCGCGGCGGCCACGGCGGCGGCGGCGGCGGCGCCCAGGGCGGCGTCAGCTACGACATCTTCGTCGCCCACGACAACGGGCGCGCGCCCGACTACACCGTCGACAACGCCTTCCCGCTCGCCAACGACGTCGCGACCCACGGCAGCGGCGGCGAGGGCGGCAACTCGAGCAACACCGCCCTCGGCGAGGGCGCCGACGGCGGCGCGGGGCGCAGCGGCAACCTGGGCAAGCTCCCCTGATCCGCGCGGGCGCGGCGGCGCCCGCGCCCGGTCCGCCGGACGTGGCGGCGCCTGCGAACAACCCCTCCGGGCCGCCGCCGTGGCGGATCGGCGCTCCGTCCGGAGGCGATGGCGCCGGCCGGCGACCGGACGGACGCGCGCCATGGACGACGCCGTGGCGCTTCCCGAAGCCTCCGCGGCCGCCGCGAACGTCACCCGGCGATCTTTCGGGAGCCTCCGCAGCCGCCGCGGACGTCACCCGGCGATCTTTCGGGAGCCTCCGCGGCCGCCGCGATCCTCGCCCCGCGTCTCGCGGGGAGGCCCCGCGGCCGCCGCGGAGGCCCTCCGGCGACGAAAGGGACGCGATCGCAGGCGCCGCGGAGGTCGCCGGACGCTCTCCGTCGCCGTGCGCGCCGTCTCCGACGGGCGCCCTCCCGGGCTCGCCGACCGGACCGGGGCGGCGCGGGCCGACACCCTGCCCGACGCCGCCGCGGGCGCTCGCCTACCGGGACGCGGCGGACGCCGGCGCGGCGGTCTGCGCGCCGTCGAGGCCGGCGCGGAACTGCTCCACGCGGGCGCGGTGCTCCGCGAGCGCGGGCAGCCGTTCGGCGAGGGCGAGGAAGCGGTCGGCGGCCTTGCGCCCGTTCTCCCGGTCGCCGGTCCGGGCGAGCGCCGACATCAGGCGCAGGTGCACATCGGGCAGCGTGGGATCGCGGCCGACGATCTCCTCGTAGGTCTGCGCGGCGCGCCGCGTCTCCCCCAGGGCCTCGTAGACCAGCCCGAGGTTGTAGGCGCTCTCGGTGCGGTTGCCGCGGCGGACGGCGATCAGCAGGTTTTCGAGGGCCTTCTGCGGTTGGCCGGCTCGGAAGAAGGCGTTGGCGAGGTCGTCGTACAGGTCGACGTCGGGCACCTGCTGTCCCTGTGGGAGGGCGGCCAGCGCGCCTTCGAACGCCTCGACGGCCGCCGGCCACTTCTCGAGGGCGAGCTCCGCGCGGCCGAGCAGACGCAGCGCCGTGTAGCTGCGCTCGATCTCGGCGGCCTCCCGCAGTCGCTCGGCGGCCAGGGCGTGCTTTCCGCGCGAGAGCAGCGCCTGACCGAGCGCCAGCCTCGGAGCGGCCGCGCGCGGACCGGCCAGCTCGACCGCCCGACCCAGCTCGGCCTCGGCTTCGTCGTGTCGACCGGCGGCGGCGAGCAGGCGGCCGAGGTGCAGATGCGCCGACGTCAGCCCGGCGTCGATCGCCAGCGCCCGGCGGTAGGCGGCCTCGGCTTCGGCGAGCATCCCGCGCCGGGCGGCGACGTTGCCCGCCGCCACCTGGTGGACGGCGAGGTCGTCGGGCCCGGCCTCGATCGCAACGGCGAGCTCGTGGGCCATCGCGGCCACCGTCTCGGCCGAGAGCACCTCGGGCGCGCCGGCGACGAGGTGCGCCTGGGCGCGGAGCAGCGCGCGTTGCACGTCGGGATCGCCCGGGGCCAGGTCGCGCGCCCGCTGGAGCGCGACGACGGCCCGGTGCGCGTCGCCGCCGGTCAGCGCCGCGTCGCCGGCGGCCCGGTGCCGCTCGACGAGGGTCGCGCGACCGCGGACCTCCCCGAAGCGATGCCATTCGTTGTAGGCGAAGGGGACGAGCGCCGCGGTCGCGAGCGCCGTGAGCAACCATCGATGCAATGTCGGATCCCTCACTTGCAGCAATACGCGCCCCAGCCGCGGGAACCCCAGCCGGTGAGACCGTTGTTCGGCAGATCGAGCCCGCACAGCCGCACGCCCGGCACGGGGCCGCCGCAGCCGCCCGATCCGCCGGCCTGCATCGGGTACACCGCGTGGAAGCGCAGACTGCCGTTGTCGTACTGCGGGCCGTTGGCGGTGCTCGTCCACCCGCAGGAGCACTCCTGATAGCCCGCGCCCCAGGCGGCGTAGACCTCCTCGAGGCTGCAGATGTGGCCGCCGCCGTCGCGGCACTGCGCCGCGGCCTCGCGATAGAGCTTGTCGTAGCCGCCGATGTGCCAGATGCAGATGCCGTAGAGGGCCCGCGCGTTGGTCGGGCAGTCGCCCGTGATGCGGCCGCCGATGTTCAGGTTGCCGCCGACCGAGGCGTTGCCGTCGATGCGCGTGCCGCCCGCGAAGTCGCCGGCGTAGTTCAGCGCGAGCGTGTCGCCGCCGTCGTGAACGATCGCCCGGCCGCCGTCGCCGCGCGGGGCATAGCGGATGTTGAAGTCGGCGCCGAGGAAGTTGAACGAGAACGCCTCGAACGTCGGCGTGCCGCGGAACGTGCTCGCGCCCTGCACCGTCAGCGAGCCGCCGACGAAGACGTTGCCCACGTGGTCGGCGTCGCCGTTGGCCCAGAAGCGGTGCTTCTCGCTCGCCAGCGCCTCGTTGTTGCACCCGCCGCCGCCGCACGAGTCGCCCCAGATCGAGAAGCGGTCGTTGCGCCCGCCGTTGTCGTGCACGTACAGGCGCAGGTTCGTGATGTCGCCTGCCTCGTAGACGTTCCGGAAGTAGACGGCGTCGGAGTTGTTGCTGTCGGTCCAGAAGCGCAGCGCCTGGCCCTCGCGCACCGCGAGCCCGCCGCGCGCCTGCACCTCGCCGTCGAAGACCGCGACGCCGGTCTGCCGCGACGCGCCGTCGACCGTGAACGCGCCCTCGACGCTCACGCCGCCGCTCGCGCGCAGCACCAGGTTGTCGTCGGCGTTGTCGCCGACGCCGATCTCGAGGACGGTGTTCTCGCCCGCCTCGCTGCGGTAGCGGATGTAGGCGTCGTCGCCGCTTCCGCCCCAGCGATTGGCCTGGAACAGGAGCCCGATCGCCTCGCTGCCGTTGCCGGTGAGGCGGGTCATCGAGTTGCTGTAGAGCTCGATCTGGTCGCCGGCGTCGTTGTTGATGCCGATCTGGAGGCGCGTGTCCTCGCCGGCGACGCCCAGGTAGCGGATCCAGGCCGAGTCGCCGGAGCCGCCCCAGCGGTCCTTCGGGAACTCGAAGCCGAAGGGGCCGGCGCCGGGCCCGTCGAGCCAGACGCGTCCCGGCGAGTAGAGCTCGATGCGATCGCCGGGGTCGTTGTTCACGCCGAGGCGGAGCACCCGGTCGTCGCCGGCGACGTCGTGGAACTGCACCCAGGCGACGTCGCCGCCGCCCGGGGACGGCCAGACCAGGCCGTTGGCCCCACTGCCGACCGACGGCTGGATCTGCCCGACGACGTAGGCGTGCCGGTTGACGCGCAGGTCGCGCTGGACGGTCAGGTCGAGCGCGGCGGTCACCTGCCCCTCGAGCCGCGTGCCGCCGGCGAACTCCCCCTCGGCGTTGACGATCAGCACGTCGCCGGCCGCGTGGACGAGGGCGCGGCCGCCGTCGCCGGAGGCGACGACCCGCATCGCGACCGCGCCGTCGTTGAAGGTGGCGCCGCCGTCGACGGTGATGCCCTGACGCAGGCGAGCGGCGCCGGTGAGGTCGAGCTGGCCGTCGACCCGCACCGCGCTCTCGAGGCTGATGCCGCCGTCGTTGCGCAGGCGCAGATAGCCGTCGGCGTTGCTGTTGTCGAGCGGGGCGACGTAGATCTGCGCCTGCGAGCCCGTCCACGTGATGGCGCCGTCCGGCCCGGGATCGTTGAAGCTCAGGCCGTCGACGCCGGTGATGGGGTCGTCGCTCAGCCGGAGGTCGTCGCCGAGCTGCGAGATGCCGGTGACGCTGAGCGTGGCGCCGCTGACCTGGCCGCCCGCCGAGAGGTTGCCGACCGTGCCGGTGTTCTGGTCGGTGCGCATGAAGCGGTCGGAGCTCAGGCCGTCCAGCAGGTCGGCGTCGATGCCGGTGCCCGCGCCGTCGACCTGCAGCAGCTTGGCGCGCACCTGCTCCGGCGTGTCGGGCGAGCCGTTGCCGCCGGCGGGACCGGCCGGCCCGGCGGGCCCCTGGGGTCCGGCGGGGCCCGCCGGTCCCATCGGCCCCTGAAGTCCGGTCGGGTTGCCCACCCAGCGGCCCTGGGCGTTGATGACCTGGCCGACGCCGGCGATCGCGACCGAACGCGGCGTGATGTCGCCGGTCGCGTTGACCGCGATGTCGGCGTGCATCGCCGCGGGCACCTTGCGCAGGGGCGTCCGGGGCGCGAGGTCGGGTCCGTCGTCGATGCTGATCGCCAGGTAGAGCTGGGGCGAGGCGAAGAGCGCCGGATCGAGCGCGACGAGGCTGCCGACCGCGACCGAGTAGTACCCCTCGAAGAGCTGGACGCCGACGTGGCGCTCCTCGAAGACCGGCGCGCCACCCATCGCCGCGGCGTAGAGCCGCACGCGGACCGTACGTGCCCCTTCGAGCGGATCGCCGTTCGCGTCGAGGAGAATGCCCTCCTGGGCGAACTGGTTCGGCAACGCCTGCGCCGCCACGGGCGCGAGCACCGACAAGAAAACCCACCACCAGCGCATGTTGCCCCCGGATTCCAGGCACGGATCCTCTTCCGCGCCCGCGCAGACCAGGAATAGCAGGTTCGGGGAATCCCTCGCTACGATACCGATGCACTTGACCTGCCCATCATGGGACGATGAATACTTCGCCCACGAGAAATCCTCGGGAGAAGCCGGATGCGTTCGAGTCTGGGCCTGACCGCGGCGACGCTGCTCGCCCTCCTCGTGTTCGCGGCGTGTGGCGGCGAGGGCGGTGGCGATTCCTCGACGGCCGACGGCGCCGTCGGGGCGGACGCCGCGCCCGCCGACGAAGACGCGGCCGGCGGACGCCCCGGCGACGCGGGCGGCGAGGCGGACGGTGACGTCGGCGGCAGCGCCGACGGCTCGCCCGCCTGCGCCCCGGGCACCTGTCCCGGCGCCCAGACGTGCGACACGGTGACGGGCGCCTGCGTCGAGCCCGCGGCGTGCAGCGGCGACGTCGACTGCCGGCCGGGGCGGTACTGCCATGCCGGCGCGTGCAGCGACCCTTGCGGCGGCGACGATGACTGCGGCGAAGGCTTCATCTGCGAGGCGGGGCGGTGCGCCGAGGGCGTGCGCCCGGAGTGCACGGGCGACCCCGACTGCGGACCCGGCCGCCGCTGCGAAGCCGGCGCGTGCGTCGACGCCCCGCCGTGCGACGCGGCGACGCCCTGCCCCGGCGAGCAGGTGTGCCTGGACGGCGCCTGCGTCGAGGCCGACCCCTGCGCGAGCGACGCCGGCTGTCGCGAGGGCCGCCTCTGCATCGACGGCCACTGCGGCGCGCCTTGCGCCTCCGATCCCGACACGTGCCCCGGCTATCTGCGCTGCGGCGGCGACGGCCGCTGCGCGCCGCGTCGGTGCGGCGCCGACGGCGACTGTGGCACGCCTGGCTGGCTGTGCAAGGCTGGCATCTGCCAATCGGCCGATGCCGCCGCCTGCAGCGCCGACGCCGCCTGCCCGGGCCACCAGAGCTGCGACCTCGGCGCCGGCCGCTGCACCGAGCCCGCCTTCTGCGAGGACGACGCCGACTGCCAGGGCGCGCGGGCCTGCCGGGGCGGCGCCTGCGTCGACCCCTGCGTCGACGGCCGCTGCGCCGCGGGCCTCGCATGCGATGAGGGCCACTGCGTGCCCGCGCCCCCGGGCTGCGACGACGACGCCGACTGCGGCGCGCCCCAGGTGTGCCGCGACGGCGCCTGCGTCGACCCGCCCGGCGGCGTTTGCGCCGGCGACGATGCCTGCCCCGGCGCCCAGCGCTGCGACGACGGCGCGTGCGTCGAGCCCCTCGTGTGCGCGGCCGACGTCGACTGCGTCGGCGAGCGCTGGTGCGACAACGGCGGCTGCGTCGACCCCTGCGCCGGCGACGTCGAGTGCGGCCCGGACCGCGTCTGCGAGGCCGGCCGCTGCCGCGCGGTCGAGCCGCCGGGGGGCGAGTGCGACGCCGACGACGACTGCCCCGGTCTCCAGGTGTGCTCGGGCGCCGTTTGCCGCGAGCCGCTCACGTGCGACGCGGACGTCGATTGCGTCGGCGAGCGCTGGTGCGACTTCGGCGCGTGTGTCGACCCCTGCGCCGGCGACGGGGCCTGCGACGCGGGCCGCGCCTGCGTGGCCGGGCGCTGCGAGTTCGTCGACGGCTGCGTCGGCGACGCCGATTGCCCCGCCGGCCAGCGCTGCGACGTCGCCAGTCGCTCGTGCGGCGAGCCGCCGGTCTGCGGCAGCGACGACGACTGCCTCGGCGACCGACTCTGCCATCAGGATGCCTGCCGCGATCCCTTCTGCCGTGACGAGGCGGCGTGCGCCGACGGCGAGCTGTGCGTGCTCGGCCGCTGCGAGGCACAGGCGCCCGCCGGTTGCGCGGTGACGGGCTGCCCCGGCGCCCAGGTCTGCAGCCCGGACGGCCGGTGTCTCGAGCCTGCCTTCTGTGGCAGCGATGACGACTGCCTCGGCGATCGCATCTGCCTCGGCGTCGGCTGCGCCGATCCCTGCCAGGCGGACGACGACTGCGCCCCGGGCCTCGTGTGCGACGCCGGGCGATGCCGCGCGGGCGGCGCGGTCGACTGCGCGGACAACGACGACTGCCCGGGACGCCAGACGTGCGAACGCGGCCTGTGCCTCGAACCGCCGCTGTGCTTCGAGGATGTCGACTGCCGCGGCAATCGCATCTGCGAGGCTGGCTTCTGCCTCGAAGGCTGCGCCGACGACGCCGCGTGCCCCGGTCAGATCTGCTTCGACGGTCGCTGTCGCCCGGTGGGCTTCTGCCGCGAGGACGCCGACTGCGAGGCGGGCGAGTCCTGTCGCGGCGACCAGTGCGCGCCCGCCGGCGGCTGCGCGGCGGACACCGACTGTCCCGGCAACCAGTTCTGCAACCCGGCGACGAGGCGTTGCGCCGAGCCGCTGTTCTGCCAGGCCGACGCCGACTGCATCGATCCGCGCATCTGCGCCGGCGGCGTGTGTATCGACGTCGAGTGCGCCGTCGACGCCGACTGCGACCCCGGCGAGGTCTGTCTGGGCAACAGCTGCATGCCGGGCATGGGCGACCGCTGCGCCGACAACGACGACTGCCGCGGCGCCCAGACCTGCGTCGGGGGCGCGTGCGTCGAGCCGGCGCGATGCGCCAACGACCTCGACTGCCTCGGGCTGCGCGTCTGCGACGTCCCGAGCGGCCGTTGCATCGACGGCGTCTGCGACGGCGCGCCCGTCCTGCAGCCGGGCGTGCCGCGGCAGGGCACGATCGCGGGCATGTCGCGCTTCTTCGTCGCCTGCCCGACGGTGAACGCCGGTTTCGCCGCCGACGCGGTCTTCGCGTTCGACCTCGCCGCCGCGGCGACCGTCCGCTTCGAGGTCGCGGGCCTGCCCGGCTTCATCTACGTCCTCGACGCCGCCTGCGACCCCTTCGGCCAGAGCATCGCCTGCGGCGCCCCGGCCGATGTCGGCGCGGTGGCGCTCGGCGCGGGCCGCCACTACCTGGTCGTCGAGCGGGCCGGCGGCGGCCCGGGCGAGCTCACCGTCACCCTTCGCGTCGAGTGACCTCGCGTTCGCCCTCCGAGCGGTCTCGATGACGTCTCTGCGGGCACAGCTCGATCGTCTCGCGACGGCGGGCATCCGCACACGCACCGACGACGACGTGGCGGCGCTCGTTCGGGCGCACGTCCCGCCCGACGATGACGCCCGGCCCTGGGCGCTCCTGCTCGAGACGCTGGTCCGTCTGGACCTGACCGACGCGGCGTTCGTCGTGGGCCGGGCGCCCTGGTCGCGGCCGTCCGAAGAAGGCGTCGGATCGGACGAGGTGGCGCGGCGCCTGCGGCCCCTGCTCGGTGAGGACGCCGCCGCCGCCGTGCTCGGCGCCTCCCCCCTCGAGACGGACGTCGGCAGGCTCCTCGCTCGCCTCGCCCCGGCGCTCGCCGCGCAATGTGGCCTCTCGGCGCTGATGGGACGTCCGGTCGACGACGGCGAGAGAATGCGATGGGAGCGCGGGAACGCCTGGCTCGTTGCGTTCGCTCGCCCGGAGGCGCTGCGCGAGGCGACGGCCGGCCACTTCGCGTGGGAAGTCGCCGGCGCGCCGACGGCTCCGGCCGAGGCCGTGGGAACGACGCACCGTTGGGTGTGCTTTCCGCCCTGCGGTCACGGCTTCTTCGCCTTCAGCCTCCTGGTCTGGCCGTCGCTCTTCGCGGTCTTCCTGTCGTGGCACCTCGTCACGGCCGGTGTGTCAGGCCTCGGGAGCGTGCACCCCGCCCTCCTGGCCGTCACCGTGCTCGGGCTCTACCCCCTCGCGGTGATGTTCCTCAACTGGCGTGGTGTCGCGACGCGGACCGACGGCGAGATTCGCGTCCGACGAGGCATGATCCCCTGGCCGGGGAACCTTCGGCTGCGGGTGCCGTGCGCCGACGTCGTGCGCGTCTGTGTGGTCCGGCGCCTGGACACGTCCGGCGAGTCTGCCTCCGCCGAGTACGCACACACGGTCTGGCTGGCGCTGCGCGACGGTCGGACCCTGCGGGCGGGCGACGAGACATTCGACGCCGAGAAGGCCGAGACACTCCGGGCCGTCCTGGCGGGCGAGGGCTGATCGGCCAGTCGGCGGTCAGTGCCGGGAGGTACACCGCCGACGCGGTCCAGTCGCGGGTGCGGGTCACCCGGGGCGCCGAGGGCGCGGTCGACGCCAGCGAGGTCCGGGGAGGCGGCGTCGGCTGCGTTCGAGCGGCGCGCCCGCGGCGTCAGCGGTGCTTGAACAGCGACCGCGCGACGAAGCTCTGCCCGGCGCCGGCGCAGCCCTCGAGCCGACCGCGCCGGGCGACCGCGACCACCTCGTAGCGGCCCCTGGCCAGCCGCGCCACGAGGGTGGGGGCGCGGGCGTCGCGACGCGCCGACCACCCTTCGGCGACGTCGCGGCGCGCTCGGTGACCCACTGCGACGGCCCGGCCGTGCTGGGCGGCGGGAAATCGGGGGCGGCGGGGACGGGCGGCAGGTTCCGGGTGGCGTGCCCGACCCCGTCGCCGAGCCCGCCGTCGAAGCGCAGCCCCACGGAGTGCGCCGGGTCGCCGCCCTTCACCTGCACCTCGACGCGCTGCGAGGCGGCGCGGCTGCCGCCGATGCGAAACGACCGATAGCGCGCCTGCAGCTTGCACGACGGCGAGGTGAGGGTTCCGGTCGCCTCCTCGCCCCAGTTGTCGCGCCACTCCCCGGGGTGCTGCCGAAACGAATCGCGCCGGTCGAACGAGCCAATCCAGAAGCTGCCGCTCTGGTTGACATCCTGCGAGAAGCGCCAGTAGTCGCCGCCGACGTGGTCGATGATCGGGCTCCAGCCGGGCGGCCGGATGCGATCGATCGAGACGGCGTTGCCTTTAATCGTCGGCGGGCGCGTATGCTCGACCGTCCCACCGGTAGCGGGCCTTCTCGGTCTCCTCGGTGTTCTCGCCGCCGTGGTCGCTGATCGACCGCGTCGTCGTCGTCACCTCGAGCTCGTAGAGCCCGCCCGCCGCCTTCTCGTCGAGGACCACCGCCCGCTCGACGAAGCGGTCCGCCTCCCCGGTCGACGACGTCGACTCCACCTCGAACACCAGCGCGAGCCCGTCGGGCCGCACGCGGTACAGCGCCTCGGAGGTGCGGGTGTCGGCGTACATCGGCCCTTCCTTCTTCGTCGTGCGGGTGAGCCTCACGCCCCGCTCCGCCGGGCCGAGCGCCACCGCCTCGACGCTGGCCGAGCCGCCCTCCGACGTCTCCTCGTCCTCGTACGCCGCCAACGAGAACTCGAAGCGTTCCAAGACCTTCCACCCCTTCGCCGCCGGCGCGATCAGCGCGAGCACGTGCGTCCCGTCGCGGTCTTCCTTCGTCTCGGCCAGACACACGTGCCGCGAAGACTTCGGATCGGGCGCCACGACCTCGACCGCGCCCTTCAGCTCGAGCGCTGCGCGGCACGCGGCCGCGTCGGCGACGCGCACCGAGACCAGCATCTCTTCGTGGACGATGCGCAGCCGCCCGTCGAAGCGAAGGCGCTTCGGACCGCGATCCGTGTAGGCGGCCGACGACCACGTCTGCGTGAACTCCGCGGCGTCGCCGTGGACGACGAGGTCGGTCACGTCGACGCGCATCGGCTTCGCGAACATGCGCTTGCGATCGGCCAGCCAGCCGGCGCGGTCGAGGGTCACCGTCTTCTCGCCGGATCGCCGCACGCCCTGGAACGCCGGCGCGTACAGCGACTCGTAGGCCGCGAAGTCGCCCGCCGTCTGCGCCGCGCGCCAGCGCTCCACCGCGGCGCGGACGTCGGCCGGCGCAGGCGTCGCGGCGGGCCGAGACACATCGGGCGCAGGTGGAGACACCAGGGGCGCAGGCACGGACACATCAGGGGCAGGCGGAGGCACGGCGGGCGCCGCGACGAGGGACACCAGCGCCGCCAGCCACATCAGAACGCCCCCGCGAGCGTGGCCATCGCGCCGCCTTCGGGCGTCGGCGCCACCGTGAGCGCCGCGTTCTCGAGGCGGTCCGCCTCCATGCCCGCCGTCAAGAACCACGCCGTCGTGAGGCCCGCGCCGATGCCGACCGCCGCCGATCCGGCGAGGGCGCGCGGCTCGAAGTCGTCGTCGCCGGCGAGCGACACGTAGAGGCCGCCGCCGAGCAGCGCGCCGGAGATGCCGCCGAGGTCGAGGAAGCGCACGCGCCCCACCGTCGGCGACACCGGCTCGGCCGCGAGCCAGCCGGCCGCCGCGCCGACGTTGAGGCCGAGGGCCGCCGCCAGCAGCGCGTAGTCGTCGCCGCGGTCGAGGCCGCCGAGGAGGGCCGCCGTCGACAGGCCGGTGAACGCCGCCGCCCACGTCCCCGCGGAGCCGACGAACGCCGCGCGCCCCGGCGTCGTGCCGTGCAGCGTGCCGAGCAGGCCGCCCGCCGCCGCCCCCAGCGTGCTCGCACCCCAGACGACCGTCGTCATCGCCTCGGGCGACCACTCGTTCTCGGAGCGCACGAAGGACTGGTTCCACGCCGTCCACAGGATGCCCTCCTCGAGGCCGAGCACGAGCCCGGTGACGAGCGTCTGCGGGACGCCGTAGCCGAGCGGCCCCGAGGCGTCGGCCCAGACCACGCCGCCCGCCGCCGCGCCGCCGAGCGCGAGCGCCGGCAGCACGCCGAGCGCCACCGTGTCCGGCTTCGTCTGCACCGCGATCCAGGCGCCGGTGCCCACGCCGTACAGCACCGCGGCGATGTAGAGCTCGGCCAGCTCCGACGTCGTGCGCCGGTTCGCCGCCTTCGCCGCGAGGCCGCTCTCGCCTACCTCGGACGCCGGCACGAGCGCCACGCGCCGCGCCGCCCACTCCGTCGCCAGCGCGCCGAGCGCCTGCGCCACCGCCGCGTCGGCGGGCCCCGGCGCCGACGTCTCCAGCGCGGCGAACGCCGCGGCGGCGTCCGCGAAGTCGCCGGCGAGCAGCTGCGCGCGGGCCCGCTCGAACCGCGCCGGCCACGCCTCTTCCTGCGCCACCGCCGGCCCCGCCACCGAGAGCGCCAGCACCGCCGCGATGCTCCGCACGTCGTCCCCCAACCAAAGCGTGCCCTCTGCGTAGCACGTCGCCGCAAGCCCGCGAAGCCCCGAGCGCCGGCCCCGCATCGGTGGTATAGGATGCCGCCGATGCGCCGCGTCCTCTCGTTCCTCTTCTGGCCGTTCCTCGCGCTGACCTGCGTCGTCAACTACCTCGTCGCGCTCGTCATCTGGGTCGTGACGACACCCTTCGACCGCCAGCGCCGCGTCAACCACCTCTGGTCGTGCGTCTGGGCCTGGATCTACGCCGTCGCCATCCCCAATTGGAAGGTGACGATCAGCGGCCGCGAGCGCATCGCCCGCGACCGGGCCTACGTGATCATCGCGAACCACACGTCGATCGCCGACATCGTGCTGTGCTTCATCGTGTTCCGGCAGTTCAAGTGGGTGAGCAAGTCGGCGGTGTTCCGCACGCCCTTCCTCGGCTGGAACATGTACCTCTGCCGCTACGTGCCGCTCGTGCGCGGCGACAGCGAGAGCATCCGCAACATGCTGGCGGCCTGCCGCGCGTGGCTGCGGCAGGGCATGTCGATCATGATGTTCCCCGAGGGCACGCGCTCGACCGACGGCCGGCTCAAGCCGTTCAAGCCCGGCGCCTTCGCGCTCGCCGTCGAGACGGGGGTGCCGGTCGTGCCCATCGCCATCCACGGCGGCCACAACCTCATCCCGAAGCACGGCACGCGCTTCTCGTCGACGCGCGGCAAGTTGCACGTCGAGGTGCTCGACCCCATCTCGCCCACGGACCACCCCGACGCGCAGGCGCTCTCCGACGCGGCGCGGCAGCGCATCGCCACCGCGCTCGGCGAGACGAACTGACGCGCTATTTCTCGAGGTAGCGCAGGGCGGTCAGGGCGACGACGTAGACGCGGCCACCCGCCCCTTCGAGGCGCGCGAACTCGTCGGTGACGAAGACCAGGCGCCCCTCGAGCGTGTCGCCGCCGACGAGGTGGGCGCGGACGTTCTGGCCGACGAGGCCGGCGAAGGGCTCGCTGCCGCCCGCCGCGACGTCGGCGTAGCTGCTGCTGGCGGTCGCCGCCACCGCCCACTGGCGCGACCCGTCGGTCCCGACGAGCTCCACGGCGTCGATCTCGTTCCAGCCGGGGACGCGCGTCGTGTCGAGCTCGATGCGCAGGCGGTCCGTCCGCGCGGTGCGCACCGGCTTCACGTCGAGCCTCGCCGGCTTCTCGCGGGCCGGCTCGGTGCCCTCCCAGACCACGACCTCGCCGCCGCCGGCGTCGAAGGCCACGATGCGGGCGATGGCGCCGGGGTTCTCGTTCTCGTGCACCACGATGCGGGCGACGTGCACCGCCTTCTCGTAGCGCAGCTCGAGCCACTCGGCGCCGCCATCGGCGGCCAGCGTCGCCCACGCCTTCGGATCGTCGCCGGCGGCGGCGTCCGGCGGCCCGATCGCCTGCGCCGCGGACCATGCGGGCGCCTCCACCTTCTTTACCGGCGCCGCGGCGACCGCCACCGTCGGCAACAGCAGCGCGATCAGGATGTGCTGCACGTCCACCTCCCCTGTCTGGCGATCCTAACGCGCGAGATGCCCGGACGATCACACCGCCGGCGTCCGAACGCGCGCTCGCGCTGTCGCACGTCGGGCGGCGCGCCTCGTTGTCAACCGGCGGGCGGGAGCAGCGGCGTCGGGGTGCCGCCGGCCACGAGCCACAGCTGGTGCGAGGCGCGCGTCACGGCGACGTGCAGGCGACGGCGCGCGTCGTCGTCGAGCGGATACGCCTGCAGCGTGGCATCCGGGACGACGACGTAGTCCCACTCGAGTCCCTTGCAGTTGTCGACGTCGGTCACGTCGACGCCCGGCTCGAACGTGAACGCGCCGTCGAGCACGAGCCGCGCATCGGGGACGCGCTCGGCGAAGCGTCGCGCCGACGCGTCGTCGCGGCAGATGACGGCGACGCTGGCCCGCGGTTCGCGCGCCACGAGGTCGTGGATGGCATCGGCGGCGAACAGATGCGCCTGCGCCTCGGTCGGGAACCGGAAGCGTCCCACCGGCGCGCCCTCCCGCGCCGCGAGCGTCTCCTGCGGCGGCGCCATCGCGCCGAGCACGTGTCGGGCGAGCTGCACGATCGGGCGCGGGCAGCGGTACGACGTCGACAGACGCACGGTCGAAGCCATGCTCGCGCCGATGGTCGAGAGCGTCTGCTTCCAGCCGGCGAAGCTCGACACGGTTTGCTGCGCCTCGTCGCCCGCGAGCGTCACGCTCGGCGTCGGGCCGAGCCGTTCTCCGAGGACGTACAGGTCGAACAGCGCGAAGTCCTCGGCCTCGTCGAGGACGAGGTGGGAGAGCGTCCGGCCGCCGATGCGTCCGCGCCACGCCCGCAGGAAGAGCAGGATGGGCAGCTCCTCGAGGTCCACGGTGCCGGCGAGCGCCTGGGGCGTGTCCTCCCACACCTTGCGGCCGTCGATCGCCTGCCTGCGCTCGGGATCGGTGATGCCGCGCAGCTCCTTCTCCGGGTTCTCGGCGAGCTGCAGCATGGTGTGCCGGACCGTGTCCTCGACCGCGTCGCGCGACAGATCGCCGCCCGCGGCGTCGACGACGCCGCCGAGGAAAGCGCGGTCGGTGAACACGTCCTGGAGGCGGCGGCGCAGGCGGTCGTAGCTCGTCGACTCCTCGCGCAACGACGAGAAGCGCGTCTGCAGCGCCCGGAAGAGGGCCGGGTGGCGCTTGAGCGCGGCCACGAGGCCCGGCGTGTCGGGGCAGGGCCTGATCTTGCCGCCGAAGACCTGGCGCGCAAGGCCGAGCGCCCAGGCATCGAGCGTCTGCACCTGCGCCGCGCCTGCGCCGACGGGCGCGAGCAGGCGGCGCGACAGGCGAGCGAGGCCCTCCTCGGGGACGACGACCTGCATGTCCGCGAGCGGGTAGCCGTCGAGCGCGGCGACGCGGGCGAGGCGGTGCAGCGCGACCGTCGTCTTGCCGCTGCCGGCGCTGCCGAGCACGAGGAGCGGCTCGTCGGGCGGCGCGGTGACCGCCTCGAACTGCTCCGCGTCGAGCATCGCGGTCACGTCGATGCCGCGGCGAGCGCTCCCGCCGAGCCGCGCCTCCGCGGCAGGCGCCGCGGAGGCGACGCCGAGCACGCCGTCGCGCGCCGCCGTCCCCGATCCGCCGGCCATCGCCAGCCGCGCCGGCTCGAACCAGCCCGCGTGACCGCGCTCCACGACGAAGTCCGGACCGATGATGCGCGTCAGCTCGCCGCCCTCGATGACGACGATGCGGCGCGCGCGCACCACGCCCTCGGCGGTGCGCCCGGGGAACTGCTCGCTGTACTCATCGCCCTCGCGGTGGCCGTAGAAGATGCGGGCCAGCGGCGCCACGCGCCAGTCGACGATGCGGACATCGGCGACGGCGTCGAGGAAGGTCACGTGGCCGAGCAGGTGGTCGCGCGGGCCGTCGCCCTCGTCGACGCGCAGGTGCGCGAGGTACGGCGAGGCGGGGTCGGGCAGCGCCGTCGTCGGGCGGCGCTCCGCGAGCGCGTGCCGCACCGTCATCTCGTGCAGGACGGCGGGCAGGTCCTCGGCGCGGGCCTCGCCAGCCTCGTCGCGCAGCGCCTCGAGCGCCTCGGCCGAGCGCAGGCCCGCCGTGGCGCCCGGGCGCCGCGCGCCTTCGATCGCGGCGCGCACGCGCGCGAGCAGCGCCTCCTCCTCGGCGACGACGGCGGCGAGCTCGGGCCTCAGGGTGTCGGTCATCGGGCCTCCGGTCCGGTGAACGGGGGACGTGCGTCTTGGCCATGTCGTCGCATTTCGTCAAGGCCCGTGGATCGAATTCGGGGGGCGCGCGTTCCAGGGCAGCAGGACGAACAGAGGGGACGGCGATGAAGCTGCGCGCGGTTTGGATGGTGCCGGCGGGTCTGGCGCTGGCGGCGTCGGTGGCGTGGTCGCAGGGGCGCGACGACGACGAGGAGTACCAGTTCGACATGGCGCCGGCGGCGGCGCCCATGCGGATGGCGGCGCCGATGGCGGCGGAGATGGGCGCCACGCCCGGCGGCGCGCAGGACATCGCCTACGCCCGCGACCGCATCGCCGCCGGCGAGGTGCCGCACCCCAACACGTTCACGCCCGAGGGTCTGTTCAGCGAGCACGACCTGCCGCTCGACACCGGCAAGGCCTGCAAGCAGGTGATCTGCGTGACGGCGGCGGCGGTGCCGGCGGACCTGCTGGCGCAGCCCGAGGTGCGGGCGCTCGCCCAGATCGGCTTCGCGAGCGGCCTCGACCCCGCCACCTGGAGACGGGAGCCGCTGAACCTCGTCGCGGTCATCGACAAGAGCGGCAGCATGAGCGGCGACCCGCTCGAGACCGTCAAGGCCAGCCTGCACGTGCTCGCCGACCAGCTCGGCGCCGACGACCAGCTCAGCATCGTGCTGTACGGCGACCGCACGCACGTGCACCTGCCGACGACGCGACTGAAGGACCGCAAGGCCGTGCACGCGGGCATCGACGCCATCGTCAGCGCCGGTTCGACGAACATGGAGGCCGGTCTGTCGCTCGGCTACGACATCGCCGCGCAGTCGGCGCCGGCCTTCAAGGGTGTGACGCGCGTGATGCTGTTCACGGACGAGCGCCCGAACGTCGGCGCCACCGAGAAGGGCAGCTTCATGCAGATGGCGCGCGATGGCAGCCGGCGCGGCATCGGCCTGACCACCATCGGCGTCGGCACCCACTTCGGCGCCGAGCTGGCGACGGCCATCTCGAGCGTGCGCGGCGGCAATCTGTTCTTCTTCCCGACCATCGACGACATGAAGAAGAAGTTCGCCGAGGACCTGGATGTGATGGTCACCGAGCTCGCCTATGACATGAAGCTCGCGATCAAGCCATCGAGCGGATGGGAGCTGACCGGCCTGTACGGCGTGCCCGGCGACATGGTGAAGCGCACGCCGGACGGCGGCCTCGAGATGACGATCGAGACCCTCTTCCTGAGCCGCGAGAAGGGCGCCATCTTCGTGGCGCTCGCGCCGGCGAGCGGCGGCGCGCTGCCGCCGAAGCCGGGCCCGGTCGCGGCAGCGTCGATCGCGTACGAGCTGCGCGGCGGCAAGCGCGTGCAGGACGCCGTCGACGCGTCGATGTGGACGAACGGCGCGCTGCCGCTCGGCCTGGCGCGCGGCCGGCTGCTCGTCGACGAGGCGTCGGCGCTCAAGAAGGCCGCCGCGCTGCACCTCGAGAAGAACGACCAGGAGGGCGCGTACCGCCTCGTGCGCGCGCTGCGTCAGCGCTTCGAGCAGTCCGGCGTGCCCGGCCTCGACGGCGAGATCGCCACCATCGCGAAGCTCGACGAGACGCTGACGCGCCTGAGCGGCCACCAGGGGGAGCCCGGCGCCCGCGTCGCGACGCGCGACCCCGTGACCGGCCTGCCCCGCTGATTGCCACCCGCCGCGCCGCCGAGGGACCATGCCGCCGAGGTGGCGGCGATGCCTGCCGAGCCCGTGTCCATTGCCAGTACCTGGTCCGCGAGCGTGCGGCGACCGGAGTGGTCGGCGAGGGCGCGCTGACCCTGCCGGCGCTCGGCGCGGAGCGCCCACTCGACGAGATCTGCGCCGGCGTCGACGACCTGCCCGCCAGAACGGCGGTTGTGTTACGGCGCCCGGCGCGCAAAGATGCGCCAATGCGCGAAAAAGACGACGCTTTCTGGTCGACCCTCACCTGGACGGAGCGCGCCGCGTGCCTGGTCGGCGCCGCGCTGGGCGAGACCGCGACCGGGCGCGTCCTCGCGACGCAGTACCAGTCGCGGGTCTCGGTGCCGGTGCTCGGCCTCACCATCGACAATCGCCTGCACCTCCACGGCTTCGAGCACGTGCCGCGCGGCCAGTCCTTCATCTTCGCGGCGAACCACCGGTCCTACTTCGACCTGTACGCGATCATGATCGCGATCTGGGATCGCTTCGAGCAGCCGCCCCATCTGTACTGCCCGGTGCGCACGACGTTCTTCTACGACAAGCCGGCGGGCATCGCGCTGAACCTCGCGATGTGCGCGAACGCCATGTATCCGCCGGTGTTCCGCGACGAGCGCGGCCGCGCGCTCAACAGACACTCGGTCGAGCGCGCCGTGCGTCTGTTGCATCGCAGCCCGCGCACGATCGTCGCGATGCACCCCGAGGGGCGCCGCAGCGAGGGCGCCGATCCGTACGCGCTGATGGCGCCGAAGCCGGGCATCGGGCGTATCGCGCTGGCGGCGCGGCGTCCGGTCGTGCCGGTGTTCGTCAACGGGCTGCCCCCCTCGTTCGGCGCGCTCGTGCGCGACCGCCTCTCGCCCGAGGGCACGCCGGTGCGCGTGTTCATCGGGGCGCCGGTGGCGCTCTCCGACCTGTACGCGCGCGCCGAGTCGCCCGAGGCGCACCACGAGGCCGCGCGCCGCGCGATGGACGCCATCGCACTCGCCGGCGAGCGGGACCGCGAATTCATGGGGCAGCGCGTCGCGGCCTGAGGCCCGGCACGGCATGATGCGGCCATGCTGCTCTTCCTCGACGTCGACGGCGTCCTCAACTCCGACGCCTGGTTCGCGCGGCTCGGCCCCCACGCCAGCGGCGCGCTGTGCCGCCTCGACCCGCAAGCGGTCGCCCGGCTGAACCGCGTCACCGACCGGCCGGGCGTGGACGTGGTCGTGTCGTCATCGTGGCGCCTTCAGCATCCCTGGCAGGACCTGCAGGAGATGCTCGAGGTGGTGGGCTTCCGCGGCCGCATCGTCGGCTGTACACCGTCGTGCGAGCCCGAGGACTTCGATCTCGACGAGGACGCCTTTTGGGCGAGCGAGCGCGGCCTCGAGATCGCGCTGTGGATCGAGCGCCACCTGCCGGCGGCCGGGTGCGATCGCGGCGTCGCCATCGTCGACGACGAGGGCGACATGGGCTTCCTGCGCCACCGGCTCGTGCAGACGTCGGCGAAGACGGGCGGCCTGCAGGACGCGCACGTCGAGCGCCTGCTGCGCCTGCTCGAGACGCCGCTCGGCGCGCTGCCGGTATCGGCGATGGCGCGGCTCGCGCGCGACATCCGGTGGGAGGGCACCGGGGGCCTGCCGTGAGCGAGGCCTTCCGCGAGGAGGCGGACCGCGTCGTCCTCCTGCCCGCGATCGACCGCAACCGCGTCGGCCGCCGCATGGCGCTGCTCGGCCTCGTGATGTGCGGCGGCGTGGCGGCGGCCGCCTGGAAGCTCTACCCGCAGATGGTCTTCCTGGCGTTCACGCCGGGCTTCGTCGTGCTCTACGGCCTGGCGCTGGCGTTCGCCGGCCGCGACGTCGTCGTCGACGGCCGCAAGCGCGTCGTCCGGGTGCCGGGCGCGCGGCCCCTCCCTTTCGACGACGTGGACGCGCTGCGCCTCGCCTCGCGCGTCCAGGTGGTGCGCGTGCGCTCCGCCCGCCAGGAGATCCGCTGGTGGCGCCTCGAGCTGCGGCCGCGCGGCGCGGCGGCCGTCACCCTGCTCGAGCTCGTCGACGAGGCGCGCGTCCGCCGCGCCGGCGAGCGCGTCGCCCGCCAGATCGGGCGAAGTCTCGAAGAGACACCCCGAGACGGTTGAAACCGCGCGTCCGGATCTGCTTCGCTACGCGCGGGAGGGGGAGGATGCGTCGCACGTGCCTGCTGGCATGTCTCGCGCTCGCTGCATGCGATGACGGGGGAACCGCCGCGTCGGGCCGCGATGCGTCGCGTCCGGATGCGGAGGTCCCGTGGGACGGCGGCACGCCGCCGGCCGACGGCGGGGGGATGTCGCGCGATCTCGGGCCCGGACGCGATGTCGGCCCGGCCGCGGACGGCGGGCCGAGCGTCGACGCGACCCCGCCCGACGCCGGCCCGGTCGCCGACGCGGCCCCGCCCGACGCGGCGCCGCTCGACGCCGGCCCGGTCGCCGACGCGGCCCCGCCCGACGCGGCCCCGCCCGACGCGGCGCCCCACGACGCCGGCCCGGGCGCCGACGCGGCCCCGCCCGACGCCGGCCCGGTCGCCGACGCGGCCCCGCCCGACGCCGGTCCGGTCGCCGACGCGGCCCCGCCCGACGCCGGTCCGGTCGCCGACGCGGCCCCGCTCGACGCGGCGCCGCCCGACGCCGGCCCGGCTCTCGACGCCGGCCCGCTCCCGGATCTCGGTCCGGACGCCGCGCCGCCCGCGGCCCTGCGCCTCGCGTGGGGACGCCTCGCCTGGGCCGCGGGCGCGCCCGGCGCCGGCCGGGTGACCGCCGCCCCCGCCGAGAACGGGCGCGGTCGACTTCGTGGCACGATTCAGTTGCGCAGCGTGGGGGAGGATCGATGAGAGCCGCATGGGCGCTGATGCTGGGCCTGCTGCTGCCGGCCTGGGCGGCGGCGCAGACGCCGGAGCTGGTCTACGAGGGCTTCCTGACCGACATGGACGGCGCGCCGTTCGACGGGAGCCGCACGCTCACGTTCTCGATCTACGCCGCGCCCGACGGCGGCGAGCCGCTCTGGTCGGACGTCCTCGAGGACGTGCCGGTCGACGCCGGCCTCTTCGTCGTCGTGCTCGGATCGGTCGAGGCCCCGATGCCGCCCGACCTCTTCCACGCGCGACGCTGGCTCGGCGTCCAGCCCGAGGGCGAGCCGGAGTTCAGGCCGCGCCAGCTCGTCGGCGACGTGCCCACCGCGCTCGTCGCGCGGGACGTCGTCGGCGACATCCACCCGGCGTCGGTCTCGGTCGGCGGGCGGCTCGTGATCGACGCCGAAGGCCGCTGGGTCGGCGCGGGGACGCCCGGCGACGGCGCCGGCGACAGCGACGACGACGGGTGGCCCGACTGGATCGAGGCGGCGGTGGGCACCGATCCCGACGACCTCGCCGATCGGCCCGCCGACGACGACGGCGACGGCGTGGCCGACGCGCTGGTCGGTCCCGCGGGGGCGTCCGGTCCCGCCGGCCCGCCCGGCGAGCGCGGCGCCGACGGCGCGCAGGGCCCGCGGGGCGAGCCTGGCCCGCCGGGCATCCCCGGGCTCGGGGGCGAGCCGGGCCCCCAGGGCGAGCCGGGCCCCCAGGGTGAGCCTGGTCCCGCCGGCCCCGCCGGCCCCCCCGGTGTGCAGGGCGAACCGGGCCCCGCCGGCCCCCAGGGCGAACCGGGCCCCCAGGGCGAGCGCGGCCCGCCGGGCGTCGGCGCCGGCGCGTGCCCGGACGGGCAGGTGGTCACCGGCGTCAACGCCGACGGCACGCTGGAGTGCGGCGACGCGCACGACCTGCTGCCGCCCGACGGGCTCGACGAGGTCTCGAACGGCCTGCTGTCGAACCAGTTCGACGACACCGTCGGCGCGCCGAACCTGCCGGTGGCGATCCCCGACAACAACCCGAACGGCGTCACGCACACGCTGTCGTTCCCCGACATCGGCGTCGCCCAGGACCTGCGTGTGCGCGTGGTCCTCGACAACTCCGACCTCGCCGCGCTGACGGTTCGGCTCGTCGATCCGGCCGGCGTCACTTATGTGCTGCACGACCGCGTCGCCGGCGGCCAGCAGCTCGTGCGCGAGTACCCCGACCCGGATCCCACCGTGCAGGGCGACCTGACGCTGTGGCGCGGGCGCAATCCGCGCGGCGACTGGCAGCTGCGGATCGTGGACCTCGGCTTCCTCAACAACGGGAACGACGGCCTCATCCGCGAGTTCTCGATCTCGATCCGCACGCTCTCCAACCGCAAGGTGCAGGTGAACGGCGCCCTGCACGTCGCCGGCGACCTCGTGCTCGACGGGCGCCCCGGTCTGCTCGCGCCGCGCGGCATGGTGGCGCCCTTCAACCTGGCGCAGTGCCCCGCGGGCTGGAGCCCCGCCGACGGCGCGAACGGCCGACCCGACCTGCGCGGCCGCTTCCCGCTCGGCGTCGGCGCGCTGCCCCAGGACCCGGGCACGACGGTGGCGCTCGGCGCGGGCGGCGGCTCGCATCAGTGGCGCATCGGCACGATCGCGTTCCACGAGGAGGGCACTGCCGGTGCGAACGGACACGCCGCCGGCGGCTTCCAGTTCGGCTGGCGCGGCGAGACGGACGTCGCCGAGATCGGGAGCACTCGGCCGACGGGCAGCGAGGTCTCCGGCTACTTCAATCACCTGCCGCCCTACCGCGGCCTGCTGTACTGCATCAAGGACTGAGCCCTGCCGCGCCGCGACGCCTTCGTGGCCGCGTTCCTCGCGGCGCAGCTCCTCTTGCCCCTCACGTGGTACCTGGGCGACGACGCGGACTACGACGCGCGCTTCACGTGGCGCATGTTCGCGCGGCAGTCGGCGGTGCGCTGCACGCCCGAGGCGCGCGGCGCGGCGCCGATCGACCTCTCCACCCGGTTCGCCGAGCCCTGGCTGCACCGCCTGCGCGACGGCTGGGCCGGCGTGCTCGACCAGGTCGCCGCGCACCTGTGCCACGAGGACGCCTCGGTCGTCGTGACCCTGACGTGTGTCGAGCCGGACGGCCGCACGCGCACGCTGGAGCGGACGTGCGCGCCATGACGTCGGCCTGGCGCCGCTTCTGGGACGGTCCACCGGAGTCGCCGGACCGCGTGCGGCTCTTCCGCCTCGTCTTCTTCGGGCTCGTGGCCGTCGACTGTCTGCGCGCCCTGCCGCGCGCCGCGCTCTACGGGGCCGGCGGCTTCAACCTGCCGCAGCTCGGCGCGCTCGCAGGCTGGCTGCCGCTCCCCTCGCCGGGCCTGCTCGTCGCGCTGTGGCTCTTCGGCGCCTGGCTGGCGGCGCTCGTGGCGCTCGGCGCCGGGCGGGCCACGGCGGCCCTCCTGGCGGCCGTCTACGGCCTCGCGTGGGCCTCGAGCCAGATCGACGGCTACCAGCACCACTACCTGCTGGCGCTCGTGCTCGGCGTGCTCGCAGCCTTCGATCCCGAACGGCCGCAGGCGTGGCCGCTCCGCCTCGTGCGCGTGCAGCTGTCGATCGTCTATGCCTGGGCGGTGGTCGCCAAGCTCGACCCGCTTTGGTTCGACGGCAGCCTGCTGGGCGGCCTCGCCACGCCCGCGCTGCGCCGGTTCGTCCAGGGCGCCGCCTGGGCGATCGGCGTCGAACCCGAGACGATCGGGGCCGCGCTCGCCGTGGGCGTGGTGGCCGTCGAGGCGTTCCTCGCCATCGCGATCCACGTGCGGCGCCTGTGGCCCGTCGCGTGGCCCGCCGGCGTCGCCCTGCACCTCGGCATCGAGCTGGCGGGCTTCGAGATCGAGCTTTTCTCGGCCTACCTGTTCGCGCTCTATCTGCTCGTCCTGCCGGAGCGCTGGCTCGTGCGGCTGCCGCGGTGGCGGACGGACGCGACGCTCGCGCCGGCCGGACGGGTCGCGCTGTGGGCGGCGGGCGCGGCGGCCGTGCTCGTCGTGCCGCTGCCGGGCGCGGCGGGGGCGGCGGCGCTCGTCGCGGCCTGGGCGCTCCTCGCCCGCGCCTCACCGATCGCGCACGTCGTCGCCGGCGGCCTGATCGCGGCCGGGCACTTCGGCAGCCACCTCGCGCGCGACTTCCACGCCACCCGCGGGACGGTCGCGCGCGCGCTCGGCGAGCCGACGGAGGCGCTCGCCGCGTGGGAGGCGATGCTGCGTCTCGATCCCGGCTTCGGCGCCGGCTGGGTCAACCTCGGCGACCTGCACCTCGACGCCGGCCGAGCGGCGGCGGCGCTCGCCGCGTTCGAGCGCGCGGAGGCGCTGACGGGCGTCCCGCTCGACGCGCGCAAGGCGCGGGCGCTCGCCGCCCTGACGCCCCCGTGTCGCGGGGACTGCGCCCGCCGCGGCCTGGCGCGGCTCGAGCGCGATCCCGCCGGCGCGGCCGGCCTCCTCGGCGCCGGCTGCGAGGAGGGCGATCCGGCCGCCTGCGCCGCGCTCGCCGGTCTGCACGCCGTCAGGCGCGGCGTCGCCCGCGACGACGCCGCCGCCCGACGCCTCTACGACCGTGCCTGTCAGGCGGGCCGCGCCAACGCCTGCAGCAACCTCGGCTACCTGCTCGTCAACGGCCGGGGCGGCGCCGCCGACGTCGACGGCGGTCGGGCCCTGCTCGCGCGGGGCTGCGACGCCGGCGACGCCTTCGGCTGCCGCCAACTCGATCGGCGCTGAACCCCCTGCGCGGAGAGAAGGTCGGGCCGGATCAGTTCGGGAGCGTGGCGAGGCGCTTCAGCTCGTCGAGGGCGATGGTGCGGTCGGCCTTCACGCGGATGAAGCGAGAGGGATGGCAGGTGAGGATGATCACCTGCTGCGTGCGGGCGGCGTTGCGCAGGATGTCGACCATCGCCGCGAAGCGCCGGTCGTCCGTCCAGCCCATCGTGTCGTCGAGGATGAGCGGCAGGGTGCGCCCGTCGGCGGCGAGGACGCGGGCGAGCGCGAGGCGGACGATGACCGACAGCTGCTCGCGGGTGCCTCCGGAGAGGCGCTCGAAGTCCTCCTCGGTGCCGTGGCGCAGAACCTTCTCGAGCCGCAGGTCGGCGGACATGCGCAGGTCGGTGCCCGGCCGCAGGCGGGCGAGGTACGGGTGCGCCTCGCGCAGGACGGGGGCGAGGAAGCGGCGCTGGGCCTCGCCGTAGGCGCGCTCGACGGCGTCGGCGAGCAGGCGGGCGGCGCGAGCGTCGCGCGCGTAGCGGGCCAGCTCGTCCTCGGCGGCGGCGAGATCGGCGCGGGCCTCGCCGAGCTCCTCGAAGCGGCCCTCGGTGGAGGCGCGGGTGAGCAGCGCGTCGAGGTTGGCGACCTCGGCGATGAGCGCCTGCTCGCGCTCGCGGGCGGTGGCGAGGACGGCGCGCGCCCGCTCGAGGTCGTCGGCGAGCAGGTCGGGGGCGGCGGCGTCGAGGGCGGCGCGTCGGTCGGCGGCGCGCTCCGCGGCGGCGGCGGCGTCGGCGCGCGCGGCGGCGAGCTCGGCGTCGAGCGCGTCGTCGGGGCGGGCGCGGCGGGCCTCGTCGAGCCGGAGTCGCGCATCGGCGCGCTCGCCGGCGCGGCGGTCGTGGTCCACCCGGGCGCCCTCGCGCTCACCGTCGAGGCGTGCGCGCCGCTCACCGGCCGCCGCAGCGCTCCGCTCGGCCTCGCGGCGCGCCGCCTCGGCGGCCTCGGCGTCGGCGCGGACGCGCTCGACGACGGCGTCGAGCGCGTCGACGTCGGCCGACGGCGCGCCCGCTCCAGCCGCCCCGGCGCCGGTCGGCGCGCCCGCCTCGGCGGCCTCGGCGTCGGTCGGCGCGCCCGCCTCGGCCGCCCCGGCGCCGGTCGGCGCGACCGCTTCGGCCATCGCCGCGGCTGCGCGCAGTGCGTCGGCGCCCTCCGGCGCGAGCGCGGCGAGGCGCTCGTCGAGGCCGCGCAGGCGCTCGTCGAGCTGCAGGCGCTCGTGCCACCGGGCGTCGGCGGCGGCGACATCGGGCAGCCCGAGGCGGGCGAGCCGGGCCTCGAGGTCGTCGCGCGCGGCGGCGAGCGCGGCGGCGACGGCGGCGCCGCCCTCGCCCGGCTCGACGGCGACGACCACACCGCCGGGCAGCGTGATCGCGCCGGCCACGGCGACGACGTGCGTCAGCCCGGCGACGGACAGGCGCGCGGCGCGGGCCGCGACCTCGTCGTCGAGCCGGCGCTGCTCGGCCTCGAGGCGCTCGAGCTGCTCCAGGGCCTGCGCGGTGAACGCGTCGCCGGCCAGGGCCGCCTCGAGCTCGCCGCGCCGGGCCAGCGCCGCCCGCGCACGCGCCAGTCGCTCCTCGCGCTCGCGCTGAGCGGCGCGCAGCTCCGGCACGCGCTCCTTGAGCTTCTGCAGGCCTTCGGGCGCCGCGTCCGCCAGCACCCGCCGCGCCTCGTCGAGCCCGCGCGCGTTGTCGGCGCGCTCCCGCGCGCGCTGTCGGGCCGCGTCGAGATCGGCCGCACCGACGACAGCCAGCGCGTCGCGCAGCGAGGCCTCGGCGGCCGCCAGCTCGGCGCCGGCGCGCCGCAGCTCCTCGCCCCCGGGATCGACGCCGATCTCGGCGACGTCGCCGATGCGCAGCCGCGCCGGCCGCGTGAACTTGAAGCGGCGCTCGGCATCGGGCGCGAGCGCCTCGGCCGGCCCGTCGTCGACGCGGATCGACGTGCCGGCGAGCGCGCGCACCTCGACGCCCGTGCCGATGGCCTCGCTGCGCGCGCGGGCGATCGCGAGGTCGTGCGCGCGGGCCTCGAGGGCCGCCAGGGCCGCCGTGTCGAGGACCTCGCCCTCGAGGCGCGCCGACCACGTCTCGGCCCGCGCCGCGGCGTCCAGGGCCCGCGCCAGGGCCGCCTCGGCCCGCTCGAGCGCCGCGCGCCCCGTCGCCACGGCCTCGGCGAGGCGCTCCACGCCCTCGGCGGCCTGCGTTCGCAGCGCGCGCTCGACCGCGGCCGCCTCCACCTCGCGCTCGAGACGCGCCATGCGCCGGCGCCGTGCCGCCTCGACGTCGCCCGCGCCGAGCGCCGCCAGCGCCTCGGACAGCAGGCGCCGGTTGGCCTGCGCGTCGGCATGGGCGCGCGCCAGGCCCGGCGCCGCCGGGAGGACCTCGACCGCCCCGACGCCGGGCACGTCGACCTTCGCCGGCGCGCCGAAGGACCACGCGCCGACGCGCGTCCCCTCCGCCTCGAGCCGCGCCTGCAGCCTCGAGACGTCGCGATCGAGCGCCTGCAGCGCGGCGCGATCCTCGTCGGTCAGCGCCTCGCGGGCACGCCGCGCCTCCAGCGTCGTCCGCTCGTCGATGACCGCGCGAGCCGCCACCCATCGCTCGCCGATCCGGCGCGCCTTCTCCGCCCGCCGCGCCGCCTGCGCCCGCGCCTCGGCCGTCGCGACCTGCGCGCGCGCCGCCTGCGCCCGCGCCTCGGCCACCGACAGCGCACGCCGGGCCTCGGCTTCGGCCTCGGCGCGGTCCGCCGCCGTCCGCGTCAGCTCTTCGAGAGCCTCCGCCGCCCGCGCCGCGTCGCGCTCCGCCGCCGCCAGCGCCGCGACGAGCCGCGTCCGCTCCGCGCGCTCGCCCTCGAGCCGCTCCGCTCGCGCCCGCGCGCCGTCCGCCTCGGCCTCGGCGAGGTGCAGCGCCTCGCGCCGCCGCGTCACGTCGTCTTCGCGCCGCCGTGCCTCCTCGACGTCGCGCTCGAACGCCGGGATCTCGCGCCGCAGCTCCGCCAGCGTCTCGGTCGCCGCCTCGTGCCGTTCCGACAGGTGCTCGACCTCGGCGAGCGCCTTCTCGATCGCCGCCACGCGCTCCCGCGCCACCGCGTGGCGCTCGACCGCCTGCCGATACTCGCCGGTGGGCTTCTCGGTCTTCTCGGTGAAGAACCGCGCGAGGTGGGCGCGCACCGCCTCCCGCAGCCGCTCGGCGTGGCGCCCGCCGGTCACCTGCGCCACCTGGCGGCCGATGGCCTCGTGCAACGTGCCGCGCGCGTCGGGATCGAGGCCGTCGCCGGGATCGCCGTGCTGGACCTCGTCCTGCGTGACCCACAGCAGACCCCAGACGCCCATGTCGCCGCGCTTGGCCCCCTGCCGGCCGGGCGGTCGCGCCTCGAGCCGCGCGCGCAGCTGCTCCTCGGCCTCGTCGCCGACGTACAGCGCGTCGTCCACGCGCACCTCGGCGATCGCCTTCTCGACGAAGCGCTTGTGGACCTCGACGCGCGCGCCGTCCACCTCGAGCGTGACCCAGACCTCCGGTGCCTCGCGCGTCCCGTGCGGCTGCAGCGCCTTGATGTTCTTGTGGCCGGCGCGATGGCTCTCGAAGAGCGCGCAGCGCAGCGCCTCGACGATCGTCGACTTGCCCGTCTCGTTCTCGCCGGTCACCAGGTTCAGCCCGGGCGCGAGCTCGCCGAGGTCGACGCGCGTCCGGATCGGCCCGACGTTCGCCACGGCGAGCCGGACGACGCGGATGGCGGCGCTCATCGCGAGACGTCCCGGTGCAGGCGGTAGAGCAGGCGGAGCGCGCGGTCGGCGTCGTCGGCGGCGACGTCCTGCCCGCGCAGGCCCTCGATGGCGTCGCGGACCCAGCCCTCGGTCGCGATCTCGTCGAGCTCCTCGGCGCGCAGCACGGTGTGCAGCTTCTCGTCGCGCACGCGCAGCCAGCGCAGGCGGTCGCGCGCCCGGTCCAAAACCTCGGCGTCGAGCCGGTCGCGCAGCGCGGCGTCGACGGCGCCTTCGAGCGCGAGCTCGAGCAACGTGTCGCTCTTCTGGGGCAGCGCGTCGAGGAAGGCCTCGAGGCGCGGCAGGTCGGCGGCCTCGTTCACCTCGAAGCGCTCCTGCCGCCAGCGCAGCGTGCCCACCTCGTGCGCCTCGACCACGGGCGTCGCGCCATGGGCGGCGATCTCGACGACGAGCGCGCGCCCCGGGTCCTTCTCTTTGAAGCGCGTGGCCTCGGGCGTGCCCGAATAGGCGGTGCGGTCGTCGACGGTCAGGCGGCCGTGCCAGTCGCCGAGCGCCACGTAGTCGAGGTCCGCGCGGCGCGCCACGTCGAGCGAGATGGCGTTCGCCGGCTCGTAGTCCTCGTCGGCCATGCCGCGCAGGATCTCGAGGATGCCCCCGTGCGCGACGGCGATGCGGATGGCGTCGCGCGGGCCGAAGTCGGGGTGCAGGTGCGCGGTCGGATCGTCCAGCGTGTGCTTCGTGAGGAGCGGGCAGGGCAGCAGGACGACGCCGGGCCGCACCTCGACGGGGTCGGTGGTGCCCAGGACGCGGACGTTGCGCGGGCACTCGCGCCGCCACAGGTCGGTGCGGTACAGCGCGTCCGGCGTGAGCGGGTCGTGGTTGCCGGGCAGCAGGTAGACGGGGACGCCGAACTGGGCGAGGACGTCGAACGTGCGCCGGACGGTCGCCGGGCGCAGGCCGTGGTGCTCGAAGACGTCGCCGGCGACCACCACGAACTCGGCGCGCTCGCGCTCGGCGAGGCGGGCGATGTTGCGGACGGTGCGCAGCCGCGCCTCGCGGACCTCGGCGCCGTCGTCGCCGGGGATGAAACGGACGCGCAGGCCGAGCTGCCAGTCGGCGGTGTGCACGAAGCGGACGGGCCTGACCATTTGTGCAGGATTGCCCCACGCCTCGCGCCCCTGTCAACGCTTGCCGCGGGCGGCCGCGTGACATAGCGTCGCCGCCGAGATGAAGCGTCACGCGCCCCTCGGCCTGCTGCTCGGCCTGGCCGGCAACTTCGCGCTCGGCTACGCGCTCTACCGCCTGCTCCTGCTCGGCGGGTGCGGCGAGCCCGGCCAGCCCCCGTGTCCCGAGGGGCCGGGCTGGGCGGTCGTCCTGCTGCCGGCGGGCATCATCGTGTCGATCGTCTCGACGTTCCTCGGCGGCGGCGCGCTCGCCTTCCTGGGGACGTTCCTCGCGGTGGGCGTCGGGTCGCTCGCCGCCGCCTTCCGGACCACCCACGACGAGATCCGCGGCTTCGCGACGCTCTTCGGCGCGGTCTTCGCCGCCGTGCCGCTGCTACTCCTGCTGCTCGGGCTGTGGCTGCGGCGCGGCGCGAAGGCGAAGCGGCGCGAGGCGGAGCGCCTCGTGACCGGCGGCGGCAAGGCCGTCGGCACCGTGCTCGAGGTCCGCGACACCGGCGTGACGATCAACGAGGACCCGCGGGTCGCGCTGAAGCTGCGCATCGAGCCGACAGACGGCGCGCCGGCCTTCGTCGGCGAGAAGACGATCACCGTGTCGCGCGTGCGGATCCCGCGGCCCGGCGATCGCTTCCCCATCTGGTACGACCCGGCGGCTCCCACCCGGTTCGGCATCGGGACGGACGTCTCGCCCGAGGCGCCGCCCGAGGTCCGGGCGTTGTTCGAGCAGGCGGCGGCGCGCCCCGCCGAGCCGGCGCCCTCCGGCGATCCGTTCGAGCAGATCGAGCGCCTGCACCGCCTGCACGCGAGCGGCGCGATCACCGACGCCGAGTACGAGGCCACCAAGGCGCGGCTCCTCGCGCAGATCGGCGAGATCCCGCGGTGATCCCCTACTCGTCGTCGACGGGCGAGTAGGTCAGCACGGGCCGCGCCTTGCCCTTCACCTCGACGGGCGGGAGCGCCTCGAACTCGCCGGAGGCGTCGGCGGCGTCGCGGGTCGTCTCGCTGACGAGCACCGCCCGCTCGAAGCGCTTCGTGAGGCCCTCGATGCGCGACGCGAGGTTCACGCTGTCGCCGATGACCGTGTACTCGCGGCGGCGCGACGAGCCGATGTTGCCGACGACGGCGACGCCGGTGTGCAGGCCGACGCCGATGCGGATGGGCGGCTGCCCGCGCTGCGCGCGCTCGGCGTTGAGGCGCGACACCTCGCCCTGCATCGCCCGGGCGCAGCGCAGCGCCTGCTCGGCGTGGTCCGCGGTGGCCAGCGGCGCGCCGAAGTACGCGAGGATGCCGTCGCCCATGAACTTGTCGAGCGTGCCGCCGTGGGCGAACACCACCTCGACCATGCGGCCGAGGTAGTCGTTGAGGAAGTCGACGACCTCGGTGGCCGGCATCGACTCGCTCATGGACGTGAAGTCGCGGATGTCGCTGAAGAGGATCGTGATCTCGCGCGCCGCCGGCTCGTCGCCGCCCGCCTCCGCGCCGGCGAGCAGGTCGGCGACGGAGGGCGAGAAGTAGCGGCCGAGGCGGTCGCGACGCACGCGCTCGGTGGAGACGCGCTCGACGAGGCGTCGCATGCGCGCGATGAGGTAGCAGCAGGCGGCGGCCACGAGCCCGAGCAGCACCACCGACGGCGCCGTCGAGGCCGGCGGTCGCCCCGCCTGGACGAGCAGCGCCACCGCGAACCCGGATCCCACGAGCGCCTGCAGGCCCACGATGCGCGTGTCGAGCGAGAAGGCCGCGAGCACGGTGAGCAGGGCGTAGACGGCGCTGCCGAAGGCCGCCGTCGCGTCGGCCGAGCCGGCGCCCATCGACTCCGACAGGAGCAGGAACGTCATCGGCGCGTCGAGCAGCGGGACGGCGAGCTTCAGGCGCCGCGCGTTGGCCGGCGAGCGCCGCCCGAACAGGAAGAGGAGCAGCGCCGCCGCCCAGAACGCGGCGAACATCGCGATGCCGGTGCGCCAGTCCGGCAGGGCGAGCACGTAGCCGAGCAGGAGCTGCACCGCGAAGAACGCGCTGATCGCCCCGAAGCGCAGGGTGTTCAGGCGAAGGGCGTTCGCGCCGCGCTCCTCAGCCCAGGCCGCGACGATCGCGCGGTCGGCCTCGGCGTCGTCGCCCGCCTCGCGCGGTCGCGGCTCGGACATCCCGCCCCTCCTCGGTCAACCCCCAAGACGGCCCATCATGCCCCACGGGGGCGCCGGGGCGCATGTTCCTGCGCGGCGGGCGCGGTCGATCTCGAATGGCCGCCGCCGACGTCCGGCCGGGCGGGCCGCGGAACTTCCGCGCCCGCGGCGGGTCCATGGGTGCGGAGGTGAGCGATGTATCTGATGCTCGTGTGGGCGGCCCTGCTCGCGAGCCCGCCCGTCGACGCGGGGACCCTGCGCGGCGACCGGATCGGCGAGTCGCCTGGCTTTCCCAACGTCGACGTCGTCGGCGCCGGGGAGCAGACCAGGGGCGCCGCGAAGCTCGAAGCGCGGGTGACCGTCGGGAAGGTCGAGGTCGACGGCGTCCTCGAAGAGAAGACCGCGCGGCGGGTCCTGGCGCGGTACCGTGCGCAGGTCCGCTACTGCTACGAGCGCGCGCTGCGGGATCGGCCCGGCCTGCGGGGCCGCGTGACGCTGAGCCTGAAGGTGGAGCCGGACGGCGTGGTGGCGAGCGCCGAGGTCGTCGAGGACACCCCGGGTGACGAGTCGCTCGCCGCGTGCCTGACGCTCCGGGCGAAACGCTGGCGGTTCCCGGCCTTTGCGGGGACCGCCCGGACCGTAATCCGCTACCCGGTGGTGCTCACGACGGAGTGAGTCACCGGCCCTCGGGCTGGCCCTGCGGCGTGCCGCCCTGCCGCTCCTGCTCGGGCGTCGGCGGCTGCTGCTGCATCTGGTCGTTCACCGGCGGCGCCTGTTGCTGCGGCGGCGGTTCCTCGACGCCGCGCACCGGCTGCATCTCCTGCACGCCCTCGAGGCCCAACAGCTGAGCCGACTCGTAGTCGAGCCGGCCGGTGACCGGCAGCTGGTTCTGCTGCTGGAGCCGGCGGAGCGCCTGCTGTGTGCCGGGGCCGAAGCGGCCGTCGATCTCACCCTGGTAGAAGCCCGACTGCTTCAGCGAGCGCTGCACCTGCATCCGCTGCTCGGGCGTCAGGTCGCCGAACTCGAGGAACTGCTCCCCGCGCACGCCGGCCCGCATGCCGAGCGCGCCCGCCGTCTCGCGGTCGAGCCGGCCGGTGACGGCGAGCTGCTGCTGCGCCTGGAACGCGCCGAGCGCCGCCGTCAGGGCCGGCGTGACGCGCCCGTCGACCTCACCGCGGAAGAGCCCCTTCTCGGTCAGGTGTCGCTGAATCTCGATGACCTCGTCGCGCGAGAGCTTCGCGAGGTCCGTGGCCTCGAGGCGCGCCGTCGTCGGGCGGACCTCGGTGCGCTCGAGCGACGCCACCTTCAGGCCGAGCTTCTCCGCCGTGCCCGCGTCGAGCTGGCCGCTGGCGGGGATCTGGTGCTTGCTCTGGAAAGCGCCGAGCGCGGCGATGGTCGCCGGCGTCGCCTCGCCGTCGACCGGGCCACGATAGAAGCCCTGCTCCGCGAGCGTCTGTTGGACCTTGCGCACGTCCTCGCTGCCGAGCCGGGACAGCTCGAAGCCCTCCTTCTGCTCGGGCTCGATGTCCTGGGCGCTGCGCATGTCCTTCTCGGCCTCACGCTGCTGCTTCTGCTGCCAGTGCTGCTCTTCGCGCCGAACCTCGGGCGAGGGCTCCTGCGCCGCGAAGGCGCCGCCCGAGAGCAGCAGCGCGGCGGTCCAAACTCCGGCGTGCATCGCACGGATCATGGTCGACCTCCTCGGGGCCCGGGACACCGTCCGCGGGCGCCAACCTTCGTCGCATCGGAGTCCGCAAGACGCGTACCATCGGCGGGTGGGGAATCCCCGGACCGGCGAGAGGCGCGCCGACCCGGCCGACGGCCCCCGGCGGGGTGTTTCGCCGCACCCGCCTCGTCGACGCGCTTGTATCGCTTCCAAATACCGTGGTAGACGCCCGCCCTTCGCTGGGAGGTCCGGTCATGAAATGGGGATGGCTGCTGTTGTCCATGATGGCGCTCGCCGCGTGCGACGACTCGTCCGGCAAGGGCAACGGCGACGACGGTCCGGCCCAGCGCGATCTCGGTCCACGCCTGCCGCCGCTGCCCGAAGACGGCGGCGTGCCCGACGCCGCGCCCGACGCGGCCGAGCCCGACGCGGCCGAGCCCGACGCCGCGCCCGAGCGGTACCGCCTCGAGATCGAGGGCGACGCGCGCGTCACGGTGTTCCACGGCCAGCAGGCGACGCTCGCCGTGCGCTACCTCGACGCCGACGGCCAGCCCATCGCCGGCGAGGTGCGCGCCCGCCTGGTCGACGGCAGCGGCGCCGATCGCACCGCCGATGGCATCGAAGGCTCGACGCTCGCCGGCGCGGCGATCGTCGCCGGCGCCGACGGCCGGGCCACCTTCACGCTGACCGCGGGTCCCACCCCCGTGAACTTCACGGTCGAGGCCGAGGCCGACAACGCCGACGCGGTGGCGTGGCGCGTCACCGTCACCCATGCCCCGACCGGCGGCGTTCGCGTGCGCGTCACCTACGACGCGCAGGCCGGCCGCTACCCGCTGGCGGCGCTCGCCGAGGCCGACGTCTCGCTCTTCGTGAACGAGACGTGCGACTCGCTCCAGGGCCCGAACGCGCCGGCGCCCATCGACACGCCGCCGAGGATCGATCCCTTCGACGGCGACGACACGACCCAGAGCGGCAACCTGCCGCACGGCGTGCTGATCACGGCGATGGCGCGGGGCGTCGGCACCACCGGCGCCAGCATCGCGTGGGGCTGCACCGAGGGCGTGCGCGTCGGCGGCGGCGGCCAGGGCGAGGTCACGGTGGCGCTCGGCGACATGCCGCTCGAGTTCAAGGGCGTCTACCAGGTCGAGCACCACCTGAACCTCACCGACCTGCTCGAGAACGCGAACAACGGCCAGCTCGGCGAGGTGGTCCTGGTGCTCGACATCCTCGGCGCGCTCGGCGGCGGCTATGGCGAGTTGCCGTTCCCGCGCGGCGACGGCCTCATCCGCCTCGCCTGCGAGCAGGGAGGCATCGACGACGCGACGTGCGACCCCATCCGCCTGCTGGCGGCGCCGATCATCGAGGACTTCGTCAACAACCTGCTGCCGCCCGAGCTGCTCGACGCGCTGAACGTGATCGGCGACCTGTACCGCATCGTGGCCGACATGACCGTGCTCGGCGAGATGGAGTTCGTGCGGTCGTATCCCGACGAGAACGGGATGCTGCCGGGCAACGAGAGCCGCTGGCAGGGCTTCCGGTTCCTGTGGCGGAACGGCTGCATGCTGCCGCCGGAGGAGTGCTTCCGCGACTTCAGCCTCGTCGAGGCCGGTGTCGGCGCGCGCACGCTCGTCGGCGTGTTCGACGCCCAGCTCGTCGAGGGCGACGTCCTCGAGCTCGGCGCGCACCAGATCCGCGTCCACGTCGGGCGCCTCGCGCTGGCGCTCGCGGAGCGCTGGCTGCTGCCGGCCATGATGGGCGTCGAGGGCCCGGTCACGATCGACGACTTCCTGCTGGAGCTCGTGCCCTGCGCCGACATCAACGCCGCGCTGCCGCCGAACAACCCGAACAGCGGCCTGTGCGAGCAGCTCATCGTGCGCCCGCTCGCCGACCAGCTCCGCCTGCAGATCGAGAACGTCGGCGTGGGCCTCGACACCTTCACGTTCCAGGGTCGGGTGAAGGCGGTCGACCAGATCCCCGACACGCGCACCGACCACCTCGTCGACGGCGTGTGGGACGCCAACTTCGGCAACGCGGGCGACCTCATCCCCGGCGCCGGCACCTTCAGCGGCTGCCGCAGCGACTTCTGCGACCAGCCCGCGCCCTGACCCGCCTCAACCCGGCGTCCACGTCCCTCGCCAGATCCGCAGCCCGTCGCGGGCACAGACGCGCTCCCGGCGCGAACGGACCGCCCCCGTCATCGGCTCGGGGGCGGCCTGCCAGCCGGCGAAGAGCGCCGCCACGTGCTCGAAGTACGGCCCGACGTCGGTGGCGACGTGCACCACGCCGCCGGGCGCCAGCGCGCGCGCCACGTCGTCGCGGAAGGCCGGCGTCAGCAGCAGCCGCTTCGCGCGCTTGCCCTCGTCCCACCACGGCGTCGGAAACAGCACGTCGACGCGCGACACGCGGCCGGGTGGCATCAGCAGGCCGAAGACGGTGCGCGCGTCGGCCCGCCACACGTGCAGGTTCGGTGGCGCCTGCGGTGCCAGCGCGAGCACCCGCGCCTCGCGCACCTCGAGCCCCAGCCAGCGCACGCCTGGGAAGGTACGCACAAGGTCGAGGAGCCGCGCGCCGTCATCGAAGCCGACCTCGACGGCCAGCGGCCCCGGCACGTCGACAAAGGCGCGAAATGCTTGCAGTTCTTCGACGTACTGCGGCTGCTCGAACAGCCTGCTGCCGCCGAGCGCCCCCCGGATGCCGCCCGGCCGGGGCGCCGCCGCCTCGGGGGGCCGCCAGCGCTCGCGTCGGTCGTCGCTCACGGGCGCAGCAGCGCGTCCAGGGCGGCGCGCGCGCCGCTCGCCTCGCACTCGGCGGCGCGGTCGATGGCGTGGCTCACCATGAGGCACCGCTGCTGCGCGGGCGTCAGGCGGCGGCATGCCTCGACGAAGCGGCGCGCGTACGCCTCGCGCTGCGCGGGCGTGGGCGAGGCCATGCTGGGCATCGCCTCGCGACCGACGCGCGCGCGCTCGCACGTGTCGCCGTCCGGTGCCCAGCACGTCTCGATCGCGCCCCAGAACTTCGCGGGCGTGCCGGCCTTCGGACCGAAGCGCTGGAGCGCACCGCCCGGATCGCTCTTGATCGCCGCGCAGTCTTCTTCGGACGGGAAGGACGCGCGCCCGCCGCAGCCGGCGAGCGCGAGGAGGAGGAGGAGCGGCGCCCTCAATCCATCGGCCAGGCGGCGCCGTGCAGCGTCTGCGTGACGACGTTGGGATCGACGCCGAGCTTGTCGGCGATGCGGCACATCTCGGCCAGCTCGGCGTCGTCGACGGTGCCGTCGGCGGCGGCCACCACCGTGAGGTGCTGGATGAGCTGCGCGCGGTACGCGAGCGGCGAGTTCTTCACCGCGTCCTCGATGCGGCCGTCGAGCTCCTTGACGACGCGTTCCACGTCGATGTGGTGCGACACCTCGTCGGCGCCGAGCAGCGCCTGGAGCGCCAGGATCTCGCGCTTGTCGATCTCGCCGTTCGCCGCGGCCACGGCCACGCCCGCCGTGTAGAGCAGGCGGCGCATCCACGTCGACTCCGAGTCCTTGTTCTCGAGGTAGCTCGGATCCATGAGCTTGAGGTCGCGATCGACGATCTCGTCGACCTCGGCCATCTCGAGGCCGCCGCCGCCCAGGCCCGTCGCCTCGCGGTAGACCCTGGAGCTGGCGAACGCGAGCACGGCGCGCACGCGCACCGGGCTGTAGGGATGCGTACTGAAACAGTCGAGCGTGTCGTCGTCGTCGCGCGGCTTGCGACGCGCGTCGGGCGTCGCCGCCAGCGACTCGACCTGCGCCGCGTAGGCCTGCAGATCGGTGCGCACGCGCTCGGAGGAGATGCCGCTCGCCAGCTTGAAGAAGCCGGTCGCCGCCGCCTCGGGGTCCCGCGCGCACAGGAGACCGGCGCGGTCGGCGCTGATCTCGGCGGCGCGGCACCACAGGTAGAGCTGCAGCGCCGTGGGACGCGAGACCATCGTGCCGGCCATGTCCTCGACGGTCGCCGTCAGCGGCATGGGGACGCCGAAGTGGTCGAACGCCGCGTGGCCCAGCTCGTGGCCGATGACGAACGAGAGCTCCGCGGGGTTGAACGCCTCGACCAGCCGCGACGACAGCACGATCACCACCGGCCCCGACGCGTTCTTCATGCAGTACGCGTTGAACACCGGCTCGGGCCGCACGAAGATCTCGACCGGCCAGTCGTAGTTCAGCGTCTCGCGGCACCGCTGCAGCGTGTCGGCGATCTCCGGCGACATCGAGCGGGTCAGGCGCAGCGCGCCGGTGAGCAGCCGCCGGCGGCCCACGAGGCCGTAACCCGACGTGAGCTCCTTGACCTTGTTGATCGCGCGCTCGACCTCGCGCTGCGAGAGCAGCGTCTCGCGCAGCTCGATGTCACGACGGGCCTGATACGTACGCGGCTCTATGGCCATGAGGACGCCTCCCCCGGAAAGAAACGGTGACCGGGCCCGCGCGGGGCCCGGCGTCGCACACTACCGAAAGTCCTGTTACTTCGCGTACTTGACGGCGAGGACCTCGAGGCACTTCGTCGCGAAGCTGTCGTCGACGTCCAGCAGACGCTGGAAGGCGTCGAGCATGGCGTCCTCGGCCTCGTCGACGTCGCCCGAGGACATCGCCAGGTCGGCGGCGATGACGTAGAGCTTCTTCTTGACGGCCGGGCTCGAGATCTCGCCGACGGCCTTCACCGACTCCTTCAGGTTGCCGTGCCGGTGCACGACCTTGTTGGCCTGCTGCAGCAGGTCGCCAAAGTCCTTGCCCTCGAACTCGGGCAGGGTCGCGAAGTAGGCCTCGACCGTCTCGATCTCCTCGTGCTCGATCATGCCGTCGGCGCCCGCCATCAGCAGCATGCCGTGCAGCAGCAGGACGTCGTCGGTGGCCTTCTTCTGGGGGGTGACCGCACCGGTGAGACGCGAAAGCAGACCCATGGTGTTCCTCCTCGGCGGAAATCTTCGGAGGGGGACACTCCCCCTCCCCGGGGCGGCATGGTCGGCTTCTGCGAATGCGACTGTCAAGCGCCGGATGGCCCCCCGATCAGGGGGCGTGGGCGCCGCCGGGGGCGCCGGCGACACGCCGCGCGTCGGGCAGCCGCGCCCAGGCCAGCACGGCGGCGAGCGGGCGTCCGCAGGTGGGGCATCGGACCGGATCGAGGCCGAACAGCGCCTCGACGGTGGGGCGCAGATCGGCGTGGGTGATGCGCCCGAGCGCGTGGTCGGGCGGCGCGCCGCCGGCGAGGCGCAGATACATCCACACGCGCCCGGCGTCCGGGTCGCCGCCGTGGTCGCGCCACGCCGCGCCGCGGCCGCGGCCGTGGTCGGTGGTCACGACGAGCAGCGTGCGCCCGCCCCCGGCGTCGAGCGCGTCGATGGTGGCCGCGAGCTCCCCAAGCCAGCGATCGAAGCTCTCGAGCGCGTCCACGTAGCGTCCGTAGTCGCCCTGGTGCGCCCACTCGTCGGCGTCGTTGAGCGCCACGAACAGGAAGCGCGGCCGGTGCGTCCGCAGGTACCGCAGCGCGTGGGCCATCGTGTAGCGGTCGCGCCGCGCCGCGCCCCACGGCGGCGGATCGGCGGCCTGGGCGGCGTTGATCGCCGCGAACACCGCGTCGCCGGTGCCGTCGTCGAGCGGCTGCAGGCCGGCGTTCACGAACACCGCCCCCGGGCTGCGCGCCGCCGCCCGCTCGATCGGCGCCCACGACGCGATCACCGCCGACGGCAGGCCCGTCCGCGCGAGGCGCTCCGGCAGCGTCTCCACGGCCGCGCGCCCGCACGCGTTCGACGCGCAGTCCGACCAGCGCCCGCTCAGGAGGCTCAGGTATGCGGGCAGGCTCTTGAACGTGCCGTTGGCGACGCGCGCGTCGGGCACCGCCAGCACGCGCCCGCCGAGCCCGCCCCGCAGCGCGGCGAAGAGCGCCCGCCGGTCGCCGCCGAGCGCCGGATCGGTGCCTTCGAGCACCTCCTGCCAGCGCACGCCGTCGAGCGCCACCACCACCACGTTCGGCTCGTCGTGTTGCCGCCGGGCGCCGCAGGGGGCGGCGCACAGGCACAGGACCGAGAAGATCAGCGTCGCCGGGCCGTTCCGCATCGTCGCTCCGCGACCGCAGGGCCCCTGAGTGACGACGCGGACCCACCCCGGGCGGTCGCCGGACGCGTCAGATCGCGATGGCCTCGACCACCGAGACGGTGGGGAACCGATACACGCGCGCCGGACGGAAGCCGGCGTCGGCGAGCAGGCCTTCGATCTCGGCGCGGCTGCGCTCGCGGCCGCCGTCGCACACCACCATCATCTGCAGGTCGGAGAGGACGGCGTGGCGCCGCGCGTCGTTGCGCTCGAGCAGGCTCTCGACGACGAGCACGCGCGCGCCGGGCGTGGCGGCGCGCCGGACGACGCGCAGGAGGGCGCGACAGCGCTCGTCGTCCCAGTCGTGCAGGATGTTCTTGAGCAGGTAGGCGCCGCAGCCGGTGGGCACCGACACGAAGAAGTCGCCGGCCACGCACTCGACGCGGTCCGCGACGCCGCGCGCCTCGAGCAGCGACGCCGCCGAGGCGATCACGCCCTCGCCGTCGTAGAGCACGCCGCGCAACCCCGCGTGTCGAATCAGGATTTCGGACAGCAGCGTCCCGCGCCCGCCGCCGACGTCGCACAGCGTCTGCAGCTCGCCGAAGGGATACAACGACGCCACCACCGCCGCGTCGGCGACGGTGAGGCCCATCATCGCCTGGGCGAACGTCTCGCGCTCGCGCGGCTCGCGGTCGAACCACGCCCAGACGCTCATGCCGTGGACACGCCCGAAGGCGCCCTCGCCGGTGCGCACCGTCTCGTCGAGGTCCTCCCAGGCGCGCGCGTTCGACCGCGAGGCGAAGTACTCGGCGAAGTCGCGGGCGCGGTGCAGCCGGCCTTCGCGCAGCGCGTCGGAGAGCCGCGTGTTCTCGAAGCGGCCGTCGGGCCGCAACCGGAAGATGCCGGCGAACGCGAGGCCGCGCAGGACGCGATGCAGCGCGTCCGCGTCGAGGCCGGCGCGCGCGGCGAGCTCCGCGGCGGTGAGCGGCCCGTCGGCGAGCGCGTCGGCGAGTCGGTGCCGCGCCGCGACGCCGAGCGCCTGCGTCCACGCGGCGCCGACCGCGCGCTCGGCGAGCGCGGCCTCCGCGGGCACCAGGCGGTCGGCCAGCGCGAGCAGGGCGCGGCGCGCGCGCAGGACGGCGTCGACGACGAACGCCGGCGGGACGGCGGGGAAGCGCCGGGGCGACAGGCCCGCCGAGGACGCGCGCGTCTCGGACACGGAACGGCGCTGCGACTGCGCGATCATGGCGACTCCCGATCGGGCGCGCTGCGGGGGCGTCCTCCGGCATCGCATGCAATGGAGGCCCGCGCGCGGGGACGCGCCAGGATACCGATCCGGAGGGATGCGGCCATGGCGATCGACGACTTCCTCGGCCGGTGGGCGCTGGACCCCGCGCAGAGCCGCTACACCTACGGCGATCCGCCGTCGGAGGCGACCCTCGAGCTCTCGCGCGACGGCGAGCGGCTCGTCGTGCGCATCGCGTGGGTCGACGCGTACGGCCAGCGCCGCGCAGTGACCTACGCCGCGGTCCCGGACGGCCGGCCCACGCCGACCGACGTGCCGGGCGCCGACACCTTCGCCCTCGAGCTGGTCCACGATCGGCGCCTCGACTCGTGGGCCAGCCGCGACGGCGAGATCGTCGCGCGCGCCACCCGCGAGCTGTCCCCCGACGGCGGGCGCATGACCATCGTCCAGACCGCCATCGTCCCGCTCGGGGCGCTCGACGACCTCTCCGTGTACGTCCGCAGCGACCTGCCGCGGGCGTAACCGCTTGAGGGCGCCTGACAGAACCGCCTGAGCGGGACGCGACTGCGACGCCGGTCGTGGACGTGGACGTGGACGTGGACGTGGACGTGACCGCGCTCGGTGACGCGCCACGCGCCACGCGCACGGCCGGTCAGCGGCACATCCTGGTCCGCATGGCGACGATGCGTTCCGACAGCTCTTCCGCCTTCGTCGCGTCGTGCGCGCTCATGGCGCCAAGGAGGGCGCAGCTGTCGACGATGGCGCTGCACTCCATCCCTCGGACAG